>JBGUPS010000001.1:0-71048 GCA_045130395.1 Candidatus Cryptobacteroides sp.
TACGGAGTATTACGCGACGTTTCCATCGACTATCCTCCTCTACCGGGCATGTTGCTCACGCGTTACTCACCCTTTCGCCGGTCGCCGGCATTGTATTGCTACAACCCGCTGCCCCTCGACTTGCATGTGTTAAGCCTGCCGCTAGCGTTCATCCTGAGCCAGGATCAAACTCTTCATTGTATACTTTAATATAAATCTAAGCTTGTCCTTGACTTTAGTTTCTCTAAAGAAACTGACGCTCGTTTAAGTTTGAAATTGTATGTTACAACTTCCGGTACTTGCTTGTACTTCCTTTCAGTCTTTTCAATGATCTTTTAAATTTTCAACCAGCCCATGTGGGGAGGTTAAAAATCCCGCTCGTTTCCGAACGGGACTGCAAAGGTAGTAACTATTTTCGAACTGACAAATTTTTTCTGAATTTTTTTATAAAATTATTTAAAAATTTCCATAAGGTGCTGTAATTCAAAATGTTACCACATGCGTTAAATACAACTCGGTACAAATCAGGCACTTACAAAAAATCGTCTATGCGCATTTACATAGACGATTTTCTACAATTGAATGATAATCAGTCGATTATATTTTACAGCCCCGGCCATCATTTTAGCCGTGCCACAAAACCTTGTGCAGCTTTGCCGCGCGGAAGGAATTGTTTCATGGCGCGCACCCAGGCATCGACCTCATTCTCCCCTACTCCTTTTAATAAAAAGGTTTCGGACTCTTCGCCGGAACGGAGGGTAAGTTCAATCTCCATGGCCACCTGGCTCAGGGAACCGGGCGTTTCCAATTGCTTGACGATACGGGCCTCCACCTGCAAAGGAGCCTCGGCAACATTACCGCTCTGCAGCAACTGCACCAGCCGGGGCTGCAACACCTCCACCGCCGCCTGCGGCACTTCCTCCCCTATTGTAATATTCTGTGCCCCGGCCACCAGGCCCATCATCAGGCACACAAGCACAATCAGTACTCTTTTCATATTCCTAAACATTATTCCCCGCAAAACTAACCATTTTTTCCACGCTTTCCAAACCAATCCCTAAAATCCCCCCAAAACAGACTGGTCGATAACGCACTGTGTATCAGACACTTCCAAAAAATCCTCGGCGCAAAAAGAGCCGAGGATTATAAGTAAGTGGTTGATTATCAGGTGGTTGGCGACCAGCCCGGATGAGATACGCTCGGCCGGTGGCCTCGGTATGACAGGGAGGGACGGCCGCGCCGTGACAAGGAGGGACGGCCGCGCCGTGACAAGGAGGGTCGGGCCCGGCCAGCCCTGATTACATCATGCCACCAGCGGGCATGGCGGGAGCGGCGGGCGTGGGCTCGGGAATGTCCACAATGCCACACTCGGTGGTGAGGAACATGCCAGCCACGGAAGCAGCGTTCTCCAGGGCTACGCGGGACACCTTGGTAGGGTCGATGACACCGGCCTCGTACATGTTCACGTACTCGTCGGTGCGGGCGTTGTAACCGAAGTCGCCCTTGCCCTCGCGGATCTTGTTGATGATGACGGAAGCCTCCACACCAGCGTTGGCGGCAATCTGCCGCAGCGGCTCCTCGATGGCGCGCTCGATAATATGGATACCGGTGGTCTCGTCATCGTTCTCGCCCTTGAGGCCACGCAGGGCCTCGGCAGCACGGATGTAGGCCACACCGCCACCCGGCAGGTAACCTTCCTCCACGGCAGCGCGGGTTGCGTTGAGGGCATCGTCCACGCGGTCTTTCTTTTCCTTCATCTCCACCTCGGTGGTAGCACCCACGTAGATGACAGCCACACCGCCGGCGAGTTTGCCCAGGCGCTCCTGGAGCTTCTCGCGGTCATAGTCGCTCTTGGTGGTCTCGATCTGGGCACGGATCTGGTCTGCACGGTCCTTGATGGCAGCGGCATCACCGGCACCGCCCACGATGGTGGTGTTTTCCTTGGTGATGGTTACCTTCTCCGCCTTACCCAGCATCTGCACGTTGGCGTTCTGCAGGGTGAAGCCGCGTTCCTCGGAAATGACCACGGCACCGGTAAGGGTGGCGATATCCTGGAGCATCTCCTTGCGACGGTCGCCAAAGCCGGGAGCCTTTACGGCAGCCACCTTCAGGGTGCCACGCAGACGGTTTACCACGAGGGTGGTAAGGGCCTGACCCTCGACATCCTCGGCGATAATGAGCAGGCTGCGGCCTTCGCGGGCCACGGGCTCCAGCACGGGCATCAGATCCTCCATATTGGCGATCTTCTTGTCGGTGAGGAGGATGTAAGCATCGTCCAGGACAGCTTCCATCTTGTCGCCGTTGGTCATGAAGTACGGGCTGATGTAACCGCGGTCGAACTGCATACCCTCGACCACCTTGACTTCGGTCTCGGTGCCCTTGGCTTCTTCCACGGTGATGACGCCGTCCTTCTTCACTTTGGCCATGGCGTCGGCAATCAGCTTGCCGATATGAGCGTCGTTGTTGGCGGAAACGGTACCCACCTGCTCCACCTTGGAGTAGTCCTCGCCTACCGGCTGGCTCTGCTTCTTGAGATCGGCAACAACAGCAGCAACGGCTTTGTCGATACCCTTCTTCAGGTCCATGGGGTTGGCGCCGGCAGCCACGTTCTTGAGGCCGACGTTGATGATGGCCTGGGCCAGCACGGTTGCGGTGGTAGTACCGTCACCGGCCTGGTCGTTGGTCTTGGAGGCAACCTCCTTCACCATCTGTGCGCCCATGTTCTGGAACTGGTCTTCCAGTTCCACCTCTTTGGCTACGGTTACGCCGTCCTTGGTGATTTGCGGAGCACCAAATTTCTTGGCGATGACCACGTTACGGCCCTTAGGGCCCAGGGTAACCTTAACGGCGTTAGCCAGTGCATCTGCACCTTCCTTCATGGCGGTGCGGACGTCAGTATTGAATTTAATTTCTTTTGCCATAACTACAGGATTGCCAAAATATCAGACTGCTTGACGATGAGGTACTTTTTGCCATCCACGGTAACCTCGGTACCGGCGTACTTGCCATACAGGACGGTTTCTCCGGCCTTGACTTCCATGGGCTCATCCTTTGCGCCCGGGCCTACGGCCACCACAACGCCCTGCTGGGGTTTTTCCTTGGCATTGTCCGGGATGTAGAGGCCCCCGGCGGTCATGGTCTCGGCCTCTTTGGGCTCGATGACCACTCTTGTTCCTAACGGTTTTAGCATGATATTGTTTTTTTAGTTTGTAGCGTTTGGATGCCCGGTTACGCCGGACATGACGCCTGGGATTTATCAAGGGCCGTGCCAAGGCGGATAAACTGACAATTTGGCAGGCAGGCGACATCGACCCAAAAATGGGTTGCTTTTTGCGTTCTCACCTATAATTTATTAACTTTGTATGTTATGGAAGTTATAAAAGACCAATACTTTGAGGGCGAGCGTCCTCTGTACTGCAAAAAGGACGGCCTGTATCTGGAGCATGTCACTATCGGGCCGGGAGAATCGTCCCTGAAAGAAGGTGCCGGCATCGAGGCCGTGCACTGCGAATTCAACGGAAAATACCCCTTCTGGGAGTGCGACGGCTTCACCATCCGGGACTGCGTATTCCGGGAAGGTGCCCGTGCGGCGCTGTGGTATACACGTGGCTGCAAGATGACCAATACGCTGGTAGAGGCACCCAAGATGTTTCGCCGCATCAGCGACGTATATTTGGAGAACGTGAAGATGCCCATGGCGCAGGAGACCTTCTGGGACTGCCAGGACATCGTCCTACGTAACGTAGAAACGGCCGATGCCAACTACATCTTCATGCACTGCCAGAACGTGGATATCGACCATTATGTGCTGCACGGAAACTATTCTTTCCAATACGCGAAGAACGCCGTTATCCGCAACGCCAACCTCCAGACCAAAGACGCCTTCTGGGAGAGCGAGGACATTACCGTCTATGACTCCGTGATCAACGGCGAATTCCTGGGCTGGTATGCCAAGAACCTCCGCCTGGTGCGCTGCCACATTGGCGGAAGCCAACCCCTGTGCTACTGCGAGAACCTCATCTTGGAGGAATGTACCTTTGCGGAAGACGCCGAACTGGCCTTCGAGTACTCCTCCGTCCAGGCTACCGTAAAGGGACACATCGTCTCCGTAAAGAATCCCCGTTCGGGTTTTATCAAGGCCGATTCCATCGGAGAGGTTATCCTGGACGAAAACGCCAAAGCCCCCGCCAATTGCCAGATTTGCCGTGATAAGTAACTTGCTCATAATCAACACATAACATACTAATCCTCGTTTGAAATTTGAACGAGGATTATATAGGAAACGATTGACACTGAAACACTTAGCGATCACACCATGACATATAACTTTGACCAATGCCCGGACCGCCGGGGAACCGAGAGTGTAAAATGGGACCTGTATCCCGGAACGCTGCCCCTGTGGGTGGCCGATATGGACTTTCAAGTGGCACCGGAAATCCAGGCTGCCCTGCAAAAACGCCTGGCACACGGGGTGTTCGGCTATGAACTGGTGCCGGACAGCTACTATGAGGCCATGCACCGGTGGTTCGCCGAGCGGCATGGTTGGGACGATATCGACAAAAGCAACATCGTCCCCACTACCGGCGTAATCGCTGCATACAGCGCCGCCATCAAGGCCATGACCGTGCCCGGCGACAAAGTGATGGTGATGACACCCTGCTACAACGCCTTTTTCCCGGCCATCCGCAACAACAAATGCGTGCAGCTGGACAATCCGCTCAAGTACGACGGCCGTTACATTGTGGATTGGGACGATTTTGAAAAGAAGGCGGCGGAGGCCAAGGTGCTCCTCCTGTGCAACCCCCACAACCCCGCCGGCCGCGTATGGACCCGCGAGGAACTGCTCCTGATGGCCACCATCTGCCAGCGGAACCAGGTATTCGTGATTTCCGACGAAATCCACTGCGAGCTCACCTACCCCGGCCACGATTACACCCCCTGGGCCACCCTGCCGGAGGAATACGTGCTCAATTCCGTGTCCTGCATCTCCCCTACCAAGGCATTCAACCTGGCCGGCATCCAGATAGCCAACATTTACGCCAAAGATCCGGCCGTCCTGGCCAAGATGGACCGCGCCATCAACGACAACGAGTGCTGCGACGTAAACGTGTTCGGCGTCACGGCCCTCAAGGCGGCCTACACGGAAGGCGGCGCTTGGCTGGATCAACTGCGGGAGTACCTGTTCCACAACGCCCGTACAGTGGCCTGCTTCCTGGAAGACGTACTGCCGGAAGTGAACGTACTGCCGCTGGAAGGCACTTACCTGATGTGGCTGGACTGCCGCACCGCCCTGCGGGAAGGAGAACCGCTGGAGGGCTTCAGCGAGCGTTTTGGCAAGTTCCTGCAGGAGAAAGTACAACTCACCCTTAGCACGGGCTCCATCTACGGAGCCGCCGGCGAGGGCTTCATGCGGGTGAACATCGCCTGCCCGCGCAGCCGCCTGCTGGACGGCATGCAACGCTTTATCGCAGGCTTCGAAGCCTATAAATCGACCCCCTGGAAATAACTGATGCCTATGAAAACCTTCGTGAAAGTTTGGTTGGCGGCGAGCCTGTGCCTCGCGGCCGTTGCCTGTGGTCCCCGTAACGTGACGCCGGAACCGTCGGCCAGCGAATTCGCCCCTTATGTCAAGGCCTATACCGGTGGCATGGTGCCCCAGAACGCAGAACTGCGCGTGGACCTCATGGAAGAGGTGACCGGCGTGGATGCGCAGGCCCTGTTCCAGTTTGAGCCGCCCGTAGAAGGCACCGCCCGCTGGAACAGCCCTTCATCCGTGAGTTTTATCCCTGTCGATGATGCCCTGCAGGAAGGCAAGGCGTACAAAGCCACCTTCCACCTGGAAAAGGTGTGCGAAGGGGCACCTACGTTCGTGTACCCGGTGCTGGTAAAAGGTTCCGCCGTGGCAGGCGGCAATACCGTGCTGGTGAAAGACAATGGCCGTGCCTTCCGCGTGGAGCAGGTAGCCCTGAAGGAGGGACGCATTGAGGTGAACCTTTCCCAGGCGCCGGCCAACGCTTCCCTCCGCGGCATGGTGGACCTGAGCGGCGCCGCCCGCAGCTACACGCAGGTAAGCGGCCGCACGCTCTCCGTTTTCTTTGAAGGGGCCGATGCCGACCTCACCCTTACGCTGGACGCCGGCCTCAAGAGTGACGATGGCAACGCGCTGGAGGAGCCGTTCACGCATACTTTCCAGCGGGAAGAGCCCAAGCCGGCCATCGAGATGTCCTTGAAGGGCAGCATCCTGCCGGAAAAAGACAAGTTCTACCTCCCCTTCCGCGCCGTGAGCTTGAGCGCAGTGGAAGTCCGCGTGGTAAAGATTTATGAGAAAAACGTCCTCATGTACCTGCAGGACAATTCCTTGTACGGATACGGCAGCTCCCTGCGCCGCAGCGGCCGCCTGGTGTACAAGGGCGATGTCCAGCTGGACCCGTCCAAGAACCTCCACGCCTGGAACGACTTCAGTATCGACCTGAGCGGTCTTATTAAAAAGGAACCGGGGGCCATTTACCGTGTACGGCTGAGTTTCCGTCAGGACCAGTCGCTGTACGGCGGCGCGGAACCGCTTCTGAACCCGGCCGCTCCCTCGGGGAAGCCTTCTCCGCTGGACGATGCCATCTGGGACAAGCCCAGCAGTTATTATTGGGACAACGACTTTGACTGGAACCTGTATAACTGGGAAGACGCCGAAGACCCCACCAAGCCGTCCTATTACATGGATACGGACCGATTCCCGGTGGTGCAGCTGCTGGCCTCGGATATTGGCCTTCTGGCCGAATATGCCGGTAGCAACCGGCTTTGGGCCGCCACCACGGACCTGATCACCGGCGAACCGCTTCCCGGCGCCAAGCTGGAGGTGTACGACTACCAGCTCCAACTCATCGGCCAGGGCGTGACGGACGGGAAAGGCCTGGCAACCCTTTCCGTAGAGCACCAGCCTTTCATTGTGGTGGCCAAGGCCGGCAGCAGCACAGCCTACCTCAAGACCCACCCGGAGACGGAACGCTCCCTCAGCCGCTTTGACATAGCCGGCGAGACCCTCCAGCAAGGGCTCAAGGCCTATATTTACGGCGAGCGCGGCGTCTGGCGCCCCGGCGACACCCTGCACGTGAACATGCTCCTGTCCGACAAAGGCCACAACCTTCCCGCCGGCCATCCGGCCACCATGGAGCTCTATACCCCGGAAGGGCAATTCCACAGCCGCATGGTCCGTACGGGCCAGGACGGCTTCTTCACCTATAACATTCCCACGCAAAGCAGCGACCCTACCGGTTACTGGAATGCGTATTTCAAGGTAGGTGGCAGCAGTTTCCACAAGATTCTGCACATTGAAACCATCAAGCCGAACAGGCTTAAAATCAATGCCGGTTATCCCTCTGTCCTGGAAGCCGGCCAGCAGAGCCGGGCCCGTATTGAGGCCCAGTGGCTCACCGGCGGCGCAGCCGGCGGGGCCAAAGCCCATGCCCAGCTTACCCTCAGGCGCAAAAAAGGCACCCCCTTCGAGGGCTTTGAGGGCTATATCTTCAACAACCCCGCCTCCAAGTTCCAGGAAGCCCAGGCGGAACTGTTCAGCACCTGGCTGGACGGCAACGGCAGCGCCAATGTGCAGCTGACCTTGCCCGAAGCCACCGACGCCCCCGGCATGCTGGAGGCCTTTGTGGTCACCTCCGTGGAAGAAAAAGGCGGTGACGAAAGCTTCACCACCCAAACTCTCCCCTTCTCGCCATACAGCGCCTATGTGGGCATCAAACTGCCCAAGGGCGAGTATTTGGAGACGGACCGGGACCAGGCGATTGGCCTGGCTGTTGTCGACGCAAAAGGCCGTCCCGTGAAAGGCCATTCGCTGGAATATGTCCTGTATAAGGTGGGTTGGAACTGGTGGTGGGACATCCGCGGAGAAGGCCTGGACACCTACGTGAGCGGCAATTCCGTCAAGGTGGTCAACAAGGGCGTCCTGACATCGGCCATCCAGGATGTAATGCTGCACATCCATATCGACAAGGACGATTGGGGTCGATACCTCCTGCTGGTGCGCGATACCGCCTCCGGACATATCAGCGGGGCCGATTTCCTGGTGGACTGGCCGGATTACGAAGGTCGCGCCGGACGGCAGGATCCCGAAACCCTCACCATGCTCAGCTTCTCCACGGACAAATCGACCTATACCGTGGGTGAGCAGGCTACCGTGTACATCCCGGCCGCACCCGGAGCACGGGCGCTGGTTTCGCTGGAAAATGCCAGCGAAGTGCTCAGCCGCGAATGGGTGACGCTCTCGGAAAAAGATACGCCCTGGCACTTTAGCGTAACGCCGGAAATGACGCCGACCGTCTATGTGCACATTACCCTGGTGCAGCCGTACGGCCATACGCTCAACGACCTGCCGCTCCGCCTGTACGGCGTGCAGCGCATACGGGTGGAAAATCCGGGCTCCAAGCTGTATCCGCAGCTCCAGATGCCGGAGAAACTGCATCCGGAGGAGGAATTCACCATAAAAGTATCGGAAAAGAACGGCCAGCCCATGACCTATACGCTGGCTATCGTGGACGAAGGTCTGCTGGATTTGACGGCTTTCAAAACGCCGGATCCCTGGTCCCGCATGAACCGGGACGAAGCCCTTGGCGTAAAGACTTGGGATATGTTCGATTACGTGGTGGGTGCCTGGAACGGGCGGCTTGCGCCCCTGGCGGCCATCGGCGGTGACGAAGACGCCGTTCGCAGCGCCCGCAAGGACAACCGCTTTAACCCGGTGGTGCTCTGCTTCGCGCCTCGCACGGTAGAGGCCAAGGGCACGGATGTGCTCAAGGTGAAACTGCCGCAATACGTGGGCAGCGTCCGTGTGATGGTGGTGGCAGCCCACGACGGGGCTTTCGGCAATGCCCAGAAGACCGTTCCCGTACAAAGTCCGCTCATGGTCATCAGCACCCTCCCCCGTCAGCTGGGCTGCGGTGAAGAGGTGGCCGTACCGGTGAATGTCTTCGCCCTGGAAGAGGGCGTAAAGGACGTCACCGTTACCCTGGAGGCCGATGGTCCCGTAGAGCTCGTAGACCGCGTACAGCGGCTGCAATTCAGCGGTGCCGGCGACCAGCTGGTACGCTTTAAACTGCGCGCACTGGACCAGGAAGGCATTGCGCATGTGCGGATGGCCGCTTCCGGCGCCGGGCACAAGGCCAGCGAAGAAATCGCCCTGCCTATCGTGAATCCGCAGGCCCAGGTGACCCGCGTGGAGCGCTTCACCCTGGCCGCCGGAGCCAGCCGCAAGGTAGCCGACGGGCAGTTGCAGGTAAGCGCCTTCCCCGTCCCGGACGCCCACGGCCTGTATGCCGGCATGCGGGATTACCCGTACGACTGCACCGAGCAGTTGAGCGCCCGCGGTCTCACGCTGGTGAACCTGTTGCCGCAGTTGAATGAGGCCGATGCCGCCGAGGCCCGCACGCTGGTGCCTCAGCTCATAGCCCGTCTCTACGCCCGACAGAACGCCGACGGCGGCTTCTGCTACTGGGGTGGCGGACAGTCCGACAGCTGGGTATCGTCCATGGCCGGTATCCTGCTGGTACAGGCGCAGAAGGCCGGATTCGAGGTAAATGACGGCGTCGTTAAAGCCTGGAAGACTTATCAGGAAAAACTCTCGCAGGCGTATCGTATCGCTGGCAATTCCCTGTTCTCGCAGGCTGATGAGGCTTATCGTCTTTACAGCCTCGCCGTAGCGGGAGCATCGTCACAGGCCGGCATGAACCGCCTCCGCGAAGGGTCGGGACTCACGCCGCAGGCCCAGTGGCTGCTGGCCAGCGCCTATGCCATAAGCGGAAAAGCCTCCACCGCCAACACCATCCTCAATAGCGTAGGACGCGATTTCCCGGAATACAGCCCGTACAATCTCACCTACGGCAGTGCCACGCGCGACCGTTTTGCCGCGCTGGAGGCCCTGGTGCTCTGCGACCGCATGAATGAAGCCATGTCCCTGGCGCAGGAGCTCATGCTGGACAAGACGCTATCGACGCAGGAAACGGCCTTTGCCGCCGTAGCCCTGGCCCGCCTGTTCCAAAAGGTGCCCACCCGCGAAGCCCAGACGGTCCTGGAGAACGGTGTACTCACCAATAACAGCGAAGGTACGGTTTACGTCACGGTTGCCACGACCTCGCGCGAGCCCCAGCCTGCCAGCAGCAACGGCCTGGGCATCGAGGTAAGTTATGTCGATGCCGACGGCGCCCCGGTGAATGCCAACGCGCTGGCGCAGGGCACCCGCTTCACCGCCCGCATCAAGGTGCAGTCCAAACAGGTCGGCCGCGACCTCCAGAACCTGGCCCTGAGCCTGAACGTGCCCTCCGGCTGGGAGATCGTGAACGACCGCATGGCCGGCGGCGCCGAGGACGGCTACGACCACAAGGACATTCGCGACAACGCCGTGCGCTGGTTCTTCGCCCTGCCCGCCGGACGGTTCAAGACTTTCTCCGTGCAGTTAAGGGCCGCCTACGAGGGTCGATTTGCGCTGCCCGCCACCGTGGTGGAAGCCATGTACGAGCCCACGGTGCAGGCCGCCACGGCCGCCGGCACGGCAGTGGTCAAGCCCTAGTCGTTGAGGACAAGAAGGATCATATGGGGCGTTGTGGCCGGGCTGATTGTGGTCTGGCTGTGCTGCCTGCCGCGGGAGTTGTTCCGGAACGTGAGCTATTCCACGGTGGTGGAGAGCGCGGAGGGCGAGTTGCTGGGGGCGCGCATTGCGGCCGACGAGCAGTGGCGGTTCCCGCCCTGCGACACCGTGCCGGAGCGCTACGCCACGGCGCTGGTCCAGTTTGAGGACCGGGCTTTCTGGTGGCATCCGGGCGTGAACCCGGTAGCTCTGATACGGGCTGCAGTGGACAATGTCCGGGCCGGCCATGTGGTGAGCGGAGGCTCCACCATCACCATGCAGGTCATCCGGCTTTCCCGGCAAAAGGAGCGCACCCTGTGGCAGAAAACCATTGAGGCGGTGCAGGCCACCCGGCTGGAGCTCCGCTATTCCAAGAAAAAGATTCTGGCGTTGTACGCCGCCCATGCGCCCTACGGCGGTAACGTAGTGGGGCTGGAGGCGGCCTCCTGGCGTTATTTCGGCCGACCGCCGGAAGAACTTTCCTGGGCGGAGGCCGCCACCCTGGCCATCCTGCCCAATGCGCCCCGCGCGCTGCATCTGGGCCGGGGCCGGGAGCAGCTCCTCGAGAAACGGAACCGGCTCCTGGGGCGATTGCTGGAGCACGGCGATATCGACCCGGATACCTATGAAGCGGCCCTGGAAGAGCCGCTGCCGGGCGCTCCCCTGCCCCTGCCTGCCCTGGCACCGCACTATGTAAACCGTTGCCCGCAGGGGCAGCGGACGCGGACTACCTTGCGACTCCAGTTGCAAAAGGCGGTCTCGGAGGCCGTAGACCGGCGTTCCGGTGACTTGGCGGCAGAAGGCGTGGCGGACATGGCGGCCGTGGTGATTGAGAATGCCAGCGGGGCCGTGGTGGCGTATATCGGCAATGCTTGCCAGGAACGGGAGCGGCCGGGAGTGCAGGTGGATGTGGCGGCATCGGCACGGAGCACCGGAAGCATTCTGAAACCGTTCCTGTATGCGGCGGCACTGGAGGAAGGGACCATTCTGCCCCGGACGCTGCTGCCGGACATTCCCATGAACCTGGGAGGCTTTGCGCCGCAAAACTTTGACCGGCAGTTCTACGGGGCGGTGCCGGCCAACGAGGCGCTGGCCCGCTCGCTCAACGTGCCGGCGGTGTATCTGCTCCGGGCCTATGGCGTTCCCAAGTTCTACGCGCGGCTGCAGGAGGCGGGGCTGAGCACCCTCACGGAGGCGCCGGAGCACTACGGGCTGTCGCTCATCCTGGGCGGTGCGGAGGCGCGCCTGGACGAGGTGACGGCAGCGTATGCCGGGATGGTGCGCTTCTATCAGGGGCAAAACGAGGCCGATTTGCCCCTAAGTGGGGGGCCGAAGGGGGCCTCCGGGGCAAAACAGAACGATTTTGCCCCTCGCTTAGCAATTTGGTACACGCTGGAGGCGCTCAAGGAGGTAAATCGGCCCGACGAACTGGACTGGCGGCTCATCCGCTCGGTGCGGAAGGCGGCGTGGAAAACGGGCACCAGCTACGGTTTCCGCGATGCCTGGGCCGTGGGCATGACCCCTTCCTACACCATTGGCGTGTGGGCGGGCAATGCGCAGGGCCAGGGCGTGCCGGGGCTCACGGGCGCCCGCGCCGCCGGGCCGGTGATGTTCGATATCCTGAACCTTTTGCCGGCGGAGGACCG
The DNA here is from genome assembly GCA_045130395.1 of Candidatus Cryptobacteroides sp. Lineage (GTDB taxonomy): Bacteria > Bacteroidota > Bacteroidia > Bacteroidales > UBA932 > Cryptobacteroides. The sequence continues at coordinate 12,250 of JBGUPS010000001.1, forward strand.
CTGGTTTGAGATGCCCGATCAAGTCGGGCATGACGGACAGATGCCCGATCAGGTCGGGCATGACGGTCCCAACGGAACCGTCACCCCCGGCAACGACCGGGGGTCTGTGTGGGCGGGTGTATGCCGGGCGTCCGGGATGCTGGCGGGGCCGGAGTGCCCGGAGAAGGAGGACCTCCTGATTCCGACGGCGGGGCTGGAAACCAACCCCTGCCCCTACCACAAGGACGGGGAATTTGTGCTACCGCCGGCCATGGAATGGTACTACAAGCCCCATCACCCGGAATACACCGGCGCGCACAAGACGCAGCAGGCAAAGGCGGTGGAATTCATTTACCCTGCCTCCGGCAGTACCCTCACCCTCCCCCGGCAGTTAAACGGCCAGGTAGAAGGCGTGGTATTCCGTGCCGCACACCATAGCAACGATGCCACCCTCTGGTGGCACCTGGATCAAACTTATGTGGGAGAAACCCGCTTCCTCCACGAGCTCCGCCTGGCTCCCGCCCCGGGAAAACATACCCTCACCGTGGTGGACGGCGAGGGTAATACTGCATTTATACGGTTTTCTGTAGCGGAATAAGCTATTCGCTGTAATCCAGGACCGTCCAGCTATTAGGAATGCCATTCTGTCCTTTGGCAAAATGGGTTGCGCCGGGAGCGCGATAGAAAGTTCCTCCGCCAGCGATGTTGGACATCCAGGAATTCAGGCAGTCCTGCGCCGAAACATCGGTAGCCAGACAGGTAATGGTCGATACCTTGGAATCCGAGAACATTTGCCGGTAACACTCTTTGACGAGTACCGGGGCTGGAAGCATAGGGGCCGCCGCCTTTAAGTTGGTACAGCCTCTGAACAATTCTCGATAGCAGTCTTGAGAGAGCGTCATGGCCGGTAATTCAATACCGCTCACATCCGTCAAACCCGAGCACTGGCGGAACATGTTATAGCAACACCGGTAAGCAGTAACCTCTACACGGAATCTCGGTGCCCTTGTCAGGCTCGTACAGTTACGGAACATCTGCATATAGCATTTGTCCACGAGCGTAGTAGCGGAAAGAATCAGCGGGGAATCCGGGTCTATATCAATGTATGAGACCGGAGTACCTGATCCCTTGGAAAAAGCCCCCTGGAAAGCGCTCTCGGCAAGCGTCTCGTCTTTAAGCAGACTCATGATATCGCCGCCAATATAACATTTACGGGAGGCCGTGAAGATGGGGGTACCACCGGGCGTTCCCCACTGGTCTCCACTGTCATTCTTATAATTGGTACGATTCCCCTTTATACAGGCCACTTCATCTTTATTCAATTCAAATGGAGCGGAATAATGCGTCCAACTCTCCCCATAATCCTTGCTGTACTCAATACCATCATGCTCATAATCATAGTTGAACGTGATGACCGTATTATTGGTGATAGCCTTGATATGGAAGCCATCGAACGAAAGCGTTGAACGGGAAACCGTATAATATTTGTTGGCGGCAAGCGTAGTGCTGGACAAGTTAAAACTGGTTCCTCCGGACTGTTCCCATGTCATCACCAATTGGGCATCCTCTAAGGTTTCTCCGCCCAAGAAAGCAAAAACAAAAGGAACAGAGCCCACCTCGCTCACTTTAATACTGGCTTCCCGAAGGACAACACTGTTATTGTCCAGCAATTGGGCCAAAATGGTGCGGTTAACGGGTGCCTGGTCCGACTTCAGGCGGACAAAACACTTGAGGAAGCTGGACTGCTGATGAATAGAGAAATGATAATCCTGGAAATGGCCGGAGCCGGTAAAATGGCTCAACTGGCTCACTGCTTCTTCCAGGGAAGGGGCCCACTTGGTCTTGAGATAACTGTTCTTGGTGACGCCGTTCACTTTCCCTTCCGTGATGGTATGCAGTTCATCCTCCTTGCTCACAAGGACCAGGTTAATAGCCGGATTGTCCAGGGGCGTATCCCCTTCATAGGTGAGATCCCCTTCAAAAAGGGCCATACTACTTCCCCCGGCACCTGTATCTACAGCCAAAGACAGGAAACCATACAACTTGCCGTCCTCACTTTCCACATACACCCGGTCTCCCACTTCGAACACATATTTCATCTCTGTTCCAAGCGTTGCCCGGGTATCGGTTTCCGCTTGGATGGAGGCTTTATAATGCACCGTCTGCACTGCAGGGGCGGAAGGCGTATCCACCTCTTTTTTACAGGCTGTCGTAAAGGCCAAAACCGTGAACAGCAATAGCTTTATATATGCCCACTTACTCATAATTCACCTCCGTTTTCAAGATCACCGTCAAACCCAACATCACCACCGCCAATGCTGCCGGTGCTATTCAATACGCCGTGGAATCCCTTGGAAATAAGCCTGGTAATAACGACATCCCTTCCCGCGGGAGCGTCTATTACCAGCTTGCCGCCCGGTTCTCCGACAGGGGCGCTCCAGATATACTCATGGTTGTTTCCCTGGTATCCGTAGTAAATGCTGCCGTCCGGATGCGGGTCCACGGAACGCGGCTTTAACACCGTTCCATTGTCCACATAATAGAACAGTTGGTTATAGAAGAGGGAAACATCCTGGTTGTTGGAGAGAATGTTCACCTCTATCACGTAATGGCCACCCGCCGGAAGCACAATCCCGTCGGTGGTAGTGCTACCATGCGCCTGAATGGGCATATTCCCGGTTATGTCAAGGACAATATTGCAAGAGGACAAATAGGGATAGTCATTCACTGTCGCCGTCTTTTGGCTGCGATAGTCATACGTTTGGTCCTCCTGCGAATAGAGATTGTTGACAAGACCGTTCCAGTCGTTCGCATATCTGAAATCGACAGAATAGATATGACCCCTGAAACGAGGCGCGGAGATGGGCTCTTCCACATAACCGACAGCCGATAAGGTAAGGGATACGGGGTCTATGCCGGCCTGTGTTTTGAGCCACTTTTCCCGATACAGATTCTGGGCGGTACCGGAAAGCGGGCCGGCGTCGTTCCAGGTGGTTTTGCCGTCTTCGCTCACTACGCCGGACAGGTCCTTGATGGTGGTTTGGGGCCTGGGCGCCGCAGCGTCGGTGAAATAGCCGATGAACAGGAGTTTGTCGGCCTCGGAATTGACATGCCCGTTCACCACGTTGGCATGGGTTCCACCCGTATGGGAGGAGCCGCTGGGCGAAGCCATATCCATCACCTTCGCCTCCCGGAAATGCCAGGGCGTAAGGACATATTCCTCGTACGAGGCGTCTTCGGAGACCATGGTCACAGACACATCGCCGGTTTTCACGCGGGTTTCCAACAGGAAGTTCATGGTGCTGGAGGTAGGCGTGTACTTGTACATGCCCTTGTTATCGTCCCAGGTAATACCGGAGCCGGCAGCCGGCTGCAAGCCCTGCAACATCAGATACACGGGCAGGTAAGGCTGCTGGTCCACCATTAACTGGGCCGATACATTCACGCTCGCATACATGGAACGGGGAATGGGCGTGGTGAACTTGGGCTCACGGAAGGAGGAGTAATTGCTGAAGGAGGTATTTGCTGTGTAGAAATACTCGTTGGCCACATAAATAGCCGTGGCACTTTCCTCGCAATTGGTCTTGAAATAGCTGGAGAAAGTGCGCCAGCGGGTATCGTCCTCGTAATCCAGCTTGGCGGGAAGGGTCTTGTATTCGCTCCACTCCAGCGTGCGCTGGAAATGGAAGGAAGGATAGTTGCCTATGATGGAGGTCTCGGAAATCACCGGCAGGTCATTCCCGTCCACCGAAGTATCCGGCGTAAGGGTCAGGTTCTGGGCCTCGATGAGGAAATGGAGGGGGAACATGGATTCTACCAGGCCGTCCGGAATATCTACATCTACCCGCTGGGATTCGCCTGTTACCAGGAGCACGCGGGGGTTCTCGCAGTTCACGCGCATGGGCTGGGTGGGCAGAAGGGAAATCACCACATCACGGTACAGGGGATTTTCCTGGGGATCGTTTGGATCCACCTTGCAGATGATGCGGAGCGTCTGGCTGCGGCCCGCGGCCTCTTCCGGGCTGGCGATGGCAAAGGAAATGGGCCTCCAGCCATAATCGGAATGGGTAGGGTCGGACGAGGCCTCCCCTATCTCTACCTCCTTCACGATACCGGCCGTGGCAGGAATGAGCTCGTAAGAAACGCAGCCGTCCGCCGCCGGCGTCAGGTTCGGGACCGGGTTGCTTCCGTTGATGTCGTTGTAGAAGGTAACGTAAAGCTGCTTCTGCTTTGCCTGCGCATTGATGAACGTCTTGGCCATCCAGGGCTGGATAGCCATTCGGCGCGTTCCGTCCGAGATATCCGGCAGCGAAGAAGCATTGATATCGGCCGATACATCCGCACTACCGGCAGCGTTCGCCGCTGCTTCGGGAGTAGGGTGGCCCTTGGCCGAAATTTTATCGATACGGACGATGTACTTGAAGTTGCGCAGGACCGGATAGTACTCGGTTCCGGCCATCAGGTCCACCTTATAGAAGCAATACACGCCGCCTGCCGCCCTTTCCTCATCCGTGAGGGAGGTGTCTTCCGGGTTGTTGTACAGGCCGTACACAATCACATAGGAAGGCGGGATATTGGCATCCGGAACGGGGCGCTCGTACAGGTAGGCGGCATAGTCCTCGTTGTCTGCGGGCGCATTCTCCGCATAACGCTTTGCCCCTCCGGTAAAGTTCACAAAATCCGACGCGGAAGGAAGGTACGAATCAAACTCTACGGATGCCGGCAGGTTGCCGCCGTAATTGTATTCGTCGCTGCGTAAATCCTCGAAGCTCAGGTCTTTGTAATTGGTAATAAAGCCCTTGACACCGCCGTAAGGAACCAGAGCGCCATGCTTGGGGACGTTGGTAACCGCAAAGCTGATGGGCGTGAAGTTGGATTGATCCGCCGGTTTTGCACTCAGCTCAATCTTGGCCCAGTTACGGATAAGGGGGACGTGGGAGAACGCCTGCGTAAGCTCAGTGCTAGGGAGATACGGCTCCCCTTGCTGGCGTTTCCGGGTACCGCCATTGCCGTCCGGCGTCAGGTAATCGCCGTCGCTATCCTGCAGGGCCGAAATATGGTCCAGCAAAATCATCTGCCAATAGCCGGTTTCCTTTTCTCCAAGCAAAGTGGGCAGAACCTCATAGTCCCTGCCGAAAGGAATGCTGCTCGGGCCATTGCCGATGAAATGGACACGACGGGAAGAGTTGGACAGGGTAATCTGGACGGTGAAGGTGAACTCCGGCACCACTTTCACCTGCTCATGATGGGAAGCGTCGTAATAGTGATACTCATACGTTCCCGTGCTCACAAGGGTGGCCGGAATATATTCTTTCAAATAACCGGAACCACCGAAGACGGCAACATGCATGGTCTCCAACTGATGGGCCTCTCCCAAATCCTTGGTTACCATCTGGTCTCCGGCAACGGAGAAGGTTACCTCCACCTTGCCTTCCGGCTCCATCGACACCAAATCCGGCTCCTTTTCACGGGAACAGGACAAGGCCGCCAGCGCAGCCGCTGCTATGAATAACCACTTTCTCATCGCGCTTTATCTCCCCAGGTAAATATACTCGGCAGGCCGTCGCCGTCTACCACACGGTCGTCGCCCCAATACCAACTGTCGTATACGCAGCGGAGCAGGGCCACGGTGGCGCTGGGATCCGGAGCAACCGTCTTCTTGTTTTTATCCACTTTCACCGCACCATTGGCCGACCAGTAGGTTCCGCCGAACTGCCACTCGAACACGCCATGGGCCGACAGGTTGGAAATGAAACGGATTTCCGCTTCCGTAGGGACGCGCCAGCGGCCGGCCGGGAAGCCGTTTTCCTGCAACGCGGCACAACGCATCTTGGCCTGCTCCAGCGGTGTACCGTTGTACTCACTACCACTCAGTTTGGTAGAGATGCGGTACGACGGGGCCAGCATGTGCCGGGTGCGCTCGGAGGCTTCCGTAGGATAGTAATGCTCCAGAGAACGCGTGCCGCCTTCGATGGCCGGGGCCGTTGCAAAGGGGTCATTGTACGGTGCCTCGAACCCGTCCCTAAGATGGGCCTCCGTGCTTTGACGCGGGTCTCCCAGCACAAATTCAAAGGTTCCGGAAACATCGGAAATATCCGGAAGCACGGACACATCAATACGATACATGTCCGTACCGCCGCTGGAATAGTGCACCACACGCCAGATATGGTCCAGTCTCCAGTCGGTATTGTTATGGAGAGGATCGGCTTCGAAGCGGGCACGGGTAAATTGGTCGTTGTTCACGTACACATAGCCCCAGTGGTCCGGCGTAGTGGCACTGGTAACTCCCGTCCAGGTATCCGGGTTGGGCGTTGCCTGGATAAAGAGGCCGGGCTTCTGGATAATCGTTACGTACTTGTTGTATTCCTCCTGCCACGCTTCCCTGATATCGGCATGGGCGACAGTGAAGGAAATCGTATAGGGCGAATAGTCGAAGTCGTCCTTCTGGTAGTCGTTGTTCAGCTTGTGGGTAAAGCGGATGACGCCGTCCACATCCTGCAGCCAGTCGTTTCCATCATCGGAAATGGCCTCACGCTGCTCCTTCGAATACTCCAGATACCAGCTTCCGACGGGATAAATATCGTCATAGGTCACCGCATCCGTATGGCTCACCACCTGCTTGACGGTGGCACCATAGCGCGTCTGGCCCTCGGTAGGATTTTCTCCGTAAAAGGGACGGGTGACATGGATGTCTTTGATGGCGATGGGGTTGGAGCTAGTATAGCGTACATCCACGCCATTCAGGTTGTTCAGGACGTACTCATTCTTTTCCACGGACAGGTAACGGGCATTGCCGATACTCACCTGCTTGATTACCACGTCTTTGTCCTGCCAGTACACGATGAACAGGCTGGCCTCCAGCGGCACGGCGGCTTCGTCGGTCTCGGAACCCAGAACGCCCACGCCAATGTCGTAATGATACCAGTTGTTGCGCACAAAGCTGTTCTCGAATTCTGCGCCGCGGGTATCCTGCGGGATAAGAATCTTGTAGTAGAATTCCCGCTGGAAGGCCGAGATACCGTGCTCTGCATCCGCCTGGCGGTCCCACGGCAACACCAGCTTCAGGTAGGGCTCACGGGTTCCGTCCTCAATGGAACCGACCTGCCAGTGATAGGGATAGGTGTACATGGGGAAGGTCTGATAATAGTCCCCCTCTTTGTCCAGATAGAGCTCTCCGGCGCTGTTATAGAAGCGCATGGGATTGCTCCGGTAACTCAGGTAATCCGCCTCCACAGGCTCCCACTCCAATCCCTTGCCGGCGGGGTTGCCGCTCAGGGCCATCTTATTGAGCCCGTCCACCAGGTAAATCTGCATTTCCTGGGGCCTGGGGACCCAATATTCGTAAATGGTATTATCGTCGGCGTCTTTGCGGCCCGTATCCACGGCCATGGGGTTATCCATCTTGATGCCCACGGTAATTTTGCTGGCGTAGCGGGCCATGCCCACCACACCCTGGGAAACCACTTTCTGGCTGCGGCCGGAAAGGGTAAGGGTGGTGGTTCCGCTCATGATAAACTGATCCTGGCGGTGGTTGGTGTACTGGGAATTGGCAAAGTCCGTCGTAACCATCTGACGACCGATATTGTCCATGGAAGTGTCTTCCAGGCCGCTGAGCAGGGTGCTGGGGATATTGGCGATGGCAAACACCGTAGCCTCCGTGGTGGCTGACTGCGCGGGGAAAATCTGGTAGTTTACCTGGTTGGTGGTGAGTTCCACGCGGAAAACCGCATTGCTGCGTTTGCCCACATTGTCGTAGCGGACATGATAGGTGGCCGGTTCCGAAGTGGCGTCTCCGGGATAGAAGAAGAAATCGACGGAGTTGATTACATTCTCGTGGTAGTTGTTCTCACCAACCTCTACGCCGCTGATGCCGGCTTTGGTAAGGCCGGTGGGCTCCAGGCAGGCCACGTCCAGTTCAATCACCGGGCCGTCCCACTGCGACTCCTGCTCCCCTGCCTCCTTCGCGCAGGCGCCAAGAAGCAGCAAAGCAGCTAGCAAATCATATGAGAGCCTCTTCATCACAGGTAGAAATGATATACTTGGTCTATACACTCGGACGCACCGGAAATTTCACGGTCTCCGTCCGGCGTATAAGCTTTGAACGTAAGGGTAATGGTTTTTCCGGTAGGGTCTCCCGTATAATCCCGGTTGCGGTCGATGGTAATATCGATACGACCACCGTTCTTGGACGGGTTGATGGTGGCCTCGACGGGCGTTACGGTATAGGCCTCTACGTCGGTGACGGCACCTTCCTTGATGATGGCCAGCTTACCACCCTGGGGCGTAGTTACATACAGATAGCCATGCGCCGGGCGGTTGGCATCCAGGAACACGTTGTAATGGTCTTTGACGCCCGCCGACACAATGGTGGCCGAATTTTCTTCCACAATGAATTTCTGGGTCACCTGCAAGGAGGCGGTGGAGAACTCGATGGTGTAGTTGTTTTTGTCCCACGGGAGGGCGCTCACTGCCAACTGGAGGGTTCGGTTGCTGATAAAGTAACCATATACGGTCCAGACGTGGTTGCGGGCAAAGTCTCCGGGGGCAGCCATGTAGAAGTCCATGTCCCTGTGGGCGGTTTCTCCACCCTTGGTTATGGAATAGTACACCGTTCCCTTCAGGAGTTTGTCGCTCTCCCTGAGATAGTAGGTGCCCAGGTGCGAAAGATGGCCAGTGTTGATGCCGTCCTTGATGAGCTGCTCATAGCTGGGACCATCCTGGCCGGCATAGGAATAAATTTCCGGAGCATCGGACGATTTCAGTTCCAGATTGGCGGGCCAGGAAACCTCCATGGAGGACGATACATAGTTGCCCGGATCGATTCTGTAAGCATCCGTGGTGAACACGTACTCGTACATGGGAATCTGGTTCCCATCCAGGACCACCCGCTCTACGGCATACTCCTCATCCGTATTGTTTTCCGTGAACATCTGGCTGAATACGAAACGCAGCTTGGAGACGGCGCGGCCCAGCGAGATGGTGGGCACCTTCAGGAAGGGCTCTTCACCGCCTACCGTGAGTGCCTTGCCCACGCCGCTCATGGGGAGACCGGCGGAAGGAACGGAAGAAACGGGCACTTTGGGGCTGAAATAGGGATCACCGCCGAACACGGCACCATTTACCTCCTCCCAGGTACTGTTTTCCGTTAACATACTGCCGATAGAAGCACGGTTCACCAGCACAAATACATCTACCTTGGGGCGCTCCAGCATAAATGCCTGGTCCACGCGGAGGGCGTACTTGCGCACGCCACCGGCTGCGGGAAGGTCACTTTCATTGTTCACGAGCAGGCTGCCCACTTTTTCGTGGGCGTGCGTTCCGGTGGAATAATATACCCAGATGGCCAGGTCGTGGATGGCATTTTCTGCCGCCTCTGCGGGGACTTCCCCTACCGTGGCACGCGTCTGGGGCGTGTAGCTATCCGGGAACTCGATGGCAATGCTCAGTTCCGGATAGGCTGCTTGGTCATAGGTACTACGGGTGCAGGCGGCCAGAACGACCACCGGCAACAGAAGCCATATGAACAAACTCTTTCTCATTACTCAAATAACAAAGTGACGGGCGAGGACATTTCCCAGTTCACCTGCGTTTGAACGCCGATAACCAGCTGCGGGATACCCAGGTCCGGAACGGCGTTGTAGGCGCCGGCCAGCGAATAAATGGTACATTTCAGCGTGGTTAAGTGGTCCTGAACAAAAACTTGTTCGAACTTGCGTTTGGCAGGGTCCGTAGGCAGTTCCATCTTGCCCACCATATAGAATTTTCGGCCGGGCAGTACGCGGCCATCCGCCCCGTAGAAGGTTTTTCCGCTGTTGTTGAGGAACTCCAGCGTGAAATACACGTCTTTTCCTTCCGGGGTGGGAAGGGAAAGCGTACGGATGGGGGCCGATGTCTGTTTGGTCAGATACACGCCCGGGGTCTGGTTGTCGTAGGAGAAGTACTCATCCGCACCGTCCATGGGCGTAAAGTCATAGTTCTGGGCATATTGCCCGCTTAGGATGATGCCAGTGACGGGGAGGTTCTCCCCGGTGGCATAAATGGTGGTTTCCGGAAGGTCGTCGTTGTCCTGCAGCCAGTCGCGGTCGCTCTGGACCGTGGCGGAGAGCATACCCACCGCAAACTGGAGCGGCTTCACCAGGGCTACCGACGTGGTATTGCTGGTAATGGACGTACCCAGGGTATAGTCGTCAAGGACATCGGCCCAACTGTTGTGCGAAGCATAAGATTGCGCGATACTCTTGTCCTTGGACGTCTTGATGGTGGTGTTTACGTAATAGTACAGGCTGGTAGGGAAACAATAGCGGTTGATGGGAGCCATACCCTCCACGCCGCTGATCTGGGGCACCACAAAGCCCGTGGGCGTCCATCGCAGGATGGCGCAGCCGGTAGGAAGGCCCATGCTGTCCGGATACGTACTCAGGTTCTGATTATCCTGGTTGAACCGGACGGTCAGTTCCTGGTTATCTACCGTAATGAAAGCGTGGGCATAGGCCGTATTCAGGGTAAAGCGGTTCAGGACGGCATCCCGGAGGGCATTGAAAATCTCCTTATAATAAAGGGGATCCCCGTTGGACTTATACACCGGATAGTTCTCCCCGTTCTCCGTAATCTCGTAGGGGTTCTCGTTGTGGCTTTCGTACCCCTTAAAGAAGGCATACAGGGAGGAAAGCATGGATTCCACCATGGGGCCGGAACCCGGGATGATGGCGCCGTCGTTGGTGATGGCGGTGTAGGCCTGCTGAAGGTTCACATCCGCCACTTCCTCGTTCCAGTTAACGACCACCTGCGTGTTCACGGACTCCGTACCCCGCAGATAGTAGCAATTATTGAAGCGGACCGGGGCGCCCAGCATAATGCTGTTCACCACATTGGCGATAGCCACAGCCTCGGTGGGAATATCGTCACCGGCATACATTACATCGGGGTAAAAACCCAGCGAGGATGCTTGCGGCGCCGATCCCTGCACACTGAACCCACTGGAAATCAGGGAGCCGGAAAGCTGTTTGTCGTCTCCGGGGGCCCGTCCGTACAGCAGGACAGAAGCCGCCCCGATGGGAAGGAACGTGTCCACACCGCCGGGATAGAAATTGGCAGCGGCATTGGGATAGTTGAGCGCGCCGAACTCCGGAACGGCAATGGGCACATTGAGCGCCTGGTCGCTTGCCAGGACGGAACCCTCCCTGTCGAAGGCCACCATGGTCAGGTCTGTGATACCGCTGAAAGCAGGAGAAGTTTCTGCCAGCTCCGTAAGCGTCCCGGTATCCATCTTGGTCTGGGCGTCATATCCCACGGACAAGGACAGATGCACCGCTTTGAGTACACCCGTCTTGCTGTCCGGCAATGTGTCTTTCTCCTGGCACGCAGTTACCCCTGCCAGCGACAATGCCGCCAGCAGACAGAGTATTGTGCCAAAAGAAAAACGTCTTGCCATTAGATACTGATTTCGTGGTCCATGCCCGGACGCCAATCAATGTTCACCTCTACGCCCACCGTTTGATCTCCCGGTTCCAGGGCGCCGTTTCCGTACACCTTGGCCTTGAGGATTTCCAGCTGGGCCGGAAGCAACGGACGTCGAACCGAAAGCCGGGTCTCCGTAATGCTGCCGTCGGGAAGCGTGGAATACACGTGGTATTCCCAATAGGTCACCTCTTCTTCCCCAGCCTTGGTCTGAGGCGTGCGGGACGGGAAATTCACCGTTGCAAAGCAAAGCTCCGAGCCCGGGTTGTCCACCTCTACTTCATCGGCCTCGATCACCGGCGTATGCTGGAAGCGGTACACGCTGTCTGCCACATCAAAGGCAGTAGCGAAACCGGCGGCATACACCCGGATATCCTTGACACGGCTTCCCAGGGTGTCCAGCACCAGGGAAGTAGCACAGTTGGACATGTACAGGTTCACTTTGAACGACTGGTCTTTGCCTTCCTGCACTTCCATGTGGGAACGGGCCGTAAAAACGCCTTCCCGATGGGGCTTGAGGGTGTCTGCAATCTCCTGCTGCAGGCGGCTTCCGGTACTGGTCTCGGCGTTCACCAGCGCCAGGGAACGGTTGTTCTCCAGATTGGCCAGGCCCAGGTGCAGGTACCGGTTCACCGGAATGCGCAGGGTGTAGCTGGTTTGGGAGGCGTCCATGATGTGGTGCTCATGGTGCAGGCGGTTCTTTTCTCCGTCCACGGCATAGAACGACAGGTCTACGTCGTGGGCGCGGTCGGTAAAGATGTTGTTGAGGTAACCCTTTAACGCCGTAGCGACGGCGGCCTCGGTATCCAAACTAAGTTCCGTCTCCAACTCGGTGGTGATGTTGGTTACCAGCTGGAGCTCATACGCCAGCTGGTACTCCGACTCACAGGCAGTCAAATCCTGATCCACCAGGCTGCATCCCGCCAGGGCCAGCAGTCCGGGGATTAGAAGGAGCCACCGTTTTAAAGACATTGTCATAAATGTTGGAATGGGCTGTTTATCAGTTGGACTCTCCCAAGTTGATCTCGAAGTCGTAGCCGCTCTCCCACTTGATGTCTACGGACAGACCCAGGGAAACCTGGCCGGCACGGAGGTCCGGCATGGTCACGTAAGCGTGAGAGAGAGATTCCGGCGTAAAGTTCATCTTCACCGTGGTTACATAGTCCTGCATAAATACGCGCGGGGCATTGATGGTGTTACCGTTGGCGTCGTAGGGAGGATAGTTGAAATCGTTCCTGGAGAGATTGACGTTCCCCTGGGTGTCCTTGAATTTGGCAAGAGCAGCAGCATTTTGGGGATCCAGCGCACCTACCAGATAGAACGTACCGTCTCTTCTGATGACGTTCAGCTCACCCCACAGGTCCTGGCCCGTCTTGTTCTTGACTTCCAGGGCGAGGTAAACAATATTCTGCTTGTCCGGATCCTTGGACTTGTCGTAGTTGTCGAAGGTGAGAGTGTAGATATCCTTGGTGTAGCGGTCTGCCTCCGTAGCGGTATATCTGGGGATGACAACCGCACCGGGGGTGGTATCGTCACCGTCGTAAGAGAGGTCGTCGTAAATCATCTTGCCGAAGTCTGTGGTCTTGGGAAGGAAGTTCCAGCCTACCTGGTCGCAAACGCCGCCAATCATGATGCCCGTTACCTCGAACTGATTGGACAGGGAACCTACCTCGATGGAGTTGTTCTGCTCGGACTCATGCAGGGCGTGGTTGTTGTCGTAAATGATGGGCGCACTGAAACCAATCTTGGCGGCCAACAGGGCCGTACCATAGTTGATGGTCTTGGCTACGCCTACGCTCTGGGTAGAAGACTTGATGGTGTTGCCACCAGTCCAGCCGCTCCAATACGTGTCGTTCCACCAAACACCCGTAGTAGAAGGGTAATCGCTGTTTGCTTTGGCTTCGCTGGATGTACGGATATTGGAATTGGTATAATACATCAGCTCTGCGGGATAACGGTAGTTGGTGATGGGGAAAGTGCCGCCACCTACGCCGTAAGCGGGAATCTCGTCCAGATACGAAACCACATTGTAATCCGGGGCCTGGGGATTGGCGTCGTGCGGATTGAAGAAGGTCATGAGGGCAGAGCCCAGGGGCAGACCCAGGTTCTGCGGGAAGCCGGTCTGAACGGTGGTTCCGTTGTCCCGGTAGAAGAAAGTATCGTCCACTTTAGTGGTGCCACCAACATAGTAGGCACGGCTGCGGTCCGGAATCAAAGCGTCCACACCGGCCAGGATGGTTTCGAAACTCTGGTAGGAAACTTTACCGGTGGTGTGGTCTGCCACATAGAAATTAGCGGCACGCTTCATGATTTCTACAGCAAGCAGCTGGGCAATTTTTTCATCAGCGGTGGTAGGGGTGGAAATGACCACACGGGACAAAATGCCATAGAGGTCTTCCGTCAAACGGAGAACGGAGCCGGAAGAGGCGGAACGGAGTTCCTTCAGCACATCCCCGCCAACCGTCTTGGAACTGATGGTCATGATATTGTGGTAGGCCTCACCCACCACCTCCGCCAGGGGAGCGAGGGCGGCACCGTTGCCAAATTGGTCTCCATACTCCCTCCAGGTCACGCTGCCGATATAGAAGGTATAGGTGATACCGGTGTTATCGTCGTAGTGCGTAGTGCCATTGGGAAGGTAATTTCCCTCACCATCCTTCATGGCCAGTGACTGTCCTACGGCGTCGTCCGGGAACCAGAATTTGTAACGGCCATCCACCAGGTCTGCACCGGAAACAACCTTATATCCACGCGCAGCCGTCTGGACTTCCAGACCGGCATTCATGATGCCGGTAAGGATACGGCCCATCAAGTCGCCGAAGAGGACAAACTCCGCATTCCTTCCGTTCATTCGGTCTTTCAGGGAGAAGGTTACGTTATCCAGCGTTGTATTTACAGCTTCGCCGGCGGCTGCCACGTTGCCCAGTTTTTCATCGGTATCCTTACCGGTACGGGTGGCGCGGCCATACAGGAGAACCGTATTGGTTTCCAGCGGCAATGCAAGTTGTAGAACGCGGATACCACTGGTGGTGGTAGCATCGCCTTCCAGCATCATACTGCCCAGGTCAAAGTCCTTGGTTGCCTTATGGGCTCCCACATCGAACAGGAAATATTCGCCCTTGGGGCCCAGGTCATCTACGCTGTAGGTGAGCAGGTGCACATCCTGCATTCCACGGAAGTTGGTGCCACCGGCCTGAACGGCCGCTGCCGTTTGCTTGGTGTCAGAAGAGGCAGAGGACACGTTTAACACCAGCTTGGCGAGCACGGTATTTTCCTCGGGGTTGTAGGTGGGGTTGACCGGAGCCACCTTTTCTGCCTCCTTCTGGCATGCCATGAGAGCGACTATGGAAAGTACGCTCAGAACTGTAAACTTGGTTTTCATACCTAAAAATATTGATTATTACTTATTGTCCATTAATGCTTTCCAGGCCTCGAACTCTTTGCGGGCGGGGCCGTAGGTCTGAATGCCTTTCAGGTTTTGCACGGCGGCCTGGGAGCCGTTCCGTGCAGCTTTTTCCACAAGGGCGATGGCTTCGCGCTCCGCGGCCTCGTCCTTGTTGTCCAGGGCCGTGAAATACAGCGCAATACCATAGGCATTGGCGGCTTCTGCGTCTGCGTTAATGCGCTCCAGCATGTCTTTGTCCCCCTGGATTTCCTTGACAGCGGCGGCATACTTGCCTTGTTTCAGCAGTGTGGCAACCCCTCCGTTCAGCTTTTCCGTGGCCGAATGAGGGGCGTTCCCGTAATATACGCGGATATAACCCGAGTTGCGCTGGTCCCCCAGCAGGTTCTCCGCCACCTTTTTATACAGCGCGGGGTGCGCCTTGATGCGACGCTCGCGTTCGTCGGCGTCTTTTACATCGTACACAATGTCCAGCAGGGTTTTCACTTCCGCTGCGGTTAAGCCTTCGCCGCCGTCCGGAATGGCTTCCAGCTGCGCGCGGAACCAGTCCCAGGCCTCTCCTTTGCCCACATAGTCAAAGTTGCGCATGCTCACGAACGTGCGCTCGTTGAAGTACTTTGCAACGGCGCGGGCGCGGGCTTGCGCCAGGGTGTCGTTGGCGTCCTGCGGACCGTCGATGGAGGCCAGGCCCACGATGGACACAAGCAGTTCGCTGGTGCGGCCTTCGTCGCGGACCTTTTCAATGACGCGCTGGATGCGGTCCAGCGTTGCGGCATTGTTGTCGAACTCACGGCTTAACTCCTTGCTGTTCACGGGGAAAGTCACATACTGGAGGCTGTCACGGCCGGGACGCGTGAGATAATCGAAGGGACGATATTTCTCGATGGGAATTACCCAGGTGTCTTCCTTGGAAAGGAGGTCGCCGGTGGTTTCCGGGGCCTTTACCTGGCCCAGTTGGACCACAAAGGCTACCGGGGGCGTGAGGACGGTGAGGGTGTCTGTGTTGGAGATGACAAACGGCCTCTTGGAGGGGCGTTTATCCCGTGCTACCGTGTTGTAGGCAATGTTTACGCCCAACTTGGGGACCAGCGCAGGCTTGCGCTCGTCCGAGAGTTTGGCGCCGCAGTTGGCGCATTCGTAGCGTGCGTAGGCGGCCAAACCACCGGCGATGCCGGCTTCCAACTCAATACGCCAGTGCTGCCAGGGCCACCACGCGTAGCCGGCAAACACGCCGCCGCCCCAGAAGGAGCCCTGGACGCGGTTGTTCTCCACTTCCGGATACATGTGGAAGGGAGCGGTGACGTTGCCCACGTTGAAGTGGGTGTACACGGCATCTGCACCCACAAAGAAGCCGTCAAAGACCTCTTTCAGGTAATAACGCACCTCCGGCGCAACCACAAAGTTACGCCAGTGGCGGGTATTCTGGACATTGTCGTTGTCCCAAAACAGCCAGCGGGGCCACGTCTTGATGCCGGCATTGGCTCCCAGGGACCAGTGGTCCCCTACCGGGAACTCCAAACCGATATTGGGCTCCGACAAGGCATCCCAAAGAAGGTTGGTACGGATACTCATACCCTGCCAGCTCTTCACCGTATCACGCGGCGCATTTTGGGCAAATCCAAGTTCAGGTAACATCAATACCAGCGCTAAGCCCAAAGTAGCGCTTTTAACTATCTTGTTGAATATCATACTCTTACATGTACGCGACCTAATTCCAATTCTTTACTTTTGTAAAAAATCGAAACCGGTCTATGCCACAAAGATATCACTTTTATACGAAAAATCCTAAACTTTTTAAAAATTAAGCACTGTTATAGCTGCACTTGGACCATTTTTTACAAAAGGATTGACGATGCAACTCCAAACACAGAACTACTGCTCATCGATACCTGTAGTTTGGGAGAAAGAATCGGCAATAAGATGTTCTTTCATGTGCTTCTGGGCCCATTTTAACATGCCGAAGCACAGCAGTAGGATGGACAGGGCGATGACACCGCCCAACTCCGGCGAAACTTGCTGCGACATGGCAATCCAGTCATAGGCTCCATGGAGCAGGACCGGATACAACCACATTTTGAGGCCGGCCAGCGGAGCACGGTAACGGTCGAAATAATGTAGAGAGAAGAAATAGCCCATCACCACGGCAAAGCCGAAATGGCCGGGGATGGCTGTAAGGGAACGGCTGAGACCTACGGTCACCCATTGTGAGCCGGCTCCAATCACGTACTCCAGGTTCTCGAAGGCGGCAAAGCCCATCCCCACGCATACGGCATACACAATGCCGTCCATGCGCTCGTCAAAGTCCTTGCATTTGCGGAGGAAGAGCCACAACAGCACCAGTTTGGCGGTTTCCTCAGGGATGGCAGCGCCAAAGAACGCAGTGCGGAAAGCGTCCATTGTTGTGTGAATCTCCTGCGGGAACAAGCCCATCTTCATGCACGGAACGGAGATCAGCAACGAAGCAAACACCGATCCGCCTCCATAAAAAAAGGCTTTTACCAGGTTCTTCGTGGGTTCCCGTTGCAACTTATCCTGCATATACACATAATAAATAAGGATAAGGGCAGGCAGCACCGCCAAGGCAATCACAGAAAGCATAAGTCTCAGGTTTAGTTGTGCGAATTTACACAATTTTTTGCAAAATCAATTTTTCTTTGTACCTTTGCCATCCCTTTCGGGCGGTTAGCTCAGTTGGTTCAGAGCACCTGCCTTACAAGCAGGGGGTCACTGGTTCGAATCCAGTACCGCCCACACTTTAAAAATCAAGCACTTACAGGTTTCTGTAGGTGCTTGATTCCGTTATAAGGCACATTTTTGCTATCTTTGCGCATTCATCCATCGCGAAAGAAATGACAAAACTGATTATCTTGGATTTTGACGGAACCCTGGCTGACACCCGTGAGCTCATTGTCCGTACCAATCAGGAAGTGCAGCGCCAGATGCACTATCCCGTGCTAGCCGAAGCCCGGATTGTCCCCACCATCGGCCTCCCCCTGAAAGAGGGCCTTATGGCCATGTTCCCGGAGTTGCCGCAGGAGGAAATCCCCGCATGGGTGGTCACCTATCGGGCCGTGTTCGATCAGTTGAAAAAACAAATCATTCCCGGGGTATTTCCGCACGTGCGGGAAACGCTGGCCACGCTGGTGGAGGCGGGCTGCCGCTGCACTGTTGCCTCTTCCCGCGGGACTGCATCCCTGACAGATTTCCTTCGCGACATGGGACTCGCCCCCTACATCTCCTACGTCCTGGGCGCCGACGATGTGAAACGTGCCAAGCCACATCCGGAACCCGTCCTGAAGACCCTGAAGGACTTGTCCATAGATGCGGCCGATGCACTAGTGGTTGGAGACATGCCGGTGGACATCCAGATGGGACTGGGTGCCGGCGCCCACACCTGCGGCGTCACCTACGGCAATTCGGACCGCTCCGCCCTCCTGGCAGCCGGTGCACACGCTGTGATTGACGACTTCGCAGAGCTTCTGCGGATTGTGTGATCCGGCATCTCCTTGCGCGAAGGTCCACCACATGGACCTTCCGTACACTTTTCCCTGCATTTTTTCACGCGAAGGTCCAACTCCTGGACCTTCCGTACACTTCCCGGAAGGAAAGCGGAACCCTCTTGGGCCCTTTCATGGAGCCCGAGAGGGTTCTCGCTAGCCGCCTTGCTTAGTATTGCAAGGCGGCGGTTCCGTGCCCACCCAGCCGACGCACCTGCTTGTGTGCGGCGGCCACACCCCGTGACAACTAAACAATTGAATCACAGCCACTTATATACTAATCCTCGTTCAGAAATTGAACGAGGATTATACAGTAACTGATTGATACCCAATACGTTAGTTGTCACACGCACAATCCAGCACGGGTGACACTTAAGTAATTGACCCACTGCAACTTACACAATAATCCTCGTCGCAAAAGTGGACGAGGATTATAGGGTAAATGATTGATGTTCAGCGAGTTAGTTGTCAGTAACCGTAAGGGCGGGACGGGAGGCGGAGTTGGCGCGGTAGTGGGGGGCGTAGAGGGATTCAATCTCCACCACAGGGGCCTGGAAGCGACCGGCCTGCTGCACGTAGAAGGTTTCGGTGATTTCCGTATTCTCCTCCGGATAGGAGTCGAAGTAATACTCTGTGGCAGAAGCCTTTACATTCCTATAACCCTGCGGGATAAATCCCCATACAAAACCGTTACGTAGCGGCCGGATAAAGCCGTAGCCAACGTGTCCGGAGAGTTGTTTCTCCGGCTGCAGCGAGGCCTCGCGACCGGCGGTCAGCTTAACGAAGCTGCGATTCTCGCCGTTCCAGATCTTGTACTTCACCACAATCTTATCGCCCACGGCCAGCGGATCGCCCGGCTTGAGTTCCACCTCACTTCCCTCTTTAAAGAACTGGCGCTCCAGCTTGAAGCCGTTGCCGGCAGCCTTGATGGCCTTGAACGGGGCCCGATAACTGCCGGACAGCGCCAGCACGCGGGTGTTCATAACGGCCTGGGAGCCATCCAGGATGGAGGTAATGGCGTCGATAAAGGCCGGTTCGGTGTCCCAGTGCTGGGTCTCCTTCTGCAGCATGAGCCAGAGGCGGATGCCGTCGGCGATAGCGGCAGGAGATTTCTCGGCTCCGCCTGCGGCTCCGCTCGAAATGACAGGGGAAGAAGGGCTCGAAATGACAGAATTTGTCATTCCGACCGAAGCGGAGGAATCTCCAAATGCAGCCAGGAGGTCGCAGAGGAGGGCGTGGGCGTAGGCTTCGCTTTCCAGGAGGCCGCGCCACGGCATGACGGCGTTGGGATAATAGTAGCCACCGGAAGGGTGTGCTACGGCATATTCCACCAGCGACAGGAGGTCGGCCTGCATGGATTTCTCCAGTTTGGCCTTGGTACCCAGCGAAACGCCCCAGTCCTTTGCCAAGTCAATACCGCCCTCCCGCTCCAGCAGGTTGCGGAGCGTGAGCAGGCGACGGCTCTTGTTCAGGATCTGTCCCTGCAGGCCACGGCCGTCCTTCTTACCGGGCGACAGATAGTCCTTGGCCCACTTGGTAAACGTTTTAAAACGTTTTTTATCCGTTTCCGACACGGGTTTTACCTCGAACGGAACGTTGGCATACAAAGCACGCACATGCAGGTACTGGGCATCGGAAATGCCGCCGCACCAATAAGGACGCTCGGAGCCAAACTGATTGTTGTCCAGGTATTTCACGGCCGATGTCACCTCCGGCACCTCGAACCCACGGTCACGGAGCTTGGCGATACGCTCCAGGATAACGGCAGTGATAACCGGCGAGGAATGCATGCCTTCGAACCAGCCGAAGCCGCCGTCTGCGTTGTGGCAGGCGAGGATCTTCTGAAGAAGAGATTTCTCGACTCCGCCTTCGGCTTCGCTCGAAATGACAACGCCCAGACGAGAGGCGAGGAGGGAGATGTACCAGGCCTCGGAGAGGCTGAGAACATCCTTGCCCTGGGGTTCCACGTGGGACGGGATGGCGTCACGAACCATGTCCAGCACGGTGATTTCGCGCAGGGTGGCCTCCGAAGCCGGCATGTTCACGAAGCGGGAACGCAGGCTCTGCAGCAGCGCATCCCGGTTCATGCCGTCCAAAAGCACGGCCGAATAGGCCTCGGTAAGGGTCTGGGCGGCCGGATACACGGGTACGGTCACCTGCACGGCGTCGGAGAAGTCGGTGGCGCGGAAGAGGGCTTTGATGGTGAGAGATTTCTCGGCTTCGCTCGAAATGACAGAGGAAGAAGCGCTCGAAATGACAGAATCTACCGATATCCGGAAGCGGTGGTTCACGCTGGCGCCGGGCTGCACGGTCACGGGCACCATCTGCGAGCTCACGGGCTTGCCGGGCTCGGAGAGCACCAGGACGATGGTCCCGGAAACCGGCTTGTCGGCAATGCTGGATACGGTAACCGCCGCATCGTACACATCGCCCTCGTACAGGAATCGCGGTTCCAGCAGGCTCACTTTCACCGGAATGGACACCACCATCTCGTCCTCCACCATCGCATTGTGCATGGCGGCATCGTGCGCATACGCACGAACATAGAAGGTCGATAACTTATCGGAAGTCTTGAAGCTGAAATGCAGCGTCCCGTCGGCACCCGGCCGCAGATGCGGCTGGAAGGTGAGCGCACTGGCAAAGTCGCTGCGCACAGGCGAATCTTCCCCGCCGCCAAGTCCATAGGCCATGACACCCGCATCGTCAACAGCAGCCTTACTCTCCACCGACTCATCCGCAGCGGCATACTCATACTCGACGGCATCGGCCATCATGGGCGTTGCATTCATCATGTACTTTCCGCCGGAGCGCATCATGATAGGTCTGGGTCGATAGGCCTCCCCCACAACGCCGCAAACCGGCGTAATCCAAATCTGAGGCAAACCATAATCGAACGTGCTCACCTCCGGCCACTCATTCTCTGCAATGGCATCCAGGCTCTTGTCCCAGGCTGCCACCAGCACCTCCGCATCGGGCGCCGTCTTGAGCGCAAACGTATAACGGGTGCCCGGATAGGCCTTGTCCTGGAAACGCGTAAACTCCAACGGCATCGTATAACGGTTCTTTTCGCGTCGATACTCCCGGTCGTAACTCACGGACGCACCATGCAGGAAATAGAACACCTGAAGACGCACCACATCCGGCCAGCTCTTCTTATAGGCAAACGCCAGATTCTCCAAGGAGCCATCGGCAACTACAACCTCCTTACTCTCAAGGAGTTGCTCACCCATGCCATAGACCATCACCTGGGTATAAACAGTGCCTTCGGTTGTGCCGATACGGGCACGCACCGAACCTCCCTCCGCCACCGTCTTGGGGCCCGGAATAAAGACCCGGCGGGCCTGTGGCATGAGCTCCTTCGACTCCGGAAGGATGCAGAAAACGGCGAAATCTTCCTCGCAGTCCACTTTCTTTCCGCTCTTGCTCTCCCCTTCTACCCGTGCGTGAACCTTATAATATCCGCTGCCCGGCAGTTCCACGGAGAAGCTGTTGCCGGACTGCACTTGCCCGGATGCCAGCGTGCTGCCATCGGCAGAAAATACCTGGAAACCAACCGGAAGCGGTACCACATTGCCGTCCTCATCCATCGCCTTCAGCGTCATGCGAAGGGTGCTTTGCAGGAGGGTATAAGAAGGAGCGTGCCGCCAGTCGTCATCGTCACGAACGGTCTCCAGCTCCACAGGGGCGGCATCGGCAACGGATGCGTCGATTTCCACCTCGTCGCCCACATAATACCCCTTGCCGAAGC
Source organism: Candidatus Cryptobacteroides sp. (assembly GCA_045130395.1). Lineage (GTDB taxonomy): Bacteria > Bacteroidota > Bacteroidia > Bacteroidales > UBA932 > Cryptobacteroides. The sequence continues at coordinate 34,334 of JBGUPS010000001.1, forward strand.
TGCGGGTTTCGCCGGTGAAGTCCGTCACCGTGACCGTAGCATGGTAGTAACCCGTTTCCTTGGTGGGGAAGCTGAAATGGAAGTCGCTGTCGGCGCCGGCCTCCTGCGTATCTTCCAGCAGGACGTCGCCGTAGCGTTCCACCTTTACGGCAACGCGTGCACCGGCGAGGCTGTGCCCGGAATAGCTTTGCAGGCGGCCGCTCACAGGAATGCTGTCGCCGGCCATGTAGAATTCCTCCAACTGGTCGAATACCAGTTCATAGGTGGGCAGGACGAATTCATCGACCGGGAAAGACTCATAACCGATTTCATCCACTTCCAGCGCGAAATGGCCGTTGCGAAGTCCCTTGGGCAGCACGAACTGGCCCGAAGCCGCGCCCCAGGCGTTGGTGGTAAGTCTTTGACTGGCGAGTCGATTGCCCTCGGAGTCCAGCAGCCGCACCTCGATGGAGCGACCCTTGCACACGGCAAGGTCCTGCGCCGGATCCCCCTTGAACACCACCGCCTTGTAACGGACCGTGTCACCGGGATGATAAGCGCCCTGATCCTTATAGATATAGCACTGCGTAGAACTATTATTCGAGCGTTCTACGCGGGTTTTCCGTATGCTTACCGAACGTGATTTCCGGTCTCCGCTCACCGCGACAACCTCGTAATAGCTGTCCTTGTCCTTGATCATGTCCTTGATAAAGGCCTCCGGCAAGGTGGTGAAACCGCTAAGTTTCAGGGAAGTTTTGGCCACTTGGCGGCTTCCTTTCATCAGCAGCAGCGTTGCCTTGGAAAGCGGCTCGCCGCTGTTGTAATCGGTCACATAAACGGCCGGACCGCGGCTGTCCGTGCGCGAGGCAATAGACAGCGTGTACTGCGTATAATGGGCCTGGTCGGTCAGTTTGCCGTTAACGGCCTCCACCGTATAGTCCCCATCCTCCAGTTTGGGCAGGGCCACAACGAGCGTATCCCGTACGTAGAAACTCTCCTTGGGATTCTTTAACTTCCAGGTTTTCAGGGACTTCTTGTCCTCCCGGAGCGTGACATTCACCTGCGAAAGATTGCGAAGCAGCACCTGGATTTGCCCATCCTTCACACTTACATCCACATCGCTGGCCGTAAGGGTTTCAATGAGACTCTCCGCCCCGCGGCAAGCGTCGGCAATAGTGGCTTCCGAACCGGTATAGGCCATGCGTTCTTTCTCCAACGCCCGGGCCGTATTGCATAGCGAGGCATAAGCGCTGCCGGCGCCTTTCTCCTTGTCCAGGTCCTCTTTCCGCATCTGCAGCAAAGCGGCCTTCGGGAACAGGGAAACGGCTTTTCCCTCATACTTTTTGGCCAAAAGACCCAGGGCCTGCCGGCGTTCCTCCCGCTGTTCTTCCGGGTAATAGCGCGAACTAACGGCGTAATACTCTAAGGCCGCCTGCGAGGGATATCGACCCTCTACCTCTTTCACAAGGGCGTTGTAAATCTCATCTTTCTCCGAAACGGAGGTACTGGAAAGCATACGCCAGAGGACAAATTCGCGGTCGTTGGCGATAAACAGCGGCAGGGTGCCGCCAAGGTACCCGCTCGCATCCTGGTAAAAACCGCTTGTCCGGCCTTTGAACCCGTCCGGGTGGGTTTTCACGTACTCCCACAGTGCATCCGTCGAGGCATATTTCCATCGACTCATCCATTGGAAGGTGACGATGGGCTCGTTAAAGGAGGCCACCTCCGCTTCCAGGGCCTTGTTCAGGGCATCCCGCTGCTTCCAGTCCCGACGCTGGACGGTGGTCACATACAGCGTAGCGGCGTCGTAGAAATCCAACGCCAGATGCTGCTGCAGGGCCTCCTGCTTGATTTGCGAGAGGATTTCCGCTTCCAATTGCGGGCGATCCGCCTTCCGGGCGGCCTCGTATTTTTTCCAAAGGGAGGTTAGGCTGTGACCGTCATTCATGGGCTGCGCAAAAGCAACGATGCCAGCCAACACGGCCAGCATACAGGTTAACCATATTTTCTTCATAGTATTGCATGCTTTGGTCCAGAAGGAACAAGAACAAGTTTTATACCTATTTAAATAAAGGAAGGGCTTCCGCCACGACAAACGTACTGCCGCCGATATAAATGAGCGGCGGCGCGGGGTTCTCCGACGATGCGCTGCGTCCCAGTTGCCGGGAGAGGTTATGGGCCAGCTGGACAGCCATTTGCACCGCGTAACGCACCGAAGTAAAGGCATACGAACGGTGAGTATGCGAAGTGCGGTATTCGTTGAAGCGACTCAGAATGACATCCGCCGGCAGCGCACGGGGCGTATCCGGTGCCGTAAATATATAGGTAGCGTTCTCCGGCATCAGCGGCAGGATGGCGTCCAGGTCTTTATCGGCCATAATCCCGTACACGATGATGAGCGACGAATAGAAGCCGCTGTCGATCATTTGCTGCAACTGCTGGAAATTGTGCTGCAACGCATGGGCGTTGTGGCCGATGTCCGCGATGACGTACGGCTGCGTGGAGAGGCGTTCCCATCGACCATGAAAATGCATGTTGCGGGCCGTATGGAGGATGCCGTCCGTGACTGCGGCGTCGTTGCGAAGGAGCTCAAAGGCATCCTGCTCCCGAAGGATGTCGATGGCGGCCAGGACCGTCCTCAGGTTCTTCTCCTGCACCTGTGCCTGCAGGTCCATCTGCTTGAGCATCTGCGCGTGACGGGACCAGAGGGAAGGTTTGACCTCGTCCGCATAGGTGAGCGGACAGAACATCCAGGCCTTCTCGTTGAATACGAAAGAAGTATCCTCCTGGTTCTCCCCTACCACCGCCGGCACACCCTCCTTGAAGATGCCCGCCTTTTCCGCCGCAATTTCCGGCAGGGAATGGCCCAGCAGGTCGCAATGGTCCATGCCGATGGACGTGACGATGGTGAGTTGGGGATTCTCCAGGATGTTGGTGGAGTCCAGCCGCCCGCCCAGGCCGGTTTCGATGATGGCGATATCCACCTGTTTGGCAGCGAACCAACTGAAAGCCAAGCCGGTAGTGATTTCAAAGAAGGAGAGTTCGTGCGCGATAATCCAGCTCATCCATTCCGAGAGGAAGGAAAAAACGTACTCCTTGGGGATGAGTTCGCCGTTTACGCACATGCGCTCACGGAAGTCGATCAGGTGCGGTGAGGTGAACAGGCCTGTCTTGAGGCCCGAAGAGGTGCAGGCCGATGCCAGCATGTTAGCCACCGAACCCTTTCCGTTGGTGCCGGCCACATGGACGCTGCGGAACCGGCGCGAGGGGTTGCCCAGGGCATCCTCAAAGGCACGCATGCGCTCCAGCCCGGGTTTGTAGGCGCCCGGGGTGAAACCATCTTTTTGCACCGACGGAAATCTGCGGAAAATATCCTGAACCAACCGCAGATAGTCTGCTTCTGAATAATTTACTTCCATTACTTCGCAAATATACAAAAAAAGCGCGTTTGTAGTTCTGCCGAAAAATGTGTAATTTTGGACCATGGCAGATTTGCTTCATAGCAACTATATAATAGATGGTGTGCAAATGACACTGTCCCCGGAGCGGATGCTGCGGGAATGCGTCGTGGAGCCCCCTATCGAGCCGGACGGAGACCCGGAAACCCTGGCGGACGAAACCCTGGACCTGCGGCCGGACAATTTCCAGTTCAAGGAGAGTTCCATCGCCACTTACGCCAAGTCCATTCCGGAAAAGCGGGCTTTTCCCCTGCCCTTTGCCACGTCCTATACCGCCGGCAAGGTAGCGCAGGCGCTGCTGGATGCCATCTGGATGGCCGGTCACTTCCGCCTGGGGGACCTCACCCTCAAGGCCGAATGGAAGTGGACCTGCAAGCAGCTGGGAGATGCCGCCGCGTTCTATCACTCTGTCGAGAGCACCTGCAATTATCTGGATGCGCTGGGCGTTAAAATCGACAAGTATAGCCTTTGCAGCGGGCAGCCGTCCGTGAATTTCAAGGCGCTTACCGTGGCGGAGGAAGACGCCCCGGAAGAGGAAGAAGTGACGCTTCTGCGGGAACTGCCGTTCCGTACCGCCAACCCGCGCATCTCGCGGAGACGCAAGGCTTCGGCCACTTTCCTGCCGGAAAAGAGCGACTGGCTGCTGTTTATCCCCTTCGACCCTTGCGATTTCAGGCTGGGCGGCAGTGCTTTGACACAAGCAGTGGGTGTGCAGGCCGTCACCGCGCCGGACATTTCCGATGCGGATTACTTTATCGACTGCTACGAGGTGGTGCGGGAACTGGTGGAAGACGGCGTGGTTAAAGCGGGCGCAACGGTGGGCGACGGCGGCCTCATGACCTGCCTCCGCAAGCTTTCCGCCGGCGGCACGGGCGCAGACGTAAGTATCCGCAACGTGTGCAAAGCATACGGAGAGGACTCCCAGGTGCGGGTTTTGTTTTCCGAGGTACCGGGCGTGGTGCTGCAAATCGCCGATATCGACTATGATTATGTGGACGCAGAACTCATTCTGCAAGACGTTGTATACTTCCCGCTGGGCCATCCCGTGCCCGGACGCTCTTCCGTGCGGCTCACAGAGGCCGTAGAAATTCCACAAATCCTTGAGTCACTGCTAAATACGCTGGAAGGCGAAGACTAATGGCCAAAATCTTTGTTCTAGACACCAACATTATTCTGCACGATTACAAAAGCGTGCGGCATTTCCAGGACAACGACATCGTAATTCCCATTGCCGTCATTGAGGAACTGGACAAGTTTAAAAAAGGCAACGACGCACTCTCTTACAATGCGCGGGCCTTCATGCGGGATATCAACAAACTCACTGATAAACAGGCCTTTGGGCCGCGCGGCGTTCCGCTGGGCGGCAAGTTGGGATACATCAAGATTGAGCCCAACCATCCGTTTGCACCGGAGTTCCAGGATCTGTTTAAGGACGATATCCAGGACCACCGGATTTTGGCAACTGCCATGTGGGTGCGGGACCAGCATCCGGACCAGTTTGTGGCGCTGGTTACCAAGGACATCAATTTGCGCCTGAAGGCCAAGGCAGCCGGCATGGAAGCGCAGGATTATCTGCGCGGCCGCGTGGACAACGAGGTGATGGAAAACCTTGAGCGTGAGGTGGTTGTGGTGGAAGCATCGACAGAAGCTATTCAGCGGCTGGCCTATGGTCAGGACAACTGCCTGCCTTGGAAGGAGATTGCCCCCAAGGAGCCCAGGCCCAATCAGCTGTACAAGTTTTCCCTGGGTGGAGAGACGGTTTGTGGTCGATACGATGCCGGGCGCGGTGTCATCGCCCTGGTGCGTGCGCACACGGCTTATGGAATTCGCCCCCGCAACGACGAACAAAAGTTTGCGCTGGACGCCTGCCTGAACCCGGCCATTCCACTGGTGTCGCTCACCGGTGGTGCCGGTACTGGCAAAACGCTGCTGGCCCTGGCCGCCGCCCTGGAGCAGGCGGACGAGTATGACCAGATTATCTTGAGCAGGCCCACCGTGGTGCTGGGCGGCCAGGATATCGGCTTCCTGCCTGGCGATCAAAAGAGCAAGATGGGGCCGTATGTGCAGCCGCTCATGGACAACCTGGACGTGATCAAACGCTGCTTCAAGCCCGGCAGCAAGCAGGCGCTCAAAATCGAGGCCATGCTCAAGGACGAGCGTTTGCTCATCTCTCCCCTCGCCTACATCCGCGGCCGCTCCCTCGGCAAGGTATATTTTATTGTCGATGAGGCCCAGAACCTCACCCCGCACGAGGTAAAAACCATCATCACCCGCGCCGGGGAGGGTACCAAGATGGTCTTCACGGGCGATGTCTTCCAAATCGACCAGCCCTACCTGGACCAATGGTCCAACGGCCTCACCCACCTGGGCGAGAAAATGCACGGCCAGCCGCTCTTCGAGCACGTCTTCCTCCGCAAAGGCGAACGCTCTCCCCTCTCCGACATCGCTGCAAAACTGCTGTAGGCCCTCCCGCCGTCAGCCGGCACCGTTTGCCGCGATTACAAAAAATCGCCCCCACTGCAATCGCGGCAAGCCAACACCTGCCTGGAACATAAATGCATGTCTGTCAGCGGATAAGACAATCGGACCCCAGTCGAGATGACTGGGGTCCGACATCATAAGGGCTTAGCTATTAGCCAATTACGCTCCAGGCGCACTGGCTGGCATACCGAGGCTAATTACTTGGCCTGGGCAATCTGGGCCTGGGCAGAAGCGAGGCGGGCGATAGGCACGCGGAACGGGCTGCAGGACACATAGTCGATGCCGATGGTGTTGAAGAAGAAGATGGATTCAGGATCGCCACCATGTTCACCGCAGATACCGCAGGTGAGGCTGGGACGCTTGCTGCGGCCCTTGTCCACGCCAATCTTCACCAGCTGGCCGACAGCCTTCTGGTCGATGTGCTGGAACGGGTCGCCGTCCAGGATCTTGTTGCCGAGATAGTCACCCATGAAGGTGCCGATATCGTCACGGCTGAAGCCGAAGGTCATCTGGGTGAGGTCGTTGGTACCGAAGCTGAAGAATTCTGCAGCACGGGCCATACGGTCGGCCGTCAGGGCGGCACGAGGGATTTCGATCATGGTACCGAACTGGTAGTCGATCATCTGGCCGCTGTGGGCCTCTACCTCTGCCTTGATGCGGTCGCAGATTACCTTCTGGAAGCTGAGCTCGCGGGCACTGATGGTCACAGGGATCATGATTTCCGGATGCGGGTGCAGGCCTTCCTTCTGGAGTTCGGCCGTGGCGGTGAAGATGGCACGGTACTGGGTTTCTGCGATGAGCGGGAAGCTCACGTGCAGACGGACACCACGGTGACCCATCATCGGGTTCACCTCGTGCAGGCTCTCACCACGCTTCTCGACTTCCTTCACGGAGATGCCGAGATCCTTGGCCAGCTCTTTCTTCTTTTCTTCGCCCTGCGGAACGAACTCGTGGAGCGGCGGATCCAGCAGACGGAACACAACCGGCTTGCCATCCATCACGCGGAGGGTCTCCTTAACGGCGGCCTTCATGTAAGGCTCCAGTTCTGCAAGGGCGGCCTTGCGCTCTTCGTCCGTGTTGCAGAGGATCATCTTGCGGAGCTTGCTCAGCGGCTGCTCACTGTTGCGGCCATAGAACATGTGCTCGATACGGAACAGGCCGATACCCTGGGCACCGAACTTGAGGGCGCGGGCGGCATCTTCCGGCGTATCGGCATTGGTGCGGATACCCAGCTTGCGGAATTTGTCGCACATGCTCATGAACTTGGCGAACAGCGGGTTCTCGCTGGCGTCCATGGTTTCGATGGCACCTTCATAGACCAGACCCTTGGCACCGTTCAGGGACAGCCACTCGCCTTCCTTGAAGGTCTTGTTGACACCGGCGAAGGTGACGGTCTTGTCCTTGAAGTTGATCTTAAGGGCGTCGCAACCGACGATGCAGCACTTACCCCAACCACGGGCCACGAGGGCGGCGTGAGAGGTCATACCGCCACGCTCGGTGAGGATACCCACGGAGGCGTGCATACCGTCGATGTCTTCCGGAGAGGTTTCCTCACGGACCAGGATGCACTTTTTACCGGCCTTCTGGAAGGCGATGGCATCCTCGGAGGTGAAGACGATCTGACCTACGGCACCACCCGGGGAAGCGGGCAGACCCTGTGCCAGAACGGGGGCCTTCTTCTCGGAAGCGGGATCCAGGATGGGGTGCAGCACCTCGTCCAGCTGGGCGGGAGCAACACGCATCACGGCGGTCTTTTCGTCGATGAGGCCTTCCTCTACCATATCTACTGCCATCTGCAGGGCGGCCAGACCGGTGCGCTTGCCAATGCGGCACTGCAGCATCCAAAGTTTGCCTTCCTGGATGGTGAATTCGATGTCCTGCATATCCTGGAAGTGGTCCTCCAGGTGCTTGCGGATATCGTCAAGTTCCTTGTAAACCTCCGGCATGGCGGTTTCCAGGGAAGCCAGGTTCTTGTTCTTTTCGCTCTTGGTGGCTTCGTTCAGCGGGTTGGGGGTACGGATACCGGCAACCACATCCTCGCCCTGGGCGTTGATGAGCCATTCGCCATAGAACTTGTTGTCACCGTTGGCCGGGTTGCGGGAGAATGCCACACCGGTAGCGGAGGTGTCACCCATGTTACCGAACACCATGGACTGCACGTTTACAGCCGTGCCCCAATCGTCCGGAATATGCTCGATTTGACGATAACGGATGGCGCGCTTGCCGTTCCAGCTCTTGAACACGCCGCCGATGGAACCCCACAGCTGAGCCATGGCATCGTCCGGGAATTCTACGCCCAGCACTTCCTTGATGCGGACCTTGAAGGCCTCTGCCAAGTCTTTGAGCTGGTCTGCGGTGAGTTCGGTGTCGCTCTTGTAACCGTTGGCCTTCTTGACTTCCTCCATCATGCGGTCCAGCTGCTGGCGGATGCCCTGACCATCGGCAGGTTCAATGCCTTCTGCCTTTTCCATCACAACGTCGCTGTACATCATGATCAGACGGCGGTATGCATCGTAAACGAAGCGAGGGTTGCCGGTCTTCTTGATCATGCCGGGGATGGTCTTGGAGCAAAGGCCGATATTAAGGATGGTGTCCATCATGCCAGGCATGGAGCTGCGTGCGCCGGAGCGGCAGCTGACAAGGAGCGGATCGTTCTCATCACCGAATTTCTTGCCCATGATTTTTTCCGTAGCTTCCAGTGCTGCAGCCACTTCCGATTTGAGTTCCGGGGTGTAGCCGCCGCCCAGCCGATAGTACTCGGTGCAGCATTCGGTGGTGATGGTGAAACCTGCCGGAACGGGCATGCCCAGGAGGTTCATTTCGGCCAGGTTGGCGCCTTTGCCACCCAGCAGCTCTCTCATCTTGCCGTCGCCTTCGGCGTGCTTTCCGCCAAAGCGATAGACTCTTTTCTTGATTTCTGCCATAAGATTAATATTAAGTTTAAAGTATAATTGCGCGTTATCACGCAAATATACAATTTTTTTGGCAAAAATGGAAAAGATTCTTCACTTGCGTTCAGAATGACAAGGAAGGTGCGTACAGAATGACAAGGAGGATGAGATCAGAGTGCCTGGGAGGCGGCGGTCCAGCCGGCAATGTCCCAGGGGGAAAAATCGTAGGTGAGCGGCTTGCCGTAACAGCGCTCATAACAGGCCTTTTTTGCCTGATAATCGGCTTCACACATGGCAAAGCTGTTCTCCCGCGCGCTCTTGGTGGGGTCCGGAAAGATGGGATCCAGGACGTGGAGGACCAGTTTCACCTGTTTGAATTGGGGCGTCTGTTGCTGCGGGAGTTCCTGCATTTCCACAAAGGTGGGAATGACGGGGACGCTGTATTCGGCCGCGAACAGGAAGGCGCCCCGTTTCTGAGGGCGGGGTTTACGGTAGTTGAACCACATTTCCTGCTCGGGATAAATGAGGATGAAGCGGTTCTGGTCCAGGTTTTTACGCATAAGATCCCGGAATGCCCCGTTCATATAGGAGGGGTCCTGGATAAGGGGAATGACGTCGATGTTGCGGAGCACGAACCCGTTGAGGCCCGGCATCACAAAGTTGGTTCCCTGGCTGATAGCCGTGAGGCGTCCGTGGCCGCTGACTTTCGCGAGCGTGCGGTGTACACCGTTGTCAAACGGATTGAAATGATTGCTTGTGACGAAAGCAGGGCCCTTTAGGGACGAAAGTTTTTCCAATCCTCGGATTTCATTGACGCCTTCGCTGTAGCGGCGCACCCAACAATCTACAATGAGGCGGGCAGCCCGGTTCTTGAGCTTAAAGAGCGGGCTGTCCAAGGTATTTACATAGGTTAGAATGTTCTCTTGTAGCTTCTTGGGGTCCCACACGGGGTCGAAGGGCTCGGTTTTGTCGTTGAACCGTCCCTCCTCCGCCGCCTGGCGAATGGCTGCAATGGCCTGTTCACGGCCTGGAGGTACTAGGAGCATAAACGGAGAGACTGGTGACTGGTCATCAGGGTACGGAAAGACACCGGTGCTTCCGCAAGCCGGGCTGCCATGTGGATGAGTTTTTTGATGGCACCCTTATATTTTTTCATGGCCGAAGCGTCCTTCAGGAAGGCCCAGCGGCGCGCCCGGATTTCACTTTCATAGCCGGAGAGAGCGGCATATTTCCAGAAAATATCATCGTAGGGAACACTTTCGTTGAGCCAGGGCTTGGAGCCCAGGTTAAAGTGGACAATCTGCGGGGTGTCCATGAGGCTCATACACTCGGAAGGCATGGCATTCCACTCCGGGTCCAGGTAATGAATCCCATACCAGCAGAGCGCGTTTAGGTAGTCCTGGTCCGGAGCAACCGTTTCCAAGCCGTATTGGGCCACCATTTCCAGAAAACGACCGGCCAGATTCATCTCGCGGAGCCGCTTGCTATTGAGCAGAAGTACGCCGGAATTGACGTAATTTTGGTGGTCAACGCCCACATATCTATCTATATAGCGCATAAAAGGGGCGATTTTCTGGATGGAATAGTCGGCAACGGCTCCCACCAGCTTTGTGCCCAAACGTTCTTGGTAAAGCTGCGAAATATCGCCCGGAACTACCAGGTCGGCGTCCAGATAGATGACCTTATCATACTGGGGGAACAGCTCGGGGATAAAGAGACGGAAGTAAATGGTCAGGGAAGAGAAGGCGCCAAAGCAGTGGCTCTGGAGCTGCTTAACGCCGGGGAGACTGGCCATCTGCGCCGTAAGCGGGTTAAACTCAATGACAAACCCTTCCTCTGCGAGCGCAGAAAGCCGGTTTCTGTTCTCCTCGGAGATGTCGTCGGTAAGAATATGTATATGGTAGGTAAAACGCTTGGATGCGTTGTCCTTGATAGAGCAGATAGCAGTAGCCAGGAACGGCGAATAGGCGTCGTTCACGGAAAAAAAGATGGGAATGACCGTTTTCATTTTGCACATTTTTTCTTGGTTCGCAATGCAAAATTACGGTATATGCAAGGGCCCGGAAAATAAATGTTGTAGGGACGAACGATTTGGGACGAAAATCCGTATTTAGGGATAAAACTGCAATTTTAGGGACGAAAAGAAAAAATTTTGTAACTTTGTCCCAGCAAATTTGGGACGTATGAAAGCCATTGCAAGAACCTTCTACAAGATGCCGCCCACCGTTATGTTTTTTACGGTGGTTCCCGTGTTTTACTTCCTCTTTGTCCTGGCCTATGATCCGTTTCACATCTCGGATTTTCTGGACGCCGGACAGGGCCGATACTCCTTAAACCTCATTATCTGCACCCTCATCGTGCTGGGCGTCATGGTACTTTCCCGCATTCTGCTTTTTCTGCTGCGCCGTGTCCTGGACCTGAACTGGTCCCTCTATGTACTTTGGTGTACGGGAGAGGTGGTTACAATCGGCCTGTTCATGTCGATTCCTCTGGGCATTGGCTGGGCGGGGAGCCAGACCTATTTTACCACCATGAGCCTTTGCGTGCTGTACACGGCCGGTATTCTGGTTTTTCCGCTCTCCGTCCTCACCATGGCCGTTCAGTTGCATGTGCTGGGTAAACGCGCGCAGCTGGCCCCTATGATAGACGAACGCACGCTCATCCGCTTCTACGACGAACAAAAACGGCTCAAGATTGTCCTTAGTTCGGAGGCCATCCTGTATATTGAGTCAGAAGAAAACTACGTACATATTATCTATCTGGACAATGGCCGTGTAAAAGAGTACACCCTGCGTTCCTCCATGCGCGCCCTGGAGGAAGCTGTAGAGCGTCATGGCCTGGTACGCTGCCATCGCTCCTTCTACCTGAACCCGTCCCATGTGGAATTGGTCCGGAAAGATGCCGTCGGTTTTGCCCTAGCCCAACTGGACCGGGAGGAAGTCAAGCAAATCCCCGTTTCCAAGCGCTATTATGATGCCCTGACCGCCTTGTTGTAAACAACTAAAATTCAGTCGTTTAAACTTACACTTTTGAAAATAAATTATTTTATTTAAGGAAATTTGTAAGAAAAATTTGTTTTTTGAATGAAAGATTGTAACTTTGCTTTGGACATCGAAGTGATTCGAGTCCATTTGTTAAGTTCGTTTTATATACCTGAACGGCACCCTTGGGGAGGGGTGCCGTTCTCATTTTATGTCGCCGTGGGCCTTTCTTCAGTCACCTTATAACACAGCTCTCCCGTAAAAACCTAAATGCTCCCACCCAAAGTAAAAAACTTTTTACGGCGCAATCAATCAGGGAGTCGGCCTTTCGGCGGGCTCCCTGTTTTTAGGCCTGGTCGCTAACTAACTGTGCACTAGTTACTTATGGAAATTCCTCGGCTCCTTTTGCGCCGAGGATTTTCAGCATCTGCCTGATAATCAAACACTTATTGACCAGCATGCTTCTCATCCCGCCCCAAGGCCGGCTGGTCGGTAACCACCTGACACACAATATTTTACCAATAATCCTCGGCGCAAAAGGAGCCGAGGATTATATGTAATGCGCTGTGTGTCATGGACTTAGTAACCAGCCCTAGAAGGAGATTTCTCGGCTCGCTCCGCTCGCTCGAAATGACAAGGAGGACGAAGGGTGGGAGATTCCTCGACTTCGCTCGGAATGACAGGGAAAGGGACGGCCAGGGGAGCGCTTGGGGGCGGAAACGTGGCATTGGCGGGCCCAAAGGTCCGCCAGCGCTACGGTTTGGGCCATTTTCGTGCCCGTGGCGCGCCCCGCGGGCCTTACTTCAGTTTGGCGGCAACTTTGGAGAAAACCACGGTGGCGAACTGGATGCAGCCGTCCGGGCCGATAAGGTAGGTGGCGGGGATCCAGCGGATGTGGTAGGCGGAGCCAATGGCGGAGTCTTTTTTGCCGGAGGCGTCGAAGAGCTGCACGCCGCCAAGCGCATTGTCGCGCACATAGGCCTCAAAAGCCTCTTGTTTCCGATCAAACGAAACGGAAACAAACACCACCTTGGAAGGGTCTGCCGCGGCCTCAGCGGCCTTAATCTCCGGCATTTCCTCCCGGCAATCCGGGCACCAGGAGGCCCAGAAATGCAGCACCACCTGCTTGCCGCAGAAATCGCTCAGGCTCACAGGTTTACCAGAGATATCGTTTAAGGTAAAATCGGGCGCAGCCGTGCCCACCGCCAAGAGGTCTTTCCCATACTCGAGGTCCGGATCCTCCTGCGCAAAAGCCGCCACCCCCACCAGGAGCGCGGCCATTATAGCAAACATCCGTTTCATAAGCATTATTTAAACAGGTCGATAACACCCGTCGATTTCCCACCGGCAAAGGCGCCGTAGTCGTACCCGTTGCGGTCATGCTCCGACTCCGGCTCCCAGTAAAAGACGCCCTTGAACCAGTCATAGTTTTTGACGCCGTCCAAAACATACTGCAACGCCGCCTTGGACTTGGCCACCTCCGAAGCAGGCATGCCAAACTCCACCAGCATAACCGGCTTGTTAAAATACGTATGCAGGCGCTGGAAATTGCTGACGGCCGATTGGCAAGGCGTATTCCAGTCCGGATAGGCCTTTTTTTCATTGTCCCAATAGGAGGGATACAGCGACAGGCCGATCATGTCGAACTTGGCCCCGCCCTTAATAATAAGGTCATAGAACCACTGATTGGCGCCAAGCTCATGGGCATTGCTGTGGTGCGTGATAACCAATGCGTTCGGATAAACCGCCTTCACAGCATCGTAGCCGGCGTTGGCCAACTTGACAAATCCAGCAACGCTGTCATTGGACACGGAGCCGACGGGCCAGCACATGCCCGTGTTGGTCTCGTTGCCCACTTGCACCCAGGCCACATCCACTTTAGCGTCTTTTAACGCTTGCAAAACATCTTTGGTATGGGCGGCCAGTGCCGATGCCATGGCGTTCATATCCATATTTTTCCAGGCTGCAGGAGGGTTCTGCTTCCCAGGGTCTGCCCAGCTGTCCGAGTAATGAAAGTCGATCATGATGGCCAGCCCCAGAGCCTGGGCCCGCTTGGCCTTTACAAGGACATCGGCCTTGTTGCACCAGCCATCCGACGGATTGACCCACACGCGATAGCGTACGGCATTGGCGCCCAGCTCTTTCATGAGCGCCGTGCATTCTTTCTCGGTGCCGGAGGACGTATAGAACTTGAAATTCTTCTTTTCATACTCCGTTACCCAGCTGATATCCACGCCTTTAGCAAAAGCGGGGACAACAACCGTGGGCTCTTCCGGAGTAGGGTCCTCCGGGGTAACGGGATTCTGCGCAGCGGGGCTGCAGGCAAAAACGGCAAAAAAAGCCGCCATGAGTGTAATTTTCTTCATGGCAGCAAGTTAGCGATTTTTGCGAGAAAAACAAAGCCTCTCAGCGATAGAGTTCTCGCAGGACCCCCAGCGAGCGAACCTGTATGGCCGATTCCGTATGGTACGACAAATACTGTAACAAGCTGTCGCAGAGGGCGTTTCGCGAAGCGCCGGTGAGCGGGATGAGCATGCTCTCGCTAAAGCTCGCCTGCAAAAAGGGCTTGAGCTCCTGCAGGTGCTCCCGGGCGAACGGGGCTACATCGTCAAAGGTGGGCCGAAAACCCAACGCCCCCGCCAACTCCAGGAGGAAGCGGATGTGGAAGTTGGAAAAATCGGCCTCCAGGGCATTGAGCGTAAGGATGGAGCCGATACACCATTCGTACAGCCCCTCCTCAAAGACGCCCTCCCGGACGGTGCGGAACAACACCTCCGACAGGAACAGCGTCATGGTATTTTTGTGCAGGTTGCCCCGGATGCCGGACAGGCCGTCCTTCAGCAGGATATTCCGCAGGCTCCAGAGGGTGGATTTGGGATTCTCCACTACATCGGCCTCCAGGATATTCAGCGGAAGGAAAAGGGCCATGGCCGATTTTTTCCCGGGCCGGACCATGAACCCGCGCCTACCGTATTCCCGCGAAAGGGTGTGCACCACAAGCGCGTTCTCCCCAACCTTGGTGGTGGCTAATACGATAAGTTCTACGGTGTTCATGAGATTGGCGGCTAGTTCCGCAGAAAGTCCGCCATGGCGTGAAGGGCCTTGCTGCGGTGCGAGATGGTGTTCTTCACCTCTTCGCCCAGCTCCGCGTTGGTCTGGTCATAGCCTTCCGGAACAAAGATGGGATCGTAGCCAAAACCGCCGTTCCCGCGTTTTTCCGTGTCGATATGGCCTTCCATGACGCCGTCGAAGAAGTGGTGCACGCCACCCACAATCAGCGTGACGGAGGTGCGGAAGCGGGCGCTGCGGGTAGCTTTGGACGTGGAGATACCGTTGGTGCGGGCCATCGCGGCCTCTTTCTCGCGGCGGGCCATCTCGCTCAGCAGTTTGTCCATGTTGGCATTGGCGTCACGCGAGGGACCGGCGTAGCGGGCTGTTTCCACGCCCGGGGCACCGCCCAGGATATCGACCTCCAAACCGGAATCATCGGCAAAGCAATCCAGGCCGGTTTTCTTGTAAATATAGTCTGCTTTTTGTTGGGAGTTGGCACGTAAGGTGGTTCCCGTTTCCGGGATTTCTTCTGTTATTCCTACTTCTGCGGGGGTAACGAGCTCAAAACCCTCGCCCAGAATAGCAGCCGCTTCCTGGAGCTTGCCAGGATTGCCCGTTGCAAATACAATCTTCATAATACATACTAATTAACCGCCGCAAAGTTAGCACATTTTTTGTTAACTTTGCGCTGTCATGAAACGAATCGTACTGTTTTTGACCGCAATCGCGGTTTTTTCGGTGGGCGCAGGTGCGCAATCCAAGGACTTCTCCCTGGGAAAATGGGTAGAAGTAAACAATGCCATTTTAAAGGAACTGAACCGCTCATATGTGGATTCGCTGCAGGTGGGACGCATTGAGCGCGCCGGCATCGACGCCATGCTGGAAGCGCTGGACCCGTACACCTTATATATTCCGGAGGAGGAACAAGAGGACTTCCAGATGATGCTCAACAGCGCCTACGGCGGCGTGGGGGCCATTATTTACAAGCCGGATGTTCAGGGGAACGTGATTATCAACGAACCCTATGAGGGCTCTCCGGCCGCCCTGGCGGGGCTGCGCTGCGGGGACGAGGTCATGGCCATCGACGGGCAATCTGCCGTCGGGCTCACCAGCGGGGAATGCAGCGAAAAAATGCGCGGCAAGCCGGGAACCACGGTGGTGCTCACAGTCAAGAAGTTACGCGCGGGAGAAAGCTGGAAAGCCGGCGATGTACTGGAGGTGCCGGTGGTGCGCAAGCGCATCGTCCTGCCGTCCATGGAATACGCCGGAATGCTCAACGAGGCGGACGGCTACATCTACCTGAGCAAATTCACGGAAGGCGTGGGACAGGACATCCGCGAGGCCTATAAAAAGCTGAAAGCCAGCGGGATGCAGCGCCTGGTGCTAGATCTTCGCGGCAACGGCGGCGGCATCATGGGCGAGGCCGTGAACATTGTCTCGCTGTTCATCCCCAAAGGTTCGCTGGTGGTGAGCGCCAAGGGCCGGGCCTCCACAGAACAGGTGTACAAGACCACCACGGACCCCGTAGACACGGAAATTCCCCTTGTAGTTCTGGTCGATAATGCCTCGGCATCGGCCTCGGAAATTGTCTCCGGCGCCCTGCAGGACTATGACCGCGCCACCATCATCGGCACGCGTACGTACGGGAAGGGCCTGGTGCAGAGCATCCGTCCCCTGCCCTACGATGGCCAGCTCAAGCTCACCACGGCCAAATATTACACGCCTTCGGGCCGATGCGTGCAGGCGATTGACTACTCGCACCGCAACGAGGACGGATCCGTGGGCCACATCCCGGACTCGCTCACGCACGCCTTCACCACCGCCCACGGGCGCACCGTACGCGACGGCGGCGGCATCACCCCGGACTTCATTGTGAAGCCGCACAAATATTCCCGCCTCTCCTACTCGCTGGTGTACAGCGGTGTCATCGAGCAGTACGCCCTGGACTATGTGCGTGCGCATGAGAGCATTCCCGCCCTACAGGACTTCCATTTTACTGAGTATGAGCAGTTTATCGCCTTCGCCAAGGACAAGGAGTTCGACTACCGTTCATCGGCCCGGGCCCTGTTTGACGAGATGAAAAAGACGCTCACGGAAGACGGCCTCACGGAGGCCCTTTCCGGCGAACTGAACGCCCTGCAAAAGTCCCTGGAGATGGACAAGGAAACCTTCCTGCGCCTGAAGAAGGACGAGATTGTTCCGTTTATCGAAGAGGATATTGCCGTGCGATACTACTTCCAGGAGGCCGGCATCCAGGTCCGCCTCCGCTACGACGACCAACTGCGCGAGGCCCTGAAACAGCCCGCCATCAGCTGGTAAGCGGTGCGGCCGAGGCTACAGGCTCGGGACCCTGCGCCAAGTGCACACCGGCCAGTGTCTGTGCTCCCGGTAGGCGCAGCGACCTCCCCGGCCGCGATTACAAAAAATCGCGCTCCTACGCCCTTCCAGCTGCAAACGCGGCAACGATTTCGGCCGAAAGGGCCGTTTTCCCGGCCGCGATTGCAAAAAATCGACCCTACAGCCCCCTCCAGCTGTAAACGCGGCCAGGCCCTTAGAGCCCGCGCTCTTTCTTGATGGCCTCGTAGGCCTCCTGCACCTGGCGGAATTTCTCCGCGGCGGCTTTCTGGACATCCGGCCCCAGCGTAGCCACTTTGTCCGGGTGGTTTTTCATCGCCATGCGACGGTAGGCCGCACGAACTTCGTCATCGCTTGCAGAGGGAGACACGCCCAGCACTGCGTAGGACGATTCCGTATCCCTGTAGAACATGGCAATGACGGAATTCACATCGGAGCCCCCGAGCCGAATCACCGTTCCAATAGCCTCCAGTACACTTTTCTCCGACTTGGAGAAAGTCCCGTCGGCCGTGGCAATCTGGACTAGATAGTGGAACAATTGCAGCCGTTGGGAATAGTTCATGTTGGCGGCGATCTGGTCGCCCACCTGGTAGATATTCACCTCTCGGGCATTCAGCTGATCCAGCATCTGCATGGCTTGGACCGCGGCATCTTCACCAAAATTGCGACGGAAGAATTCCCGCACACAGTTCAGTTCTGCCGGGTGGATTTTGCCATCGGCCTTAATCACTGCCGATGACAGCACCAGCAGACTCACAAAAAAGCTATTCCGTTGCTCTGTAGCAGAATAGGCACGCTGGCCACCAGTCGGCGCATCTCCGCCAGGCAGTTGGTGGGAGACGTCTATATATTGTTCAATCGCGCTTCCCAGCAAGAAGCCAAGCAGGCCGCCCAGGGGACCAAAATAGGCCCATCCCAGCACGCCCGTTATCCATTTTGTAACACCCATTATTCTAAAATTCTGTTTCCCGCCTTATAGCAAAATAAGGGCCTTCCGGGAAAAACTGACAAAATGGCGGGCCGCTCATCTATGCTTTACCTTACACGACGAGGTTATGTTCAGGGCCGCTAGGCCACGGTGGTCCAGATGTAGACTTTGTCGCCGCGGCGGGGGTGGACAGGGCCGGCGGGAACGGCCACGGAGCAGCGCCTGCCCTGGAGGCAGACCTCTGCGGGCTCCAGGTCCACGCGCAAATCCTCAGCCGCCACTTCCAGCGCGCCGGTGGTGCTGCCGATGAACAGCAGCATATCTCCGCGGTGCAGCGGAGTGGCATCCACCTGGATTTCTACCACATTGATCTTGGCGAACCAATTGGTTACTTTGCCAATGTAAATCTTGGTCCTGGTTGCCTGGGAGCCGTATTTTGCGCTCCATTCACCCATGTACGCGCCCAGATAATAGCCGTCCCAGAAGCCCCGGTTAAAGACGGTGGCCAGACGCTCTTTCAAGCGTGCACCCTGCTCCGGCGTAAATCGACCCTCCGCCACGGCATCGGCGGCTTCGCGGTAGCACTGGGCGGTGACTTGCACGTAATCCGCACTGCGGGCACGGCCTTCAATCTTGAACACCTTTACGCCCGCCTCCACGAACTTATCCAGGAAGTCGATGGTACAGAGGTCCTTGGGCGACATCAGGTATTTGTTGTCCACGTGAATCTCGTTCCCGGTCTCGTAGTCGGTGAGCAGGTAGCCCCGGCGGCAAGCCTGCAGGCAGGCGCCCCGGTTGGCGCTGGCGGCATAGGCATCCAGCGACAGGTAGCACTTTCCCGAAACGGCCATGCAGAAAGCCCCGTGGGCGAACATCTCAATGCGCACCAACTCCCCGGACGGGCCCGTAATATGCTCAGAGACAATGGCTTCATGAATGGCCTTTACCTGTTTCAGCTCCAGTTCCCGCGCCAGCACGACCACATCGGCAAACTGGGCGTAAAAGCGAAGCGCCTCCACGTTGGAAATGCTGAGCTGGGTGGAAATATGCACTTCCAGGCCGATACGGCGGCAATAGAGGATGGCGGCCATGTCGGAGGCGATGATGGCGTCTACCCCAGCCGCCTTGGCTGCATCCAGCGTGTCGTAGGCCGCCTGCAGGTCCTCACCGTACAAGGTGATATTCAGCGTCATATAGGCCTTGACGCCGTTGGCCCGGCACAGGCGTACAATCTCGGGCAAATCCTCACGGGAGAAGTTGCCGGCCGAATGCGAACGCATGTTCAGGTGGCCGATGCCGAAGTACACGGAGTTGGCGCCTCCCTGAATGGCGGCGTGCAGGCAGTCGAAACCGCCGGCAGGTGCCATAATTTCCAATTCTTTTTTCTGCATAGTTTGCAAAGGTACGCATTAAATTGCTATCTTTGCGTTCGCTAACCACAAAACTTTTAATGAGAAAAATCTTCCTCTCCATAGTGTGCCTGCTGATTGCAAGTGTTTTTGCATCGGCCCAGGTAGATTATGCCGCTATTGAAGCCCGCGCCGCCTTTGTTGTGAACCAGGGAAAGCCTGGCATTAACGCGGATTTCCTGAATATTCAGGTGAAGGGCCATATCATCCCGTCTTTACATTTCCGCTTCCGTCAGCGCCTTACCAAGCCCATTTACGATGCCAAGAATCCGCTCAATGGAACAGATATTTTATCCTTAACCTGGGATATTTCGCCCAAATGGAGCATTTCCGGCGGTAAACTGCCCATCGTCGTCGGCGGTTACGAGTGGGATGACGCCCCTATCGACGTATATTACTACAGCGGGTTCTGCAATGGCATCCAGCATGTGTACGGCCTTGGCGGCTCGGTATTTTTCCGTCCCAAGGAAGGGCAGCAACTACAACTGCAGGTGGGACATTCTCCGCTGCACGGCGGTGACCTCTCGCGTCTGGATGTAGGCCTGGCCTGGGATGGCAGTTTCTTTCCCTGGTGGCATACCAAATGGAGCATTAACTGGATTGACGATTACTACCATCACATGATGGGCTATCTGGCCTTGGGCAACCGTTTCCAGATGGGCTCGGTGGTATCCCTGGAGCTGGATTTGATGTACCGCCGCTGCCTTACGCAGAAGAAGGCGCAGTTCGACGGTACCGTCGTAGCCAAGATGGATTTCCGGATCAACGACAAATGGAATATCTTCATCAAGGGAGCCTACGACGAGAATGACCAGAATGTGGACGATGAAGGCAATCCCTTCGACATGACCCTTCCTCCCGGCTCCTACTATTGGGTCACCGGCGGAGGTTTGGAATTCTTCCCGCTTGGGAACAGCGACCTTCGCATCCATGCCGTCGCCTGGACGGAGAGCGCCACCAAGAAAGTAAGCGCCACCATCGGCCTTACTTATTACTTCGATGTTGTGAAGATTATCAAAAAGTACCATAAGCGCAAGGAGCAATGAAGCAATCCCGTATACGCCGCTCGACCATAGAGGCACTTGTTTTTCTGACCCTTCTTATTGCGGTCTTCTCCCTGCTGGGCTGGCGGATGGGGAGCGGAAACATGCTCAAAACCATCATGAACACGGCGCACGACCTGCTGCTCAATACCGTGTTCTACCTCATGGGCATCACCGTGCTTACGGGGGCGCTGTCCAAGCTGATGTCGGAGTTTGGCGTGGTGACGCTGCTGGAGCGCTTCCTGCGTCCGCTCATGAAGCCGCTCTATAACCTTCCCGGTGTGGCGGCGCTGGGTGCCGTGATGACCTTCCTGTCGGACAACCCGGCCATCATCGCCCTGTCCAAGGACAAGACGTTCAGCGCCTATTTCAAGAAGTACCAGCTTATTTCCCTCACCAACTTTGGTACGGCCTTCGGCATGGGTTTCGTGGTGATTATCACCATGATAGGCTATGGTCACCTGGCCGGCGCGCTGGTGGGACTTTTCGGGGCTTTCTGCGGGTCGATTATCTCTACGCGCCTGATGCAGCGCAGCTGCCTGAAAGCCTATCCGGAACTGGATACTCCGGTACAGAACCAGGTGGCCGAAGAAATCGAGGACAAGCACGTAGAGCAGACCAAAAAGGACGGCATCTTCATGCGTTTCCTGAACGCCATCCTGGACGGTGGTAAAAATGGTGTGGAACTGGGCCTGCAGATTATTCCGGGCGTCCTTATCATTACCACGGCGGTCATCATGATTACCTTCGGCGCCGGGCCGTCCGGTGTGTACGATGGCTCATCGTCACAAGGCGTTCCCATCCTGCCCTGGCTGGCAGAAAAGATTCACTGGGTTTTTGAATGGCTGTTTGGCTTCCAGCACATGGAACTCATTGCCTTCCCGATGACCTCCCTGGGCGCCGTGGGTGCTTCGCTGGGCCTGCTGCCCACCTTTAACGCTGCAGGCATCCTGGACGGTAATGCCATTGCCGTGTTCACCGCCAGCGGCATGTGCTGGAGCGGCTTCCTGTCCACCCACACCGCCATGCTGGACTCCCTCGGCTACCGCAAAGTCATCTCCAAGGCCATTGCCGCGCACGCCATCGCCGGTCTCTGCGCAGGCATCATCGCCCACTTCGTCTACCTGCTCGTTTCGCTGCTGTAACGCGGCCGGAAGGGCCGTAGCGCCGCGGGCTCTTCGGCAATTGGAGGATTTTGCGTATCTTTGTACTCGATTTATCGAGTAATATGGGAAAACGCAATAATCGGAGCAAAAATCGCAGTTCCAGAAAGAAGAAGGCAAGGGTGGTCCCCGAATTCGTGGGGAAGGCCCTGATGTCGCGGGAAGGGTTTGTATTTGTACGCATCGAGGGCCAGGAGGAGGATGTCTATGTAAAGGCTTCCAAAACCCGCGGAGCCCTGCACGGAGACACCGTGCGCGTGGCGGTGACGCAGGAGCGGACCGGCCAGGCCAAGCGGCGCAGCGGCGAGATTGTCGCCGTGGTGGAACGCTCCGGACGCCCGTTCGTGGGCATTCTGCACACGGTGGGCAAGCAGGCCTGGGTGCTCATGAGCTCCAAGACCATGCCCTATGACATCGAAGTTCCCGTTCCCAAAGGCGGCAAGCGCGGCATGAAGGTCGCGGCTGTAGTGGATGGCTGGGAGCGCGGTGCCAACTGCCCTTACGGCCACGTGGTGGACATCCTGGGCATGCCCGGCGAGAACGAGACCGAGATGCACGCCATCCTGGCGGAGTTCGGCCTTCCGTACAAGTTCGAGTCGCACGTGGAAAAAGCTGCGGACCAAATCCCGGACGTCATCACGCCTCAGGACCGCAAGGACCGCAAAGACTTCCGCGAAGTGCTCACCTTCACCATCGACCCTACAGATGCAAAGGACTATGACGATGCCCTGAGCTTCCGCAAGCTGGACAACGGCAACTTCGAGGTGGGTATCCACATTGCCGATGTCACCTATTACGTGCACCCCGGCTCAGCGGTGGACAAGGAGGCCGAGGCCCGCGGCACCTCCGTGTATCTGGTGGACCGCACCGTGCCCATGCTGCCGGAGAAGCTCTCCAACAAGCTTTGCTCCCTGCGTCCCAACGAGGAAAAACTCACCTTCTCGGCCGTCTTCGAACTCACGCCGCAGGCCAAGGTCCTGAACCCCTGGTTCGGCCGCACGGAAATCATTTCGGATTATCGGTTCGATTACGAAGGTGCGCAGGCCATCATCGAAGGCGCCAAGCCGGAAGACGTCCCTGAGCCTATCCAGGAGGCCATTCTCACCCTCAACGGGCTGGCCGCCAAGCTCCGCGCCAAACGTTTCAAAGCCGGCGCCGTAAACTTCGAACGCCCGGAAATGAAAGTGGATGTGGACGCAAACGGCAAACCCATCGGCGTGCACCAGAAATTCTCCAAGGAAGCCAACTGGCTCATCGAGGAATTCATGCTCCTGGCCAACCGCAGCGTAGCGGAATACGTGGCCAAGGCCAAGAAAACCTTCGTGTACCGTATCCACGACCTGCCCAATATGGAAAAACTGAGCGGCCTGCGGGACTTCGCGTCCCACTTCGGCTACAAAGTGGGCCCCATCGAGGACGGAAAGGACGTAGCCAAAACGCTCAACGGCCTCATGAAGGACGCCAAGGACAAGCCGGAGCTGGGCGCCATCCAAATCCTGGCCCTGCGCTCCATGGCCAAGGCCTGCTACTCCACGGAAAACATCGGCCACTACGGCCTGGCCTTCCCCTACTATACGCACTTCACCTCCCCTATCCGCCGCTATCCGGACATGATGGTACACCGCCTGCTGGCCCAGTACCTCGCCGGTGGAGCATCGGCCTCCAAGGACTATTACACGCTGGAATGCAAGCACGCTTCCGAGCGCGAGAACGTGGCGGCGGAGGCGGAACGCGAGAGCATCAAGTACAAGCTGGTGGAATTCATGCAGGACAAGGTGGGCCAGGAGTTCGACGGCCACGTTTCCGGTGTCACCGAATGGGGCATTTACGTGGAAATCGAACCGACCAAAATTGA
This sequence comes from Candidatus Cryptobacteroides sp., assembly GCA_045130395.1. Lineage (GTDB taxonomy): Bacteria > Bacteroidota > Bacteroidia > Bacteroidales > UBA932 > Cryptobacteroides. Next base: position 57,928 of record JBGUPS010000001.1, read on the forward strand.
GGGCATGGTCCCCTACCGCACCATCAAGAGCGACTTTTTCATTTACGATGAAGAGCATTACCGGGCTGTAGGACGGCGTACGCACCGCTCCATCCGCCTGGGAGACCCGCTCCGCATCCGCGTAAAAGGCACTTCGCTGGAGCAGAAACTCCTGGACTACGAACTGGTGGAGAACCTGCCGGCAGAACAATGAAACGCACCTTCCTCGCCACACTGCTGCTAATGCTGAGCCTCATCGCAGGGGCGCAGGAAGAGGCTTTTACCTTTCGGGTAACATCCACGCTTACCCCGGACCTGAAGACCGGCTTGTTCCGTCTTCACATGGCAGCCACGCGGCCCACGGAGGTTTTTTACGAACTCATGGACCCGGACAGCGTCACCGTTGCCGACGCTATCTTCTCCTTCCACGGCTCCATCAACACCCTTACGGACAGCATCCGCACCGTACGCCCCTGGAGCCCGGAAACGCCGGATCTTTACACGCTCCGCCTCACTGTCAACGGGAGAGCGAGCCTGCATCCGGTGAGCTTTTATCGACAGGAAAACACGCGTTTCAATGGCCGGGAACCGCATTACAAGGGCGTTCAGCTACAGGGCGGCTCGCAACTAACTGCGGAGGAATTTGCCCGCATGCGTGCCGCAAATATAAACGCACTGCAGGACAGCACCTTAACGCGGGAGCAGTGCCATGCGCTGGGCTTTTACAAGACCCTCGGCAAAGACTTCCTCGCCTGGGAAAAAGTCCATTCCGACAGCCTCCTGCTGCCCCTCAAACGTACCTACCAGAACATCGCCATCACGCTGGAAGACCCGGAGAAAGGCCTTTGCACCCTCTATAACAAGCACGACTTCCTCCCCTTAAGCGACTTTACCCTCCACTACTGGGTGGAGCGCAACGGCAAACGCCCCTTCTGGTACCGCGAGCGGGAACTTACGTTCAATACGGCGCCGCAGCAGCAGGAAAGTTTCCGCGTAAAGTTGCCCCGCATGCGCTGCAAAGGCGAATATCGGCTCTGCTTTGAACTACGCAAAGGCACGGAAGTGGTGGCGCTGGAAGAGATCCTCCTCAAGGACACCACCCCGCACGACAAACGCGTCGTCAAAGGCAAACTGCTTTATACAGAAGGAGATACGCAAATCGTCGTCCGCGGCAGGCGCTGCGAATGGGTACTCAACAAGGTCGATGGCAAGCTGCGCAGCTGGGTGGTCAAAGGGAACGCGCTGCTGGCGCCTGGCTCGGCGCTCTCCGTGTGCCAGGATAAGCCGCAACGGGTGTTCGCCCGCAAAGGCCCCGACGGCTGCGTATACGTGTACCTGAAAGGCCTTCAGCAGCAGCGGCTTACCTTTTACCCGGACGGGGCCTTGAAGATAGAATCGACCCAAACGGAAGTACATTTTGTGCCGACGGAAGGGCCTGTACGCTACTTCGGTCGCCGGCCCGGCGGATTCAAACACCTGTGGGAAGGCTGTGTGGAAGGTCTGCAGACGGAGACCTCCTGGCTGCGTTGCGGCCTCATTACGGCCCTTGCCGATACGTCTTTCGCTTTCCGGATGCAGGGGACCCGCACAACGGTATCCTTTAGCGGAAGCCTGATCCTCACCCCCAAAAAGACTAAACTGAATTACTATGAATAAGAAAGTTGCCCTTGCCCTGGCCAGTGGCGGGCCGCGCGGTTTCGCCTATATCGGCGCTATAGAAGAACTCCTTGCCCGTGGTTACCAGATTACCTCCATCGCGGGGGTAAGCGCCGGTTCGCTGGTGGGTGGCATTTACGCCGCCGGGGGCCTGGAGGCCTTCAAGGAATGGCTCTTTGGCCTGGATCCGGTGAAGGTGGTGTCCCTGATGGACTTTTCCGTGAGCAAGAACTACCTGGTGAAAGGCGAAAAGGTGATGAACGCCATCAAGGAGCGGGTGCCGGAGGTGAATATCGAAGACCTCCCTATCCCCTTCACCGCCGTGGCAACGGACCTGTTCACCGGCGAAGAAGTGATTTTCCGCAAAGGGCCGCTGTTCGACGCCATCCGCGCCTCCATCTCCATCCCATCCATGTTCAAGCCGGCCCAAATCGACGGCCGTACGCTGGTGGACGGCGGCATGGTGAACACTTTCCCGCTCAACCGCGTGGAACGCACCCCCGGGGACATCCTGGTGGGCTTTAACGTGAACCAGATTGACGCCGCCGAAATCCAGGGCTTCCTGGACAGCCGCGCCTTCCTGCAAAAAAGCGCCCAGGAGAAAAGCCTACTGGGGCGCATCGAAACCACCCTCCAGGAATTCCGCCTGGTGGCCGATGCTGCGGAGGACCACCTCCCGGTGAACGCCAGCGACAACATGGTGAAAATCCTCCAGCGCAGTTTCGGCATCATGAACTGCACCATCGCCCGCATGGGCATCGCCCTTAACCCGCCGGACATCCTGGTGGACCTTCCTTTCGACACGTATCACGGGGTCTATGGCTATTCCCACGCCCCGGAAATCGCCGAGCGGGGCCGTCAACTGATGGCCGACGCCCTGGACCAGTATGAGAAAACCCATGCCTAACCAAGTCACACTCAAGGATATAGCACAGGAAGCCGGTGTCTCCGTGGCGCTGGTCTCCTTTGTGATGAACAGCCGCACGGACGCCGACGGCAAGCCCAAGTACCGGGTAGGCGCCCAGACGCGGGAACGCATTCTGGAAGCGGCACAGCGCCTGGGCTATCGCCAGGCGGAGTCCGTCCAGTCTGTCGTGCCCAAAAAACGCGTGGTCGGGGTCATTCTTCCGGACCCTGCCGATGCCTACTACGGCAGCCTCTCCGCGGAATTGGAGCGTCTGTCACTGCCGCAGGGCTGCACGCTGCTGTTCGGCTATTCCCGTTGGGATCCCGTCCGTTTCCAGCGCCTAGCGGACGTTTTCCGCAGCCTGCGCGTAGATGGCATGGTGGTGGCACCGCCGGAGGGCGAACAGGAAGGCCTGGACATGCTCTGGCGTGCCAGCATCCCTTACGTAATCCCGGAGACGGGGCGCGACCCGCTGGTATCGGCCCGTGCCTGTGCCGCCCAATTGTTTGAATTAATGAATAAAGCCTGATATGACTCCCTTGAAATTCACTCCTATCCTGAAAACCGTGGTGTGGGGCGGCGAGAAAATCGCCCCGTACAAAGGTATCCAAACCCAGCAGCAGCACATTGGCGAAAGCTGGGAACTGTCCGGCGTAAAGGGCAACGAGAGCATCGTGTCCGAAGGCCCTCTGGCGGGCTGCAGCATCGCTTCGCTGGTGCACGAATACAAGGACGAACTGGTGGGAAAACACGTATACGCCAACACCGGTGACGAGTTTCCGCTCCTGATTAAGTTTATCGACGCACTCACAGACCTGAGCATCCAGGTGCATCCCAACGACGCGCTGGCCGCCAAACGGCACAACGGTTCCAAGGGCAAGACGGAGATGTGGTATGTGGTGGATGCCGAACCCGGTGCCTACCTGCTGGCGGGACTCACCCAAAGCATTACGCCGGAGGAATATGCGGCCAAAGTGGCCGACGGCAGCATCACGGACGTGCTGGCCCGTCATGAGGTGCATCCCGGCGATGTCTTCTTCCTGCCTGCCGGCCGCATCCACGCCATCTGCGGAGGTTGCTTCATCGCGGAAATCCAGCAGACCTCCGACATCACTTATCGCATTTACGACTACGGACGATTAGGCCTGGACGGCAAACCGCGCGAGATACACACAGAGCTGGCCAAGGACGCCATCGACTATAAAGTGTATGACGATTACCGCACGGCCTATACGCCGGAGGAAAACGAGGAGGTGGAGCTGGTGAGCTGCCCGTATTTCACCACCAGCGTATATGATTTGACGCTTCCGTACGCCAAGGATTTGTCCGAGATGGATTCCTTTATGGTGGTTATGTGTCTGGAAGGAAGCGGCGCGCTGGAAGTGGACGGGGAAACGGTGGATATCCGGCAGGGAGAAACCGTCCTAATACCGGCAAGCGCCGACGACCTTTGCCTGGTCCCCGACGATGAGATGAAGGTGCTGACTTCGTATATCAAGTAGATTTCTCGACTCCCTTCGGTCGCTCGAAATGACAAGGGCCCCAACCGGGGCCCTTTGTCGTATTATTCGAGACCTCTCGCTCGCATGAGGGCGGCGGGGTCGGGATCGGCTCCGCGGAACTGGTGGTAGAGCACCATGGGTTCCTCGCTGCCGCCTTTCTCCAGGAAGGTCTTGCGGAAGCTCTGGGCCGTGGCCTTGTTGAAGACGCCATCGGCCAGGAACTTCTCCCAGGCATCCACGGCCAGGACCTCGCTCCAGAGATAGCTGTAGTAGCCGGCGCTGTAGCCGCTGTTGAAGATGTGGTTGAAGTAGGTGGTGCGGTAGCGCGGGATAATCTCGTCCACCAGACCCATCTCCTTGCACACTTTCTCCTCGAAGGCGCGGATGTCGTCGGGGCCGTTGAAGGCCGCCAGCTCTTCGGCGGAAAGCTCATGCCATTTCATGTCCAGGATGGAAGCGGCGCAAAGCTCGCCCGTGGTGAAGCCCTGGTTGAATTTCAGGCTCTTGCGGACCTTTTCCACCAGCGCCTGCGGGATGGGCTCGCCGGTGCGGTAATCGTTGGCATAGGCCTGTAAAATCTCCGGCACAAAGGCAAAATTCTCGTTGAACTGGGAGAACATCTCCACAAAGTCGCGCGCAACGGACGTACCGGACACGCTCTTGTAGGTGCACTGCGTGAGGAAGCCGTGCAGGGCATGGCCGAACTCGTGGAAAGCAGTAGTCACATTGTCGATGGTGAGCAGGCTGGGCTTGGCGTCCGTGGGATCGTCACCAGGTGCCGGGAAGTTGCACACATTCACGATGATAGGACGCACGCCGGCTTCTTCGTCACGGAAGTTGTTCATCCAGGCGCCGCCACGCTTGGTGGGACGCACATAGTAATCCCGGTAGAAGATGCCGATCAGGGTGCCGTCCGGCTCCGAGAGCTTGTATGCGTTCACCGTGGGGTTGTACACCTCCACTTCCGGTGCGGGCTCGATGCAAATGCCATAGATGCGCTCAGCGGCCGTGAAAACGCCCTTAAGGACGCTGTCGGCCTGGAAGTAAGGCTTGGTCTGGGACTCGTCCAGCGCGTACTTCTGCGCACGCACCTTCTCGGCATAATAGCCCCAGTCCCAGGCTTCGATCTTATGACCGGCCAGCTTTTCCATATCGGCCCTCTCTTCCTTGGCCTTGCGCATGGCAGCATCCATGATGGGCTGCAGGAAGGCATCCACCGTGGCAGGGTCGCCGGCCATCTTGTTGGACAGCTGGAAAGCCGCGAAGGACGGATAGCCCAGCAGCTGTGCCATCTCGGCCCGTAATTTCAGGATTTCCAGGACGATGGCGTTGTTGTCCTGGGCATTCGCGTTGTTGCAGCGGGCCGAATAGGCCTTGAACACCTGCTCACGCTTGTCGCGGTCCGGGCAGGAGCTCATAAAGTCGTAATACTCGCTCACGGTGATGCCCGTGGCTTCCTTGAAGGCGTTATTCTCGGCCAGGAGGTTCTGGCCGAACTTCTGGGAAAGGGTGCCCAGGCGGGTGCTGATTTCCGCGAAACGCTTCTTGCCGGCATCGTCAAGTCCTACGCCGTTTCTCTCGAAGCTTTGGTAGAGTTTCTTTACCACCATCTGCTGCTCACGAGAAAGTGCGTCAGAAGCCTCGAAAACGGCCTTTACGCGGGCGAAGAAGGCCTCGTTCATGAAGATGTCGTTCTCCAGCTCCGTCACCAGGGGAATGATTTCCTCTTCGATGGCCTGCATGCCGGGAGTGGACTCGCTCTCTGACAGGTTGAAGAACACACCCTGCACCTTGTCCAGGATGGGGCTGGCGTTCTCATAGGCCAGAACGGTGTTTTCAAAGGTCGGGGCCTCCGGGTTGTCCACAATGGCCTGAACGTTTTTCCGGGCTTCCTCGATACCCGCCTTGAAGGCCGGCAGGTACTGGTCCTCGGTAATTTTGGAGAAGGGAGCGGTGCCGTACGGGGTATCCCACTCCTGCAAGAAGATGTTGGTGTTGGATTTACAAGCGCTCATAGTCAAGAGCAAAGCCAGGCCCGCGAGCCTGGCTATTGTCAATAATTTATGCATGGAATTATTCAATTACCACAGAAATGGAAGGGTCATCGACCAGGGTGAACTGGGCGGCGCCGGAATAGAGGGTAATGATACCGGTGATGTCCACGGGAGCACCCGCAAGGATATCCTCGTCGATTACTTTATCCGCGAACTTGGCATAGCCGCTGGTACGTACCTGAATATCGGTGGAACCCAGTTTGAAGTAGTGGGAGATGTAGTTGGCTGTGGCGTACTTGATCATGATTTCCTTGTAAGTGAGGAAGGCGTCAGAGCCGAATTTCTTGGCCACGTCCTCGCTCAGATACTGGTTGGGCGTACCCATGATAGTGCCATAGCGGGTGGCACCGCTACCTACCTCGGCTTTATCCCATACACCCTCATTCAAATAGCCGATATATCCGGCCTTGGTGCAGGCCCAGGTATCGACACCCCAGGTTCCGGCGTCGGAGAGGAACACACGGTTTTCCGGGTTGCCACTCTTGTGGGCCATATTGGGGTTGGGATAGAAGAGGGCGAAAATCTGCTTGCCATAGGTAAGGCCCTCCACTTTGATGAGCTGCCCCCAAAGCGGATCCTGGGTGCCCACGGTAAGGGCTTTCTTGATTTCATCCTCGGAAACCACGGCAGGCTTGATGGGCGTATCCTTTTCTCCCTTGAACACATGTTCGTCGATCAGGGCCTGGAGCTGGATGTAAGAGGTATCGTACTCGTTGGTGGTGGTTTCGTCGGCGGCGAAGCCCAGCTGCGGCATGCCGTTGTAGCTGCCCAGGGTGAGGCCGTCGCACTTCACATAGACCCACTGTCCCAGTTGATACTCATTATACAGGGAGGAACGTCCCAGTTTAAGGTCGATGGCACCACTGTCGTCCTGGAGGTAAATCTCGTTGTAGATGTTACCGCTCTGGTCGCTGGAGGATACCTGACCTTTGATCCAGACGTTTCCGCTCACAAGCGTGGGCTTACCCTGGTACATGGCTTTGAGGTCGGCAATGGAAACCCGCCGCATGCCTTTGTTGGTCATGTCGACATCGGTGTAGAAGGCTTCCTTGGCCGGTTTGTTCTTCCCGTCGTCAAATACGGGATCCCACTCATTTTTCAGACTCTTGCAGGAAACGAGGGCCGCAAGGGCGGCAAGGGCAAATAATGTCTTTTTCATAGCTCTTAGAATCTGAAGTAAATGTTAAGCATATAGTTGATACCCGGATTGTAGTAATAACGGGAGTCGAAACGATAATAGCGCTCCTTGGAGGCGGTGTTGTCCACCATACGGGTTTGCTCATAACCACCGGTCTTTACGCCGCGGTTGTTCAGCAGGTTCTTCACATTGAGGGAGAAGCCGAGCTGGTACTTGCGCTGGATGAACCAGGACTTACCGACGGAAGCATTCACCAGCCAAGCGGTCTTGAACTGTTCCTGGGTGGTCATGTACTGGATTTCCTTATCGGTAATCTCGTAGTCCAGGCCAGCCACGGCGTAGTCCGTGCGGTACAGCGGGTTCATGTCCAGATAGGCGCGGTCGAAGCACTCGACATCGGCCTCGATGAACCAGTAATTGTAGTTGTAGCTCAGGCCCAGACTGGCAGCCGTCTGCGGAGTAGAAGGCACATAGTGCTTCTGCGTCACGGTGCCGTCCAGAAGCTGGGTCTTGGTCCAGTAAGGAACCAGAACATCCGACATCACCACGTCTGCGCTGTTATCCACGGTCTGGGTCATGCGCGGCGTAGAGGTGTAGACGTACTCGCCCAGGGCCAGCACACCCTGAATGGAGAGGTTGGGCACAACGTAGGTAGGAACCTTGAAGCCCAGCTCGATACCCATGTGGCGCTGGTTGATGCCGCTGATGGCGAAGTTGGAGAAGGCATTCTGGAGATCGTCGAAGGCGCTCATCACCTTGCTCTGGTCCCAAATCTTGGTCCAGTAACCGGAGACGCGCACATTGATACCGTTGCCGCTGTACTGCCAGTTGATGTCGGAGGCGAAGGTCTTGATGGTCTTCAGGTCCGTCACCATGGAGTTGCGGGTACGGGGGCTCAGGAACACCTGGTTGAACTTGGGAGCGTCGTTGAAGTAGCCCACGTTGGCATAGACACGCATATTGCCGCCAATCACGTAGTTCAGGTTCAGCTTGCCTGCATAAGTGAAGAATTGGGCCTTCTTGGACTTGCCCAGTGAGGTGGTGACGGTGCCATCGGCTTCATAGGTGGGCTCGATAATCTCTCCGCTATTCGGGTCGATGAGCTTGTTGCCATTGGCATCCAGTCCCGGGAACAAACCTTTCCGGACAAGACCCTCACGCCAGAAGCTCTCGTAACCGGCACGGCCGGAAATCTGGGCGCTGAAAGGACCCGCAGTGAACTTGGCGCTGAGCCAGCCACCGAAGTTGCGCACCTGGGCGTAGTAGTCGTAGCCGTATTTGTCGCCCTTGGTAAGCAGGCGGGACTTGCCGTTCTGGAGGTAGTAGTCAAGGTCGTTCTGGGTGCGGTACTGGCTGGCGGCAAAGTCGCGTTCGGCGAAGTTGTCCACGTCTACGAAGTACCAACCGCCCAGGAGGTCTTCAATCACCTTATAGTATTCCGTGCGGTTGATGCGGGCATCCAGGCCACCGGTAAGGGTGACGAAGTCGGCCGGACGGGCCTTGAAGTTGAAATTCAGGTTCAGGTCCCGCTGATCCGTGCGGCGCTCTTCCTGCACATACTTGGAACGGTGGTTGTCCGAGTTGTAGTTAATCTGGTACAGACGGTCCCAATCGATCTGGGTGAGTTTCGGATACATGTTGGCGTGACTCCACACATTGTAGGCAGTCATGTACTTGTCCGGATTGTTGCGGTTGAGGTCCGGCTCATATACGCCGTTCACCGTGCCGAAATAGTAGCTGGGCAGGTTGCGGTAATAATCCGGGCGGGGATCCTGGGCGTCGTACCAGTCCAGTGCCGTGTAGCCGTTGCGGCCAAAACGGAACAAGGCGGTGAGGCTGCCCTCGAACTTGTCCGAAGGAGTGAAGGCCCACTTCAGGATGGCTACCGGCTCATGCGTCTTACGCACGCGGGCGTTGCGCACTTTGCCATTCTGGTAACCCCAGTTGGAGTTGTACATGTTGTCACCTACCAGGTCGTACACTTCCTGGGTGGAAGCCATCTGCGCACCACGCTCGCCGGGGGTGGCAAAGAACACCAGGCTCAGTTTGTGCTCGTCGCTGAACTTCTTGTCGGCGGCCAGGTAGTAAGCCAGGGAACGATAGAACACACCCTTGGTCCAGTCGTTACCGCCCAGACGGGCGCTCACGTTGGCGGCGAAGGCCCAGCCATTGTCCATCATGCCGGTGGCATAGGAAGCCATCACGCGCAGACGATACAGGCTGCTGTTGGTGAGGGCGCTCACGCGGAAGCCCTTTCGCATTTCGGCGGCCGTACCAAAGATGTTGGTGGCACCATTGTAACCGCCAAAGCCGAAGTCTGCGGTTTCAGCGCCGTTCACGCTTTCCTTGGAACGCGTGGCCTCGTTGAGGCCGCTCCACAGGGAGTAAGGGCTGTAACCGGTGATGGCGTCGTTGAGTTTAACGCCGGCCAGATACACGTCCTGGCTCTCGGAGCTGTAACCGCGGGCGCGGAAACGCACGGAGGAGAAGTTGTAACCGGCAATGCTGTTGAACACGTCGTTGCTGCCGAACAGGATGGTGGGGTTGTCGTTGTAACCGCTATCCTCCAGGTCCAGGGCTGCAAAATTGTCTTCATCGGCCTCGTTTACACGCTCCACGCCGGTGAGGGACAGGTTGAACATGTTCTTCACATAACCGTCCTGCACGGTCACCTGCACCTGATTCTGCAGGAAGTCGGGGGCGTCAATCACCAGGGTGTAATTGCCGTCCGGCAGGCCGGGGATAAGGAAGGTACCGTCCTGGGCCGATGTAACCGTGGCGATGTCTGCCGCTCCCGATTTCAGGATAAGGCGGGCATTCTCCACCGGAACACGGCCGTTGCGGTTCACCACCGTACCCTTAACACCGCCGGTCGGAGCCTGGGCGAAGAGCATCAGGGATGCACACGCAGCCGTAAAGGTTAGAATTAATCTTTTCATATCTGAAATGTTTTTTGTCATTTCGAGCGAAGTCGAGAAATCTACTTCTTTATAACAATATAGGTAGGATAGTGGTCGGAGAAGCCGCCCACAAAGGCGCCGCCGGAGAAGGTGCGGTACGGGGTGCCCTTGTATTGACCGCTCTGATTGGTCATGAAGGGCTTCGAGAATACGCGTCCGTAGTATTTCTTCTTCACGATGGGCTGAATCTGGAAGGTACCCTTGGGTGCATGGGCCAGGGCCTTGTTCACCATCACGATATCGAAGATGTTTCCTTCGCCCCGATAGTACAGGGAGCTGTAGCCGTGCTTGATCATGATGAGGAAGGGATCGAAGAACTCATCGTCCCCCTTCACATCCTCGATGTTGTCCTTGTCGGCATGCAGATACTGGGTCATGGAGATGTCCGTGGGGTTGTCGTTCATATCGCCCATCACCACGATCTTGATGCCCGGGAACTCCTTCTGCAGTTCCATAGCGCGGTTGTAGGCAATCTCGGCGCCGCGAGGACGGAGGTCTGCACCCTTGCCGCCCAGACGGGAAGGAAGGTGGCAAACGAAGAAGGCGAACATTTCCCCGTCGATGGTACCGCGGACCATGAGGATATCACGGGTGCGGAAGGCATCCTTCTCCTCCTGGGTCCACTGGCTCCAGTCGATGCTGGTATTGTCATCAAAGGTGAAAGGAATGGGCTCGGAGGCGATGTATTTGAAGATTTCCGGCCGATAGAACAGCGCGCAGTCCACGCCGCGGCGGTCCGGGCTGTCGTAGTGCACAATCTGGTAATTGGCCTCCGCGATGGCGGGCTCGTTCACCAGGTCGTCCAGCACGTGGCGGTTCTCTACCTCGGAGACGCCCAGCACGGCATGCCAGGCACCATTATCCTTCTTCATCTCCGCAATCACCTTGGCCATGTTCTGGAGCTTTTTGGTATACTTGGCCTCGGTCCACTCATTACCGCCGTCCGGCAGGTATTCGTAGTCGTTGTGCCCCTCGTCATGGTAAGTGTCGAAGAGGTTCTCCAGGTTGTAAAAACCTATCACGTAGGACTTCCCGCTTTTCTGCGCCCACAGGGAGGGACTCACCATGAGAAGCAGGACAGAAAGGGTATATAGGAACTTTTTCATACGTTTCAGTGTTATTGTTACTTTTTCCAGAAATCGTTGGGTTCTTCCGTTTCTATGCGCATGGCTTTCTCCGTTCCCAGCTTCTTGGCCAGGTTCGGGAAGAAGTCAATACCGGTCAGCTCTTCCAGGTCGCTGATGGAATAGATGTAATCCATGGCGTTTCCATTGGCGATGGAAGCATCGTGCGGGAGCAGGAATCCTGCGGCCATGTAGCCGTCCGCCACCGTGGCACTATTACTGCCTTTGTACAGCAAGGCCTTGAAATAATGGGTGGGGACCTTTACTTTGAAGCCGGAATTATTGCCACTCAGCTTTGTAGAATTCTCAAACAGGCAACCGGTGACCACATACAGCGTATCCGATGTGGCGGCGTAATTACGCACACGGCCTTCCAAGTTGGCCCAGATGCCCGCATTGAAATTGTATTCCTGCGGAGTCATGTTGGTGGGCACGAAAGTGGAAACGTTGGCCGCTCGGCTTGCCAGGCGGTCTGCCGAAGGGATCTGGTGGCCACGGGTCCATCCGCCGCCATAGGAACCTTGTGTAAGGTTCGGCTGCAGGTCATGCGGCAACAGGGCATCCCAGCCCCATTCGTTGGAACGGGAACCCGTGCCCTTAATGGCATTGTTCAGCGGATAGGCTACCCAGAGGGACAAATGTTCGTCATAGTCCCAGTAGCAGGACCAGTTGCGGGTGCCGCTCTTGCCCCGGTTGGTGTACTTGCCGCCGGACATGTCGTGTACCAGCAGCTCTCGGCCGTCCCCCTCCTTCATGGCGGGCAGTTCCAGCCAATCCATGGGGGCCACGTCGTAGCCATAACTGCCTCTCACGGCTCTCTCCGCCTTGGCGGCCTGCACCAGGGTGACATGGGCCGAAGCGCCCTTTGCGGGCTTTAGCACCAGCATGACTTCGCGCACATTCTCGGAATCATTGGCCGAATAGCTTACAAGGACATCGTTCTGGGAGCCGGTGCCCGAGGCGGGATTCACCGAAGCCCAGCCCGTTGTCCCGGAAGGGTACTCCAGGGAGAGTGTCCACGCGCCTTGCGCCACAACGCCAACAAACACACTCCCCGCCCCCGCATTCAGCGATGTGCTGCGCGGGTTAATAGCCACCGAGTCCTCCTTCTGGCAGCCCGTAATGGCCACCAGAAGGATACTCAGCGCTATAAGGAGATGTTTTCTGGACATGGGTTAACGATTATTCGTAAGTCAACTCCAGATTCTGGAACTGAGCATTGTAAGCGTTGGTGATTGCAATCCTGTAAACGGCACTTGCCTCACCATTTACAGTATAGGTGTATTCCTGGCCCTTCTTGTTCTTTTCTGTATTGATTCCCAGAAGAGTACCGTCAGCTTTTGCAATGTCGATAATCACATTTTCGGATGCGCCGGCGCCGGTGAGGAATTTTACGCTCTTAAGAGCCTTTCCGTCAATGGCAGGTAATTCAATGTAAGAATCCTTCTTACCAATGAGTAAATAGTACAAATCACCATTTTTGGCCTGATAGAGCTTGTCTGCGGCATGCATGGTAAAGACGTAATCACTCAAAGTATAAGTTCCATCCTTAACACCATTTGAGCTACCCTGAGGAAGCGCTTCAATTACGGGAGTGAAATCCACTTTAATAACCACGGAACTGCCGCCGGGTTCATCACCGCCGCCGGGTTGGTCACCGCCACCGGGTTCATCACCGCCGCCGGGCTCGTCGCCGCCGCCGGGTTCATCACCGCCACTTACCTTCTCTACGAAATAAGCGTTCAAGACCTCAATCTTGTCGCCATAGGAGCCACGGTAACCGATGATGGTGATCTTGTCT
>JBGUPS010000002.1:0-19735 GCA_045130395.1 Candidatus Cryptobacteroides sp.
GCGCGGATGGCGGAATTGGTAGACGCGCTACTCTCAGGAGGTAGTGTCCGAAAGGACGTGTCAGTTCGACTCTGATTTCGCGCACAAAAAGAGGTTGACTCAACGAGTCAACCTCTTTTTTGTTAGTAATACCTGTAGAAGAGGGCCAACGACCGCATCCCGGCCCATAGCTGGCGGAGCAGGTAACTCTCGTTCGGGGAGTGGATGGTATCCCTCTCCAGGCCGAATCCCATCAGGAGCGGATCCGTTCCCAGGATGGTTTGCATGTCGGCAAGGATGGCGATGGAGCCGCCTCCGCGGGAAGGGACGGGTTCTATCCCGTAAACCTCCGCCATGGCACGCGAAGCCGCCTTGTATGCCGGCGAAGTGATGGGAATCAGGAAGCCGTTTCCGCCCTCGAAGGGCGTTACCTCCACCTTTACACTCTTAGGGGCGATGGAAGTGAAGTGCTTCTTGAAAAGCTCCGTAATCTCATTGGCACGCTGATTGGGAACCAGCCTCATGGAAATCTTGGCATGGGCCGTGGACGGAAGGACGGTTTTGGCGCCCGTACCGGTATAGCCGCCCCAGATACCGCAGACATCCAGGCAAGGACGAATGCCCGTACGCTCCATAGTGGTATATCCTTCCTCTCCGCGAATGTCGTCTATATCCAGGAACTCCTTGTACTCCTTCAGGTCGAAGGGAGCCCGGGAGAGCATCGCCCTGTCCTCGGCAGAGAGTTCCACCACCTTGTCGTAGAAGCCCGGGATGGCTACCCGTCCTTTATCGTCATGCAAGGAAGCAATCATCTCGCACAGGACGTTGATGGGGTTGGCGACAGCACCGCCGTAATGGCCGGAGTGAAGGTCCTTGTTGGGGCCTGTCACTTTCACTTCCAGGTATGCCAGGCCTCTCATGCCGCAGTTGATGGACGGGACCTTGTCCGAAATCATCGTCGTATCCGAGACCAGGATGACATCGGCCCGGAGCATGTCCTTATGGGCTTCCACCCATGCAGGAAGGGACGGACTGCCGATTTCCTCCTCGCCTTCGAAGATGAACTTCACGTTGTGGTGCAGGAGTCCGGCCCTTACTTCGTGCTCAAAGGCCTTCAGATGCATGAAGAGCTGCCCCTTGTCGTCATTGGCCCCGCGGGCATAGATAGCCTCCTCCCCTGTGGCCGGATCGTTGGCGATGACCGGCTCGAACGGGTCCGTGCGCCATTTTTCGAGCGGCTCCGGCGGCTGTACATCGTAATGCCCATAAACCAGGATGGTCTTGGGAGCGCCGATATCCTTGTAGCCATAGACCACAGGATGCCCGGCCGTATCGTAAACGGCAGCCTCGTCCGCGCCCGCCTCCTTCAGCAGCTCCACAAGGCGATTGGCACAGCGGCGCATATCGGCCTTGTGCTCCGGCTTGGCGCTGATGGACGGAATCCTGAGCAGCGAAAATAGTTCCTCGTAAAAACGCTCCTTGTTCTCCTGGATGTACTGTTGCATTGCCACTAGAAGTGGGTTACGGTTTTGCCCTCTACGGCGCTCAGGAGCTTGTTGGCCAGGGAGGAGACACCGAAGCGGAAGAGGTTCTTGTTGAGCCACTCCTCGCCCAGGATGGTCTTGACGATGGTCCAGTAGCACACGGCGTCCATGGCGGAAGAAACACCGCCGGCGGGCTTGAAGCCGATCTTCTTGCCGGTGGCCTCATAGTACTTCTTGATGCACTCGCACATCACATAGGCGGCCTGAGGCGTGGCGTTCACCTTTACCTTGCCGGTAGAGGTCTTGATGAAATCGGCACCATTCTCCATGGCCAGGAAGGAGGCGTCGGCAATGGCCTGGGTGTCGGGCAGAAGACCGGTTTCCAGGATAACCTTCAGGATAACGGGACGGCCCAGCTCGGCGGAGAGGCTATGAATGAGGTCGCTCACGGCCTTGATTTCGGCGCCGGCCTTGTCATAGTCACCTACCAGGAAGCTGTTCAGGGCCAGGACGATGTCGATTTCGTCGGCGCCGTCGCGGACGGCCATCTCCACCTCTTTCAGTTTTACCTCCAGGAAGCTCTGGGACGTGGGGAAGCAAGCGGCCACGCAGGTTACGTGGATGTCCTTGCTGGCACGGGTAGCGGCCACTACGGAAGCGAAGTTGGGATACACGCAGCAGGATGCGGGATAAGGGAAGGCCGGGAAGGCCTTGGCCAGTGCGTTCACCTTTTCTACCATGGCTTTCACGGAAGCGGGGGTGTCGTCGTTGGCCAGTGTGGTCTGGTCCATGATGCCAAAGCAGGCCTTGTAAAGCTCAGGGTTGGCAAGCTTTTCCAGATTGGCAGCGATGAGATCCAATTGGTGGGCAATGCCCTCGTTGTCCGGCTTGTAGCCGTATTTGCTGGAGATAGACATAGTTTTTATCCTTTAATTTGAATAGTATATCCTTCGTCGATAAGTGGCTGCACAAGCGTGCGCATTTCCTCCACCGTATATTTCTTAAGTCCCGCAAGGGGTGTTTCCCGGTCGATGGTGTACACCATCAGTTCCCGCGGCTTTACCTTCCGCACTATTTCCATCCAGGGCCCCACCCAATCCTCCGTGGCCCAGCCGGGACCGCGCAGGAACATGGTCTGCAGCACAAAAGCCCCGTTAAAACGCTTCATGGACCGGATCACCTCCGACACATGGTAGTTCCCCGCAGGCTTATTCACCAGGGCCACCTGCTCATCCGTGGGTGCATCCAGCTTAAGGATGGCATTGTCCACCTTGCAAAGCGCCTGGAAAACGCTCTCCTCCCCTGCCCGCGTGGCGTTGGTAAGTACCGAAACCATTGCTGACGGATAATACCGGTTCCGCAGGGCCAGCGTAAGGTCGATAATCTGGGCAAACGCCGGATTCAGCGTGGGTTCCCCGTCTCCGGAAAAAGTAATGGAGTCGATAGGGGTTCCCTCCGCCACACAAGCCTCCAGTTTGGTGCGGAGCGCAAGCTCCACCTCGGCAGCCGTAGGCAACTTCCTGTCATCCAATCCGTCCTTGTTCCAGCCGCACTCGCAGTACACGCAGTCAAAGTTACAAACTTTTCCGCGTTCCGGCAATAGGTTAACCCCCAGGGAACTGCCCAATCGACGGCTAAAAATTGGTCCGAAAACAGTAGTTTCGCGCATCATAGGCGTATGGATTTGGATTCGGAAGTAAGGCGGAGGAGATGCCCGATCGGGGTCGGGCATGACGAATCACCGGCAATCTCTGTAACAAGCACCAGACCGGGCTTCTTTCCCGCTTCGATGCTGCCCAGCACGGCCTCCTTGCCCAGGAAACGCGCGCCGTTAAGGCAGGCCCACTGCAGCAACTCTCCCAAAGTCACCTCCGGGAAAGCCTCCTGCAGGGTATAGAGTTCCGCCACCATGTTGAGCTGGTCGTTGGACGACAGTGAATCCGTGCCAACGCAGATGGGAATACCACTCGCGCGCATCACGGGAATAGGCGGCAACAAATTGTGAATAAACAAGTTGGAGAGCGGACAAACAGCCAGGAAAGGATGGGCCAGCCGTTCGCGGGCCATCGCGGCGCCTTCCGCAGTGAGGCAGCATTCGTGCACCAGGAGCACATGCCCCTGCACGGGTTCCGGCAAACCGGCAGCCCGCAGCCGGTCCAGGAAATACTCCAACGACGTGGTACCGGTTACCGGCGGCGTAGGAATGCCATTGGCCACGCGGTTGTCCCACATGGGGCCGCTGCCGCTTTTCATCATCTGCTCTTCCTCGTCGGACTCCTCACTATGGAAGGAAAGATAACCGCTTTCCAGCCCCGCCACGGAAGAGGCGCTCACCAGTTCCGGGCTCATGGTATAGCAGGAGTGCGGCGTAGGGGCGGCATCCAGGCCAAAACCGGCCGCTTTCACCTGCAAAGCGCGAACGCCGTCCATAACGGCATCGCAGGCACTGGCATCGGCCCCGAAGACCTCCAGGAAGCTGCGGGTGTACATGGGATGGGCGGCTTTTACCGCGAATGAATCGTCACAGTTGGAAATATCCGCCATGGCCACCACGCCCTGCGCCCACATATCGTCCATGGCCTCTTTGAGCATGCGCACCTTGTCCTCCAGCGAAGACGTGTCCCGGAGGGCATTGATCTGGTCGATAAAACCGGCCATGCCCGTCCCTTTGCGGAACAGGCCCTTCATGTAGGAGAGTTCCACGTGGCAGTGGGCGTTGACAAAGCCCGGGACGATAGCGCCGTCCAGCACCTCCTCCCCTGCCTCGCAAGGGCCCGTCCGCACGATGGTACCATCGTCCTCCACCTCCACGAAGGCGTTCCTCAAAGGATCCGTCTCCGTGAGCGTGTACACGTATTTGGCCGCAAATCGTCTCATAATGAATCTCTTACAAACAGGAGGGAATCCTTGGGATATTCCGGCAGGGAGTCCGGAGGCAGCACCAGCCGCACCGTGTCCTTCCCCATGCGGACCAGCAAAGTATCCACCGGCCGTCCCGGCGGCTTGGGCCAGGTGGTATCCGGCTCCATCTTGTAAATCCGCATCATATTGCTCCGCCAGGTATCCAGGTCGATTTCCTTTTTCACCACCTTAGCCTCAGCTTCCAGGCGGTCCGCCACCTTCTCCATCACTTTTTCCATGCGGGCCGGCTCCTCAAGGTAGTACTCCAGACTATAGAGAAAATCGTCCGTATTGTATCCGTACGACTGGAAAATACCCTCATACACCAGCATGGTATCCGCCTGCTTGCGCAGTTTCGGGTCCTGCTTGAGTTGCTGGTCCTGGACGAGCATGCGGTACATGATGTCCTCCATATCGTCACGCGGGATGCGATGGGGACCGCAAGCGGCCACCAACAGCACCAAAAGGACGATATAAAGGACCCGACGCATTAGCGGAGAATGGCGCCTAATTCGTTCTTAAGGGCCTCCAGCACGCGTTCCATGGTCTTTTCCACCTCCTGGTCCGTGAGCGTATGCTCCAGATCCTGCAGCACGAAGTTCAGGGCGTACTGCTTTTTGCCGAAGAGAATCTTCTCGCCGCGATAGACGTCGAAGAGGGTGATGTTCTTGATGAGCTTCTTGCCGGCACGAAGGGCGGTTTTGCGGACATCGGCATAACTGACCGACTCGTCCAGCAGGAGGGCCAGGTCGCGGCGCACTTCCGGGAAACGAGGCAGCTCCTTGAAGGAGAATTTGTCGCGCTGGATAAGGCTGAAGAGGACTTCCCAGTTGATTTCCGCAGCGAACACCGGCTGTTTGATGCCGAAGCGTTTGCAAAGGGCAGGATTCATGCAGCCCAGCGTGGCCAGGAGCTTGGGTTCCTTGCCCGGCAGGCTGTAGGTGATGCCCTCGGAGAAGATATCGGCAGGAGCGCTGCCCATCTGCAGGGAGTTAATGTCGATCCGGTAACGGGCCATCAGGGCCTCCACATAGCCTTTGAGCTGGAAGAAGTTGGACTTCTGGGCGGGGCTGCGCCACACCTTGTCCGGCGTTCCGCTCAGGAACAGCGAGAAGCAGCGGTGCTCCTCGTAGCTGGCCAGCGTGGTGCCGTCGCCTTCCGGCAGGCGCTGATACACAGAGCCATACTCGAAGAAGCGCAGGGCCGTCGCCTGACGGTTCAGGTTATAGGCAACCACTTCCAGGCCGTTCAGGAGCAGCGTCTGGCGCATGACGTTGAGGTCCTGCGACAGCGGGTTCACGATATAGACACAGCGGGAAGCCGGGAAGGTTTCCAGCTTGGTGTAATAGTCTTCCTTGGTGAGGGAGTTGTTCATGATCTCCACGAAGCCGTTGGCCGCCAGCCAGTTGGAAATGGCGTTGCGGGTGGCTTCCGGATCCGGCTGCTGCGAAGGGTTCACGCTCATGCGCAGGTTCTGCGGCAGCTCGATGTTGTTGTAGCCGTAGATGCGGAGGATTTCCTCCACTACGTCGCACTCGCGGGTGACGTCCACCATGTAGGTAGGAGCGGCCACCAGGGCACCATCGGCCCGTTTTTCCACGAACTGGTAATTGAGGCCTTCCAGAATCTTTTCGATGGTGTCGTGGCCGATCTTCTTGCCGATAAAATGCTCGATACGGTTGTAATCCAGGTCGATTCGGGCACGGCCGATAGGCTCCGGATAGATCTCGCGGACCTTGCCAATCACCTGACCGCCAGCCACTTCCAAGATGAGGAGGGCGGCGCGCTTGGCGGCATACAAGGCGGCCTCCGGGTCTGCGCCACGCTCGAAGCGGAAGCTGGCGTCCGTGCTCAGCGTCTGGCTCTTGGCGGTTTTGCGGATGCTCACAGGGTCGAAGTAGGCGCCCTCGATAAACACGTTCACGGTGCTCTCCGTTACGCCGGAATCTTCACCGCCGAATACGCCGGCAATGCACATGGGGCCTTCGGCATCGGCAATAACCATATCGCAGGCGGCAAGCTTGCGTTCCATGCCGTCCAGGGTGCGAATGGGCTCCCCTTCTGCGGCGCGGCGCACGATCACCTTGCCTCCGCGCACCTTGTCTGCGTCGAAGGTATGCAGCGGCTGACCGGTCTCGAACAGCACGAAGTTGGAGATATCCACCACGTTGTTGATGGGTTTAAGGCCGATCGACAAGAGGCGCTCCTGCAGCCATTCCGGGCTGGGGCCTACCTTTACGCCCTTTACGGTGATGCCGGTGTAACGCGGGGCACCCTTGCTGTCCAGCACCTCTACGGGCATGGATTCGCCTGCGCCCTCGCGGAAAGCCTCCACGGAAGGAAGGCACAACTGGCAAGGGAGGTTGCGGCTCTTGAGATAGCCGTACAGGTCCCGTGCAACGCCGATATGCGAAGCCGCGTCGATGCGGTTGGCCGTGATTTCATACTCGATCACCGCCTGGTTCTCCAGTTGAAGGTACTCCTGGGCGGGCGTGCCGGGAACGGCGCTGTCCGGCAGCACCATGATGCCGGCATGGCTGGTGCCGATGCCCAGTTCATCCTCTGCGCAGATCATGCCGAAGCTTTCCACGCCACGGATTTTGGACTTCTTGATTTTGAAATCTCCGGGGAGCACGGCGCCTATCTGGGCGAAGAGCACTTTTTGGCCGGCGGCCACGTTGGGCGCACCGCAAACCACCTGGACAGGCTCCGGGGAGCCGTCGTTCACCGTTGTGACATGCAGATGGTCGCTGTCCGGATGGGCCTCGCAGGTAAGAACCTGGGCTACAACCACATGGTCCAGTCCGCGGTCCTGCTCTTCTACGGCGTCCACTTCAATGCCGATGGATGTCATGGCCTCCGCCACCTGCGCCGGGGTGAGGTCGCACTTGAGATACTCTTTTAACCAGTTGTAAGAAACTTTCATTGTATGTCTTCCAATTTAAACAAGGCCTCTACGAAAGCCTTTTTATCAAATACTTTCAAATCGTCAATGCCTTCCCCGATACCCAGGAACTTGATGGGGAACTTGAAGGAGTCCACGATGCCCACCACCACGCCGCCCTTGGCGCTGCCGTCCAGTTTGGTGACGGCGAGGGCCGTAACGTCCGTAGCCTTGGAGAACTCCTTGGCCTGCACGAAGGCATTCTGCCCGGTGGAGCCGTCCAGCACCAGCAGCACCTCATGCGGGCCGTCCGGCACCACACGACGGATGACGTTGCGGATTTTGGTGAGCTCGTTCATCAGGTCCACCCGGTTGTGCAGGCGGCCGGCGGTGTCGATAAGGACCACATCCGCACCCCTGGCGACGGCACTTTTTACGGTGTCGAAGGCCACGGCGGCCGGGTCCGAGCCCGTGGGCTGCTTTACGATTTCCGCCCCGGCGCGTTCCGCCCAGACAGAGAGCTGCTCCACGGCCGCGGCACGGAAGGTATCCGCCGCACCGATCACCACCTTTTTCCCCTGCCTGGCAAGCAGGGCCGCCAACTTGCCGATGGTAGTGGTCTTCCCCACCCCATTGACGCCCACAACCAGCATCACATACGGTTTCTTGCTGAAGTCGAAGGCCTGCACCGGCTCATCGTCCGGGCCGATCAGGTTGGCAATCTCGTCGCGGATGATGGCGGTCAGTTCCTCCATATCCACGTATTTGTCCTTTTCTACGCGCTCCTCAATATTGTCGATGAGCTTGAGGGTGGTATCGACCCCCATGTCCGAACTGAGCAGCGCTTCCTCCAGTGCATCCAGGACATCATCGTCCACCTTGGACTTGCCCGTAATGGCCCGCCCCAGCTTCTGGAAGAAGTTCAGGTTGGTTTTTTTGAATCCTTTATCAAATATTCCCATAGAATGCAAATATACACATTTTATGGCCAGAAAGCAATAACCATAGGCAGAAAGCAATAACCCTGCCGCGTTGACAAAGACAATGCCCCAAGTCATGTTTTTCCGTCCACGCGGCAAGGTTTTTGGCCAGCAGGGCCGTTTATGTCACCGCGTTGACGAAAAACCTGCCCCAGACAGCCTCCAGCCGTCAACATGGCAAGACCAAGCAGACCAAGCAACGGCGAATCTGGTGCTCCGGGAGGTGATACTCGTTATACAGCAAGCGGGCAATCTGTCTTTTCTGGGATTCGGTAAGCAGATAGACAGAAGTGACGCCATAAGACGGGAGCAGGTCCTTGTCGATCAGCCGGCATACATCCAGGTCCTGCATGCGGGTGCGGCTGTAGCATCGACCGGACTCATTCTTCAGCATTTGGGCGATGGATTTCTCATCGGCCCGCTCAATGTCGTTTATAGTAAGGGGCGCACCTGTTCCGTCGCTCAACTGCTCCCGGGACCAGCTTTCGTCCGTGAGGCGGTTCATCTGATAAAGGTAATTGCGCGGAGAGCCGTAGTATTGCTCGGCCCGGCGAATCTCCATGAAACTCCGGCGTGTGAATACGCCGTGCTCGTTCATCTGGTATTCGTCCGGGAATTCTGCATGACGGGGCAGGCGTGACAACATATCCACTCTGGACATGTTGACGGGCCTTTCCGAAACCAGGCCGATATCTTCCATAAACAGGTCTCTTACCGAGCAGTATGGATATCCCAGCGCGGTGGCCGACGCCCCATGGTGCAGTCCATTGCGCAGAATGTAACTCTGGAAGACCATTTGATGCACATGCCCTTCAATCTTGAGTTGGAAGGTGTACTTTTCTCCCATGCGGCCTTTGCGGTCATACTTGTAGTTGAAGTACTTCGTGTAGGACATGCGCAGCGCTGCCGCATAGCGCTGCGGTTCCCGTGAGAAGATACCCATGTGGACATGTGTGGACATTTCTGCATCCACCACAATCTCGGTTTCTTGTGAATAGCCCCGCAGTGCCATCAGGTTTACGAACATGCCATGGTCCTCTTCATCCCGGAACATCACCTCCTCGTGCGAGGTGAAGCAGATATGATACGATTCCTTCATGTGAGCAAGGTAAACACGATTTGCCATACATCCAAGAATCGGTTGAAACATTGTGTTGTTTCACATGTTTTTTTGCTGTTTCTACCGATTGACCGCATGTTTCTACCGATTTCACGTGCTGGCCACGTGGACAGCCACAGCGTTCCAGTGCACGATTGTTTGTCAACGTGGCGGTCCAATCGGCCCTGTAGGCCCAAAACCCTGCCGCGTGGGCAGACAGACACCGCCTGGTGCCGATATAATGTCCACGTGGCAGAAGAGATGTTGGCGGGGCGGCAGGACGCGGCCACGCAAGATGTCGTGGTCAGGCGAGCTCGATGCCGGCGGCGTGGCAGGCGGCGCGCATATCGGCCGGCCAGATGGCGCTTTGGATTTCGCCGATATGTGCTTTGCGGAGCAGGAACATGCACAGACGGGACTGGCCGATGCCGCCGCCGATGGTCTGGGGCAGCTTCCCGTCCAGCAGCAGGCGGTGGAAGTACAGTTCCTCCTTCCACAGCTGGTCGCGTTCTGCGAGCTGACGGTGCAGCGTGGGGGCATCGACACGGATGCCCATGCTGGAGATTTCAAAGGCGCTGTCCAGCAGCGGATTCCACAGGAGAATGTCGCCGTTCAAGTTCCAGTCGTCGTAGTCTGCGGCACGGCCGTCATGCGCTTGTCCGTTAGAAAGTTTTCCTCCTATGCCGATAATAAAAACGGCCCCATACTCCTTTGCAATGGCGTT
The DNA here is from genome assembly GCA_045130395.1 of Candidatus Cryptobacteroides sp. Classification (GTDB taxonomy): domain Bacteria; phylum Bacteroidota; class Bacteroidia; order Bacteroidales; family UBA932; genus Cryptobacteroides. Next base: position 10,052 of record JBGUPS010000002.1, read on the forward strand.
TTCGCGTTCCTTGGCCGACAACGTAGGATAGCGGTCCAGCAGCTCCTGCGCATGGATGAAATGAATTTCTTCCGGCAGGATGGGCGTAATCTGGGGGAACTCCACAAAGAGCTTGTTTTCAGTCACTTTCACAGCCTCGTAAATGTGGCGGACGGTTTGCTTCAGGTAGTCCAGATTCCGCTGCTCGGGGGTCATTACTTTTTCCCAGTCCCACTGGTCCACGTAGATAGAATGGATGTTGTCCAGATCTTCGTCAGGACGCAGGGCGTTCATATCCGTGTAGATGCCACGGCCGGGCGTCACGCCCAGTTCCGCCAATTTCAATCGCTTCCACTTGGCCAGGGAGTGCACCACTTCCGCCGGAGCGTCCGAGAGGGATTTCACCGGGAACTTCACGGGGCGTTCCACACCGTTCAAATCGTCATTGAGGCCCTGCCCGGAGAGCACCATCATGGGTGCCGTGACGCGCAGCAGCACCAGTTGGGCACTCAGGTTAGCCTGGAACATATCTTTCACGGCCTTGATGGCCTTCTCCGTCTGCTCGGGACTACCCAGCAGGTTCCGGTAATTCTTAGGGAGAAATAGCATGGCGCAAAGGTAGTTATTTCCGGCCATGTTGACAAAAAAACGTGCACTGGAGCGGTGCGACCGTCCACGCGGCAAGGTATTGGGCCGGCGGGGCCAGTTTCTCCGCCGCGTTGACCGGGAATCGCGCCCAGGAGGCGTCCGGGCGCCAACGTGGCAAGGCCCCACCCAAACAAAAAGCCACCCCAAAACGGAGTGGCTCTTTTATCAGGGTTGTAGTAAGAAAATTATTTCTTGTTGAAGAAGTCTTTTTCCTTACCTTCCTCCACCAGCTGCTCTACGAAAACGTAGGCACCGGTCTTGGGGCTCTTGTCCATGCGGATAACCTTCACCATGTGCTTAGCACCGGCTTTTGCATCGAAGGTTGCAACTGCTTTCTTTGCCATAGTCTATACGGTTTTACTTGATTTCACGATGAAGGGTGACTTTCTTGAGGTACGGGTTGTACTTCATACGCTCCAGACGGTCCGGGGTGTTCTTCTTGTTCTTGGTGGTGATGTAACGGGACATACCGGGAACACCGCTGGCTTTCTGTTCTGTGCACTCCAGGATGACCTGCACCCTGTTACCTTTAGCTTTCTTTGCCATAATTGATAAGGATTAAAGGGTTAAACAAGGCTTACGTATCCTTTCTCCTGGGCGGCCTTGAGGGTGGCGTCGAGACCATTCTTCTCGATGATGCGCATGCCCTTGGTGGTCACCTTCAGGGTGATGAAACGCTGTTCGGATTCAGACCAGAATTTCTTGGTCTTAAGATTGAGGGAGAAGTCGCGCTTGGTGCGCAGCTTGGAATGGGCAACGTTGTTACCAATCATTCTCTTCCTACCGGTTATCTGACAAACCTTTGACATAATATTTTACTTTTTTAATTGTTACTTGTTTGGGGTGTTAAACGAGCTTCAGGAATCGTTTCCACCGAATGCTTTTGGGGAAGCTTTTACTCTCATCTGTAGAGAGCCAAATGATGGAGGGCGTACCGACGATGTGGTCTTCCGGGACGAATCCCCAATAACGGGAATCCAGGGAGTTGTGCCGGTTGTCACCCATCATGAAGTAATAGTCTTGTTGGAACGTGTACGTTGTAGCGGGTTGTCCGTTGATGTAGATGGCATCGTCCGTAACCTGCAGGGTGTTGTGTTCATAGTCCCGGATAATGCGCTCGTACAGAGGCAGGTTGTTCCGGTCGATGTTCACGGTTACGCCCTTTTTAGGGATCCAGAGCGGGCCAAAATAATCGCAGGTCCATTCTCCGTCGAAGGGGAAGATGTCTTGTCCGGCAGAAGCATAGCGCTCCCGGTTGGGAGTAATCTCCACTACCGTTTTGATATCTTTCACCTTGTCCAGCATTTCTTCCGTGAGCGGCATCATAGGATAGCCGGGCAGACGGGAATCGAAATACAGTTCGCTCAGGTTCAGGCCTAACTCTTCCAGTTTGAGCTGGTTGATACGGGTTCCCGTAGTGATGACCTGATAGGTGAGCTGCCTTCCGGGATAGTCGGGTTCCTTCTCCCCATTGACCCATACCAGACCGTCCTTGACTTCCAGCGTGTCACCGGCAACGGCGACGCAGCGCTTGACGTAGTGGTCTTTTTTGTCTGCCGGGCGAACGATCACCGGGCCGAACTGGGCAATGGTCTGTTCCCTTCCGTAGCTCCGTGCCCAGGCGTAGTAATCGTCTGCGGGGCGGCGGGTAAGGACAGTGTCTCCGTTGGGGAAACCGAACACCACAACATCTCCCCTTTTTACCTCACGGAAACCTTTTAAGCGGCGGTACTTGTTCTGGATGAGCGTGGAATACGACTCATGGCCGAAAGCACGGTTGTGCGTAAAAGGAATGGTGAGCGGCGTCTGGGGGACGCGTGGCCCGTAAGTGAGCTTGGACACGAAGAGATGGTCTCCGGTGTACAGCGTACTTTCCATGGAGGAGGAAGGGATTTTGAAGGCCTGGAAGAAGAAGATATTGATGAAGGTAACCACGACCACGGCGAAGATGATTGCATCCAGCCAGTCCAGCCACACATTGTGCTTTTCTCCGGGGGCGTATTCTTTCTTCCAGAAGAGCCACTTCACTTTTTTGGTAATATAAAAGTCGAAGAGGACGCCCAGGCCCAAAAGCCACCAATAATTTCCGAGCCAGATCACCCATGCGGTGTAGAGCAGAGCCCAGAAGCTCAGCTTAACCCACCTGTTTTGGATGATATCCTTCCAGCTCACGGTTAACAAGCTACTTTACAGATTTAACGATAGCCTCAAAAGCCTGAGGGTTGTTCATGGCAAGGTCGGCCAGGACTTTGCGGTTGAGACCGATGTTCTGCTTGGCCAGGCGTCCCATGAGCTGGGAATAAGTGAGACCGTACTGACGGGCAGCGGCGTTGATACGCTGGATCCACAGGGAACGGAACTCACGCTTCTTGGCCTTGCGGTCGCGGTAGGCGTAGGTGAGACCTTTTTCGTAGGTGTTCTTGGCGACTGTCCACACGTTCTTGCGGGACAGGAAGTTGCCGCGGGTTCTGGAAAGAATCTTCTTGCGGCGTGCCCTTGAGGCAACAGAATTAACTGATCTAGGCATAAATTTTTACTTTTTTGGAGGCAGTGACATCTGGGTCGATGTGCTTTACGACTGCGTTCCAGTTAAACATAATTACAGGACCAGAAGCTCTTTTACGCGGCGCACATCGTCCTTCTCGAGGATGGCGAAGTGATCCAGATTGCGTTTCTGTTTCTTGGTCTTCTTGGTGAGGATGTGGCTGTGATAAGCGTGCTTCCTCTTGATCTTTCCCGATCCGGTAAGCGTGAAGCGCTTTTTGGCACCGGAGTTGGTTTTAAGCTTTGCCATTGTGTTAAACAATTAAATAATTATACATATAAGTGAGATCCCTCGGCTACGCTCGGGATGACAGCTTATTTCTTTTTAACAGGAGCCAGCATCATGGTCATGCGTTTGCCTTCCAGGGTGGGCATGCTTTCCGGGCGTCCGTATTCTTCCAGTTCTACGGCGAAGCGAAGCAACTGCTTCTCCCCTTGTTCCGCAAACTGGATGGAGCGACCGCGGAAGAAGATGGAGGCTTTTACCTTGGATCCTTCCTGCAGGAACTCCTGCGCATGCTTGAGCTTGAACTGGAAGTCGTGCTCGTCCGTGTTGGGGCCGAAACGGATTTCCTTGATGACAATTTTCGCAGCATTTGCCTTCATCTCCTTAGCCTTCTTGCGCTGCTGGTACAGATACTTCTGGTAATCCAGAATCTTGCACACGGGCGGGTCTGCCTTGGCGCTGATTTCCACCAGGTCCAGTTCCAGCTCTTCGGCCAGGGCCAGGGCCTTGGTGAAAGGATAAATGCCCTGCTCGGGGATGTTCTCCCCTACCAGACGCACTTGGGAGGCGGTGATTTCACGGTTAATCCGAAGGGCGTTTTCGTCCTTCTGGTTAGCCTGAGCCTGCATGGGCTTCTTTTTGAGACCCGAAGGTCTCGGTTTAAAAGGCGTTGCGATAGTTTTGCTCCTTTAAAATGTTAAACTTACTGGGCCAGTTCCTCTGCCACGGCTTTGCGGACATACTCCACAAAAGCGGGCACGCTCATGGAACCCTGGTCCTCGGTTCCACGGCGTACAGACACGGTTTCGTCGGCCATTTCCTTTTCGCCGACAATCACCAGAAGCGGAACTCTCTTGAGAGAAGTCTCACGGATTCTCTTACCGAGCGTCTCGTTTCGGTCGTCTATAGAGGCGCGAATTTCGGAATTATTTAGCAGATTTACAACTTTTTTCGCATAATCTGCATATTTTTCGCTCACGGGCAGCACTTTCACCTGGTCCGGATGCAGCCAAAGCGGCAGATGACCGGCGGTGTGCTCCAGCAGCACGGCCACGAAACGCTCCAGGGAGCCGAAGGGGGCGCGGTGGATCATGACCGGACGCTTGCGGGTGCCGTCGGAATCGACATACTCCAGTTCAAAGCGCTCCGGCAGGTTGTAGTCTACCTGGATGGTGCCCAGCTGCCAGCTGCGGCCGATAGCGTCCTTTACCATGAAGTCCAGCTTGGGGCCGTAGAAAGCCGCCTCACCCGTCTCGATTACGTACGGAAGGCCTTTCTTCTTGGCTGCGTCGATGATGCCCTGCTCCGCCTTGTTCCAGTTTTCGTCGGAACCGATGTACTTGGACGGATTCTTGGGATCGCGCAGGGACACCTGAGCGGTGAATTTATCGAACTTAAGGGTTTTGAACACGTACAGGATGAGGTCGATTACCTTTTCGAATTCCTCCTGGAGCTGGTCCTGGCGGCAGAAAAGGTGGGCGTCGTCCTGGGTGAAGCTACGCACACGGGTGAGGCCGTGGAGTTCGCCGGACTGCTCGTAACGATATACAGTGCCGAACTCGGCGAAGCGCAGGGGCAGGTCACGGTAGCTGCGCGGGGCGCTGCGGTAGATTTCGCAGTGGTGCGGGCAGTTCATGGGTTTGAGGAGGTACTCCTCCCCTTCCTGCGGGGTGTGGATGGGCTGGAAGGAGTCCTTGCCGTACTTGGCATAGTGACCGGAAGTCACGTAGAGCTCCTTACCGCCGATATGGGGCGTTACCACGGGCAGGTAGCCGTACTCCGCCTGCTTCTTGGCCAGGAAGGCCTGCAGGGTGTTGCGGAGGGCAGCACCACGGGGCAGCCACAGGGGCAGGCCGGCGCCGACGCGCTGCGAGAAGGTGAACAGCTCCATGTCCTTGCCGATCTTGCGGTGGTCGCGCTTCTTGGCCTCTTCCAGCACCTGCAGATACTCGGTCAGGAGGCTGGCCTTGGGGAAGGTGATGCCGTAGATACGGGTGAGCTGCTGGCGTTTTTCATCGCCACGCCAATATGCACCGGCGAGCGAAAGCACCTTCACGGCCTTGATGACGTCCGTGTTCTTCAGGTGCGGGCCGCGGCACAGGTCCGTGAACTGACCGTTGGTATAGTAGGTGATGGTGCCGTCTTCCAGTTCCGAGATGAGCTCCTGCTTGTACTGGTCGCCTTTCTCGGTGAAGTATTTGAGGGCATCGGCCTTGGAGACCTCGATGCGCTGGAAATCCTGCTTCTGACGGGCGAATTCCAGCATTTTGTTCTCGATGGCCTTGAAGTCTGCGTCCGTGAGAGTGCGGCCGTTCATATCGACATCGTAATAGAAGCCGTTTTCGATGGCCGGGCCGATACCGAATTTCACCCCCGGGAACAGGGCCTCGAGGGCCTCTGCCATCAGGTGGGAAGAGCTGTGCCAGAACACTTTCTTGGCTTCGTCGTCCTCCCATTTGAGCAGACGCACGGCGCAGTCTTCCGTGATGGGACGGGTAAGGTCGATGGTGGTTCCACGGGATGTCTCCGGCTCGGTGGGGTATTTCACCTGAACCGCCAGTACCTGCTCTGCCAAACGCGGGCTGATGCCCATGGCAATCTCATAACCAGTTACGCCAGCCTCATACTGACGAACACTTCCATCCGGGAACGTAATGTTAATCATAATTTGTTTTGAGTTTATTACTTACAATGTCTTTCACTCGCTATTGCTAAAATAGCCTGCAAATATACGAATTTTTTGCGTATCTTTGTATGCCATGAATGGTAAATTAGACAACACACTCCTCTGGAACGAGGCCGCCAAAGCGGGACTCCTCTTTGGACTTGTTTCCGTGTCCTGTCTGGCCCTGAAGGAGCTGGCCACCCTGAGTGGCAGCACTTTCCTGGTGCAGGCGGCCGCCATCGTCCTTTGGGCCGTGGAGTTCTTTGCCTGCATCCTCGTGATGAAGAAGGTGCAGCTGGATCTGCGGGACAAGTATGAGGGCGTAAAGATGGCGGATACGTTTGTGCTGGGGAGGCGCGCGGCGCTGCTGAGCGGCCTGCTGTTGGCATCGGCCCAGGCTTTAATTATCATGCACATGCCGGAGGAGACCATGGATCAGTTGGTGGGCGCCGTTTCGGAGGCCATGCCCATGAGCGCCTCGCAAAAGGAGCAGATGGACGGTGTGCTGGACAAACTGCCCGTGCTCACCTTCCTTTTCCAGTGGATGTACTGCTTCCTGTACGGGACCATTCTTTCCAGCATCATGTCCCGCTACATTTTCCTTCAGAAACTTTTTGTCGGGCCGTTCAACGGGCCGCAAAATAACGAGAACACCCCTGACGAGCAATAAGTTATGGATCTGTCTATCATTATTCCGCTATACAACGAGGCCGAGTCCCTCCCGGAGCTCAAGGCCTGGATCGACCGCTCCCTGCAAGGCTTCTCCTATGAGATTATCTTCGTGGACGATGGTTCCACGGACGACTCGTGGAAGGTGGTGCAGGAGATGGCCGGTCAGGCCGGGAGTCTCGTGCGGGGCATCCGCTTCCGGCGGAACTACGGCAAATCGGCCGCCCTGTTCGAGGGCTTTGCCGCTGCCCAGGGAGACATCGTCATTACCATGGACGCGGACCTGCAGGACTCCCCGGAGGAAATTCCGGAAATGGTGCGCATGATCCGCGAGGAGGGCTATGACCTGGTGAGCGGCTGGAAACAGCATCGAAAGGACAATGCCCTTACCAAAAACCTGCCCTCTAAGCTGTACAACTGGACGGCGCGCAAGGTCACCGGCATCAAACTGCACGACATGAACTGCGGCTTAAAGGCCTATCGGGCCGAAGTAGTCAAGAATATCGAGGTCTATGGGGAGATGCACCGTTATATCCCCTACCTCGCCAAGAATGCGGGATTTGGAAAGATCGGCGAAAAGCCCGTCCATCACCAGAAGCGCAAGTACGGCGTTTCCAAGTTCGGCCTGGACCGCTTTGTGCATGGTTTCCTGGACCTGATGAGCCTGTGGTTCCTGTCCCGGTTCGGCGGCAAGCCCATGCATTTCTTCGGCACCAGCGGCATTCTCATGTTCCTGGTGGGTTTTGTGATGACCGTCTGGATTATCGTCGCCAAGCTGGTGCACCAGGCGCAGGGGCTCAAGTTCCGCGCCGTTACGGACCAGCCGCTGTTTTACCTGGCCCTGCTGGCTGTGGTTTTGGGCGTCATGCTGTTCCTGGCCGGATTTATCGGGGAAATGGTTTCCCGCTCCGCGCCTGAACGGAACCGTTATCAAGTGAAAGAACGTTTATAACCCTAATCTTTATAATTATGAAAAAGTATGTTGCTGAATGTTTGGGTACGTTCGTACTCACGTTCCTGGGCTGCGCTACAGCCATGTTCCTGGGTTGCGGTACTCCTGCCGGCGTGGTAGGTGTCGCTATCGCCTTCGGTCTTACGGTTGTGGCCATGGCCTACACCATCGGTGGAGTAAGCGGTTGCCACATCAACCCGGCCATCACCTTTGCCGTAGCCCTGTCCGGCCGCATGAGCTGGAAAGACGCTTTTGGCTACTGGTGCGGTCAGCTCATCGGCGGTATCCTCGCAGGTGCCTGCCTCATGCTGGTTGCCGGTGTAGTCGCCGCTCCGGATCTGACCGGTGCACTGGGCTCCAACGGTGTTGCCAACGCTGGTGGTGTCGGTGGTGCTTTCCTCGTGGAAGCTATCGCCACGTTCATCTTCGTGCTGGTTGTGCTGGGTGCCACTGACGCCAAGATTGGTGCCGGCAACTTCGCCGGTCTGGCCATCGGCCTCACCCTCATCCTGGTTCACCTGGTGTGCATCAACCTCACCGGTACCTCCGTCAACCCGGCCCGTTCCATCGGCCCTGCCATCTTCGCCGGCGGCCAGGCCCTCTCCGACGTGTGGGTGTTCGTCTGCGCCCCGCTCGTAGGCGCCGCCTGCAGCGCCCTCTGCTGGAAGTACTTCGAGACCAAGTAACCCTGGCCCTTCCCCGTCATGCACGGCCTTTTCCCGTCATGCACGACCTGATCGGGCATCTCCATGCCCGACACCCCACAGGCTCCGGTTCCCCCGGGGCCTGTTTTTTTGTCCCTCCCCTTCATCCCCGACCCTTTCCTCGTCATGCCCGGCCCTTTCCCCCGTCATGCCCGGCCCTTTCCCCCGTCATGCCCGGCCCCGACCGGGCATCTCTCATCCTCCTCATCCCGGACTTGATCCGGGACTCCTTACACGAAGGTCCACCACATGGACCTTCCGTACACTTTTCCTATACTTTTTTAACGCGAAGGTCCACGCCTTGGACCTTCAGGACAGCGGAAGGGATACCCTTCCGCCGTCCCCGGTTAAAGCACACTCACCCTGTCCAGACCCACCTTCAAGGCCACGTCCCGTGCTTTAACTACCCTTTCAACACCCACTTAAAGCACACCTACCCCGTCCAGACCCACCTCCAATGCCTCACGCTGTGCTTTAAACACCCTTTCAACACCCGCTTAAAGCACACTTACCCTATCCAGACACACCTCCTACGCCCTGCACTGTGCTTTAACGCCGGGATATTGCCGGAAGGAAAGCGGAACCCTCTTGGGCCCTTTAATGGAGCCCGAGAGGGTTCTCGCTAGCCGCCTTGCCGCGTATTGCAAGGCGGCGATTCCGTGTTCTGTTAGCCGCCGCACCTGGTTGTGTGCGGCGGCCTCCTCACGCGTGATAACTAATTACCTGAAACATTGCTACTTACATACTATTCCTCGTTCATTTTTCGAACGAGGAATATACGGTAACTATTTAGTGCCCAATACTTTAGCGATCACACACAACAATCCACAAGCTTGACACATAAGTGATTGACTCTCTGCAACTTATACATTATTCCTCGTTCAAAAATCGAACGAGGAATATCAGCATCTTGTTGTGTTCCACGCACTTACCGATCACCCTGGACTATAGCCTCATACAACACCCCACAACAAGGCTAGTCAATAACACATTGTATATCAAGCACATCCTAATATTCCTCGGCTCTATTTGCGCAGAGGATTTTCAACAATGCTTTGATTATTAGGTAGTTACTGACCAGCGATGGAGAGACGGGTAGAGCTGTTCGGAGGGCGAAGCCAGACTAAAGCCCCTTCCCCGAGGGAAGGGGTTTGGGGATGGGGTAACGTGGAGGTCTTTGGTTCTACGGTTTATGGACCGGGTGGTCCAGAAACGAAGAAGCCCCGGGTCATTTCTGACTCGGGGCTTCCGAAGAACCGCAGCTACCTACTCTCCCACCTGGTGGGGCAGTACCATC
>JBGUPS010000003.1:0-14963 GCA_045130395.1 Candidatus Cryptobacteroides sp.
CAAGAAGGTTATCATGTCAGCTCCTTCAAAGGATGCTACTCCTATGTTCGTATACGGTGTAAACGACAAGACATACGCTGGTCAGACCATCATCTCTAACGCTTCTTGCACAACAAACTGCCTCGCTCCTATCAGCAAGGTTCTGAACGACAAGTTCGGCATCAAGCGCGGTCTTATGACTACTGTTCACGCTGCTACTGCTACTCAGAAGACTGTTGACGGTCCTTCAAAGAAGGATTGGCGCGGTGGTCGTGGTATCCTGGAGAACATCATTCCTTCTTCAACAGGTGCTGCTAAGGCTGTAGGTAAGGTTCTTCCCGTTCTGAACGGTCGTCTTACCGGTATGTCACTCCGCGTTCCCACTTCAGATGTATCTTTCGTTGACCTGACTGCTGAGCTCGAGAAGCCCTGCACATATGAGGAGATCTGCGCTGCTATGAAGGAGGCTTCAGAGGGCGAGCTCAAGGGTATCCTTGGTTACACTGACGAGGCTGTTGTTTCAACTGACTTCCGCAATGACTCACACACTTCAATCTTTGACGTTAAGGCCGGTATCCAGCTCGATCCTACCTTCGTTAAGGTTTGCGCATGGTATGACAACGAGTGGGGTTACAGCAACAAGGTTTGCGAAATGGCTAAGGTCATTATGAAGTAAGCTTGTTGTTTCCTTACAATTAAAAACCGACCCTTCGGGGCCGGTTTTTTTTTGTATATTTGTAGCATGAAGTACTACATCATAGCCGGAGAGGCCTCCGGAGACCTTCACGGCAGCAACCTCATGAAGGGCCTGTATGCGCAGGACCCTGCCGCAGATATCCGTTTCTGGGGCGGCGACCTCATGAATGGCGTTTACAAGGCGCACCAAACAGGGGAGGGCCTGGTGAGGGATTATCGGGCCACGGCCGTAATGGGCTTTTGGGAAGTCATTCTCAAAGGCTTTTCCATCGCCCGGAATGTGAAGGACTGCAAGGCGGATATCGCCGCCTTTAAGCCGGATGTGGTAATTCTTATCGATTATCCCGGCTTTAACTTCAAGATTGCCGAGTTTGCGCACGGGGCGGGGTACAAGGTGTATTATTACATCGCGCCCAAGGTGTGGGCGTCCCGCGAGGGGCGTATCCGCAAGCTCAAGGCCTGGGTGGACCGCCTGTTTATCATCTTCCCGTTCGAGGTCCCGTACTTCGAGTCCAAGGGTGTGCCGTTTACCTATGTGGGCAATCCGCTGGTAGATGCCATCGACCAAAGTCCGGCTTTACAGGAGCCTCGGGAGGCCTTTTTGCAGCGGACGGGGGTGCCGGATGCGCCGTACATCGCCCTTCTGGCCGGTTCGCGAAATATGGAGATCGGCAGCATGATGCCCACTTTCATGCAGTTTGCCGATGTGTGGCACGCGGAGAATCCGTCCTGCAATTTTGTGGTGGCGGCGGCGCCGTCCCGCTCCATGAAGGATTATGAGAAGTACGTGGGCGGACGCCCGTACGTGCACGTGGTGTTTGGGGAAACGTATGGCGCCCTCAGGCATGCCCAGGCGGCCATTATCAATTCCGGCACCGCTTCGCTGGAAGCCGCCCTGATCGGCACGCCGCAAATGGTGGGTTACCAGATGGCGGCCCTCACGGCGTTCATTGCGCGCCGCATCGTCAAAATACCTTATGTATCATTGGCCAACCTTATCGTGAATCGCCTGGCATTCAAGGAATTCCTGCTGGAAAACTTCACCCTGGAGAACCTGGTGGCAGAGATGCGCCGCATCACCGAAGACGCTGCCTATCGGCAAAAAATGCTGGCCGATTACGCCGAAGTCCGCCAGCTCCTCGGCGGCACCGGCGCCTCCACCGCCGTCGCCAAAGCCATGGTCGACTCCCTAAAATAACCCTCACCCCTCCATGAGTCTGTCATGGAATTATTATACACCGAAAAATCGAAATAAATCTGGGAGCAAATGGAAGATTATATCATCAGGGAAATAGACCGGCTGGGTGAGATGCTGTTGATGATTGCCCGGAAGTTGGGCCTGCTGGAGGGAGAGACGCCTGATTACACTTTGACCGATGTCAAAGATGAGTTCGGCAAGGCCGGATGCCCAATCGATTTGGACAAGCTTCTGCAGCACGAAAGCCCTGTCAGGTATCTTGTCGAAGAAGAAAATCTGTCCGAGCACGGGCTGGAGACAATGATAGAAATCATCTTCCACTCAGACCTGGATGAAGACAGGAAACAGGCTCTGCTAAGCAATGCCCTTGCGTACCTGGACAGGAGAGGATATTTCTCCTTCCGGCTACATTCCTTATGCGGCGCCGCAAATCGGCCACTCACGCATTCTGATGGCGCCAGTCAGGGCACTTTTAGCGGACCTGCGCCATCCAAATAATAAGCTTATGAAAAGCAAAATTATTGCAGTAGTCGCTATTGGTGGTGGCGTCGGAATTAATGACGGCAATGCAAATTATGGCAAGGGTGAATATGATGAAACCACAGGCGTATACAAGACAACATTGGAATGGCTTAGTGTAGAATATAACACTAAAACAAATGAATGTGCCGTTATTGCAACCAAGAATGATTCTGGGAAAAAGCGTAAGTTCTATCTTGAAGCGATGTACGGCGACTTACTAACTTCAATACCCGTAATACAAGACAAATAGCTGCCGGCCGCGTTTGCATCTAGAGTGGCTTCAGGGGTCGATTATTTGCAATCACGGCTGGAAAAATGGGCCTTTAGGCGGAAATGCTTGCCGCGTTTGCATCTAGAGTAGCTTCAGGGGCAGATTATCTGTAATCGCGGCCGGAGGGGGATCCCTGCTAGCCTGCAGTGAGATTCGGAGGCCAACAGCCGACTTGAGCCCCTTCCCCGAGGGAAGGGGTTGGGGAAGGGGTAACGTGGATAGGGTTTATACCCACAAAAAAAGCAGGCCGAGCCACCACATTCGGAGGCCGAAGGCCGACTTGAGCCCCTTCCCCGAGGGAAGGGGTTGGGGAAGGGGTAACGTGGGCGATCGTACTCCACGAAAAAACCAGCCGGGAAGGCTGGTTTTTTGTGGAGTATAGGGGAGTCGAACCCCTGACCTATAGATTGCGAACCTATCGCTCTAGCCAACTGAGCTAATACCCCGCGTTTTAAAGGACTGCAAAAATACGGGATTTCCTGCAAAAAAGCAAGAAACCCCGTTAATAATTTCCGCCTGTTCAGCTTAGTTGATGAACTGCGCTTTCAGTTTCTCGATCTTGGCGGGAGCGTCATCGCCTTTGGCGCCAAAATAGAACTTGATTTTGGGCTCCGTGCCGGAAGGACGGACGGTGACAACGTCGCCGGCGGCGTTGTAGAACTGCAGTACGTTGCTCTTCGGGAGGCCGGTTTCCTCCGGTTTGTTGTAGTCCAGGACCTTGACCAGCGGGCTGCCGGCAATTTCCTTAGGAGGGCAGGCACGGTAATCGGCCATGATTTTCTGGATTTCCTCGGCGCCGGATTTGCCCTTGCGGACGATGTACACCATCTTCTCCACGTACAGGCCGTATTCCTTGTACACCTTCTGGAGGAGCTGATAGAGGGTGAGGCCCTGTTCGGCGGCCCAGGCGGCGCATTCTGCCACCGCGCAACCGGCTACCTGTGCACATTTGTCACGGACGAAGGAACCCAGGTTGAAGCCATAGCTTTCTTCACCACCGCAGACGAATTCGGTCTTGCCTTCCTGCTGCTTCTGGATTTCGGCGATGTACTTGAAGCCGGTGAGCACGTTGTAGCACTTCACGTTGAAACTCTGGCAGATGGCTGCGATGAGTTCCGAGGTGACGATGGTTTTAACGCAGTACTGGTTGCCATTGAGTTTGCCCAGTTCCTGCCAGCGCTTGAGAATATAGTAGGTGAGGAAGCTCCAGGTCTGGTTGCCGGTGAGCTGGACCATCTTGCCATCGTTGTCGCGTACGGCAATGCCCAGGCGGTCTGCATCCGGATCCGTGGCCAGAACCAGGTCGGCGCCGGTTTCATCGGCCTTCTTGAGGGCCATGGCCATGGCGGCGGGCTCTTCCGGGTTGGGGGAGGCTACGGTGGGGAAGTTACCATCGCTTACGTCCTGCTCCGGCACATGGATGATATTGTTGAAGCCGATGCGCTTGAGGGCTTCCGGCATCAGCTTGACACCGCAGCCGTGGAGGGGCGTATAGACAATCTTGAGATCCTTGTGCTTGGCGACGGCTTCCGGGGACAGCATGAGGGAGAGCTGGTCCTTGAGGTAGCATTCGTCTACCTCGGCACCCATTATTTCGATGGCAGCTTTGGGCTGACCTGCGGCAGGCTGGAAGCGGACATCGGCAGGGTCTTCAATCTTGGCGACTTCTGCGACGATGTCTTTATCGACAGGGGCGGTGATTTGACCGCCATCGCTCCAGAAGACCTTGTAACCGTTGTATTCCTTGGGGTTGTGGCTGGCCGTGACCATGATGCCGGCCGTTGCTTTCTTGAGGCGGATGCTGTAGCTGAGTTCCGGCGTGGGACGCAGGCTCTCGAACAGATAAACCTTGATACCGTTATTGGACAGTACTTCGGCCGAGATTTCCGCGAACAGGCGGGAATTGTTGCGGCTGTCGTGGCTGATGCACACGCTGGTTTCTCCCTGCACGTGGGCTTTGATGTAGTTGGCGAGGCCCTGCGTGGCCATGCCTACCGTGTATTTGTTCATGCGGTTGGTGCCGGCGCCCATGATGCCGCGAAGACCACCTGTGCCAAATTCCAGGTTGCGGTAGAAGGCGTCTTCCAGGGCGACGGGGTCGGTTTCCATCAGGTGTTTGACCTCTGCCTTGGTCTGCTCATCGAAGTTGCCGGTGAGCCAGCTTTGTGCGGTTTGCTTGTAATCTTTCATATGGCTGTGTTTTAGTGTTTAATCATGCGGTTTACAAATGTAAAGATTATTCCGTATTTTTGCAATATGGAACTGTCGGATTTTATCTTGGCCCACGAGGCGGACGACCTGGGGAAGCTGGCGCTTGCCCGGGACCGTTATACGGGTGAGGTAGAGGACTTCGACCTGGCGCTGACCACGCTGGAAGTGCGGCGGAAACTGCGGGAGAAAGTGCCTCAGTGGTATGCTGTTCCTTCGCTCCGCTATCCGCTCCGGATTTCCGGCGAGCAGTGCTCCTCCTCCGAAACGGCGAAGTACAAGGCCTCCGTGGCCCGTGCCGCCGCGAGTGGCCGGATAGCGGATTTGACCGGTGGGCTTGGGGTCGATAGCTGGGCGTTTGCCCAAGTATTCGATCAGGTGCTATACAACGAGATGCGCCCGGAACTGGCCGATGCCGCCCGTCGCAACTTCGCGGCCCTCGGGCTCAGCAATGTGCGTGTTACCTGTGCGGAGCTTGTTGCGGAGAGACACCCGGTCAAGCCGGGTGTGACGGAATCGGCATGCCCGTGCCCCTCGTCATCGTCATGCCCGACCCCGATCGGGCATCTCCTGGGGGACTTCCAGCCGAATATCCTGTTCCTGGACCCGGCGAGGCGGGCGTCCGACGGCCGGAAGGTCTTCCGCCTGGAGGACTGCCAGCCGGATGTGCTGCAACTGTTGCCGGAGCTTTCGGCGGCCTGTCCGCTGGTCTTGTTAAAGCTCTCTCCCATGGCCGATATTTCCCTGGTATGCAAGCAGTTGGGCTGCGTTAAAGCGGTGCATGTGGTAGGTGCGGAAGGGGAGTGCAAGGAGCTGCTTCTCCTGCTGGAGCGGGGCTATGCCGGTCCGTACACCCTCACTGTTTATTCCAATGGTGTCGTGGCGGAAATCGTTCCTGCCGCCATGTGCGGAGAGACCCCCGATCAGGTCGGGGGTGACGTTTTCGATCAGGTCGGGGGTGACGCGGCCTCCTGGCTCTTCGAGCCCGGTAAGGCACTGCTGAAAGCCGGTGCCTTTGACTGGCCCTGCCGCTTTGGCCTCCAGAAACTGGGGCAGCACACACATGCTTACGTGAGCGCCGAACCCGTGGAGGAGCTCAAGCCCTTCGGCAAGTGGTATCAACTACTTGAAGTGGTCCCGCTTAACAATCGTTCTATCAAGGAAATAGGCCGGCGTTTTCCGGGGGCGGACGTTACAGCCCGTAATATTCCCCTCACCTCCGAAGCGCTTCGTGCTAAGTTGTCAAAAAATGCTATCCCGTCGCCGGATAACATTCCTAACCAACCGCCCCACGTCTTTGGCCTTCACATAGATGCTACCAAGTCCAACTATCTGCTCGTATGCACTCTTTTGAAGTGATTGTTAATCGATTGATAGTTAGCCTGTTATAGAATAATCCTCGTTCAAAAATTGAACGAGGATTATATTATAAGCATCTGATAATCAGTGGGTTGAGTGTCACGGTTTTTTGGGCAGGGCGAATTCCATGCACCACTCGGTGAGGGGGCATGACTCGCACTTGGGCTTGCGGGCTACGCACACGTATCGACCATGTAGAATAAGCCAGTGGTGGGAGATGGCACGCTGCTCCACGGGAATATACTTTTCCAGATCCTGTTCTACGGCATAGGGCGTGCTTCCGTTGGAGAGGCCCAGGCGGTGCGCCACGCGGAAAACGTGCGTGTCGACGGCAATCACCGGCTTGTCATACACGACGGAGGCAATCACGTTGGCCGTTTTGCGACCCACGCCCGGCAGGCGCATGAGCGCGTCGATGTCGGAGGGAACTTCCCCGTTATAATCGGCCAGGAGCATCTGGGCCATGGCAATCAGGTGCCGGGCCTTGGCGTTGGGATAGGAAACGCTTTTTATGTAAGGATATACCTCATCGAAACTGGCCGATGCCAGGTCCTCGGGCGTAGGGAAGCGTTCGAAAAGGGGAGGGGTGACCACGTTCACCCGCCGGTCCGTGCATTGGGCGCTCAGGATGACAGCTATCAGCAGTTGGAAAGGATTGGCAAAGTGCAGCTCCGACTGCGCTATGGGCTGGTTTTCTGCAAACCAGCCTATGATGCTGTTGAACCGTTCCTTTTTGGTCATAACACCACGTCGATGCCTTCGTCAACCACCTCGTGGCACTGCTCGCCCTCGCAGGTGAATACGCGGCCGGGGTATTTTTCGAAGATGGCGCGGTTATGGGTGACCATGACGATGGCGGTGCCTTCGCGGTTGAGGTCCATCAGGAGCTGGAGAATCTCGTCGGCCGTTTCGCCGTCCAGGTTGCCGGTGGGCTCGTCGGCCAGGATGGCCTTGGGCTTGTTCAGGAGCGCACGGGCGATGGCGATACGCTGCTGCTCACCGCCGGAAAGCTGGTGCGGCATCTTGTGGGCCTTGGTTTCCATGCCCACGGCCTGCAGCACTTGCAGGATGCGCTTGTCGATATCGTGCCGGTCCTTCCAGCCGGTGGCGCGGAGCACGAACTCCAGGTTGGCCTCCACGCTGCGGTCGGTCAGCAATTGGAAATCTTGGAAAATTACGCCGATGGAACGCCTGAGGAAAGGAATGTCCCGTTTTTTCAGGGAACGCAGGTTGTAGCCGCAGGCCTCTCCTTCGCCCTTCAGGAGCTTGTTTTCCGCCGTAATGGTGCGGATGATGGAGGTTTTACCGGAGCCCACTTTGCCCACGATGTACACAAAGTCTCCGGGCTGGATGTCCATGTTCAGATTGTACAGCACAACCGTTTCTCCGTTGAGGATGTCGGCGTCTTTAAAATGAATGAGAGATTCCATGTGAATAATTCCAAAATCATACAAATATAACGGAAATTTTTTGTAAATTTGTCAAAATATAGATTTAGTTGGTTTAACATACTCAGAATGAAAAGATATCTTGCGCTTGTCGCCGCTTTAAGCCTGGCCTCGAGCCTGTATGCACAGGATTTCGGGCAGGTGAAAAACCTGTACCAGGCCGGCATGTATTCGGAGACGCTCCGCCTTGTCCAGGGTAACCATTCTCCCATGGCAGAAGGGTATCGCGCCCTTTGCGCACTTAAACTCAAAACCGCCCATTCCCACGATGTCGCACAGGCGTTCATCGCCCGCTATCATGAGAATCTCCTGGTTCCGCAGGTGCGCTACCAGCTGGGCCTGGATTACTTCGACCAGGAACTGTACGAGGAAGCCCTCCAGCAGTTCAACCAGGTGTCCGTCAAGGACATCCAGGAAACCCAGCGCGCGGAATACACCTACAAGCTGGGCTATTGCGCTTTCGCACAAGGGGAGTGGGACCGTGCCAAAGGCCTCCTGCTGCGCATGAAAGACCTCCCGTACTCGGACTATTCCGCTCCGTCGTACTATACGCTGGGTTATATCAACTACGCCCAGAAGAATTTCAAGGAGGCGGCTCCCTGGTTCGAACTGGCCGCCAAGGACCATCGTTTCACCACCCTGGCCAACTATTACATCCTGGAGTGCCGCTTCAATGAGAAGGACTATGACTATGTCCTCCGCTTTGGCGAGGACCTGTTCAACAAAGTTCCGGAGGACCGTCAGCCTCATCTGGCCCGCATCATGAGCGAGACCTACCTCATCAAAGGGGATGTGGCCAAAGCTCGCAGCTATTACGAGAAGAACCTCCGCAACAAGGCCAAGCTCACCCGGAGCGACCTTTTCTACGCCGGAGAAATCAATTACGTCATCGAGAACTGGGAAGGGGCCGTGGAAAACTTCACGCGGATGGAAAACCGCACGGACTCCCTGGGCCAGATCGCCTCTTATCAGTTGGGCTACAGCTACATCAAGCTGCGCAACAAGGTGGCGGCCATGGATGCCTTCAAGGAAGCATCGACCCTGAGCTTTACGCCGGATATCCAGGAGGACGCCCTTTACAATTACGCCAAACTGGCCTTCGACCTTAACCGGGACACGGCTCCTTTCCAGGAGTATCTGGCCAAATACAACACCCAGAAGAAGGGTGACCAGATTTATGGCTATATGGCGATGGTAGCCCTCCAGAACCACGACTATGTGGGTGCCGTAGAGGCCTACGACCACATCGACGAGCTCCGTCCGGACATGCAGGCCAACTACATGAAGGCCTACTTCCTGCGGGCCCGCGAGCTCATGGAGAGCGGTTCCTGGCGCAGCGCTGTGCCGCATTTGAAGGCCGCCGCTTATTACAGCCCCCGCCGCGAAGGTTTCAACCAGCTGGCCCGCTACTATCAGGCCGAGGCCCTTTACCGGGACGGCAAATACGCGGACGCCCGCGAAATTCTCACGGACCTGTACAATCTGGCGGCCCTGAAAAATCGTCCGGAAGGCCAGCTCATTTCCTACCAGATGGCCTATACCTACTTCAAGGAGGCCGATTACGAAAAGGCCCTCAAGTGGTTCGATAATTATCTGGAAGGTGATTCCCGCCTGATGGGCGAGGATGCGGAAACCCGCGTGGGAGACTGCTACTTCTTCAGCGGGAAATACAGCACCGCCGTGGCCGCCTACGAGCGCCAGATGGCCGACTATCCCAACCCTTCCAACCTGTACCCGCGCTACCGGGCAGGCGTGGCTTCCGGCCTGTTACGGGACAACACCCGCAAGGTCCATTTCCTGGAGGATGCCATCCAGGCCAATCCGGCCGACCCGTATTATGGAGAATCGCTTTACGAGTTGGGTCGTGCCTACGTTGCCCTCAAGGACGATGACAATGCCATCCGCACCTTCCGCACCCTTCGCAGCGCCACCACGGATCCCGCACTCAGCGCGCAGGCCATGCTGGAGCTGGGCATGATCAACCGCAACGCCGGCCGCAGCGACGAAGCCCTTGCCTGCTACAAGGAAGTGGTCGCCCAGGGTGGGGAATACGCCGAAGACGCCCTCCTGGCCATCGAGGCCATTTACCGCACAAGGGAGGATCCCGAAGCCTATCTGGCCTATGTGAACAGCCTGGGCGGCGCCGGCCGTACGGAAGCCCAGAAGGAGGAAGTGTACTTCTCCAGCGCCGAGCAAATCTATCTCTCCGGAGACTATGCCAAGGCACAGAACACCCTGCAGGCCTATCTGGAGAAATATCCGCAGGCCATCTACGGTGCCAAGGCCAAATTCTACCTGGCAGACTGCCAGCGTGCCGCCGGCCAGCGTGAACAGGCCGCAGACCTGTATCAGGCTGCCCTGGAGGCCGGTCTGGACGGGGCCCTGCAGGAAAGCGCCCGCATGCAATATGCCGTTCTCCAGTATGAACTGGAAAACTACGCAAACGCATACCAGGCATACCTCCAGTTAAAGGAGAATGCCAAGATGGACGCCAACATGGAACTGGCCACCATCGGCCTGATGCGGTCCGCCTTCCGTGCCCGTCAGTGGGACGATGCCATCGCCAATGCAGACATGGTGCTCCGCTCGGAAGATACCGAGCTGCAGCGTGAGGCCCATTACGTACGGGCCAAATCCTTCCTGAGCAGCAGCCGCCGTACGGAGGCCTTCGAGGAATTCCAGCAGCTCTCCCAGGCCCCTTCCACCGATGAAGGTGCAGAGGCTGCCTATCTCATTATCCAGGACCAGTACGACCGCGGTCAGTTCGAGGGCATCCAGGAAAAGGTGTATGCCTTCGCCGAGAAAGCCGGCGGCCAGAACTACTGGCTGGCCAAGGCCTTCATCGTCCTGGGCGACAGCTTTGCCGAGCAGGAGAACATGGCCCAGGCCAAGGCTACTTTTGAGAGCATCCGTTCCGGTTATACTTCCACCGGCCCGCAGGACGACGTCCTGGACCAGGTAGATCTGAGACTCCGTAAATTGCAGTAGAAGTATGAAAAAGTTCATCATAACCTTTGCCGCGCTCTGTGTCAGCGCCGGTCTGTTTGCCCAGAACCTGAATCCCGTCGTGGAGGTGACCAACACCTACGCCCGGGAGGCCAGCGGAATCGAAAAACCCAGCCAGCTGCTCGCCGTGCCGGACTCCGTGTACAGTTTCAATCTGGACATGGACTACAGCGTGCAAAACACGCCTTACCAGGGCTCGTACGAGTTCAAGCCTTACCTGGTGCAGCTGCGTCCCCAGCCGCGTCTGTCGGATGAAGGAACGCTGTTGGTTCGCCTGGGCGCGGGATATGGTCTCCATCCGGAGGCAACCATCGTGTGGACTCCCGTCCGCAAGGGGAATTTCCGCCTGAATGTGTACGGGGACCATTATTCCTATATCGGCAAATATCGCAACATCACGGAGCAGAACAAAGTGCTTCTTCCGGACGGCACCACCCGTTCGGGCCGGAACCTGCACTCGGCCTTTGGCCTGGATGCCCTTTACACCTGGACCGGCGGTACCTTCATGACCGATGTCAAGTACAAGAATACCACGGCCACGGATGTTGCCGGCATGGACTTCTCCAACAACCTGTGGCAGATGCAGGCCCGCGTGAAAAGCGCTCCGGCCAATGCGTTCGAGTACAACGTGGGTACGCGTGTGGCCTATATCGGCTCTCAGGGATTCAGTGAATTCCACACCGTTTCGGACGCCACCATGGGTGCAAACCTGGGTGCCCACCATGTGCTGTTGGGCCTGTTCGCCGAGACGGTGGGCCAGAAAGACAGCTATGTCGCCACGAGAAATGGCTTTGTGGGCAATGCCGGCTTCATTCCGCACTATCTGCTTAACACCGGCCGTTTCAGCATGAAACTGGGTGTCAAAGTAGGCTTCCTTTTCCGCTCCGCGAAGACCTTCAGCCCTCATACCGGCGGCATCGTTTTCCCTGACGTGCACATTAACTTCAAGCTGGCCCAGGATGTCGCATCCCTGTATTTCCAGGCCACCGGCGGAGACAACCTCATCTCTTACGACAAACTTCTGGGCCTGAATCCCTTCGTTAGAAGCACCGACTGGTATACGGACAATATGATTACGCGTGTCGATGTGGCATTGGGCGCAAGGGGCAACATTGTCTCCCGCTTCCACTACGATGTCCGTATCGGCTACAAATGGGACGAGAACGCCTGGACCTGGGGCATTAAGGGAGGTTCGCCTTCCATGGGCTACGCCAGTCCGCTGCATACTTTCTATGTAAAGGCCGATGCCGGCTGGAAGAGCGAGAAGTTGGATGTGGGTGCCAATATCTACTATGGCTATACACCCATGCCGGACCTCGGCGGTCTTACGCTGTTCGCACCTGCTCCCTTCAAGGCTAAGGGACACGCATTTTATAACTGGGGCGGCCGTATCCAGGCCGGTGTGGTGGTGGAAGGCCGTTCGGCCCTGCCCGGTCCGGTGAAAGTGCCCGGCTTTGTCGATTTAGGCGTGCAGGCCAATTTCCAGGTAACCCATCATCTGGGCCTCTGGGTCAAGGGTGCGAACCTGCTCAACCAGGCCATCCAGCGGGTTCCCCTTTACGCAGAACAGGGCATTTACTTCACTGTTGGAGCCACGTTCAGC
Organism: Candidatus Cryptobacteroides sp.; assembly: GCA_045130395.1. Lineage (GTDB taxonomy): Bacteria > Bacteroidota > Bacteroidia > Bacteroidales > UBA932 > Cryptobacteroides. Next base: position 12,291 of record JBGUPS010000003.1, read on the forward strand.
CTCTAAGAAAAATAATCTGAAAAATCAGCCTCTTGTCTTCGACAAGGGGCTTGTTTTTTTGTATAATTTTTACTAATTTTGTATGATTTAGAAAGTCGGTGTATTCGCCCCTTTTTAGTTGGATATAATTAAGTAAAAAAATAGAATGTCAGAAGAAATGAAATTGGCGGAACAGCAGTATTCCGCAAACAGTATTCAGGTGCTGGAAGGTTTGGAGGCCGTCCGCAAGCGTCCGTCCATGTATATCGGCGACGTAGGCGAGCGCGGTCTGCATCACCTGGTGTATGAGGTGGTGGACAACTGTATCGACGAAGCCATGGCCGGCTACTGCAATGGCATAGATGTCCAAATTCTGGAAGATAACTCCATCCGCGTGCAGGATAATGGCCGTGGTATCCCCACGGGCATGCATGAGAAAGAGCACAGGAGCGCCCTGGAAGTGGTGCTTACCGTGCTGCACGCCGGCGGTAAGTTCGACAAAAACAGCTATAAGGTTTCCGGTGGTCTGCACGGCGTGGGTGTTTCCTGCGTAAACGCCCTGAGCGACCTCCTCATCGCGGAAATCCACCGCGAGGGAAAAATCTTCGTCCAGAAGTACTCCAAGGGTAAGCCCATCACCCAGGTGGAGGTAGTAGGGGAAACCCAGGATACCGGTACCACCATCACCTTCCATCCGGACGCCAGCATATTCCAGCAGACCATCGTCTATAAGTACGAGACCCTGGCCAACCGTCTGCGTGAGCTGGCATACCTGAACAAGGGTATCCGCATCACCCTCACGGACAAGCGCGAGAAGGTGGAGCAGTTCATCACCAGCGAGGACGGTGAGCGCAAAGCCACCGGCATCATGGCCTTCCGTACCGATACTTTCTATTCGGAAGAAGGCCTCAAGGAATTTATCGACTACCTGGATGCAGGCGCTCCCAAGCTCATCCCGGAGCCCATCACGGTGTCCTCGGACAAGGTCATCCCCATCGACATCGCCCTTCAGTACAATACCGGCTTCAGCGAGCGCATTTATTCCTATGTGAATAATATCCACACCATCGAGGGCGGTACCCACCTCCAGGGCTTCAAAATGGGTCTTTCCCGTTCCCTGAAAAACTACGCGGAAAAGAACAACCTCCTGGCCAAGTTCAAGGGCGAGCTGAGCCCGGAAGACTTCCGCGAAGGTCTCACCGCCGTTATCTCCGTGAAGGTGGCCGAGCCGCAGTTCGAGGGCCAGACCAAAACCAAGCTGGGCAATCCGGAGGCTACTTCCGCCGTTTCCCAGGCCACGGCCGCTGCCATGGACCAGTATCTGGAGGAACACCCCAAGGAGGCCAAAACCATCGTGGAAAAGATCGTGCTGGCCGCTACGGCCCGTGCCGCAGCCCGCAAGGCCCGCGAAATGGTGCAGCGCAAAACCCCGATGGGCGGCGCCGGCATGCCCGGTAAACTGGCGGACTGCTCCGACCACGATCCCGAGAAGTGCGAACTCTTCCTGGTAGAGGGTGATTCCGCAGGCGGTACGGCCAAGCAGGGCCGCGACCGTCGCATCCAGGCCATCCTCCCGCTCCGTGGTAAAATCCTGAACGTGGAAAAAGCCGCCCAGGACCGCGCCTTCGAGAGCCAGGAAGTACGCAATATCTACACCGCTCTGGGCGTTACAGTGGCCCAGGAGGACGAATCCGGAGAAAAGCACATGGATCTGAGCAAGCTCCGTTACCACAAGGTCATCATCATGACGGATGCCGACGTGGACGGCTCGCACATCGCCTGCCTCATCCTTACCTTCTTCTTCCGCTACATGTTCGACCTTATCAAGAACGGCTATGTCTACCTGGCCACTCCGCCGCTTTACCTGGTGAAAAAGGGCAAGGAGGAGCGCTATTGCTGGACGGACGTCCAGCGCGAGCAGGCCACCGCAGAACTGGGCCGTGGCTCCGACAAAGGCGTTACCGTGCAGCGGTACAAAGGTCTGGGTGAAATGTCGGACGAGCAGCTGTGGGAAACCACCATGGATCCGGCCCGCCGTGTGCTTCGCCAGATAACCATCGAAAACGCCGCGGACGCAGAACGTACCTTCTCCATGCTCATGGGAGACGATGTTCCGCCGCGCCGCGCCTTCATCGAAGAAAACGCGCATTATGCAAATATCGACGCCTAAAATTCCCTTGTGGAGGCTGGCTCCACTCGTGATTGTTTTCGCAGTCCTGGCGCTTCTGATGCCCAGGACCGCGAAATTCAATTATGACTACAAGAAAGGAACCCCCTGGCCGTACGAGACGCTTATTTCGGAGTTCGATTTCCCCATCCTGAAAACGGATGAGCAGCTCCAGGCGGAACGGGACGAGGCCGGTTCCATCGTCATTCCTTTCTACCGTTATTCGGAGGAAACCACCAGCGCAGTGGTGAAAAACGCGCAAAGCCTGGACCTGGGCAGTTATAACCAGCTGCGCCCTACGCTTATTTCCCGGCTCGGAGAAATTTACGCAAAGGGTGTCATCTCGGATGGCAAGGTGAAAATGGAGCAGGGGAGCGCCCAGGTATCGGAAAACCTCATTTACATCCAGAAGAACAAGCGGGCGGTCCAGTACCCGCGCACGGAGGTGTATAAGGTGTCCGACGCCCGCGACCAACTGGTTGCCATGCTGGCCAAACCCTATCCTTCGGTAAACCTGGATTCACTCT
>JBGUPS010000004.1:0-14341 GCA_045130395.1 Candidatus Cryptobacteroides sp.
GAGAGAAATACTATGCTGCCGGACGTTTCCCCGGCGGATTCCTTAAACGCGAAAGCAAGCCTTCGGATTACGAAGTCCTGATCGCCCGTCTCATCGACAGGCCTATCCGTCCCTTGTGGCCGGATGACTTCCACCTGGAGGTTTTCGTGCAGGTGAGCCTTATCAGCGCCGAGAAGGACGTCCAGCCTGACGCCCTTGCCGGACTGGCCGCTTCCGCCGCCCTTGCCACTTCCGACCTTCCTTTCGGCGGCCCTATCGGTGAGGTGCGCGTGTGCCGTATCGACGGCAAGTTCGTCATCAACCCTACTTTCTCCGAGATGGAGAGAGCCGATCTCGAACTTATGGTCGCCGCTACCGAGGAGAACATTATGATGGTCGAAGGCGAGATGAAGGAAGTGACTGAGCACGATATGCTCGAGGCTATCAAGTTCGCCCACGAAGAAATCAAGAAGCACTGCCGCGTGCAGAAAGAGCTCATGCACGAGCTGGGTACCGACGTGAACAAGCGCGACTACCCGCACGACGAGGAAGACGAAGACCTCAAGAAGGCCGTTCGCGAGGCTTGCTATAGCAAGTGCTATGAACTGGCCAAGAGCGCCAAGCCCAAGCATGAGCGCGAGGACGGCTTCAACGCCATCCGTGACGAGTTCAAAGCCGGCTTCTCCGAGGAAGACCTGGAGGTGAAGGGTGCCATGATCGACCGCTACTACCACGACGTAGAGAAGGAAGCCATGCGCAACCTGGTGCTGGACGAAGGCAAGCGCCTGGACGGCCGCGCCACCAACGAGGTTCGCCCCATCTGGTGCGAGACCGACTACCTCCCTTGCGCTCACGGCAGCGCCATCTTCACCCGTGGTGAAACCCAGTCCCTGGCCACCGTTACCCTCGGTACCAAGATGGACATGAAGGAGATGGACGAAGTCCTCATCCAGGACGATCAGCAGTTCGTGCTCCACTACAACTTCCCGCCGTTCGCAACCGGCGAGGCCAAGCCTCAGCGTAGCACCGGCCGTCGTGAGATCGGTCACGGCAACCTGGCCATGCGCGCCCTCAAGCCCGTCATTCCTACGGCTCCCGAATTCCCTTATGCCGTGCGCGTAGTTTCCGATATCCTGGAATCCAACGGTTCCTCTTCTATGGCCTCCGTGTGCGGTGGCTGCCTGGCCCTGATGGATGCCGGTGTCAAGATCAAGAAGCCGGTGGCCGGTGTGGCCATGGGTCTGATCACCGACGCCGTCCGTCCCAACGACCGCTACGCCATCCTCACCGATATCCTCGGTGACGAAGACCACCTTGGCGACATGGACTTCAAGGTAACCGGTACCAAGGACGGTATCACCGCCACCCAGATGGATATCAAGGTGGACGGTCTGTCCTACGAGGTGCTGGAGAAAGCCCTGGAGCAGGCCCGTCAGGGACGTATGCACATCATGGGCGAAATGCTCAAGACCATCGCCGAGCCGCGTGAGGACTTCAAGCCCTTCGTACCTCGCATGGTCCAGATCGAGGTGGCTTCCGAGTTCATCGGCGCCATCATCGGCAAGGGTGGTGAAACCATCCAGGGCATGCAGAAGGAATTCGGCACCACCATCACCATCGACGAGGTGGACAACGGCGACGGCACCACCAAGGGTGTGGTCGATATCTTTGGCACCGACAAGGCTGCCATGGATGCCACGCTGGAGCGTATCAAAGGCATCTGCGCAGTGCCCGAGGCCGGTAAGGTTTACCACGGCAAGGTGGTGAGCATCCTGGAATTCGGCGCCTTCATCGAGATCCTGCCCGGTAAGGAAGGTCTGCTGCACGTCTCCGAGATTGCATGGACCAAGACCGACAAGGTGGAGGATGTGCTCAAGGTGGGCGACGAGGTCGATGTCAAGCTCCTGGAGATTGACGCCAAGACCGGCAAGATGCGCCTTTCCATGCGCGCGCTCACCGAGAAGCCGGAAGGCTATGTAGAGCCCAAGCGTGCTCCCCGTGGAGACCGCGGCGGTGACCGTGGCCCGCGTCGCGAAGGCGACCGCAAAGGCGGCAACGACCGTCGTGGAGACCGTGGCCCGCGTCACGAGGATCGTCACGACAAACCCCGCAAGCCCCGCTTCGAGGAAGAAGAGCCCAAACAGAACGAACCTGACGTGTTCTAAAAACTGAAACTCCTGAGAGCCGGTCTTTGAGACCGGTTCTTTTTTTATTATCTTTGTGCATGCTTATCGTATTGGAAGGCCTGGACGGGGCAGGGAAGTCCACGCAGGTCAAAAAACTGAAAGAATATCTGCAGGAGCGTTGCGGGGCATTGGAGTACATCCATTTCCCGCGCTACGATGCACCTGTATACGGAGACCTCATCAGCCGTTTCCTCCGCGGAGACTTCGGCTCCAATGAAAGCGTGCACCCGCAACTGGTGGCACTGCTGTTCGCAGAAGACCGCCACGGCGCAGGCCCCATCATCCGGAAGGCCCTGGAGGAGGAGAAAACCGTCCTGCTGGACCGCTACGTCTATTCCAACATCGCCTACCAATGCGCCAAGCTTGCGGACTCGGAGGAGCGTAAACAGCTCAGAGATTGGATTTTCCATACGGAATACGGAGATTTCCAGCTCCCGGTTCCGGATCTGAACCTTTTTTTGGATGTCCCCATCAGTTTTGTGGAACAGAGCCTGTCCCAGCATCGCTCCGGCGAAGACCGGAACTACCTGGAGGGCGCCCAGGACATCCATGAGGCCTCCATCGTCTTCCAGCAAAACGTCCGTTCGCTCTACCTGGAGCAAACCCGGATGGACAGTCATTTTTCCCGTATCGACTGTGCCGATGCAAACGGCGAGATGCTTCCTCCGGACGCCATCTTCGCCAAAGTCCGTCTCATGATCGACCCTTATCTTAAATGAATACTTCGTATCAACGTTTCCGTCGGTTCGCGGCGGTCCTGGTGGGCATCGTCTTTCTGGTTTCGGGCCTCCTGAAAATGGTGGACCCGGTGGGCACCATGCTCATTTTGCAGGAGTATTTCCGTTTCTTCCAGGTGCCGGGGATGATGCCTGCGGCCAAGGGCCTGGGTATCGCGCTGGCGGTGCTGGAGGCAGGCGTGGGCGTGTCGCTCATTACCGGCGTGCTGCGCAAACTGGCGGCGGTCCTTACGTATATCCTGCTGGGCTTTTTCACCATCGTCACGTTTGTACTGTGGGTGCTGAACCCCACCATGGACTGCGGCTGCTTCGGGGAGGCCGTCCATCTGTCGCATGCGCAGAGTTTCTGGAAGAATGTCATTTTGCTGCTGCTCAGCGTCATCGCTTTCACGCCCTTCCATGACTTCGGCCGTCCCAAGAGAAACCGTATCGTGGCGGCCGTTCTGGCGGGCCTGTCGATACTGTTCGTAGTCATTTACAGCAATCGACACCTTCCTATCCTGGATTTCACCGCCTTCGACTGGGGCGCGGAGCTGTATGCCTCCCTGGACGATGAGGTGGCTGCGGACAACCATTACAAGGCTGCGTATGTTTATGAGAAAGACGGGAAGGAAGGGCTTTTCGACCTGACCGCCCTGCCGGATACCACCTGGACTTTCGTGCGGGTCGATACGGTTTTCCGCAGAACAACGGCCGTCTCGGAGGATTATCCCATCCTGAGCTTCTCGGATGCCGACGGTATTTATCACGACCGCATGGCGGCAGAAGGAAACGTTGTGGTGTTTTCTGTTTACGATCCTGTCAGCGCTCCCTGGGAGCGCGTACGGGAGCAGTATTTCGCTGTGCTGGAGGCTGGTGGTACCCCGCTGGTGCTGGTCTCGGCCGTTCCTGGTGCAGATTCGCTGCCGAAGGATTTGCCGCTCTATTATGCCGACTATAAGACGCTCATTACCCTGAACCGTTCCAATGGCGGCGGCTCCTATTTCAATGCCGGGGAGTTGGTAAACAAATGGGACGTGCGTCACATGCCGGAAAACCTGCAGGCCGACTTTGCCGCAGACCCGGTGGACCTCTCCACCCATTACATTATCCGACGCCGCTTACGCACACAGGGCTTTTGCGTATATCTGGCGGCATTGCTGCTGCTGATATAACTGCAAAAGCCCTGTAAAAGGTGCTTTGACAAGCGCAGTCTTTACAGGCTGCGCTTGATTTCTACAATCTGGAAAGCCTCGATGATGTCGCCGGGGTGGATGTCGTTGTAACGCTCCAGTCCGCAGCCACATTCCATGCCGGAAGGTACTTCCTTCACCTGGTCTTTGCCCCTCTGGAGAGAGGAAAGTGCACCGGTATAAACCACGATGCCGTCACGGATGAGGCGAACATCGGCCTTGTTGGTGAGTTTTCCTTCCTTCACCAGACAGCCGGCGATGGTACCCACCTTGGAGATCTTGAAGGTCTGCTTCACCTCTGCGGTGGCGGTAACCTCTTCCTTCTTCTCGGGCTCCAACATACCCTCGATACCTTCCTTGACCTCGTTGATACAGTCGTAGATAACGGAGTACAGGCGGATTTCGATACCCTCCTTCTCAGCGGCACGGCGTGCCTCGGCGGAAGGACGCACCTGGAAGCCGATGATCACGGCGTCGGAGGCTTCTGCCAGCAGGACGTCGGACTCGCTGATGGCACCCACGGCCTTGTGGATAACATTCACGCGCACTTCCTCGGTGGAAAGTTTGATGAGGGAATCCGACAGGGCTTCCACGGAACCGTCCACGTCACCTTTCACGATCACGTTGAGTTCCTTGAAGTTGCCGATGGCGATACGGCGGCCGATCTCTTCCAGGGTCAGGTGCTTCTGCGTCTTGATGCCCTGGATACGGATGAGCTGCTCACGCTTCTGGGCGATGGACTTGGCCTCTTTTTCATCGGCCATGATGTTGAACTTTTCACCGGCGGCGGGAGCTCCGTTCAGGCCCAGCAGGGAAACCGGCGTGGAAGGACCGGCGCTCTCCACCTTCTGCCCACGCTCGTTGAACATGGCTTTTACGCGGCCGTAGTAGGCGCCGGAAATAATGACGTCGCCCACGTTCACCGTGCCGTCCTGCACCAGGACCGTGGCCAGATAACCGCGGCCTTTGTCCAGGGAGCTTTCGATCACGGCGCCGCTGCCCAGTTTGTTGGGGTTGGCTTTCAGTTCCAGGAGATCGGTCTCAAAGAGCACTTTCTCCAGGAGTTTGTCCACGTTGAGGCCCTTCTTGGCGGAGATTTCCTGGCACTGGTACTTACCGCCCCAGTCTTCCACCAGGATGTTCATCTCCGACAGCTGACGGCGGATGGTGTCCGGGTTGGCGCCCGGTTTATCGATCTTGTTGATGGCGAAGACCATGGGCACACCGGCTGCCTGGGCATGGGCGATAGCTTCCTTGGTCTGGGGCATCACGGCGTCGTCGGCCGCTACGATGATGATGGCCAGGTCCGTCATCTGGGCACCACGGGCACGCATGGCCGTAAAGGCTTCGTGACCAGGGGTATCCAGGAAGGTGATGCGGCGGCCGCTCTCCAGCTTCACGCTGTAAGCGCCAATGTGCTGGGTAATACCACCGGCCTCACCGGCAATCACGTTGGAGTTGCGGATGTTGTCCAGCAGGGAAGTCTTACCATGGTCGACGTGACCCATCACGGTGATTACCGGCGGGCGTTCCACCAGGTCTTCCTCGCGGTCGGGCTCCTGTTGCTGCACTTCCTCGGTGAGCTCTGCGGTAACGAATTCCACCTTGTAGCCGAATTCCTCGGCCACCAGCACCAGGGTTTCTGCATCCAGACGCTGGTTGATGGACACCATCATGCCCAGGGACATGCAGGCGCCGATAACTTTCACCACCGGGGTGTTGTTCATCAGGGTGGCCAGGTCGTTTACCGTCACAAACTCGGTGACCCGCAGGATCTTGTTCTCTGCAGCGGCGGCTTCCATCTCCTCCTGCGAACGGATGGCGGCAATCTCGCGCTTTTCCTTGCGGTGCTTGGCGCCGGTATTGCTCTTGCTCTCGTTCATGCGGGCGTAGGTTTCCTTCACCTGCTTCTGGATTTCCTTCTGCAGTTCTTCCTGCTCGGCCTCCGTCATGGCAGGTTTGAAACGTTCGCCCTTCTTGGTGGGCTTGGCTTTCTTGTTCTCCTCCTTCTTCTTGGGGGATTTTTCGGCCTGTACCTTGGTAACGTCTACCTTCTGGGAGCCGCTGCTCTTGATGCGTTCGCGCTTTTTGGTGCGCTTGGGGTCGAACTGGGACAGGTCGATTTTGCCCAGCACCTTGAAGGGTGCTGCGCCTTCCTGGGCGGCAGAGGCTTCCGCGGGGGTCGGGGCGGATTCCGGCTCTGCTTCGGGCTCAGGTTCTGCGACCGGTTCGTCGTCATGGCCGACCTGATCGGCCATCTCGGGAGATTCCCGGTCGGGGCCGGGAATGACGGTCTCGGGTTCGGGTTCCGGATCCACAACGGGCTCGGGTTCTGCAATCGGTTCGGGCTCCGGTTCCGGTTCAGGCTCGACCACGGGTTCGGGTTCCGGTTCTACGACCGGCTCGGGCTCTACCACGGGCTCGGGTTCTGCCACCACGGTGCGGGACAGATTGTTGTTCTTGATAACGGTTACCCGCTCGGGCTCGAACTCGTCTTCTTCATCTTCCTGTTTCTTGGATGCCTTGTCCAGGATTTCAGTGAGCTTCACGTCCACTTTCTCGGCCTGTTCCTTCAGCTCCAGGTCTTTACCGAACTTCTTGTGCAGCTCCGGCATGTATTCGTCGGAGATTTTCAGGTTCGGATTGGCGTCTTCGATGCCGGCGCCTTTGGAATTGAGGAACTCCACCAGGGTGTCCAGCCCGATGTTGAATTGTTTAATAAGTTTCGATAATCTGATATCTGCCATATATAACCCCCTATATTTCTAAATTAGTCTTCAAATTCCTCGTGCAGGATGCGGAGCACTTCTTCCACGGTCTCGTCTTCCAGGTCTGCGCGGGAAGCGATATCGGCCGGAGCCAGTGCCATGACGCTGCGGGCGGTGTCGCAACCGATGCTCTGCAGGCGCTCGATCACCCAAGGATCGATTACGTCCGTGAATTCGCTCAGCAGCACGTCGTCTTCCTCCTCCTCGTTCTGCGGCAGTTCGCGCCAGACCTCGATCTCGCGGCCCACCAGCATACCGGCCAGCTTGATGTTTACGCCACCCTTGCCGATACCTTTCTTCACCTCGTCCGCCTGCATGTATACCTTAATCTTTTCTTCGGGGCTGCTGCCCAGGTCGATGCGGGAGATACGGGCCGGGTTCAGGGCACGCTGAATCATCAGCTGCGGGTTGGTGCTCCACTGGATAACGTCGATATTCTCGTTGCGCAGCTCGCGCACGATACCCATGATACGGGAACCCTTCACGCCGATGCAGGCGCCGATCGGGTCGATACGGTCGTCATAGGACTCCACAGCCACCTTGGCACGCTCGCCGGGGATGCGGACCACCTTCTTCACGGTGATGAGGCCATCGTAGATTTCCGGAACCTCCATCTCGAAGAGCTTCTCCAGGAAGCTGTCGGTGGTGCGGGAAAGGACGATGTACGGAGTGGTGTTGTTCTTCATCTCCACGCTCTTGATGATGGCGCGCACGGAATCGCTCTTCTTGAAGCGCTCGCCGGGGATCTGCTCGCTCTTGGGCATGCGGAGTTCGTTGCCTTCCTCGTCCAGGATGAGGACCTCGTTCTTCCAGGTCTGGTATACCTCGCCGGTGAAGATTTCACCGACACGCTCCGAGTACTTCTTGAACACGTTGGCTTTCTCGATGTCCATGATACGGCCCTGCAGGTTCTGACGGATGTTCAGGATACCGCGGCGGCCGAAGGAAGCCAGGGAAAGTTTGCGGGTGAAGGTGTCGCCGATCTCGTAGTCGTCGTCGCCGGTCTCGGCGGCAATCTCCTCTACGGTGATCTGGGTTACAGGATCTTCCACGGTCTCCACGACCTCGAAGTTCTGGTAAATTTCGCAGTCACCTTTGTCCACGTTGATAATCACGTCGAAGTTGTCTGCGCTGCCATAGGTCTTGGCCAGCTGGGTGAGGAATACATCCTTCAGAACGCCGAGCATTACCGGACGTTCAATGCTCTTTTCTTCCTTGAAGTCCTTGAAGGCATCAATCAAGGTTACTTCTTTCTCTTTTTCTTTTGCCATTGGTTATATTATATTGTTTTTTGTCATACCGAATTGTCATACCGAGGCCCGGAGGACCGAGTGTATCTTATTTAAACTCTATATACGGTGTAACAGAGTTGATCTCGGAGAGCGGGCAAACATCCGTATGTTCCACCTTCTCCTTCTTCTTTTTCCCCTCGACAGCCTCCAGGGCGGTATAGCGGAGCGTAACGCTGTCCTCGGTGGCGTCTTCCAGGGTGGCTACCAGGCGTTTGCCGCCTTTGAACTTTACGTCCACCTGGGTGCCTTTGGCCTTGAGGAACTGCTTGAACACCTTGAACGGGCGGTCCAGCCCGGCCGATGACACCGTAAGGGCGTAATCTTCATCGTCCTGATTGAATGCGGCGTGCATCACCTGGTCGATGGCGGCGCAGTCTTCCCAGTCCACGACCCCTTCTTCTTTTTCGATAACGATCTCGATATCGTTCTCTGCGCTTACGCTCACTTCCACCAGGAAGCAGCCCCGCTGCTCCACTGCCGGCTCTATGGTCTCAATGATCTGCTGTTTAATCATAATCTTTTCTGTCATACCGAGGCCCCAAGGGCCGAGCGTACCTCAATATATAAGGTATCTTTTATAAAAAAAGATAGGGGACCGTCGTCCTCTATCTCGTTCACGAGTGCAAATATAGGAATTATATTCCTAAATACCAAATTTTACAGGCGTTTGAGCCACAAGATGCTGTCCGGCCCCTCATTGAAAAGCAGGTCCAGGGCACTCAACCGCGGGGTGAATCCGCCCATGCGGTCCTGAAACACCTGATAATAAGGCTGTCCCAAGCCCAGTTTGTCCAAGATGGTGTCCGGACGTTTGGGGTGGATGACGTCCCGGTAATCGTCGGGGACGCTGCCGGGGGCCACATACGTAGAAGTGGGGAAGAGAGTGCATGCGATGCCCGTCTTCTCCAGCAGGAGGCGGATGGTGGACAGGTTCAGTTCCCAGAGCGTTTCCGGCCGGGCATCCAGGACGGCAAAGACATCGTCCCGATAATACTCATAATAAGCCGCTGTCTCATAGGCCGTATCCAGCGCCCTCTGCGTCCGCACCACCCAGGGCGTGGAATAATCCACCCGGATTTGCCGGATGGGGGAAGGTACCCTTCCCGGAGCATTTGCCCGTACAGGGTCGCGAAGCGACGCGGAGGGAAGGGTATCTTCCACCATAAAACCATGCTTCACAGGTACCTGGAGCATTTGCACGCCGTCTCCGGCCAGGATATAGCATCGGTTGCGATAACTTTGCTTCTGGTAGTTCTCGCAGGCTTCCAGCTGCACTACAGAAGGCAAAACCCTGTCCGGGGACAGGGCGAAATCGCGGGCCGCAAGTGCCAACCAGCTAAGCGGCGGAAAATATGCGCTGGAAAGCAGCACTAGCGAGTAGTGGGACGCGGTTTGGGAATAAGTCCGCGGGTAGAGTTTTTGATAAAGCGGAGGATGGTGTCCCGCTGCTCGGTGGGCGGGAAGTTGGCCTCGATGTACTCTGCAGCCTGACTTACGTTCATGCCCTTGAAATACAGCGTCTCGTAGATGTCTTTGATCTCGTTTACCTGCTCCTCCGTGAAGCCACGACGCAGCAAGCCTACGCGGTTAACACCCTCGAACACAACCGGTTCGCGGCCGGCCAGCACATACGGCGGAACATCTTTGGAGAGTCTGGAGTAGGCTCCCAAAAATGCGTGAGCGCCAATTTTTGTAAACTGGTGGGAACCGGACTTGCCGCCCATCACGCCCCAGTCGTGTACTTCCGTTTCACCGGCCAGGCCGGCATAGCTCACGATGATGCAGTGATTACCGATCTGGCAGTCGTGCGCGATGTGCGCGTAAGACATAATCAAGGTATCGCTGCCGATGCGGGTTACGCCTTTTCCGCTGGCTTTGGTGCCGCGGTTGATGGTGGCGCATTCACGGATATTCACGCGGTCGCCAACCTCCACCCAGGATTCTTCTCCCTCGAATTTGAGGTCCTGCGGAATGGCACCTACCACGGCTCCGGGGAACACGGTGCACTGGGAGCCCATTTTAACATGGTTGAGGATGGTTGCCCCGTTCATGATGTGGCAACCGTCGCCAATGACGGTACCGGCATCGACAAATGCGAAAGGTCCAATCTCTACGTTGTCCCCCAGCTGGGCTGCCGGGTCCACATGTGCCATGGGATGGATTTTGTTCATATCTCTTCTATTTAAGCAGGGCCCGGAGGGCTTTGGCTGCCTTGGTGTTGATGGAATGGCCCGGTTTGTAGGCCGTAATGCGGGCGTTGAGGTAACCGCCTGCCAGCCGGAGGTCTCCCATGAGGTCCAGCAGTTTGTGGCGGCCGCATTCGTCCGGGAAGTGCAGTTCCAGGTTGTTCAGGTAGCCTTCGTCGGTGATTTTGATGCCTGGCAGGTTGAACAGGTTGGAAATGCTGCTCAGCTGTTCTTCGTTTACCGGATGCTCTACAATGACGATGGCGTTGTCCACGTCGCCGCCCTTGATGAGGTTGTTGCGGAACAGGTATTCAATCTCGTGGAAGAAAACGAACGTGCGGCATACGCCAATCTCATGGGCATAGTCCGTGTGCTCGTCCCAGTGGGCGCTCTGGATGCCCAGGATTTTGGAGTCGAAGTCTACGGTGATGTCTGCGCTGGGGGCGGCGGAAGGCTCTATGCGAACCCAGGAACCGGAACGGTCGTCGCGGATTTCCAGCGACTGCGGAATGTCGATGTATTTGCGGGGAACACCCTGATCCTCAAGGCCATCCTTAAGAATGGCGTCGATGTACGGCTTGGCGCTGCCATCCAGAATGGGGACCTCGATGTTGTCCAGCTCAATAAAAGCATTGTCGATTCCCAGGCCGGTGAGGGCGCTCATGACATGCTCGATGGTGACCACCAAAGTTTCTTTGTGGGAAATGGTGGTGCTGCGCGCCGTATTGCTCACATTCTCTGCGAGGGCCTCGATGACGGGCTTGCTGCGGAGGTCCGTCCGGCGGAAATTGATGCCGGAATCGGCCGGTGCGGGCATAAGCTTCATATGGGCGTAAGTGCCTGTATGTAAGCCTTTTCCCTGGAAATAATATGCCTTTTTGATTGTATGCTGATTGCTATGCATGCAAAACTTATCTCTGTAACACGTGTAAAAGTGCACAAAGATAAGTAAAATCTGTGGAATACCCAAATGGGTATTTTTTTAGCTTTCCGCCGCGCGCTTGAAAAGGGCGTAGGCTTTCATGTAAGTTCGGGCCGGAATAACGGGGGAGCCCAGCAGGACCTGACCCTCTTCCTTGATGTTGCCGATAACGCCGCCCTGCGCCATGATGGTGGTATGGTCGGCAATCTTCACGTGCCCGGCAATGCCCACCTGGCCGCCGAAGATGCAGTATTTGCCCACCTCGGTGGAACCGGCGATGCCCGTTTGTGCCGCCATGGCGGTATGGTCACCAATTACCACGTTGTGCGCAATCATGCACAGGTTGTCGATGCGGACGCCGTTGCCGATGATGGTGGACTCCATCTGCGCGCGGTCCACGGTGCTGTTGGCCCCAATTTCCACATCGTTGCCGATCACCACGTTCCCCAGGTGCTCAATCTTTTCCCAGCTGCCGTCCGGACGCGGAGCGTTGCCAAAGCCATCGGCCCCAATCACCACGCCGCTGTGCAGAATGACGTTGTCGCCAATCACCATGCCCGGATAGATGCGTACGCCGGGATAGAAGATGCAATTCTTGCCGATGGTGCAGTTGTCGCCAATATACACCTGCTCGTGAATGATGGTGTTGTCACCCACGGAGGTGTGGCGTCCCACATAGGAGAAGGCGCCCAGATAGACGCGTTTTCCAAAATGGGTGCTCAGGAACCAGCGTGCCCGGAGGCTGCGGTGGCACTTGGCCTTCTTCTTTTTGTCGGCCACGTACTTCAGGAGGTCGGCAATGGCGGAATAGGCATTCTCAACGCGCACCAGGGTGGGGGTCACCGGCTCCTTGGGCTCAAAGTCTTTATTGACGATGAGGATGGACGCCTTGCTGGTATAGACAAAGGGCTCGTACTTGGGATTGGCAAAGAAGCTGAGCGTGCCCGGCTTGCCATGTTCAATCTTGGCGAACTTGGTAGCGGTGGCGTTCTCGTCTCCTTCAACCGTTCCTTTCAGTAACTGAGCTAAGGATTTGGCAGTGAATTCCATAAATCTTGTTTGGGACGATGGATCTCTTAAATCAACGGCTCAGCTGTCATGGCTGCCGGCTGCGGGATGCCCATCAGTTTCAGGATGGTGGGAGCCACGTTGCAAAGGGCGCCGTCCTTGACGGTTTTTACGGCGTCGCCGGCGTTCATCACCACGAACTGAACGGTGTTCAGGGAGTGGGCCGTGTTGGGCGTACCGTCGGCGTTCACGGCAAAGTCCGCGTTGCCATGGTCGGCGGTAAGCAGGACCACATAGTCATGGGCGATGGCCTCGTCCACCACTTCCTTCACCAGACGGTCGATACAGCTGACGGCCTGGGTGATGGAGGTATAGACTCCGGTGTGACCTACCATGTCACCGTTGGCGAAGTTCAGGATAATCATGTCCTGTTTTTCGCTGCGGATCTGGGCGATGAGTTTCTCCGCCACTTCCGGGGCGCTCATGGCCGGCAGAAGGTCGTAAGTGGGCACTTTGGGGCTGTTCACCAGGATACGCTCTTCGTTCTCGAACACGGTCTCGCGACCGCCGTTGAAGAAGAAGGTAACGTGGGCGTATTTCTCGGTTTCTGCAATGCGCAGCTGGTTTTTACCGGCCTTGGAGACGGTCTCGCCGAGGGTGTCCTGCACCAGTTCCTTGTCGAAGAGGATGTGCACGCCCTTGAAGGAGGCGTCGTACGGGGTGAGGCAGCAGTAGTACAGCGGAAGGGTGTGCATGCCCTCTTCCGGCATGTCCTGCTGGGTGAGGACGGCGGTGAGCTCACGGGCGCGGTCGTTGCGGAAGTTGTAGAAGATGATGGCATCGCCTTCCTCGATGGTGGCCACGGGCTTGCCGTTTTCAGTCACCACGATGGGCTTGATGAATTCGTCCGTAATTTCGGCGTCATAACTGGCCTGGATACCGGCCTGGGCGCTCTCGAATGCGGCACCCTTGCCTTCTACCAACAGGTCGTAGGCTTCTTTTACGCGGCTCCAGCGCTTGTCGCGGTCCATGGCATAGAAGCGGCCGCACACGGAGGCAACCTTACCGGTGGTCTCGGCCATTTTCTCTTCCAGTTCCTTCACGAATCCCAGACCGCTGCGAGGGTCGGTGTCGCGGCCGTCCATGAAAGCGTGGACATACACTTTGTCCAGGCCTTGTTCCTTAGCTACACGCAGGAATTCATACACGTGATCCAGGGAGCTATGCACGCCACCATGGGAGGTGAGGCCCATCAGGTGCAGCTTTTTGCCGCTCTGCTTCACGTAGTCGTAAGCAGCTTTGATTTCTTTGTTCTCCAGCAGCTTGTGCTCACGGCAGGCGATATTGATTTTCACCAGGTCCTGATACACCACGCGACCGGCGCCCAGATTCATGTGGCCCACTTCGGAGTTGCCCATCTGGCCATCCGGAAGACCCACGAATTCACCGCAGGCCTGCAGGTGAGAGGAGGGGTATTTGGCGCGGAATGCGTCAATGTTGGGGGAACCCTGGGTCCAAATAGCGTTGGAGTAGTCGTGACGGCCTTCGCCCCAGCCATCAAGAATCATGAGAAGTACTTTTCTGTTCATATCGAGTTGTATTATTATTCAGGTCCGGTGCAAAAATCTTTTGTCCCTAGCCTACAAAGTTAGTCATTTTTTGCACAAATCCGAAGAATCCGGCGGGTGGTGGAAGTTACGCGGACGCTATGGTCGATGCAGTAGGGGATAATGGCCAGCACGTGGTGCGGCTCCACTGCGCTTTTGAGCAGCGGAATGAACGGTTTTTCGTCGGCCGGAATGTGATGGTCCGTGAACCAGTCCTGCAGTTTTTTGCGTCCCGGCGCCCCCAGCGGCTTTATCCAGTCGCCGCTCTCCCAGGCCCCTTCCACATATTCTCCCGCCTTGTCCGCATCCAGGATAAGCATCCCCTCCGGCTGCTTCACCGCTTCCGTTCCATCCCATTCCTCTATAGTGATAAAATATTCAGGAGAGGAGGCACATACCTCCAAACCCTTCGTCGCTTCGCTCCTCGTCCCTCCCAATTCGTCGTGCCCTTCTGCGACGGGCACTAACTGTGGGCCCCTCCCTC
>JBGUPS010000005.1:0-17773 GCA_045130395.1 Candidatus Cryptobacteroides sp.
AAGTCGGAGTATTCGTCCAGGGGACCGTCCATGATGTAGCGGCTCAGATGGGCGTCTGTTATGTCGCTCTGCAGGTGCAAGCCGTCGATGGTGACATTCTGCTTGCCCACCTGCACGTGTTGGGCCGATGCCATGCTGATGCGGAAGCCGGAGCCCGTTTCCTGGGCGATCAGGCGCTGCACCTCGCCGGCGATGAGGGTATCCTTGACGGCCAGGTTGCCGGCGACGAGATCCTCCACATATACGTTAAAGTCGTTCCAGTCGATGGAACCATCGGCATAGAAAAGGCCTTTGTCGTACATCTCCAGCGCATTTTGGATGCTGGCGTAGCGGAAGGTGAAGTGACTGATTTGCACGTATTTGGCGCTGATTACGTCACCCCAGTGGGGAGGTTCGTCGCTCTCCTTGGGCTGGATGCGGAATACGCGGTACAGGTTCATGGTGGAGCCGGTGGGCCCGTCCATATCCGGTTCGATGGAGAGGTTGAAGACGCCGCCGTCCAGTTTGAGCCGCCGCACGTGCACGCCGCTATCGCGGAACAGGCCCATGAGGTTGAATTTGACCGTGAGGTTGTCGATGCGGCCCAGCGTATCCATGCCGTTCACCACGGGGGCGGGGTCTTTCAGGACGATATCGTGCAGGACGATGGCGTCGAAGGGACGCAAGGTGACCAGGCCGATGTCCAGGTCTGCGTCAATCTTGTCCCGCAGGCGCTCTACCACCTTGGTGGTGATGAACGTTTGCACCCGCGGCGATTGAATGGCTACCAGTCCCGCCAGAATGAGCAGGAAAAACAGGCCCAGCAGCCATGCCAATATTTTGACCATGCGTCTCATTAACCTACAAAAATAGTAATTTATTACTATCTTTGCAATCGAAAATGCTAACGACACATATGGCAGACATTATTCTGGGAATAGAATCTTCGTGTGACGACACCTCGGCGGCCGTCATCCGGGACGGTGTTTTACTGTCCAATGTGATTGCCTCTCAGCAGGTTCACAAGGATTTTGGCGGCGTGGTGCCGGAACTGGCGTCTCGGGCGCACGAGCAGAACATCGTGCCCGTGGTGTCGGAGGCCTTGAGGAAGGCCGGTGTGGAGGCGGGTGACCTGACGGCCATTGCCTTTACGCGCGGACCGGGCCTGCTGGGTTCGCTGCTGGTGGGCACTTCTTTCGCCAAGGCGCTTTCCCTTTCCCTGGACATTCCCATGGTAATGGTGAATCACTTGCAGGGGCACATCCTGGCCGGTTTCGTGCGGCAAGAAGGCGTGCCTGTGCGGGAGCCCTCGTTCCCGTATCTGTGCCTGCTGGTTTCCGGTGGCAACTCCCAGATTGTGCGCGTGAACAGCCCGCTGTCCTATGACATTCTGGGCCAGACCATCGACGATGCCGTAGGGGAGGCCTTCGACAAGTGTTCCAAAATGCTGGGTCTGGGCTATCCCGGTGGCCCGATCATCGACCGGCTTGCCAAACAGGGGGACCCGGAGCGCTTCCACTTTGCCAAACCCAATATCCCTGGACTGGACTACAGCTTTTCGGGCGTAAAGACTTCGCTCCTGTACTTTGTGCGGGACCAGATGGCGCTGGATCCGGACTTCCTGGAAAAGAACAAGGAGGACCTGTGCGCCAGTTTCCAGAAAACGCTCATCGACGTGCTCATGGGGAAACTCATCCGGGCGGCCAAGGAAACCCGCATCCGCGAAATTACCATCGGCGGCGGTGTCAGCGCCAACAGCGGCCTGCGCCAGCGCATGCTGGAGGAAGGCGCCAAGCGCCACTGGAACGTGTATCTGCCTGAGTTTAAATTCACTACGGACAACGCTGCCATGATAGCCGTGGCCGGCTGGTTCCAGTACAAAGCCGGCGTCCGCACCCCGCTGGACGTCGCCCCCGTCTCCCGCATGGCGGATTTTTAGGTGATCGCTAATAGTCCGATTATCAGTTTGTTCCTATATAATCCTCGTTTCGTTTTGCGACGAGGATTTTCGGCATCTTTCTGATTATCAATAAGTTACGGATCATCTTGTTTTTACGAAACATCCTGATTGCCAACACGGGGTGATCGCTAACATGCTGATAGTGAGCATTTTACGCAAAATCCTCGTCGCAAAAAGTGACGAGGATTATTAGCAATTTGCTGATATTCAATGCGTTACCGATCAGCGGCAATAGCGCAGTTGATGCCGTCCAGGGCGGAGGAGACAATGCCGCCGGCGTAACCGGCGCCTTCTCCGCAGGGGTACAGGCCGGGAACATCCACGTGCTCCAGGGTTTCCGGGTTCCGCGGGAGGCGGACCGGCGAAGAAGTGCGGGACTCTACTCCCAGCAGCAGTGCATCATTGGTGTAGTAACCGCGCATGCCACGTTCCACCATGGGGAATACTTTCCGGAGGCGGGAGGCAACGTGTTCTGGCAACAGTTCATGCAAGGGAGCCGAAACCGTTCCGGGATGATAAGAGGTCTTGGGTAAATCCTTGGAAACCAGCCCTCTGCAGAAGTCTTTCATACGCTGGGCCGGGGCTGTGAACGGGTGGCGTGCACCATGCTCCTGCGCATAACGATACATGGCCCGCTCCACATCCCGCTGGAAATCCATGAGGGCGAACGGACCCGTATATTCTTCCGGCTGGTCGCCGGGTTCAATCTGCACCACAACACCCGCATCGGCCCATTTGGAATTGCGGGCCGCGTTGGACATGCCGTTGAGCACCACGGTCTCCGGCTCGGTGGAAGAAGGGACCAGGATGCCGCCCGGACACATGCAGAAGGAGAACACACCGCGGCCATCTACCTGCTGCACAAAAGAATATTCCGCCGTTGGCATAAACGGCTGATATTTACCATGATACCGAATCTGGTTCAAGAGCCACTGCGGGTGCTCCACGCGTACGCCCAGGGCAAATCCCTTGGCCTCCAGCGCCCAGCCTTTAGCCTGGAAGAGCTCGTAGATATCCCGTGCCGAATGCCCCGTTGCCAGAATCACCTGGTCAGCGGAATAAACGCTTGAGCCACAGTGCACATCAAAACCACCCTCCGCGCGCCGGACAATATCTGTCACCCGCGCATCGAAATGATATTCCCCGCCATGCTCCTCGATGCAATGCCGGATATTTTTCACCACTTCCGGCAATTTATCCGTGCCGATATGCGGATGCGCATCGATCAGAATATCCGGATGAGCGCCAAAAGCCACCAACTGGTGCAGCACCTCCCGGATATCGCCCCGTTTGGAAGAACGCGTATATAATTTGCCATCGCTAAATGCACCGGCACCGCCTTCTCCATAACAATAATTGGAATCCGGGTCCAGCACACCTTCAGTGGAAAGCTTTGCCATGTCCACCTTACGCCGCTCTACATCTTTTCCCCTTTCCAGGACGATGGGCTTGCGCCCCAGCTGCAGCAACTTAAGGGCAGCAAACATGCCCGCAGGACCGGCACCCACCACAATCACGGGGCGGGCTTGGTGCACATCCAGATAAGGCGCTACGCGATAGGGCTCGTACGGTTCATTGTCCCGATAAGCCTGCACGCGATACCGGTACAGGATATCCTGCCGGGCGTCGATGCTCCGGCGGGTCACCTCCACGTGGCCCACCTTTTCCGGCTTCACCCCCAATGCCTTGGCGGCCGCCTCACGAAGCTGTGCGTCCGTAAGTTCCTTGCCGATTTTCTGTGCTATCTCGAATTCTTTCATAGCTAAATTTTAATCACCGCGCGGCCTTCGCGGCCGTCGACGCAGACGGCGAGGGGGGAGGGTAGCTGGACGTGGCGGAGCCAGGGGGTTTCGTACACGGCCGGGAGGGCGTCCAGGGCGGAAAGGTCCATGGCGTCGCCGCGGCGGGAGTACGGATCCACGTTCACATAGCCCGCATTGAAGGAAGTGAGGTTCTGGAAGAAGTGCGTGCCCTGGGAAGGGTCCACGCGGAAGTCCGGCAGGGCGCATTCCACCAGCACGCGGGCCTCGGAAATATCGCTCCAAGCTACCGGAACGCCCAGGGTGGGAATGCTGGAACCCCATCGGCCAAAACCAATCAGCACGTATTGTTTGCCGGCCGCCCGGAGCTCCGTATTCAGCGCCCGCAGTTCGTCGGCCATTTCCTGGGTTTTCATTTTGTCGAAGGCCGATGCTTTCAGGTACACCACATCCTTCAATCCTTCCAGCCAGCCGGTGCCCAGGGCACTCTCGGAAGTGATGAGCGCACCGGAACAGTCGATGTTCCGCCAGTCCACTTCCGCCCTTAAACTATCGGACGATATCGGCCTGATTTGCAGGGCGTTAAATATGCCCGTTGAAAGGTCTGCTGCAAATTCCAATTCCACGCTTCCTTGCATCTCGGCTACGCAAATATCCAGCAGCCGCTGCACGATGGGAGCCAGCGGGAACGTCCCGTACCGCAGGACATGGGCGAAGGTGATGGCCTTGGGCCCCTTGGCATAGGGCGAATCGACCATTCGCAAGTTTTCGTAGTCGTAGGTGGAGCACACTTTCTGGAACGAGGCAAAACGGTCGCAGTCGCTCACCGGGATGCGCTCCAGGTTGATGGCATCGTCCACCGAAGTCTTGAACTTCTCCGGTTGCAGGTTCAGCGCATACATCTCCTGCTGGGTTTCCCGCATGCAAAGTTCCGGCGTGGAAGTTTGCAGTACGTGCTTGGGATAGGCAGGGGAGAAACGGAGCACCTGGTCGCCATCGACAACGGCTTTCCCCAGGCCATAGGCCAGTTTTACAATGCCTTCCTCCGACCTTTCGTGGCCGATGGGATAGAAATTCACGCTGCGCGCCACTCCGGATAGGGTGGGGAAGAAGAAGCCTTGTTCCTCGCTGCCGCACACCTCCTGCAGGATAATGGCCATCTTCTCTTCCGAGATGACGTTGGCCGTGGCGGTGATATAGCCACGCGAAGCGGCAAAATAGACGCTGGCGTACACGCTCTTGATGGCCTTGGCCAGCAAACGCAGCTGTTGGTCCTCGTTCTCCACCGCCGGAATCATGTAGGTGGAATATACGCCCGCAAACGGCTGGTAATAAGAATCTTCCAGTTTGGACGATGAACGCACGGCGAGCGGTTTCCGCACTACGCGGATAAAGGTTCGCAACGCGTCGATCAGTTCCGCCGGCAGGTTGGACGATACAAACTCCGACAGGAGTTCCGCATCGGAAATATCGGCATTGATTACGTATTGCAGGCCGTTCTCCAGGATGAAACGGTCGAAGAATTCCGTGGCGATTACCAGCGTGCGCGGCACCGAAAGCTTTACACCCTCCCATTCCCCGTACAGGTTGTACTTGTACAGGATATGGTTCAGGAAGGCCAGGCCGCGGGCTTTTCCGCCGATGGAACCCTCTCCCAGGCGGGAGAACCAGATGGTGTCGTTGTAGGTGGCCGGGTCGAAGCGGGCCACCACGCCCAGGCTCTGTTTCACGCGGTATTCGTGGATGAGCGCGACGGCGCTCTCCCGGAACGCTTCCGTAGTAGGGAAGGTGGTGTTTTTGAGGGCGCTACCTTCCTCGAAGATACCGCGGGCCAGCAGCCAGCGGGAAACGTAATTCTTGCTCCGGAGCTTCTCCAGCTGCTTTTCCGGCAGGCGGGCGATGAGTTCCTCGGCCCCTTGCAGGTCCTGTGCGCGGTCGGTCTCGTGCCCCTTGTCATCGGTGGCGACAAAATCGCCAAAGCCGAATTCCCGGCCGATATACTCCGACAGCTCGTGCGTAAGCGTTTTGGAGCGTTTCATCAGGAAACCGGCCCGGAGGCCTTCCGCCACCGAACGCATGCTCTCCTGCGAGCTCTGCATGAGGATGGGCATCTTGGGGATTTCCCGGCGAATCATCTTGCACAGGTCCACGCCGGCATCCAGCTTTTCCAGTTCCGGTTTGTCGTGTCGATGGAGCACGAAGCCGATGTCGGAAATCACGCCCAGGAGGTTCTCCTTGTACTGGTTGTACAGTTGCACGGCATCGTCATAGTTGGTGGCCATGAGGATCTTGGGCCGGGCGCGTTTGCGGAAAATCTGCTGGTCCTCGTTGAGGGCGTCGCGGACGGAATCCACGTTTTGCTGGAGGACCAGTTTGTACAGCAGCGGCAGGTAAGTGGAGTAGTAGCGGACGGAATCTTCCACCAGCAAAATGCACTGCACGCCGCCCTGAAGGATGTCCTGCGGGGCATTCATGCTGTCTTCCAGCAGTTTGATGATGGCGATAATCAGGTCCGTGCTGCCGTTCCAGTTGAAGATATGGTCGATGTTGCTCAGGTCCCGCTGTTCCAGCTGTCGGTAAACCTCCTTGGAGAAGGAAGTGAGCAGCACCACCGGGGTGGAGGCGTCGAACGCCTTCATCCGGGCTGCAAAGTCAAACACGTCCACCTCGCCCACGTTGTACAACGTAATCACCAGGTCCCAGCGCTCTCCGGCCTGGGCGCGTTCCAGTGCATCACGCGTGCTGGAGGCCCGTTCAAAGACGGGCGGGCCGCTCAGGTTCAGCTCTGCGTACTCGTGGGAGATACGCATGTCCAGCCGGCCGTCTTCTTCCAGCGAGAAATTGTCGTAATTGTTGCAAACCAGCAGGATCCGGCGGATCCGTTTGGCCATGAGGTTGGACGTGTTGTTCATAGGTTTTTATACGAGTCCCTGGTCGCTCATCGCGGCGGCTACCTTGATGAAGCCGGCCAGGTTGGCTCCTTTGACGTAATTGACGCGGCCATCGGCCTCGGTGCCGTATTTGAGGCAGGCTTCGTGGATGTCGTGCATGATGCGGCGCAGATATTGGTCCACTTCTTCCGAGGTCCAGCGCATGCGCATGGAGTTCTGGCTCATCTCCAGGCCGCTGGTGGCTACGCCGCCGGCGTTGGAGGCCTTACCGGGCGAATACAGCAGGCCGGCGCCCTGGAAGATGCGGATGGCTTCCGGGGTGGAAGGCATGTTGGCACCTTCCGCTACGCAGACGCAACCGTTCTTGACCAGGATTTCGGCATCGGCCTTCTCGATCTCATTCTGCGTGGCGCAGGGGAGGGCGATGTCGCAAGGGATGCGCCAGGGGCGCTCGCCGGGATAATAAGTGGCTTGCGGGAACTTCTGTGCATATTCCTTGATGCGGCCGCGGCGGAGGTTCTTGAGTTCGAAGACATAGGCCATCTTCTCTTCGTTGATGCCTTCCGGGTCGTAGATGAAGCCGTCGGAGTCGGACAGGGTCTGGACGATGGCACCCAGGCGCATGGCCTTTTGTGCGGTGTACTGGGCCACGTTGCCGGCGCCGGAGATGTTTACGCGTTTGCCCTCAAAGCTGAGGCCGCGGGTTTCCAGCATCTGGCTGGTAAAGTAGCACAGGCCGTAACCGGTGGCCTCCGGACGCAGCAGGGAGCCGCCCCAGGCCTGGCCTTTACCGGTAAGAGTGCCGGAAAATTCATCCCTCAGGCGCTTGTACTGGCCAAAGAGGTAGCCGATTTCTCGACCGCCCACACCGATATCGCCGGCAGGAACGTCCGTATTAGGACCGATATGGCGGCACAGTTCCGTCATGAAGCTTTGGCAGAAACGCATGACCTCTGCGTCTGACTTGCCGCGCGGGTTGAAGTCGCTGCCGCCCTTGGCACCGCCCATCGGCAGGGTTGTAAGGGCGTTTTTGAAGGTTTGCTCAAACGCCAGGAACTTCATGATGGAGAGGTTTACGCTGGGATGGAAGCGCAGGCCGCCTTTGTACGGGCCGATGGCGCTGTTGTTCTGCACGCGGAAGCCGCGGTTGATGTGCACGTCCCCGCGGTCGTCCATCCAGGGAACACGGAAAATGACGATGCGTTCCGGCTCCACGATGCGTTCCAGGATTTTCTGGTCCATGAGCTGCGGATTCTCGGTCACATAGGGTGCTACGCTTTCCACCACCTCGCGCACGGCCTGGTGGAACTCGTTTTCACCGGGGTTGCGGGCTATGACCTCGCCCATGAAGCCCTCGATGTAATTGCGGGTAAAATTATCCATAATAATCTTCTTGTTTTAATACACTACTACTAACCCGCAAATTTACGTAAATTTTTGTTATCTTTGTGAGTTATGGTACCGGAACTTATTGGAAAATACGTCTTTTTGGTGCAACTCTTTGTGGAAGCAGGGGAGCGGGGACTCTCCTGGAAAGAAGTCGCCCGCCGATGGGAAAGCCGTTTCGGGGAGTCTTATCCCCGCCGTTCGTTCCTGAACCACCGTGCCGCCGTAGAGGAAGTTTTTGGCATTGTCATCACCTGCGACCGGAGCACCAACCTGTACAAAATCGACGCAGCGGAAAGTGCTGTGGATAAGCGCGCTGCGGTAGATTACCTCATCAATACCTTCACCGTGAACAGCCTCCTTACGCTGGGGCAGGAACGCCTGCGTGGCAGGGTGAGCGTGGAGGATGTCCCATCGGGTCAAAAGTACCTTACCGTGCTCATGCAGGCCATGCTGGAAGGGGAGGTGCTGCGCATCCGTTACCGCAAGTATTTAAGCACCCAGGCCGATGTCCGCACGGTCCGTCCGTATGCCCTGCGGGAGTTCGCCAAACGCTGGTACCTGGTGGCCTACAGTGAAGAGGCCTCCATGCTGCGGGTGTATGCCCTGGACCGTCTGCTGGCGGTAGAGCGCACGGGCGACAAGTTCAAGATGCCGGGCGGATTCAACGTGGAAACGGCCTTCGAGGCCAGCTACGGCATGTACCTTCCGGAGGCCGGGCAGGCCCCTGTGCTGGTAAAACTCCGGACCACCCTGCGGGAAGCCGCCTATTTGCAGGACCTGCCGCTGCACCCCAGCCAGACGCTGGTGGCGCAGGAAGGGGAGTACTGCACTTTTGCCCTGCGGCTCATTCCCAATCCCAACCTGGTGATGGAGCTCTGCAAGCACGGATCCGGTCTGGAAGTCCTGGAGCCGGAGAGCCTGCGGCAAGCGGTGAAAGAAGCCTTGGAAAAAACATTGCAATTATATGAAAACTAAGTATTTAGCACTGGCGGTTGCGGCCCTGGCCCTCGCTGCCTGTAACAACACGGAAATGAAACCGGACAAAGCGTATATCGGCCCCTCCTCCCTGCAAGTGGAAGGCGGGCACATGACCCCGGAGCTGTTGCTCTCCCTGGGGCGCCTGAGCGACCCTCAACTGTCGCCGGACGGAAAGACCATCCTGTATGGTGTCAGCTATACTTCCATTGCGGAGAACCGCAGCGTGCGCAACCTGTTTGTGATGCCTGTGGAGGGCGGTGAGCCCACGCAGCTGACCATGGACGGCAAAAGCATTGCATCGGCCCGATGGAGCCAGGACGGCAGCGCCATTTACTTCCTGCAGGGCGGCCAGCTGTACAAGGCTCCGTTCAAAAACGGCAAACTGGGCAAGCGTACGCAGCTTTCGGACATCCCCGCCGGCATGGACGATTATCTCCTTTCGCCGGACGAGTCCCAGCTGATTTACGTGTCCAACGTTCATAGCGCCGTGGAGGTTCCGGCCGACACCGATCCGCTGCTTTCCAAAGCGGAGGCCTATGCTACCGAGGATCTGATGTATCGGCACTGGGACCACTGGGTGACGGACATTCCGCACAGCTTTGTTGCTACGCTTGGCAATGGTATCATTCGTGAGGGCATGGACATCCTGGGAGAGGATGAGGCCTTCTTCCAGCTGCCCAACGGCCCCTTCCCGGACGTGGCGGACCTTTGCTGGAGCCCGGACGGCCGGTACATCGCCTATTCCTGCAAAAAGCTGGCGGGGAAGCAATATGCCTTCTCCACCAATACCTGCATCTATATTTACTGCCCGCTCACGGGTGAGACTACTCAGGTGACCTCCAAGGGCGGTTACGATACGCATCCCGTCTGGAGCCCGGACGGCAGCAAACTGGCCTGGCTTTCCATGGAGCGCGACGGCTATGAGGCGGACAAGGTGCGCCTGATGGTAGCATCGGTCCGTTATGAGGAAGAAGGGGAGGGACAGACCAGCAATCCCGTGGTGGAGGACATTTGCGACGTGACATCGGCCTTCAAGTACAATGCCGATGGTCCCGTGTGGGCGGCGGACAGCCAGTCCATCTACTTTGCCGCGTTGGCGGAAGGCCTCCAGGGGATTTTCAACGTGGTGCTTTCCCAAACACCTGAAATCGTGCGCCTTACGGCCGATAACCTTTGGTTCGATTTCGGCTCGCCCTTTGGCGTGACGCAGGATGGGACGCTGCTCACCACCTACGCTTCCATGGATTTCCCGACGGAACTGGTGGCGGTGAATGACAACTCCATCAAGCAGCTCAGCTTCGAGAACGAACATCTGCTTTCCCAGTTGGATTCGCACGAGACGGAGGCCCGCTGGCTGGACACCGTGGACGGGGAGAAGATGCTCACCTGGGTGCTCTATCCGCCGCAGTTCGACGCTTCCAAGACCTATCCGGCCATCGAGATTTGCCTGGGCGGTCCGCAGGGAACGCTTTCGCAGGGCTGGAGCTATCGTTGGAATTACCTGCTTATGTGCCATCAGGGCTATGTGGTGGTGTTGCCTAACCGGCGCGGAACCACGGCCTTCGGCCAGCCCTGGTGCGAGGAAATCTCCGGCGACTATATCGGCCTTAACATGCAGGATTACCTCACGGCTGCCCGTAATATCAAGGCGGAACCGTATGTGAGCGGCGTCGCTGCCTGTGGCGCTTCTTACGGCGGATACAGCATTTATTATCTGGCCGGTATTCACGGCGACATGTACGACTGCTTCATTTCCCACGCGGGTATTTTCAACGAGGAGCACATGTACATGACCACTGAAGAGATGTGGTTCCCCAACTGGGACAATGGCGGCATCCCCATGGAATATGCCTATACGGAGGGCCAGACGGGTCCTGCCGGCGACGGCGTCACCTTCGGCGGCTTGCAGCAGGCCGGTTCTCCCTGGAGCTCTGCGGCCAAGGCCCGTCGACACTATGCCAATTCCCCGCACAAGCTGGTGCAGGCTTGGCATACGCCCATCCTCTGCATCCACGGCGGCTCCGACTTCCGCGTACCGGTGGACGAGGGTATGGCTGCCTTCAACGCCGCCCAGATGATGGGCGTTCCCTCCAAGCTGATTGTCTTCCCCAATGAGAACCACTGGATCCTGAAGCCCCAGAATGCGCTGTACTGGCATCGCAGCTATTTCGGTTGGCTGGATCGCTGGATGAAGGCGGAGTAAGATGAACCTGGATACGGCCATACAGTACCTGCCGGGGGTGGGGCCCAAACGGGCGGAACTCCTGCAAACCGAGCTGGGAATCAGCACGGTGGGGGACCTGGTGCGTACGTATCCTTTCCGCTACATCGACCGTAGCAGCATTGTCCGTATTGCCGATATCCATCCGGACCTGGCCCAGGTGCAAGTGCGTGCCATGGTCACCAAGGTGCGCCTCTACGGCAAAAACGGCGTGGAACTCCCCGCAGAGAAGCTGAAATACAACATGGTGAGCCGCTTAAGCGTCATCGTGGCGGATGAGAGCGGTGAAATGGAGATGGTTTTCTTCAAGGGCGTCAAATGGATGCACGCCCGCCTGATTCCTGGCCACTCTTTCATCTTCTTTGGGAAACCGGCTGTTTTTGGTACGCGGCTCAACATGGTCCATCCGGAAGTGGATGCACCGGACAGCGCCAATACCGGCGTCCTCACCGGGGTATATACCTCTACGGAAAAACTCAAGACCGCCGGCATCACGGGCAAGGTGATGCTCAAACTGATCGGCACGGCCCTGGAAGGCGTTTTGCCCACCCTGCAGGACACGCTGCCGGACTATATTTTAAAGGAAAAAGGGCTGGTTCCCCTCACTTATGCGTTAAGGCAAATCCACTTCCCGGTGGACCAGAACGCCTTGGCCAAGGCCACTTATCGGCTCAAATTCGAGGAACTGTTCCTGCTTCAGCTGTCCCTGCTCAAGCAAAAGTACGTCCGCAGCCGCAGCGCCGTCGGGCTCAATATGCCGGCCGTAGGAGAGGCGTTCAACGCCTGCTACAACGCCCTTCCGTACGAACTGACCAATGCGCAAAAGCGCGTTATCCGGGAAATCCGTGACGATATGCGCAGCGGCCACCAGATGAACCGCCTGTTGCAGGGCGATGTAGGCTCCGGCAAAACCATGGTGGCGGTGCTCAGCGCCCTCATCGCTGTGGGGAACGGCTACCAGGCCTGCGTCATGGCGCCCACGGAAGTGCTTGCCCAGCAGCATTTTGCCAACGTATCCAAGTACCTCCGCCCCACGGGCGTAAAGGTGGCGCTCCTTACCGGCAACACCGGCGTCAAGGACCGCCGGGAAATCCATGCCGGGCTGCAGGACGGAAGCATCGGGGTGCTTATCGGCACGCATGCGCTCATAGAAGATACAGTGCATTTCCGGGCCCTGGGGCTGGCCATTGTCGATGAGCAACACCGCTTTGGCGTGGATCAGCGCGCCCGGCTGTGGAACAAAGGCTGGCAGGGCGTCCCGCCGCACGTGCTGGTGATGACCGCCACGCCCATTCCGCGCACCCTGGCCATGACCCTGTACGGCGACCTGGACGTTTCCGTGATTGACGAAATGCCCCCGGGCCGCAAGCCTGTTCAAACGTTGTGCGTAGGCGAGGGGAAACGCCACGCCATGCACAATTTTATCCGGGACGAGATTGCCAAAGGCCGGCAGGCCTTCATCGTATATCCGCTCATTTTCGAAAGCGAAAAACTGGACTACAAGAACCTGGAACTGGGGTACGAGGAAATCGTGAAAGCCTTCCCGCTGCCGCAGTACAAGGTGGCCATCGTCCATGGTCAGCAGACGCCGCAGGAAAAGGCGTTCAACATGGACGCTTTTGTGGCCGGGCGCGCCAACATCCTGGTTTCCACTACGGTGATTGAGGTGGGCGTGGACGTGCCCAATGCCTCCGTGATGGTGATTGAAAGCGCGGAACGCTTCGGCCTTAGCCAGTTGCACCAGCTGCGTGGTCGTGTAGGACGAGGTGCGGAGCGCTCCTACTGCATCCTTATGCGTGGCACCAAGGTTTCCAAGGAAAGCCAGAAGCGCCTGGACCTGCTCTGCGCCACGGAAAACGGCTTCGAACTGGCCGAGGAAGACATGAAGATGCGCGGCCCCGGAGACCTGGAAGGCACCCAGCAGAGCGGCCTTCCCATCAACCTTAACATTGCCTCCCTGGCCAAGGACGGACTCATCCTCTCGGATGCCCGCGGCTATGCCCAGCACATCCTGGACCAGGATCCGGGCCTGTCGGCAGAAAAAAACGCCCCGCTCGCAGCAGAACTCAAGCGGGACAAATACCAGACAAAAGATTATTCTCAGATTTCCTGATATCGGCATATGAAACGAATCCTCACCATCCTCACTTTGCTCGGGGCCCTGAGCGCCTGCGAAAACCACGCAACCTTGTTTGTCGGAACCTATTCAGACGGGTTCTTTGCCTACGATTTCGATTTGGATAAGGGCGATGTCCTTCCGGGGGAACCCGCCAAGGCGCCTATGCTCAATCCTTCGTTCCTGGCGGTGGACGGCGACCGGGTGTATGCAGTGAGCGAGATGCCGGACAGCACGGCCTCCGTGTGGGCCTGGCGATACACCGGAAACGGATTTGAAAATTTGGGCAGCCAGCTCACCGGCCTTCCGGACGGGGGAGAGGACCCCTGCTACGTATCCACCGACGGCCGTTTCCTGGCAGTGGCCAATTACAGCGGCGGCTCCCTGGCCGTGTATCAGTTAAAGGACGATGGCGGCATCGCCCCGCTGGACAGTCTGGTGTTCAGCAGCACGGGTGGTCCGGACCTTTCCCGGCAGGACAAACCGCACGTGCATTGCGCCCTCTTTACGCCCGATAAGCAACTGCTGTTCACCGAGTTCAGTGCCGATGCCATCAGCTCGATGGACATTACGCCGCTGGGAGCAAGCAACTTTCGGAAACGCGCCCAGCTGCCGGCGGACTTCGGCCCGCGTCATCTGTTGCTGAACGGGAACCGCCTTTACTGCATCGGCGAACTTTCCGGCGACATCGCCGTGCTCGGCTATCCGGAAATGACCCTTCTGCAAGTGGTGAAGGCCGATGAGGTAGACGCCCGCGGCGCCGCAGACCTGCATCTGAGCCCGGACGGCAAGTTTTTATACGCCAGCCTGCGCCTCAAGAACGACGGTATCGCTGTTTTCCAGGTCTCCGAAGACGGCCTCCTCAATAAGGTGAGTTACCAGCAGACAGGCAGCCATCCCCGGAACTTCACGGTCCTGGAGCAGTGGGTCCTGGTGGCTTGCCGGGATACGGACCAGGTGGAAATCTACCGCCGGGACAAAAAAAGCGGCAGCCTGCAGGAT
The DNA here is from genome assembly GCA_045130395.1 of Candidatus Cryptobacteroides sp. Lineage (GTDB taxonomy): Bacteria > Bacteroidota > Bacteroidia > Bacteroidales > UBA932 > Cryptobacteroides. Next base: position 14,297 of record JBGUPS010000005.1, read on the forward strand.
ACAGGCCGCCGGATTCAGGTTCCCAAACCGGTATTCGTGGGAATTTATTGATCCTTCTCTTTCAAACGTCCTTCCATCAGGGAATCGTACTGAAGACGTTTACGGAAAATGTCGATGGCGGTGTAGATGGCGCTCATCATGGAACGCGGGTCTGCTTCGTCACGGCCGGCCATTTCGTAGGCAGTGCCGTGGTCCGGTGAGGTGCGGACGACAGGCAAGCCGGCGGTGTAGTTGACACCATCGGCAAAGGCAAGGGCCTTGAACGGGGCCAGGCCTTGGTCGTGGTACATGGCCAGGGTGGCGTCGAAGCGGCTGTAATTGCCCAGACCGAAGAAGCCGTCGGGGGAGTAGGGACCGAAGGCCTGGATGCCTTCCTCCTGCGCAGCCTTTACGGCCGGCAGGATGATGTTCTGCTCTTCGTCGCCCAGCAGGCCGCCGTCTCCGCAGTGCGGGTTGAGGCCCAGTACGGCAATCTTGGGATCCGCCACGCCGAAGTCGCGCTCCAGGGAGGCCTTCATGATGCGCAGTTTGCCCAGGATGGCATCGACGGAAATGCTGCCCGGAACCTCCCGGAGGGGGATATGGCCGGTAACTACGCCGATTTTGATTTGGTCGCTAACCATGATCATGGTGACATCGTCCACGCCGAATTCCTTCTGGAGGAACTCCGTGTGGCCGGTGTCCGAGAAACCTTCCGCACTCATGGCGCGCTTGTTGATGGGCGCGGTGACCAGGACGTCGATTTGGCCGTCCTTTAAATCCTTGACGGCGGCATCCAGCGCGGCGATGGCGTTTTTGGCGCTTTCCGGGGTGCTCTGGCCGGGCTCTGCGTAGATATTGTCCGGCAGGCAGTTTACCAGGTTGATCTTGCGCGGACGGGCATCCGAAGCGGACGAAATCACATTCACGTCCATGGGGCCGATGTTGTGCAGCGTTTTCCGGTAAAAGCCCAGCAGTTTGGAGGAGCCGTAAATGACAGGGGTAAAGGATTCCAGGATACGCTCGTCCGCGAGGGATTTGATGATGACCTCGTAGCCGATGCCGTTGCTGTCTCCTTGGGTGATTCCCACAACAAGTTTAGGGAGTGCCATATTCTTAGGTTTTAAAGCAATTGTGTGTTTTCTGCCAGATAACCGCTGTCTTCCGGCAGGTTGGGTTGGTGGTAAGCGGCCACGGCCAGTTGGTCGCAGCGCTCGTTTTCCGGATGGCCGGCATGACCCTTGAGCCAGTGGAACGCCACGCGGTGCCGTTTGTACACGGCATCGAAACGGAGCCACAGGTCCACGTTCTTTTTGCCTTTGAAGCCGATGGTTTTCCATTTGTCCAGCCAGCCCTCGTTTAGCGCCTTTACTACATAGGAAGAGTCGCTCCAGACATGTACCTCCGCGTTGTCCCAGCGGATTTGTTCCAGTCCTACGATGACGGCCAGCAGTTCCATCCGGTTGTTGGTGGTGCAGGAGAAACCGCCCGACAACTCTTTCTCATAGCTGCCGCAGCGAAGGACGATTCCGTAGCCTCCGGGACCGGGGTTGCCGCTGGCGGCGCCGTCGGTATAAAGGTAAATCGGTGGTTTCTTCTCTGTCATAGTATGCAAAAGTACGGATTTTATGTTATCTTTGCAAACTATGGAATGCACAAAGGAACAAGTGAAAGCGCAAGTGGCGGCCTCCGCCCAAGTGATGGAAGCCTACTTGCAAGATGAAAAGGCGATGCAAGCCCTGGCTACGGTTGCCAATCTGCTGGTAAAAACTTATCGACAGGGAGGAAAAACCCTTTGGGCGGGCAACGGTGGCAGTGCGGCGGATGCCCAGCACATGGCGGCGGAACTGGTGAACAAGTTCCGGCTCAACCGCTCCGGTCTTCCGTCCATGGCCCTTACGGTGGATACGTCCATCCTTACCGCCATCGGCAACGATTATGGCTATGACCAGGTGTTTGCCCGTCAAATTATTGCCTGTGGCAATGCGGGGGACGTTTTTATCGGCCTGTCCACTTCCGGTAACTCGCAGAACCTGCTGCGGGCGCTGGAGGCCTGCCGGGAGAAGGGGATAGTCACCGTGGCGCTGGTGGGCGCGAATGCTTGCGGCATGGATGCCTACGATTATGTGCTGCGCGTACCGTCGGCGGATACCCCGCGCATCCAGGAGTGCCATACGCTTATCGGCCACATTCTCTGCGATTTCGTGGAACAAAGCCTGTTTGGGAACCATTCATAAAATTTTAATAGGAAATTCGTTAATATCTATGATATTATCGGATTTTTTTGTAACTTTGCGTCGCAAATAAAAAGCAAGAACGTTTAACTAACAATAAATTAACACATCAGATTATGATTAAACTTGGTATTAACGGTTTTGGCCGCATCGGTCGTATGGTTTTCCGTGCTGCCGTTGAGAACTTCAGCAAAGACATTGTAGTTGTAGGTATCAACGACCTGCTGGATCCCGACTATCTCGCTTACATGCTCAAGTACGACTCCGTACACGGCCAGTTCAACCACGATATCAAAGTGGAAGGCAACTATCTTATCGTCGATGGCAATAAGATTCAGGTCTTCTGCGAAAAGGATCCCGCCAACATCACTTGGGGTGCCCTCAATGTAGACGTTGTCGTCGAATCCACCGGTTTCTTCCTCACCTCCGAGCTGGCAGAGGCCCACATCAAGGGCGGCGCCAAGAAGGTGATCATGAGCGCTCCTTCCAAGGACGCTACCCCTATGTTCGTTTACGGTGTTAACCACAAGACCTACGCTGGCCAGACCATCATCTCCAACGCATCTTGCACCACCAACTGCCTGGCTCCTCTTACCAAGGTGCTCAACGACAACTTCGGTGTTGTCCGTGGCCTCATGACCACCGTACACGCTGCTACCGCTACCCAGAAGACCGTTGACGGTCCTTCCAAGAAAGACTGGCGTGGTGGCCGTGGTATCCTGGAGAACATCATTCCTTCCTCCACGGGTGCTGCAAAGGCTGTAGGTAAAGTTCTTCCTGAACTCAACGGCAAACTCACCGGTATGTCCCTGCGTGTTCCCACCAGCGATGTCTCCTTCGTAGACCTCACCTGCGAACTCGCTAAGGAAGCCACCTATGAGGAAATCTGCGCTGCCATGAAGAAAGCCAGCGAAGGCGAACTCAAGGGCATCCTCGGTTACACCAACGAAGCTCTGGTTTCCACCGACTTCCGCGGCGACGCCCGTACCTCCATCTTCGATGAGAAGGCCGGTATCCAGCTGGACAAGACCTTCGTAAAGGTTTGCGCCTGGTACGACAACGAGTGGGGTTACAGCAACAAGGTCCTCGAGATGGCAAGGGTCATCACGAAGTAATTTGTCGCTCCTGTATTTTTAAAACCAGCCTTCCCCGGCTGGTTTTTTTGTGCCCTTGTTTAAATTATTATTACATATAAAAAAAACATATACACTATTTTTTCAGGAAAGAGGCAAAACTATAAAAATCGTAAAATCGTCCATATGAT
>JBGUPS010000006.1:0-26372 GCA_045130395.1 Candidatus Cryptobacteroides sp.
AGCTGTAACCGCCGAGGCTCGTATATCGAGGCGGTGGTGCCTATGAGCCAGCAGGGCTCATTCCGAATACAAACATAGTAACTTTAAGGGGGATGAAAAGGAGCCGCTAAAGCACAGGGGAATGCCCCAGAGAGGCTTCTTCGCAGGGTTTCTGTGCTTTAAGGGGGATGAAAAGGAGCCGTTAAAGCACAGGGGAATGCCTCAGAGAGGCTTCTCGTCAGGGTTGCTGTGCTTTAGGCGATGGGAGGGGAAGGGTGAGCGCCTGGCAAACACGGAACCACGGCCGCACACGACCAAGTGCGGCGGTTAGCGAAAATCCTCTCGGGCACCGTTAAAGGGCCCAAGAGGGTTCCGCTTTCCTTGCAGGTAAAACATGAGAAGGCCACAGGCGGCAATCTAGACAGGATCGGTATGCTTTGAGCCCCCAGCGGAATCTGTGTTTTTTTGCAAGATTCCGCTGGAGGCAATTTTTATTAATCGCACAATTTATTGATATTCAATATATTCCATAGAAATTAGCTTCTAGCGGAATCTTCGATTTTTTGCAAGATTCCGCTACGAATCCAAAATATTTACACCTGGGCGTGCACAAAGGCCCCCAGCATCCGTTTGTCTGTTTTCATAGCATAAACTTTTTGCAAAGTTTACATTTTTGCCCTGCGTCTCGTATTATTTTGCAAGTCTCAAATCTTTCCGTATATTTGCAGCAGCATTTGAAGGATTTGGTGGGATTTTTAAAGCAGACATCCAGCCCTAAATGGATGCCTGTTTTCTTTTTTCCTTTACCGAGGGGAGGTACTGAAGCAAGGAGGCTCGTTGTTCTCATCCACTAAATTATTATTCAAATGCTAAAAGGAACACACAGACCAAAACTTCTTCGCATCACCACTAGGGTGGTTGTTGAGAAACTTGTCAAAGTACGGGCGTACAAGCGCATCCGAAATGGCAAGGTTGAAAGAGTTCAGAGTCACTACCGTAGGTATTAGGGTGCTGAAAGTAGTTGAGCATAGGCTCTCGCCATAAGGCGCACTCCCTCTATCCCCTCGGTTTTTACGTTGCCGCGATTGCACGCAGAAGGCCCTGAGAGGCCGATTTCACGGCCGACGCGGCAAGGGAAACGCCCCTTTTTCCGGAAATGGTTGCCGCGTTGGCAGGCAAAGTGCCCTGTAGGGCCGATTTTTTGCAATCGCGGCAATTTTCGCTAAATTTGTGCGATGAAAACAGGTGAAGCAACGGTGGTAAAAAATGCGGGCAGCCATTATTTGCTGTCCGAGTTGCCGGCGTGGGAGGTGTTCCCGGCCGTGCTGCGGGGCAAGGTGCGGCTCAAGGCCAGCGTGGTCACCAACCCCATCGCCGTGGGAGACAGGGTCCGGTACGAGTATGCAGGAGATACGCTCGCTTCGCTCGGTATGACAAGAGAGCCGCTCGGTATGACAAGAGAGCCGCTCGGTATGACAAGAGAGCCGCTCGGGATGACAAGAGGGTCGCTCGGTATGACAAGAGAGCCGCTCGGGATGACAAGAGAGCCGCTCGGGATGACAAGAGGGTCGCTCGGTATGACAGAGCCGGCCGTCATTACGGAGATTCTTCCCCGTCGGAACTATGTCATCCGCCGCTCCACCAACCTCTCCCGCCAGGCGCACATCATCGCCGCCAACGTGGACCGGGCCTATCTGGTGGTATCGTTGTACTTCCCGGAGGTCAAGCTGCCTTTCCTGGACCGCATCCTGGTCACCTGTGAATTGTACGGCATTCCTGCTACCATCGTCCTGTCCAAAACGGACCTGTACCGGGAGCCTGCGGAGGAAGAGATCGACCATTTTAAAGCCATCTATGAGGGTGCCGGCTACCCGGTGATTGAAACTTCCGTTAAAACCGGCGAGGGCATCGAGGCAATCCGGGAGGCTTGCCGGGACCATGTGAACCTGTTCTCCGGCGAATCCGGCGTGGGAAAATCGTCCCTGATAAAAGCCCTGGACCCTACTCTGGACCCCAAGATTGGGATGATTTCGGCCGCGCACCTGCAGGGCAAGCACACCACTTCCCTTTATGAGATGTACCCCCTGGCTTCCGGCGGGTATGTGATCGACTCCCCCGGCATCCGCGGCTTCGGCCTGGTAGATGTGGAAAAGGAAGAGATTGCCAAGTATTTCCCGGAGATGCTCAAGGCTTCGGCCGATTGCCGTTTCACCCCCTGCACCCATACCCATGAGCCCGGTTGCGCCGTCAAGGCGGCCGTCGATGCGGGCATCATCTCCCCGGAGCGGTACAATTCCTATCTGGGCATGCTGGAAGAGGACAAAAAATTCCGATAGGAGATACGCTCGGCCTTCGGCCTCGGTATGACAAATGAAATTAAATAGGGAAATACTGCGCCTGGCGGTGCCCAGCATCCTGGCCAACATCACCGTTCCCCTGGTAGGGATGGTGGATATGGCCGTGGCGGGGCATTTAGGGTCGATGGAAGGCTTCGCCGGAGCGGCCCTCATCGGCGGTATCTCCGTGGGGACCATGCTCTTCGACCTGCTGTACTGGAACTTCGCCTTCCTCCGCGCCGGCACGGGCGGCCTCACCGCCCAGGCTTATGGCCGGCAGAAGGTTGCCCGGCGGCAAGAGATGGCCGATCAGGTCGGCCATGACGGGCATTCCGGCCAGGTCGGCCATGACGGGAGTAACGTCATGCCCGGCTCCGACCGGGCATCTTCCGCTATCGAGCGCATTCTGGCGCGGGCGCTGCGGATTGCGCTGCTCTCCGGCCTGGCGCTCATCGCCCTCCAGTGGGTGGTGGTGCAGGGCGCCTTCCTGGTCGTGGACTGCACTCCGGAAGTGCGCGAACTGGCCACCCGCTATTTCTACATCCGCATCTGGGCGGCCCCCGCCACCCTCTCGCTCTTCGCGCTCAAGGGCTGGTTTATCGGCCTGCAAGATACCCTCCGCCCCATGCTGGTGGACCTGTGGGTGAACCTGGTGAACATCCTCCTCTCCCTGGGCCTGGGCTTTGGCCTCCACATCGAGGCCTCCGCCCTGGGCGCCTCCGCTTCGGGCGCGGGCATCACCCTCCTCCCCACCCTGGGCTTCGCCGGCGTAGCCTGGGGCACGTTCATCGCCCAGTGGACCGGCCTTCTCCTCGCTTTATGGGTGGCTCGTAAGTATTTGTCAATCAGTCACTTGCTGAAAATCCTCGTCGCAAAAATGAACGAGGATTTTCAACAAAACGCTGATACTCAACCAGTTACCGACCACCCCAATTCCGCCCAACCCGGCACAAACCCGGCCCAACCTGCCCCCAACCGAGCCCCACCCACCGAAGCCGCCTCTTTTTTCACCCTCAACCGGGATCTTTTCCTACGCTCTGTGGGGATGATTGCCGTGTACATTGGTTTCACCGTGATCGGTGCCGGGCTGGGAGACAACATGCTGGCCGTGAGCAGCATCCTGATGAAACTCCTGATGTTGTTCAGTTACTTCACGGACGGTTTTGCCTATGCCGGAGAGGCGCTTACGGGTCGATTCGTGGGTGAGCGTTCAGAAGACGGGGTTCGCTCCACCGTCCGCGGCACCTTCGCGTGGGGCTTCGGGCTGGCCGGCGCCTTCATGCTGCTGTACGGCCTGGGCGGCACGCCCCTCCTGCAACTGATGACCTCCGACCTGAGCGTAGTGGAAGCCGGCCGCGCATACATCCCCTGGCTGCTCCTGATGCCCCTCATCGGCTGCCCGGCCTTCACCTGGGACGGCATCTACATCGGCGCCACCGCCTCCCAAGACCTCCGCAACAGCGTCCTGCTGTGCGCCGTGGGCTTTTTCGCCGTATGGTTTATAGGAAAATTATTCGTCCCGAATAGCCCGGAGATGCTGCTGCACCTGCTCATGGCCGCCTACTTTATGCACCTGGCCATCCGCAGCCTCTATCTCACCGCGCGCTATCCCCGCCTAATGACGCAGGTATTTCCACCCCAGAACGGGTAGAACAAAAGCCAGCAGGCAGGCCACCAGCCAGAAAATAGATACGGGGCCAAAATCGTACACCCCATCGGCAGCATACCCGTCGATCAGGAAGCCGCTGGCCACCGACTGCAGGCCCGATGCGGCATAGCTGAATACCCCCACGATACCCAAGGCGGCACCCGTAGCCTTACGGGGCACAAAGTCCAGCGCCATAAGGCCCGCCACGATGCAGAACACCACACTGAAGGCGCAACTGAACACAGCCACAAAAACAATATTCCACACAAAACCGCCGTCCAGGAAGAGGAACCCGGCCAGAGAAAGGATGGCCAGCACGCCGGAAATCATCACCGGACGCACCCGGTTGCCCCGGAACAGCACGTCCGACATCCAGCCAGCCGCCACATTACCCACCACACCAAAAATCTCCGCGTAACCTATCACCTGCGCAGCGCTGGTAAGCGAAAATTCCTTCTGCTTTTGCAGGAACAGCACGCCCCAGTCGCTCACGGCCTGCTGGGTAATGTACAGAAACGCCGTGGAGATAGCTATCACCCAAATACCCGGATGCCTGAACACCCACTTCTGCAACTCCTTGGTGGGCTTCTTGTCCATGGCCCTGACCTCTTCTCCGGAAAGCTCCTGCACGGAAGGAAGCCCCTCGCTCTCAGGCGTATCGGAAATAAAAACAAGCGAGACGATCAATCCCAGCACACCGGCCACGGCTGCCGCCAGGAAGCCCCACTGCCAGCCGGCCGCCGCCACGATAAAGCCCGTCATAATCATCGACAGGGCCTTGCCCAGCTGCGGCGTGGAACTGAAAATGCTGTACATGGTGCCGCGCCGCGAAAGCGGGAACCAGCGCGACAGGCTGATGGTTCCGGGCGGCGAGCCCATGCTCTGCGCCCAGCCGTTCATGCCCCACAGCACCACAAACAGCAGCAGAACCGTCACCGACCCCACCGCCAGCGTACCATGCAGCAGTCCCAGCGCCCCCAGCAGCAGGTTCACCAGGGCCGATATCCCGATGCCCGCCGCCATAAAGCGCCGGATGTTGCAATAATCGGCAATAAAACCGTTCAGGAACTTGCCGGCGGCATAGACAAAAAGAAAGGCCGAGCCGATAATGCCCAACTGCCCCGCGGTGAGCAATCCACCGTCGATGAGCGGCTGCTTCACCACGCTGAGCGTGCCCCGGCAGATATAATAAAGCGTATAGACCAGCGTCACGCCCCAGAAAGTCCGGCGGCGCAAACGCGTGTACACGGCATTCACCTCCCCTTCCGGCACCTTTTGGGCCCGAGGCTTGCTAATGCGGAAGAAGGAGTAAAGGGACATTATAAATCGCTTAAGAGGGTCGATAGTTTGGTACCGGCCACATACACCCGGGCCTGCATGCCCACAGCGCGGGCCGCCTGCACGTTGGTGTCGTTATCGTCAATAAAAAGAATCTCTCCAGCGGGCAGCCCCACCCGTTTTACGGCCTCCAGGTAAATTTGGGCCGATGGCTTGAGGAGCTTCATCTCGCAGGAGATAAACTGCTCGCGGAACGTGGTATCCGGGTCGATGCCATAGTCCCGGAACATGCGCAGGATATGGCTCATGGAGATGGGGTTGTTGTTGGAAAGCAGGTAAAGCGGGTAGCGGGTGGCCATGGACTTTACCGTTTCCACGGTATCGGCCTCCATGCCGGCGAGCAGCGCGTACATGGAGCGGTCCACGTCTTCCGGCTTGCTGCCGGGCCGGGAGTCCTTCAGCACCTCCGCGCGGAAGGTATCGGCACTGATAATGCCGCCCTCCATGTCCCCGTAAATGCCCTTCTGATGGTACGGGTCCAGCAGTTCCGTAATGCGGTCGAAGCCGAGGTTCTCGCGGAAGGCGCGGATGCAGCCGTCCATATCCAGATTAATCAGGACGCCGCCGATATCGAAAATGATTGCTTTTATCATATTGATGCAAAGGTACAACAAAAAGAAATTCCCGCAAGCGAATTTCACAATTGGCTGCGGGATTATGGTAAGGTATCAATATTTATGTCTGATACCCCTTATTTCCAATACCGTGCCAAAACTCATCGCACGGAAAAATATTTTACTTTTTTTTCTTCTTTTTTGCGTTCCAGTCGCCGTAAATTTCACTAACGTTGCCAGCAGTGATGAATCCGTGGATATCATTTTGCTTCAGGTAGTTCATCAGATCGGCAAATTCGTTCTGGGTGAGCAGGGCCTGGATTTCCACATTCTTTTTCCCGTTGTAGCCACCCGTAACCTCATACAGGGAGCATCCGCGCTGCAATTCGTCAATGATGTACTTACGAATTTCCTCGTGCCGGGACGAGATAATGCACACGCGCTTGCGGCGGTTGAGGCCGGCGGTAAAATAATCCAGCGCCAGGCCATTGATCCACGTGCCGATAAGGCCGATGACCACCAGCCGGAAAGGGTTCACGGCAAAAGCCGAACAGCAGATGAGTGCGCCAGCCACCGACACGGACGTGCCGATGTCGAAGTGCAGGTACTTGTTCACGATTTTGGCCAGGATATCCAACCCACCCGTCGAAGCATTGATGTGGAACAGGATGGTTTGCGAGGCGCTGAGGATGAGCACGAAGCACAGCAGGTCGAACCAAGGGTCCCCCATCACGGAAGTCTGGCCGGGTTCCAGCAATTTCTGGTACGGCAGAATCTTTTCCCAAGCCTCGATGAAAGGACCCAGGATCAGGGCCGTATAAACCGTTTTGGCTCCGAATTCTGCGCCGATAAGCAGCCAGGCCAGTACCAGCAGGACAGCATTGATGATGGTGACCACCAGCGACACCTTAACCGGAATACCCATGGCGGTAAAGAGGCTGGAGATAACCATGGAAAGACCCGTGATGGATCCCACGACCAGGTTGCTGGGCATGAGGAAATAATACACGGAAGCCGCGGCGATAAACATGGCGACCGTCATGATGATCAGTTCCGACCAAAACTTGAAAGTCCCCAGCGGCTTGATTACGTTTTCTACAATATTCATAGTGTGTGGTTAGTTTTCTGCCTGTCCGCCCGCCAGGTCCAATATCTCGGCGGTAATCTTTTGCTGGCGGCCCTTGTTGTATTGAAGGGTAAGTTCCGCCAGGAGATTCTCCGCGTTGTCGGTGGCGGTTTGCATCGCCACGGTGCGGGCAGCGTGTTCGGCGGCGGCGCTGTCCAGGAGGGCAGCGTACAGTTTAAGTTTTCTGGTTTTGGGCACAAGCGCTTCCAGCAGCGCAGCCCGGGAAGGCTCCACGATAAGAGATCTCTCGGCTTCGCTCGAAATGACAGCCCCTGCGCCCTTGTCACTCCGCCCCGCTTCACTTTCATTGCGGCCGGCTTCATTGTCTTTTCGACCTTTTTCATTGTCATTTCGACCGAGCGACGCGAGCGGAGAAATCTCCTGCCCTTGCACCAGCACCTCCACCACCGGCTCCTGGCGGGCGGTGGAAACAAAGTGGTTATACACCAGCACCACGGCGCCTGTGCGGCCGGCATCCACGTCCTCCACCAGTTTTTCCACCAGGGCGGCGGCAGGGCCGTAGGCAGGATGTTCCGCGAGGGCCGATAAGTCCTCCGGCGAGGTGAAGCCGTCCTTGCGCATGGCATCGGCCATCTTGCGGCCTATCGCGTACACGGTATCCCCGCGCCTGCGGATGGAACGCACCTTGGCAATGGCGTTGGCGTTGAACCCGCCGCAGAGCGAAGAATTGGACGCTATTGCCACGATGCTTATCTTCTCATCCTTATTTTTGCCCCGATTTAAGGACGAGAGCCCCTTTTGGGCCTTCTCATCCTCGTTTTGAGCCGATTTTAAGGACGAGCCGACGTGCTCGCCATCCTCCAGGGACGCCAGGATGCCTTGCAGCTGCTCCTGGTACGGGCGCATGGCTTCAATGGCATTCTGGGCCTTCCGCAGCTTGGCGCTGGACACCAGCTTCATGGCCGAAGTAATTTTGAGGGTACTTCGGACCGATGCGATACGGCCTTTTATTTCTTTCAGCGTGGGCATATCCGGCTTCGCTCAGGAATTACTTCAAGGTCAGGATTACGGAGGCGGCGGTATCGGCCAAAATCTTTTCTATCTCCGGCGTCAGCTTACCCTGGCCTAGCGGCTCCAGGACATCGGCCTTATGGGCGGCGCGCAGGCGATCCAGGAAAGCCTCCTGGAAAGGACGCACCTTGTCGATGGCGATGTCGCGCATGAGGGCACGCGTACCGCAGTACAGGATGGCCACCTGCTCCCCTACCGGCATGGGGCTGTATTGGGGCTGAATGAGCAGCTGATTGTTCTTTCGACCCTTGTCCAGGGCCAGTTCCGTCACCTTGTCCACGTCCGAGGAAAACTTGGAGAAGGCCTCCAGTTCCGCCCACTGGGCCTGGTCGATCTTGAGCGTACCGGCCACCTTCTTCATAGACTTCACCTGGGCGCTGCCACCCACACGGGACACGGAAATACCCACGTTGATAGCCGGGCGCACACCCTGGTTGAACAGGCTCTGCTCCAGGTAAATCTGGCCGTCCGTAATGGAAATCACGTTGGTGGGAATGTAGGCGCTCACGTCACCCGCCTGGGTTTCGATGATAGGAAGCGCCGTCAGCGAGCCACCACCCTTCACTTTGTCCTTGAGCACGGCCGGCAAGTCGTTCATCTGGGCGGCCACTTCCTGCTGGTCGATAATGCGGGCGGCCCGCTCCAGCAGACGGCTGTGCAGGTAGAAAATATCGCCCGGATAGGCCTCACGACCGGAAGGACGGCGCAGGATGAGGGAAACCTCGCGGTAGGCCACGGCCTGCTTGGAAAGGTCATCGTACACCACCAGCGCATGCCGTCCGGTATCGCGGAAATACTCGCCGATAGCCGCACCGGCAAACGGAGCATAATACTGCAGTGCGGCAGGGTCTGCGGCCGTTGCGGCCACCACCACGGTATAGTCCATGGCGCCGTGCTCCCGCAGCGTCTTTACAATGGAAGCCACGGTGGAACCCTTCTGGCCCACGGCCACGTAAATGCAGTAAACCGGTTCTCCGGCTTCGTAGGCCGAACGCTGGTTGATGATGGTATCTATGGCAATGGCCGTCTTACCCGTCTGGCGGTCTCCGATAATGAGCTCACGCTGGCCGCGACCGATGGGAATCATGGCGTCGATGGCCTTGATACCCGTCTGCAGCGGTTCGCTCACCGGCTGGCGGAAAATGACGCCCGGTGCCTTGCGCTCCAGCGGCATGTCCAGTTTATCCCCGTCGATGGGACCCAGGCCGTCCAGCGGATTGCCCAGCGGGTCGATTACACGGCCCAGTAACTGGTCGTTCACAGCCACGGAAGCGATGCGGCCGGTCCGGCGCACCACCATGCCTTCCTTCACCAGGTCCGTGGGGCCCATCATCACGGCGCCCACATTGTCCGCCTCCAGGTTCATCACCACGGCCATGACACCATTACCGCAGTCCAGCAGTTCGCCGGCCTCTGCGTGGTCCAGGCCATAGATGCGCACCACGCCGTCGCTCACCTGCAGAGCCTTGCCGATCTCCTCAAACTGGAGATCGTTCTTCATGTCCTTGAGCTGCCCGAGGAGGATTTCGCTCACTTCGCTGGGTTTTAAACTCGTATTTGCCATTAGATTATACGTCTGTTTCGTTCAATAAACTGTTCCCGGATCAGGTCCAGCTGGCGTTTTACGCTGGCGTCCAGGAGATAATCGTCAATGTCGAAGATAAAGCCGCCCACAATGGAGGGATCCACCACCACCTCTATGATGACATCTTCACCGGTTTTGCTCTTAACCAGGGCTTTGAGGCGCTGCAGCAGGCGCTCCGATGGTTCTCCCACCGTCACCAGCTGCGCCTTGCGGATGCCCACGCTCCGGTGGTACATGTCCACAAAGTCCCGGAGGATGTCACCCACCAGTTCCATGCGGCCGTTTTTGTTCAGCAGCGTAAGGAAGCGGCTCAGTTCCGGCGACATCCGGTTGCCCAGGGCCGATTGCAGGAGCTTTTTCTTGTCGAACTCGCTCACCACGTCGTTGGCGGCCTCCACCATGCGGGCCAGGTCCGGCACGTCGTGGAGGGCCTTCAGAAGCACCTCAGCCTCCGAGCACACCACGTCCCCCTGCCCGTTGTCACGGACATAGCGGACCAACGCTCTGGCGTAGCGGGTTATGACAATGGCGCGGTTCATCAGTTCTTGTTATGGAGGGGTGTCTGATTGGCTTCGTCTATCAGCTGGTCGATGAACGCCCGCTGGTTGCCTTCGTCGGAGAGCTCGTGGCGAAGCACTTTTTCCGCCACCTGCACGCTGAGCAGGGCTACTTCCCGGCGCACGTCGCGGAGGGCGCTCTCTTTCTCTGCGGCAATCTGGAGCTTGGCCTCGGCGAGAATCTTATCGGCCTCCGCCTGGGCTTGCGCCTTGGCATCGGCCACGATCCGGGCCTTGGTCTGGGTGGCCTCCTGCAGCATCTGGGACTGCTCCTTGCGGGTAGCCTCCAGCAGCTGCGCCTGCTCCACCTTCCAGTGAGCCATGCGCGCCTCGATTTCACGGGCATCGACAAGGGACTTCTCTATCCGTTCCTGACGCTTCCGGACCATATCCGTCAGCACCGGGAAGCCAAACTTGGCCAGGATGAAGAAGACGATGCCGAAAATCAGCGTCATCCAGAACAACAAGCCGAAGTCCGGTGTAATCAGTGACATCGCTTACTTGCCGATAAGACAGACCAGAATAGCAAAGAGGCAGGCACCTTCTACCAGAGCGCCGATGATGATGGCGGTAAGACGGTAGTGGTCCGCTTTCTCGGGCTGGCGGGCACCGGCCTCAAGGGCGGCTTTACCGATGTTGCCGATACCAAAAGCGGCGGCGATGGCAGCGATACCGGCACCCAGTGCGGCACCGGCCTTTCCGAGAGCTGCGGTAGTGGCAGCCTGAAGAATCATAGTGGACAAAATCATAATGCTATAGTTTTAAAGTTACTTTTCTACTTTTTCTTCTTCCGGGTGCTGTCGGCTAAGGCCGATGAACACACTGGAAAGCATGGTGAATATATAAGCCTGGAGGAATGCCACCAGCAGTTCCAGGACATCCATGAACACGCCAAACAGGACGGCGATGGCACTGAGGCCGCCGTTCATGGCCGGGCCCAGCTCAGCCGTAAGGAACACCACCGACACCACACCCAGGATCATCATGTGACCCGCCAGAATATTGGCGAACAGTCGCACCATGAGGGAGAAGGGCTTGGTGAACAGGCCGATGATTTCAATCAGGGGCATCAGAGGGATGGCTTTCAGGAAAAGCGGCACCTCCGGCCAGAATATGTCTTTGTAATAATGCTTGTTGCCGAACAGGTTTACTGCCAGGAAGGTGAACATGGCCATCATGAAGGTAATGGCGATGTTACCGGTAATGTTGGCCCCGCCCGGGAAGAACGGGACGATGCCCAGCAGGTTGTTCACGAAGATGAAGAAAAACGCGGTGAGCAAATACGGTGAATACCGTTTATAATCCGGGCCGATACAAGGCTTGATGATATCGTCCTCCACCATCATGACCAGCATCTCCAGCAGGCCGCTGAAGCCACCCGGCGCCTCCTCGCGGGCATCGTGCTTGCGATACCACTTGACACCGAAGAGCACAAGGAGCACCAGCACCAGGCTGTTGAACATCAGCCCGGCCACATTCTTGGTAATGGAAATGTCCAGCGGACGCACATCCCCGGAGGGGGTGTGTTCCATCAGCCTGTCCCGGTGGGATTCTTGATCGTGCTGGATGTAAAAACCCTCATACTCATGGCCGTGGGCCAACTTTCCGGAGGAGAACACGTGCCATCCCGTTGTTTTGCTGCGGGCAATGATCAGCAGCGGCACGCTGATATGCTTCCCGTTCACGGTAGTGATGTGCCAGTCGTAAGCATCCACCACATGCCCGTAAAGGTACTCGTCCATGTCGAACTCCGGAGACGCTTCGTTATGAGACACGCTCGCTTCGCTCGGTGTGACAGAAGTGTCGTTTGTCATACCGAGGCCTGCAAGGCCGAGTGTATCTCCTTGAAGCAGGAAGGACAGTATGAGAGTCAGCAGCATCATACTTCCACGCACACTTTGACCTGGTTGTTCCCTACCTCCACAAAGCCTTCCCGGATGGGCAGGAACTTCTCTTCCCCACCCTCCACGTAGCGGATGTTGCCCTTTTCCAGCGCCGTGATGAGCGCCGCGTGGTCCTTGAGTACGGTGAACGGCCCGGCGACGCCCGGTAGCGTCACCAGCTCCACCTTGGCCCGCACCAGCGGTCCTTCAGGACTAAGAATATGCAATTTAATACTATCCATTCTCCTTTTGGGATTCTCTCGCTTCGCTCGGAATGACAAAACTGTCATACCGAGGCCGAAGGCCGAGCGTATCTCCTATTTGGCAGCAGCCAGCAGGGCTTCGCCCTTCTTGATGGCATCCTCGATGGTGCCTACGTTCAGGAAGGCCTGTTCCGGGAGGTAATCGACCTCACCGTCCATAATCATATTGAAACCCTTGATGGTGTCCTCGATGCTCACCATGACGCCGGGAACGCCCGTGAACTGCTCCGCCACAAAGAACGGCTGGCTCAGGAAGCGCTGTACGCGACGGGCGCGGTTAACAGTGGTTTTGTCCTCTTCCGAAAGCTCGTCCATACCCAGGATGGCGATGATGTCCTGCAGTTCCTGGTTGCGCTGGAGAATTTGCTTTACGCGCTGGGCTGTGTCGTAATGGGCCTGGCCCACGATGTTGGGGTCCAGGATGCGGGAGGTGGACTCCAGCGGGTCCACGGCCGGGTAAATGCCCAGGGCCGTGATTTTACGGCTGAGCACCGTGGTGGCATCCAGGTGGGTGAACGTGGTGGCAGGGGCCGGGTCCGTGAGGTCATCGGCAGGAACATAAACCGCCTGTACCGAAGTGATGGAACCGTTTTTGGTAGAAGTGATGCGTTCCTGCATCTTACCCATTTCCGTGGCCAGAGTGGGCTGGTAACCCACGGCCGAAGGCATACGGCCCAGCAGGGCGCTCACCTCTGAACCGGCCTGGGTGAAACGGAAGATATTGTCGATAAAGAAGAGGATGTCACGCGGGCCTGCGCCGGAGCCGCTGTCGCGGAAGCTCTCCGCCAGGGTGAGGCCGCTCAGGGCCACGCTGGAACGGGCTCCCGGGGGTTCGTTCATCTGGCCGAACACCATGGACACCTGGCTTTTTTCCAGTTCCTTGGGGTCCACCAGCGAGAGGTCCCACTTGCCCTCTGCCATGGCTTTTTCGAAAGCATCGCCATAACGGATAACCTTGGACTCGATCATTTCCCGCAGGAGGTCGTTGCCCTCACGGGTGCGCTCCCCTACGCCGGCGAACACGGAGAAACCGTTGTGCGCCTTGGCAATGTTGTTGATAAGTTCCTTGATGAGCACCGTCTTGCCCACGCCGGCGCCGCCGAACAGACCGATTTTACCGCCCTTCAGATAGGGCTCCAGCAGGTCGATCACCTTGATACCGGTAAACAGCACTTCCTGGCTGGTGGTGAGGTCCTCAAACTTGGGCGGCTCCCGGTGAATGGGAAGCGAGTTCTCGCGGTCCAGCGCGGCCATGCCGTCGATGGCATCTCCGGTGACGTTCATTACGCGCCCGCGGATTTGCGCCCCTACGGGCATGGCGATGGGCCTGTAGGTGTTCTCCACCTCCAGCCCGCGGCTGAGACCGTCCGTGGAATCCATGGCCACGCAGCGAACGGTGTCTTCACCAATGTGCTGCTGCACTTCCAATACGACGTTCTTTCCATCCGGACGCTTTACGACCAGGGCGTCTGCGATACGCGGAAGTTCCAGTTCCGCATTCCGGGCCGTTATGTTAAAATGTACATCCACCACCGGTCCCACGACCTGAGCGATGTGTCCTACTGCATTGGGCATAACAAAAATTCAGTTTCCACAAATATACAAATTATTCGCGGAAACTGAAATATAAAAAGGCTTCTTTCCGACCCGTCTTAATCCTTCACTACAGCCTTGACATTGGCGGGTTCGGCTTTCCAGTCCTGGTCCTGCTGATAGTACGGACTGAACTTGCCGAAGGGGATGTCGCTGAATATGTAGCGGTTAGCCTGACGGGCCGCTTCGATGTGGGCCGTAAGGGCGGTGTTCACGGCCGTGAGGGCCACGTCCAGCACCAGGCCCAGCAGGCCGCTGCTGCTTGTTTGTACCGACGTATCCAGGAACAGGTCGCAGCTGCGGTCGAACAGAACTTCGTTCGTGCGCGTGGAGCGCATGACATAACGGATCTTGGCGCTGATACCCACGCCCTGTTTGGCCCACTTGTCGATGACGGAGAAGATGACGGCATCGGCACCGAAAACTGCGCCGAACTGCCCGACGGGCGCCTCGAAGAAGAGTTCTGCGTCATAGGCACTTTCCGCCTTGAGGACATCCATGGTGAGGATGGGCGGAAGGACGTAATAACCGGCCTCCACCAGCGGACGGCTGATGGACGTGTACAGCAGGTCCTTGGCCTCCACGTTGGCCGTATTGTTGATGGGCGGCATCACCAGCAAGGTGACGGGCGCTTCATGGTACAGAGGGGCATAGACCTCCCCGCGGGTGAGCTTGCTGGACGATCCGCAGGAAACGAGCAGCGCCGTGGCTGCCAGAAGAATCAGATACTTTTTCATTTGCCTGCGAATTTTTTAAGCAAGGGTTCCACAAATTTTCGGGACTCCGGATACAGCTCCAGCTCCTTCTGCAGGAGCTTGAGGCCGTATTCGGGGAAATAGGTGCTATAGTCCGAACGTCCGTAGACGCGGCGTTCGCGGTCCGAGGCGCTCTCGGCAAAGGCGGCGGCCGTCTCCGGCTTCAGCAGCAGGTAGCCATACTCGGCACAGATGCCCGGAGGCACCACGCCGCGTTCTCCGCCGGGGTTCTGCAGCATGTCTTCATAGACACACAGCATGGCGCACAGGCTTTCCGGGCTCTGCGACTTGCCATAGGCCTCATAGAAGCGGTCCTCGTAACGGGTTACCCCCTTGGAGGCATCGCCACCCCAATAGTACAGCACGCCGACGGAAGGGCCGCAGGAGCACAGAAGGAGGGCAGCTATCGACAGGGTTAGAATTTTTCTCATAACTCAAGGCCGATCATCTTGTGTTCCTGGGACGATATGAACACCTTCTGGGAAGTAATTTCCTTGCCGGTATTGTCTTTTACCACCACCGTATGTGTGCCGGGCTCCAGGGTAATTATGTTCTTGGAGAGGGACTTGAGGTCTTTGTTGCCGGACCAGCCTTTTACCTTAAGGGTTTCGGTCTTGTATTCCTTGCCGTCCACCGTAACAAGGATGTCTTTGGCCTGGGCGGCCGAGAAGGACAGATAGGCTTTGTCCGCCTTGCCTGAATTCACGGTAACGTTGCCCACACCGCAGGAGGCCAGGGTGAGCAGGGCGGCCGTCAATGCAAAAATGAGTTTTTTCATGCTATTTGTCGGAAATATAGTACTTGTCCAGATGGTCTTCGTCGATGTCCTGTCCTTCGTAGGAGCAGTAGGATAGTTCGTTCTCCGGGTTGTCGCCGAAGGAGGAGATCACGGTTACCTTGCCCACGGGCTTGCCGGGGAGTTCCACCATCATGCCGGTCTGAGGGTTCTTGACGCTCTTGCCTTTTGTGTACACGATGAAGGCGTCGCCGGGCTGGAGGCCCTGGGAAGCACCACCGGAGATGATGTAGGAACCATCGTCATAAGTGAGGATGTAAGAGCGCCAGGGCTTGTCCATGCACTTGTTGATGATGTTTTCCACCAGCTGGCTGATGGCGGAGGAGATGGCCTTGTCGCTGAGCGTGGCGTCATAGCCGGCCGTTCCGCCCAGGCCTAGGGTTTGCTTGGAGGTGGTTTCCGCGTAGCCTTTGGCTTCATCGGAATAGATGATGAGCCCCGTGGCGGCTTCTACCAGGCGCAGGCTCACGCCGGCCTCCACCGTCTGGGTTTTGGTGCTGGTGAATACGCCCTCCTGGCCCTGCGCCTTGCGGCCGAACTCCGTGATGGAGCCCAGGATCAGGTAGTCCGCACCAATCTTGGCCATGCCTTCCGGGCCGGCTTCTTTCATCAGCACGTCCAGGTCCTCCCTTTCCAGGAGGATGAACTTGCCGCTGAGGGCCAGCTTGGAGGACAGGATGTCCAGCGCCTGTTTGCGCATGGGGTCATTGTCCTTGTCGTAAAAAATACCCTTGGCGTATTGGGTTTCGTTGGAAAAACGGCCTATGGCCACCTTCCGTTTGATGGTTTTCTCCTGCCCCGCCAGGCTCTGCGGAGCCAGGGAAAGCAGCACGGCCAGCATCGCGGCCCACATCATGTATCTTTTCATCGTTCAAACATTTTTACAAAGATAGTATTTTTTCTAAATGTGCTCTTCGGATTAAAACATACTTTCTCTGCTCCCCTCCGGTTAAAGCACACCACCCATGCCCAGAACCCTCTCTGTGGCCCCGCCCTGTGCTTTAACCCCCATACTGGCCAGAACGGGGTGATCGGTAAGTGCTTGAGAGTGAGCGCTTTATGGAAAATCCTCGTCGCAAAATTGAACGAGGATTTTCCAGGAAGTAATTGATACTCAATATATTGCCAATCACCCCGTATTGTGTTACCGACCAGCCCCCATGTGCACATTCGGGCCAGCCCCCTCCTTGTGGGCCACATCCAGGCCTAGCCACTCGGCCTTGTGAAGAATGCGGGAAAATTCGTATCTTTGCGCATATGATTTTGTACCTCACAGGCAGCCCAACCCGCTATGGAGAACCGCAGTTTACGCAGGATAACGGTTTCTTGGCCGATGTCCGGGCGGAACTGGCCAAGGCCATCCGGCGGGCCGGAGGCGCGGAGGGCGACAAGCCCCGCGTGCTGCTGGTGAGCGCCGCCCCGGATGACCGAGGCTTCACCGATTCCGTCCTCAAGGGCATGAGCGAGTGCATCCACAAGTCCGGTATCGACACGGAAGAAATTGTGATGCTGGACCGTCGGAACGCCGCTCAAACCCCGGAACTGGTCCAATGGGCGCACTGGATTGTGCTGTGCGGCGGCCATGTCCCCACGCAGAATAAGTTCCTGCACCAGATTCGTCTCAAGGAACTTATCCAAGGCTTCGACGGGGTTGTCATGGGCTGCAGCGCCGGCAGCATGAACTGCGCGGACAACGTGTATTCCCATCCGGAACTGCCGGGGGAAGCCCGGGACCCGCAGTACCTGCGCTGGCTTAAAGGCCTGGGCCTCACGGACATCAACTTGGTTCCGCACATGGAGCAGGTGCGGTATGCCAAGGTCGATGGCCTCCGCCTGTTCGAGGACATCGCCTTTCCGGACAGTTGGAACCATCGGTTCTACACCTTCCGGGACGGCGGATATATAAAAATTGTCGATGGAAAACCCACCCTTTACGGAGAGGCGTTCGAAATCACCCGCGGTGCCATGCGCCGAGTAAGCGAAGAAAACAAAACCTACAGTTTTATGAACTTAATATTCATTTCCCCCCATTTCCCGGCCACCTACTGGCACTTCTGCGCCGGGCTCAAGCAAAACGGTATCAACGTGTTGGCCATTGCCGATACAGAGTACTGGAACCTGTCCCAGGAGCTCCGTGGCAGCATTTCGGACTACTACAAGGTGAACAACCTGGAGAACTACGACGAAATGTACCGCGCCGTCGCCTGGCTGGCCCACAAGTGGGGCAAGATTGACTGGATCGAGTCCAACAACGAGTACTGGCTGGAGCAGGACGCCCGCTTGCGCACGGACTTCAACGTGACCACGGGTATCCAGAACGACCACATCGCCGCCATCAAGAACAAGAGCGAGATGAAGAAGTACTACGCCCTGGGCGGCATTCCTACCGCCCGCCAGATCAAGGGCGCGGAAGGCCTGGCCAAGGTGAAAGCCTTCACCAAGAAGACGGGCTATCCCATCATCGCCAAACCGGACAACGGCATGGGCGCCGGCGGCACCTGCAAAATCCAGAGCGACGCAGAGCTGGAGGCCTGGTTCGCATCCCATCCCAACGACGCGGGCTACTTCGTGATCGAAGAGTTCATCACCGGCCTTCTGGTAAGCTACGATGCCATTTTCAATGCCGATGGAGAACCTGTGTTCGAGAACAACACCATCTTCCCTACGCCCATCATGGAAATCGTCCATGACAACCTGGACACCTGCTACTGGACCAACAAGACCGTGCCCGCCAAGCTGGCCGCCATCGGCCGTCGTACGGTAAAGGCTTTTGGTATTAAGAGTCGATTCGTACATCTGGAGTTCTTCCAGCTGGACCGCGACCGCCAGGGCCTCGGCAAGAAAGGCGACTACGTAGGCCTGGAAGTGAACATGCGCCCGCCGGGAGGCTACACGCCGGACATGATGAACTTCGCCCACAGCACGGACGTGTTCCAGATTTGGGCCGATATGGTGGCCTTCAACGAGGCCCGCAAGCCGCTGGGCGAGCAGTACTTCTGCGCCTACGCCGGCCGTCGCGACGGCAAAGCCTACGTCCACAGCCACCAGGAAATCATGGACCGCTACGGCAACGTCATGTGCATGGCCGAGCGCGTCCCGGACGCCCTGGCCGACGACCTCTGCAACATGGCCTACATGGTCAAGCTCAAGGACAAGAAGGACATCGACGTGTTCTTCGACTTCGTCACCTGCCGCGCATAGAGGCTGGTTGGTAACACGCTGATTATCAGCTATTTCTTAATAATCCTCGGCTCTTTTTGCGCCGAGGATTTTCTGTAAAGTGTTCATTTACAATCACTTGCCAACCAGCCCGTTTTGGCCAGTATGGTGGTTAAAGCACGGGGTGGGGCCACAGAGAGGGTTCTGGGCATGGGGGCTGTGCTTTAAGCGGGTCCTGGAAGGGTAGTTAAAGCACGGGGTGGGGCCACAGAGAGGGTTCTGGGCATGGGGGCTGTGCTTTAAGCGGGTGCAGGAAGGGTGGTTAAAGCACAGGGTAGGGCCACAGAGGGGGCTCTGGGCATGGGTGGTGTGCTATAACACCCCCCCCTTAACAAAAAACGTCCCCCAGGAAACCGGAGGACGTTTTTGAATGATGAGGACTTCAATTAGTCGGACAGGGAGAAACGCTTGAAGGCGAGAACCTTGGCGTCCTTGTCGGCGGCGGCGAGGGCTTCCTTCACCGTCTTCTTGTCGTCGCTGAGCTGGTACTCCTGCTCCATCAGGGTGTTTTCCTTCAGGAACTTCTGGATACGGCCATTCACGATGCCATTGATCATCTGGACCTTCTGCTCCAGAGAGGCAAGCGTCTCAGCGCCAACCTTGGCGATGATCTCACGGGCCTGCTTAGCCTGCTCGATGGTGAGCCAGCCCTTGGCCGTGTTGGACTCGATGTGGTCTTCGCTGTCCACGTGGGCGGGGTTGATACCGGCCTTCTTGAGGGCGTTATCAACGGACTTCTGAACCTGCTCGTCCTTGGTCTTCTGAACGGCAACGGTCTTTTCGGACTCGATAACCTCAGCAGGGACGGAAGCGGCGTCTACAGCCACAGGGTTCATGGAAGCCACCTGCATGGCGATACCGCGGGCGATATCGGTGGGAACTTCCTTGGAGAAGGAAACGATGGCACCCAGCTTGCCGTTGAAGTGCACATATTCGCTCACGAACGGGGCCTCGAGGGCGCCGTAGAAAGCCAGCACGTGCTTTTCACCGGTTTTACCAGCCTGGTTGGTGATGTCCTCTTCGATGGAGTAACCATCGGCAAGTTTCACGGCCTTCAGCTCTTCTACGGAAGCAGGGAAAGCAGCGATAGCTGCATCGGCGATGTTTCCGGAAAGGGCTTTGAAGTCCGGGGTGGCGGCCACGAAGTCGGTCTCGCAACCGAGGCAGACGAGGATAGCCTTGCCGCCGTTTACACGGCTGAGCACAGCACCCTGGGTGGTCTCGTTTTCACCGCGCTTGGCGAGGGTGGATTTACCTTTCTCGCGCAGGATTTCGACGGCACGCTTGAAATCACCTGCAGCCTCTTCGAGGGCCTTTTTGCAGTCCATCATGCCAGCGCTGGTCATGTCGCGGAGTTTCTTGATATCTGCTAAAGAGATAGCCATAATTACTTGCTTTTTAAACGGTTAATTACTCTTCGGTGGGAGCCTCAACGGGTTCTGCCTTGGGGGCGCGGCGGGAACGGAGCTTGCGCTCGGGAGCGGCGGCGGTAGCCTCAGCGGCCTCTACGGGAGCGGCCTCAGCTTCCTTTTCCTTCTCCAGTTTGCGCTCTTCCAGACCTTCGTTGATGGCTTTGCACATCACATCCATGATGAGGGTGATGGACTTCGTGGAGTCGTCGTTTGCCGGAATCACATAATCAATGGGCGTGGGATCGCAACATGTGTCAACCATTGCGATAACCGGGATGTTCAGACGAACGGCCTCCTTAACGGCATTGGCCTCTTTCTGAACGTCGACCACGAAGAGGGCGCTGGGCAGACGGGACATGTCACGGATGGAACCGAGGTTCTTCTCCAGTTTGGCCCGCTGGCGCTCCACCTGCAGACGCTCACGCTTTGCGAGCTTCTCGAAGGTGCCATCTTCTTTCATCTTGTCGATGGTGTTCATTTTCTTCACGGCCTTGCGAATGGTGGGGAAGTTGGTAAGCATACCGCCCGGCCAACGCTCGGTCACGGAAGGCATATTGACGGAAGCGGCCATTTCTGCCACAACGTCTTTTGCCTGTTTTTTGGTGGCGACGAAGAGGACCTTACGGCCGCTGCGGGCCATTTCCTTGAGGACCTCTGCTGCCTCGTCAATCTTGACGACGGTCTTGTGCAGGTCGATGATGTGGATACCGTTTCTTTCTACGAAGATATACGGAGCCATCTTGGGGTTCCACTTGCGAGCGAGGTGGCCGAAGTGGGAGCCTGCATCAAGCAATTCCTGAAAATTAGTTCTTGACATGGGTTGTTTGTTCTTTTTAATAACTCATTCATCAATCCGAAGTAGCAGCCTTGTGCTGGTCTTCGGGATTTTTTCGCGGCCCGGCAATCCTTTTTGTAGCTCGGGAAGATTCTCATCCTCACCGGGGTCTCAGGATTTAAGTACCTAAGCCGTGCTGACGTAAATCCACCAGTAAGATTAACGCTTACTGAACTGGAAGCGACGACGTGCGCCAGGCTGACCAGGTTTCTTACGCTCAACTTCGCGGGCGTCGCGGGTGAGGAAACCGGCGGCCTTAAGGGTAGAGCGGTAAGCCTCTTTATCGACCTCGCAAAGAGCGCGGGCGATGCCGAGACGAACGGCCTCTGCCTGACCTTTGGTACCACCACCGACGAGGGTAACCTTGATGTCAAACTGACCTGCAGTACCGGTGACCTCAAGGGCCTGGTTGGCGATGTACTGGAGAGTGCCTTCTTTGAAGTACTCTTCCATGGGGCGGTCGTTGATAACGAACTTGCCCGTGCCGGGTACTACATAAACACGAGCGACAGCTGATTTACGTCTTCCAAGGGCGTGTTTCTGTTCCATGTGCTCTGTTTAGATTTCGTTAAACTTAATGGTTTTAGGATTCTGGGCCTGGTGCGGGTGCTCGGGACCTGCGTAAACATACAGGTTGTTGATGAGCTTGTCACCAAGACGGGTCTTGGGCAGCATGCCCTTCACAGACCGACGGATGAGTTCGGCGGGTCTTTTTGCAAGGATCTCACGGGGCGTGGAGAAACGCTGGCCACCCGGATAACCGGTGTAGCGAACGTAAACGCGGTCGGTCATCTTTTTGCCGGTAAGACGGATCTTTTCGGCATTTACGATGATGACGTTGTCACCACAGTCCACATGCGGGGTGTAACCGGGCTTGTTCTTGCCACGCAGCACCAGGGCGACGCGGGAAGCCAGGCGACCGAGCACGAGGTCGGTTGCATCAATGACGAGCCACTCCTTGTTCACAGTTGCCTTGTTCAGGGAAACTGTTTTGTAGCTAAGTGTGTCCACTGTCTTGATAATTAATGGTTTAACATAAAAAGTTGCGATCCCTCCACAGTTAGAGGGACCGCAAAGGTAAGCATTATTTGGCAGAAAACCAAATATTATATGCCGTACACACCTTCTACTTCCGGGGCCTCGGCGCCCCAGCGGGCGGCGACGCTGGACAGTGCACATGCCCCTCGTCCTTAAAAAGGGCCTTATTTGAGGACGATGTCGTCAATTTACCTATCTCATCCTTGTTTCGGTTCGATTTTAAGGACGAGCAGCAAGCCAGGTCCCGCAGGCGGCACGGTTAGGAATAGCCCTGATTTCCAATAATTCTTTCCATCGTTCCCGTCAGCTTAGAACCGGACGCCATAGCGCAGGTTAATGGCAGCGGGGAAATCTTTTACGGTGCTTACACTCGTGGAAATGAGATCACCTGATTGATGAATAACCTGCTCCTGACGCGTGCACTGCTGAAATAGGACACCCAGGCCGATGGCATGTCGCCCACCCAGAATAATACCGGCATGAGGGTCTACGAAAAACCCTTTATAGGTAGCGGTAATAAACGGTGATGCTCCTACCTTTTTCAACATAGCGACCATTGAGATGCCATAAAGGCCGATAGCATAGCCTCCATCCACATGGACAAACCATTTGCTGCCTTCCAGGCCAATCCGGAGGAAAACGGGCACCTCCAGATCTAGGGTATATTCCTTCCGGGTAGCACCTGAAATGACAGTAGTACGGCTGCTGACCGGCAAAGCGGAACGGAACCCGGCACCGGCCCCCAGCAGGAACAGGCCCCCGAACTTATATCCGGCCGTAAATGCCTGTGTCCCATAGGCCTTCGGTCCATTCGCGAAACCCACACCAAGGGTCACTTCCGGTGAAAAGACCCATCGTTTCTGTGCCTGTGTAGCCATGATGGCCCCTAAAGCCAATACCAGAACAAGAACAAGTCGTTTCATAAAAGTTCCGTATTATTCGTCGCTTTTAAAATGCGGGATGGGGTGAGTCTATTGTTGCCGTGAAGTCCTTTCTGCTGATTCTTTAGCTCGCTCTATTTCGGAGAGCCAGCTTTCCAGTGAATAATTCTTCACATAACCACCAGCATAGCTCAAACTTAACTCTCCCTTTTCCAGTTTCACACTCACCTTCTCGCCGTCAGCCATTTCTAAAGCATCGCCCTCTGCCGTAAATTTACCCTGTATTGTGTTCCCCTTTTTTGTGAAGGTAATACTAACCGTTACAGGTCTGACTATCTTTGGCCATTCTTTCCCATCCATAATTACAACCGGGGTCGAAGAGTAAACTGTCACATAAGATGAATAAACGGTTGTTGAGTATTGCTTGCCCATAACCACATCTTGAGGGTATGGAATAATCATCCATACATAGCTCATGCTAAGAGAAGACAATCCTTCTCTATTCATTGAAGCCGTAATCAAAATGTATTTTTCGCCTTCTGTTTCAACAATGCTCCAATTAACCCCTGTCGATATCATTGTCATATAGCGATGCACCGCTTGAGTGTACTGCTCGCCATTCCATGTATAACCAATTAAAGAATATGATTCATCTTTTGTCTCCGAATACGGATTCAAATCCGGAGCCACCAATTTCTTAATCTTCTCACAAGAAGTGATAGTGAATATGGCAGCAAGTGCCAACATAAACAGTCCAAGGGATGTTTTATTTGACTTCATAGAACATGATTTTAAAGTGTTTCATCGAATCTCACAGTAATAACACCATGTTCCTCTGTTTCTTGCACAATGGAATAAAATTCCGCCTTTGCTTATCTTCCGTGAGGCGTTCAGTGTGTCATTTCGAATTCAATGCCCCATTCGCGCATTTCGGAGGGGCTCCTGGCCAGGATATTGTCATATTGTAATGTCGCATTCTCGCTAATATTATACCAAACCATATATAGATCTTTTTCATATGAATGATTCTCTATTGCCGGGCTGGCCTCAAAATCGAGAACCTCTATGTAATTGGTTTCTCGCATGTTTACATTCTTTAAAACTCGAGGTGTTAACAAAGAACTTCTTGAGTGGAAGATAACCCTATATCCGTTGCACTCTGTTTCGCCTATTATTTTCGCATTAGCATACTGTTCATGTTTTCGGGTCGCTGTTATTGTACAAAAGGGTTGAGATGATTCAGAGTCAGAAACCAAAACATGGAGCAAAACAGGGGAGTTGCTGGGATTTGGTAGACTATCTCGATTGACAAGCAAGGAGAAATGCTCAATTGCAGGTATGATGCTGTTGTCTGAACGCAGTAGACTAAAGGCCTCCTTTTTATCCAAAGTGCCGTTTCTCCCACAACTTGACAAAAGAATGTATGTAATAATGACAATTATTTTTCTCATCGTAAAGTTTATTAACGTTGGCTAATGATACAATCCATCAACACTATTATAATAGCCTGTTCTTATCGTCTCCATAAATTGGTACTTCTCTACGCCTTCCTGTGATATATATTCAAAGTTGTAAAAAACTTGCTGCATCTCACATTCTGGAATGCGGGCCTCAATACCACCAAAAATGAATCGCCAAAAAGACAGATTTTCATCATACGACATCCTGTTTAGGGCAGGAATACTATAATGAGCCATCTTCCCACTTACGAATGCGTAGCCGAAGTCCTGCAATATCCCAATGTGGTCTGTATCAGGCATCTTCCCTCCGGAACACAATAGAACTACTTTACGTACCAATTCTTCCCTGTCAATGCTCCTGGATCGTGCCAAACGAGAGATAATGTCCTGATTAAAATAGAGTGCCCCTCCCTTTGTATCCTGATCAAAACCGCAAAGCGCAAAATACTCGTCAAAGGAGGTGGGTAAATACGCTAGAAGAAGGCAATCTGCATCTTCAACTTCATTAAACAAGGCTTTTATGCGAGAGACTTTTCTCTGGTCGATGTGAAATGAAACATCCGATGCCGACGGATTCCGGTAATACCCTTCTTTTATGGCATCCAAATATTTGTATTCTTCCAGGCGCAAAAACGCATTATACTTTTTCAGCCATGCATTAGCCCGCTCCATTTCCGCTATGGGACAGAGGCCTTCCTTCCTCAAAAAAAGGAACTGCCAAAACACAACATTCTCCGTGTAGGAGTGCCGATTTAGATAGCTTACCATTTTCTGTGGCCATCCCTTGTATAATTTACTTAGTAACAGGTCTTGAAGATATGAATCATAATACTTGCCCGGAACTGCAGATGTGGCTATGCCGATAATATTTTGCGTAACATCCCGGGCAGACTCTGACCCCATGAGATATTCTAAGATATTGGGATACCCATATAACGGTTTATCCTCCGAACCGTATAACCCATAATATTCGCCGAACGATTTAGGCAGTTCTACAAATAAAAGACTATCGGCCTTTTCTATTCTGTCAAGCTGACTCTTTAACACGCCACAGCGCATCTCTAAATCCTGGGGAAGAGAGACTCCGCCCCAGGAAATGGTCCAATTTAAAAATATGAATACAAGTGTATAGAAATACCTCATCGTACTATGAGCTTTATAGTTTCGTTGGAGGAAAAGAAAACCTGGAAGTTGTCCATAGCTTTCCCACTATTTCTTAACTCACTTGGGTTCTCAATTCTACTCATACCAAACAAGATACAACCCTTTGTATTCTTGGGGGTTGTTCCAACATGCCCCAAAATGCCGCGACTAAGCGGTACGTCGCGGCTGTATATTCTGAAAGCGAAGTGTTTCGAAATGTTTCCTTCAGCCCGAGTCATGGTATTATAATACCCTACTGGGATTGGGTGTCCTTGATTAGGGACAAGACTCGTTGGGTATTCCCTTTCCAATGTATAGCCAGAAAAGCCATCTTCGCCAACTGCCTCAAACGTGCCAATCGTGCGATCTATATCTTTTTGTTCCCGCGCCACAATAATTAAACCATCCACCTCGTAAGCTCCGTCCGAAAGTGCTTTAATAGCTTCTTGTAGAGAGGATGACGAAGCATTAAGATAATTTGTGATTGACAGATCATCAATTAAATAAATTTTATTATCCTCAATGCCGTCACTCCCAACATAATAGCCCCAATAACTGTAGTAATCTCCGGTGCTCTTCCCCTCCTCATCTACTAAATTCACCGGATTACCGGCGCAGTACACATACGGGCTGAGGGAGTAGTATTTCTCTGCCAGCGGATCCATCGTGCTCCAGCGGGGAATGGATGGCATATAGCGGCGGGCGCCAAAGTCATAGGATGTCGAAAGCGCATCCCACTCCTTGCCGCCATACTTGTACTCCGACACCGCAGACGTGCTGGAAATAGGCGCCAACAACTGACCGTACGGGTCATAGTGGTTTACCTGAAGCACGGTCCCATTGGCATCCGTTACCATCCGGTTGTTCCCCTGGTGGTCCTGGATGTAGAACCGATAGGTATAACCCGCGTTTGAGATGTCCACATAACCGCCATCCACC
>JBGUPS010000007.1:0-42488 GCA_045130395.1 Candidatus Cryptobacteroides sp.
AGTGGAGTTGAGGTATTTGATGAGTTTTTGAGTATGATTAGGCAGTTTGTTTATATTTTGGTGTTGAGGATGGTAATAAGTTGGGATTGTTGATTGTGATGTTGAGAGTATTATTATGAGTGTTGTTTTGATAATTAATTTTGTTAGGTTTTGAGGAAGAATAAAGAGTATGTGTGATGTGGAGTTCATTGGATTCGTGATTATTGTTATTGGTATTATTTGAAACAGGAGTGGATTCCATTTTAGGAGTGGAAGTATTGGAGTTGTTGATAATGGGTTCTGAGATTGGTTCTGGAATAGGATAGTTAATAGGTTCGGGGAAGGTTGTTATTTTGGTGATTTGATTGGTGTTGGGATTTTTTTGAATGGAGATTTTATGGGTGGTTTTGGAATTGGAGAAAAAGATGGTATTGGAGTAAAGATTGATGAAAGCAATTTCCCCAGTTTTTTTGTTGATTAATTTTTTCATGATTTTGAATTTTTAAATGTTTAACAGCATCACAACCAAGTGACAGATTAGTTATCGTAGGACATCTTAGAAATTCAAAAATAAAGTTGAAAAATTTTCAAAATCGGCCTCCCAGACGCGTAGGAGGCCGATAGATTTTTATTCGTCAGAAAACTCTATTGTTATAATTAAAACAATTTCTTACATTTGCGAACAGAAATACAACAGACAAAAGCATGAAGAAATTACCGGAAGCTGATATCAAGAAATACCATCCTATCCGATTGCCAGGTAATCTCGTTGATCGGCTGGCGATGTGGAGAAGGTATTTGACCTTTTCCAAGAATGCGAGCTATACCTATGAAACAATGATAGACGATATCTTCCGAAAAGAACCTCAACTCTCCATAATAGACTTTTATAAAACGAGAGACGAAAAGGAGAAGCGGGAGAAAGAACAGGAAAACCTTAGGAGGCAAGTTGGGGTTCGAGTAGTGAAAAAGAAACCGACGGTTCTGTATAAGTGTATCAATCTCCCCATCGAACAGGTAGAGCGTCTCGCAAAAAAGAGGGAATCACTGATAAATGAGAGTGGCCGTAATACCACTTGGGAAGAAATGTTCCTTTACTATATAGATAAATACCTATCGTATCATTCCGATCTTGCCGAATATGAGTCTAGCAAGAATTATATCCGAAATAAGAAATAAGGGGTAGAGGACATTTGTATTTACCTAACGAAGATATATTTGTCCGTCAATTCCTGAATGGCCTCATAATTGACCTCTAGCATCCCTTTCGACATGTCCAATAAAATCAATATGCTATGGAAATCGGCTTCATTTGGTGCATCATGACGGTTAATTAAGGACACATTGTCATCTTCATCGACATATATACCGTCGTCTTCGTCAATATCCGAACTGTATTTGATATAATCCTCAACGAGATCGGTTACGGCATCTACAAATCTATGTCTGTCTTGAATTGTATTATAACCCTTTTTCATACTGTGTGATTTAAAAGAAAAACAGTTGTGCTTCACAGCAGAACTGTTTATCAATCATGTTCAACAAATATTTACAACTCATACATAATATAGGAACGTTTGTCCCAAAATTCATTTTTTTCTACACTTTTTTTGATAAAAAACTCTCCCGGCCTCTGGAAGAGTTTCCAAGTGTCTCAGACAGAGACCAATAGCAAGCATAGGCCGGGAGAGTGAATATCAGTCAAGGACAATGAAATCGTCCACACCGGGAATCAATGCCAATCCATGTCCTTCTAGATGAACCTGACCAGCATCGTCTATATAATCTATTATTCCCTCAACTCCTTTCATTCTAGAGGCTTGCCAGTCCTTCCCTCCGTTATCGTCCATACGGAGAATTCGTACTTTGTCTCCTACTTTCATTGGTTGTTTCGTTTGATGGTTCGTATTACTTCATCGGCAAAGGAGAAGTACTGATTCCCTGCGATGATAATGTGGTCAACAAGTGAGATTTCCAGAATCCTTGCAGCCGTTCTAATCCTATCCGTGACAGTCATATCGGATACGCTCGGCTTCGGACTGTCGGATAGATGGTTGTGGAAAAGGATAATTCCGACCGCCTTGTTTTCAAGTGCGATTGAGAATATCTGTCGCAGGTCGATTGTCGTACTTGTCCAGCCTCCACGAGAAAGTAGCTTGCATGCGACCTGTTCGTTCCTCAACCCTACAAATATTCCCCACAGTTCTTCGTGGTCAATGGTGTTAAATCTGGTCTGCATCATTTCAACGGCAACAGCCGGGCTACTTATTAACTTGGTTTCCATATTTAATCAGTCGTTTGGATGTAATAGTCGAGTTCTTCCCCTTTCAGATTGTCCATTATCCACTCGTCCAGCTTGTGGAATAGATCAGTATATAGTCGGGAATACTCGTCATTGACTTGATACCACCGCCAGCATTTCCAGTTCAAAACCATAGCCAGTTCGGTAATATATTTATAGTTGGATTTCCAGCTGCGGAAAGCGTTTTCGTAAGTGGACTTGATGCTGTTTACTCCAAACTTGTCCGCTATACTGAAATCTGTGTAGAACGTTGTGAGCGGCTTATATCCGGTCTGTTCTTCGATTGTCCAGTTTTCCAATACTATACCCATAATACTACCTGATAATCACGATTCCTTGAAGGGCAATCCTATACGGGACAACTAATCCCGCATTGCACTTCTCACAACAAACACCATCGGCCAATGGAGCGGCGTTGTGTGTATAACCGTCTATTGGCCGATGGCAAATGCAGCAGGTTTGTCGTTGTTTACTTGACTTCTCCATCTGTGTTCTCGTCTTTGTTGACCGCAGCCTTGCGTTCTTTCCGCTCGGCCTTCTTCACAGCCTTGCCGTTCTTCTCAGCGACAATCTCCTCAACGGTCATCGGCTCGACCTCACAGGCGTTGCAGATGGTCGCGTATGCGCTGCGAAGATATCGCATGTCGGACTCGGCTTTCTGCAGGTCTTTGACCGTCTCCGACCAGTTACTGAACTGGGTTTCGTTAGTGCGGTCTTTGAGGTAAGTTTCCTGACTGGCCGTAACCTTCTTAACGAGGTTGTTGATGGTGTTGTAGAGGTTGAAGATTTCGTTCTTCAGGACGTTCATGATACGTTTCATCTTTTTGTTGTTTTTGAGTTTGTAAATATCTGATACATAGTGTTTTACATTGTTAACGGTACAAATATAATAACTCCCTCTTAACAAATAACAAAAAAACTGGGAAATCTTCACTTAAATCACTGACACATAGAGAATTACGTGATAAATCGGACTGAGATAATGTAAGATTGATATAAAGTTAATTACCAATGTATTAGCCGAGAAAAATCATTTATAACCAAATATTTCTTTTTGCCTGCTCACCAAGAATCACTATCTTTGTACAGATGTGCAAGATGGCAAGTCGTATTAAAACGAATCCCGAAGCACATCAAATACGCCTATATATGGTGTATAGTATTATAAATCATTAGGTTATAAAAGAATAAAGCTATATCAAAATGAGTTTACAATTCAAATACGCACCCATGTTCCAGCTGGGACCGGACACCACAGAGTATTACAAGATTCCGGGGTCGGAGAAGCTGGTAAAAACCACGAAATGTGGAGACAAAACCCTTCTGGAGGTGTCTCCGGAGGCCCTTACGCTGGTGGCCAAGCAGTCTTTCCACGACTGCCAGTTCATGCTGCGCCGCGCACACAATGAGCAGGTGGCGGCCATCCTGAAGGACCCTGAGGCCTCGGACAACGACAAGTATGTAGCCCTGCAGTTCCTGCGCAACGCAGAGACCTCCGTCAAGGGCGTACTTCCTTTCTGCCAGGACACCGGCACCGCCATCATCCACGGCGAGAAAGGCCAGCAGGTCTGGACCGATTTCGAGGACGAAGAAGCCCTGAGCTTAGGTGTCTATGAAACCTATACCCAGGAGAACCTCCGCTATAGCCAGAACGCCCCGCTGGACATGTACAACGAGGTAAATACCAAGTGCAACCTGCCCGCCCAAATCGACATTGAAGCCACCCGCGGCGACGAATATCGCTTCATCATGGTAGCCAAGGGCGGCGGCAGCGCCAACAAGACCTACTTCTATCCCATGACCAAGGCCACCATCCAGAACGAGGGCACCCTCATTCCTTTCCTGGTAGAGAAGATGCGTTCGCTGGGCACGGCAGCCTGCCCGCCATACCACATCGCCTTTGTCATCGGCGGCACATCGGCCGAAAAGAACCTCCTCACCGTCAAGCTGGCCAGCATCAAGTTTTACGACGCCCTGCCCACCACCGGTGACGAAACCGGCCGTGCGTTCCGCGACATCGACCTGGAAGAAAAACTCCTGAAGGAGGCGCAGAAGATTGGCCTCGGCGCCCAGTTCGGCGGCAAGTACCTGGCCCACGACATCCGCGTGGTACGCCTGCCTCGTCACGGAGCCAGCTGCCCCATCGGTATGGGCGTAAGCTGCAGCGCAGACCGTAATATCAAGTCCAAGATCAATGCCGATGGCGTTTGGATCGAAAAGATGGACACCAACCCTTCGGAGCTGATTCCCGAAGCACTCCGCCGTCCCGGTGAAGGTCCCAAGGGGATCGAAATCGACCTGGACAAGGGCATCGACGCCGTACGTGCGGAACTCACCAAATATAGCGTAGGCACGCGCGTGAACCTGAAGGGCACCATCATCGTGGCCCGTGACATCGCCCACGCCAAGCTCAAAGCCCGCCTGGATGCCGGCGACGAGATGCCCGCCTACTTCAAGGACCATCCCATCCTGTATGCCGGCCCCGCCAAAACACCGGAAGGATACCCTTGCGGGTCGATGGGCCCCACCACGGCCAACCGCATGGACCCGTACGTGGATGAATTCCAGGACCATGGCGCTTCGCTGGTGATGATCGCCAAGGGCAACCGTTCCAAGGTGGTCACCGACGCCTGCCAGAAGCATGGCGGCTTCTACCTGGGCACCATCGGCGGTGTAGCTGCCGTCCTTTCCCAGAGCAGCATCCGCAGCATCGAATGCGTGGAATATCCGGAACTGGGCATGGAAGCCATCTGGAAAATCACCGTGGAGGACTTCCCGGCCTTCATCCTGGTGGACGACAAGGGGAACGACTTCTTCAAGAGCATCGGCCTGTAATAGAAACCATTTAACACAATAACAAGGATATGAAATACGTATGCAACATTTGCGGGTACATCTACGATCCCGCTGTGGGCGACCCGGACGGTGGCATCGCCCCTGGAACCGCTTTCGCTGACATCCCGGCCGACTGGGTTTGCCCGGTTTGCGGGGTAGGGAAGGACGATTTTTCCCCGGCAGAATAAGCACGGCTGGTCGATAAGTAATTGACAATCAACACTTTGTGTATAATCCTCGGCTCTTTTTGCGCCGAGGATTTTACGTAATATGCTCAGCATCAGCGAGTTAGCGACCAGCAAGCAAAATATTTTGAAAATTTTACTACTATGTATTGCAAAGTACCAAAAATAATTTATATCTTTGCATCAGAAAATATTCTGCGATATGAAAAAGGTTACCAACGTTTCTTTAGGAGGGCGCAATTTCACCCTTGACGATGATGCTTACAACCGCCTCAGCGGCTATTTGGAGCATTTCCGGGCCCGGCTCACCGTTTCGGAGAGCCAGAAGGCCGAGGTTATGGACGAGATAGAAGGGCGCATCGCCGAGCTCTTCTACAAAGAAATCGGCGACAGCGGTAGGGTAGTGACCCTGTCGATGGTGGAGCAAGTGGCATCGACCCTGGGCATGCCGGACGGAACGGCCGAAAGCGGCACTTCCACCACCGGAACGATGCCCGAGGGAAAATCGACCCGAAAACTGTACCGCGACCCGGACGACAAAAAGCTGGCCGGCATTTGCAGTGGTCTGTCCTATTTCCTGGATGCCGACGTTACCCTCATCCGCGTGCTCATGCTGGTGGCGGTTGTCTTCGGCAGCGCCGGCCTCTGGA
Organism: Candidatus Cryptobacteroides sp.; assembly: GCA_045130395.1. Lineage (GTDB taxonomy): Bacteria > Bacteroidota > Bacteroidia > Bacteroidales > UBA932 > Cryptobacteroides. Next base: position 5,952 of record JBGUPS010000007.1, read on the forward strand.
TTTACATCATCTTATGGATTGCCGTGCCGATGGCCGATACCCCCGCCCAAAAGTGCGAAATGCGCGGGATCCCCGCCACGGCCGAAAATATGTCCCGTTTCACCTCGTATAAAAAGTAAGTTATGGAAAACACCGGTGATAATGTCCGTTCCCAGATGCGAAAGGGCGTGCTGGAATACTGCATCCTCTGTATTCTGAGCCGCAAAGAGGCCTATGCCTCCAGCATCCTGGATGAGCTGAAAGCCGCGAACATGCTCGTGGTGGAAGGAACCCTTTACCCGCTCCTGATCCGGCAAAAGAATCAGGGCCTGCTCTCTTATCGCTGGGAAGAGTCCCCCCAGGGGCCGCCCCGAAAGTATTACGTAATTACCGATAAAGGCCGCGACCAGCTCGCCGAGATGGATGCCGCCTGGCAGGAATTGGTCCAAAGTATCGACACTTTAAAGCAATAAAGTCATGAAGGAAACCGAACAAATCAGCGTAGGCGGATACGCGTTCGTATTGGAAAGGGACGCCTCGGAAGCCTTGAGACGCTATATCAACGAGTTGGAGGCCCACTACCTTTCGCAGGAAGGTGGCAAGGAAATCATGGAAGGGATCGAAGAGCGGGTGGCCGAGCTCCTGCTGGACAAATGTGGCAAGAACGGCGTCGGCACCATCGACCATGTGCAGGCCGTGATCGACATTGTAGGTCGACCGGAACGCATCGAGGCCGATGACCCCACGGAGCAGGCAGCCCCCGAAAGCGGAAAAGGCCGGAAAAAACTCTTCCGTGACGAGGAAAACAAGCGTCTGGGAGGCGTCTGCAGCGGCCTCGCCACGTTCTTCAATATCGATGTTGCCTGGCTGCGCATGGGCTTCATCGTCCTCACTCTGATCACCTTCTTCAGCGGAAAATACACGGGATCCTGGAGCATGAGCATCCCTCTCGTGTACGCGATTCTTTGGGTGTCGATGCCCGCCGCCCGCACCGCCCAGGACCGTTGGGCTATGAAAGGCGACAGCGGCACGGCCGATGAAATCCGCCGCAACGTGCAAGCCGGCATCCGCGAAATGGGCGACACCGCCCGCGATGTAACCCGCTCCAGCGCCTTCAAGCAGATAGGCCGCATCTTCCTGGTCATTATCGGCTTTGCCTTCCTGGTCGTGGGCACCTCCGGCCTGGCCTCCATTTCGGTATTCAGCCTCAAGGGTATCGATTGGTTCGGTGTACCGTACGCCCGCTTCATGGAAGAAGTTAACGAGCACGCGCCGTTCCTGATGGACATGCTGTCCACCGACTGGGTGGTAGCCCTGCTGGCCCTGGCCGTAATCCTGCCCTTCGTGGGCATCCTGTACGGCGGCATTCAGCTTATCTTCGGCTTCAAATCCCCCAACTGGAAACCGGGCCTGGTCATCTTCGTCCTCTGGCTGATTATCGTCATCGTGCTGCTGGTCATGGCGCTGATTGGCGCCGCCTCCGCCGGTTACACCTTTGCCTAGTGATTGTTAAGTAGTTGTAAGTGAATTAGTTATGCAAAAATCCTCGTTCAAAATTTGAACGAGGATTTTTCAGGATATAGCTGAGGCTCAGCGAGTTAGCGATCAGCGCAATTATTTGATAAAGTCGTGGGAAGTGGTCATGGAGGCGGGATCCAGGGCTTCGTCCAGTTTCTCGCGGGTCATGAGGCCTTGTTCCAGCACCAGGTCGTACACGCTGCGGCCGGTGGCAAGGGCTTCCTTGGCCACTTTGGTGGAGGCTTTGTAGCCGATGTACGGGTTAAGGGCCGTGACGATACCAATGGAATTGAGCACCATGTTGTAGCAGTGCTCCGCATTTACGGTGATGCCGTCGATGCACTTGGTACGCAGGGTATTCATCACGTTGATGAGCCAGGTCTGGCTTTCCAGGATGCACTGCACAATCACAGGCTCCATCACGTTCAGCTGCAGCTGGCCGGCCTCGGCGGCAAAGCACACGGTGGTATCGTTGCCGATCACCTTGAAGCACACCTGGTTGGTCACCTCCGGGATAACCGGGTTCACCTTGCCGGGCATGATGGAAGAACCGGGCGCCATGGCCGGGAGGTTGATCTCGTGCAGGCCGCAACGGGGACCGGAAGCCATGAGACGCAGGTCGTTACAAATCTTGGAAAGCTTGACAGCCAGGCGTTTAAGAGCGGCGGAGTAGCTCACGTACGCACCGGTATCCGGCGTGGCTTCCACCAGGTCCGGAGCCTTCTCAAAGGTGTCGCCGGAGAACTCCGACAGCCGCTTGGTGCAAAGCTCCGCAAAGCCGGGAACGGCGTTAAGGCCCGTGCCGATAGCGGTACCGCCCATGTTGATTTCCTTCAGGAGCACGGCGTTGCGCTCCAGGTTGGCCAGTTCCTCTTCCAGGTTGTTGGCAAAAGCGTTGAATTCCTGGCCGGAAGTCATGGGAACGGCATCCTGCAGCTGCGTACGGCCCATCTTGAGCACATCCTTGAACTCCACACCCTTGGCGCGGAAGGAAGCAATCAGCTCACGCAGGGCGGCTTCCACGTGCTTGTTCATGCGCACGAAAGTGTAACGGAAAGCGGTAGGGTAGGCGTCGTTGGTACTCTGGGCGCAGTTTACATGGTCGTTAGGGGAGCAGAACTGATACTCGCCCTTCTTGTGACCCATGAGTTCCAGGGCGCGGTTGGCGATGACCTCGTTGGCGTTCATGTTCACCGAGGTGCCGGCGCCGCCCTGCATCATGTCCACCGGGAACTGGTCCCACAGTTTGCCCTCGACAATCTCCTTGCAAGCCGCCACAATGGCGTCTCCGATTTTTTTGTCCAGCACGCCCAGCTCCGCGTTGGCGGCAGCCGCAGCCATTTTTACGTACGCCATGGCGATGATGTACTCCGGATAGTCGCACATCCGCGTGGTGGAAATTTTATAGTTGTTAAGAGCCCGTTGGGTTTGTACGCCATAATATGCGTCGATGGGAACCTGAAGTTCACCGATAAGGTCGCTCTCGACCCGGAATTTGGTTTCTGACATAGTTTATAGTGATAATACGACAAAGATAAGCAAATAAAACTAGCCGAGCAAGACATCCAGCACCATCATGAGGGCAAATCCCAGGGCAAAGCCGATGGTGCCCAGATTGGAATGTTCCCCCTCCGAGGCATCCGGAATGAGCTCCTCCACCACCACGTACAGCATGGCGCCGGCCGCAAAAGCCAGCAAATACGGCATGGCAGGGATTACTGTCGATGCCAACAGCAGCACCAAAGCGCCTCCGATGGGCTCTACGATGCCGCTCGCCGCACCTACCCAGAAAGCCTTCCAGCGGCTGTTCCCGGCCGCTCGCAGCGGCATGGAAATAATGGCCCCCTCCGGCACGTTTTGAATGGCGATACCCAGCGACAGCGCCAAAGCGCCAGCCATGGACATACCCCCGTCCGCAGTCATGGCCCCGGCCAGGACGATACCCACGGCCATGCCCTCCGGCAGGTTGTGGATGGTGACCGCCAGCGCCAGTTTGACCGTTTTGCTCAGCGAGCTGCGCGGACCTTCTTCCTCTCCGGAAGCATGCAGGTGAGGAGTTATATAGTCGATAAGGAGCAAAAAGGCGAAACCCGCGAGCAAGCCCAGAAGCACCGGCCACACGTTTCCGCCGGCCAGGTCCATGCCCGGAATGAGCAGCGACCACACCGATGCCGCCACCATGACACCCGAGGCAAAACCCAGCAACGCTTTCTGCAGCAGGGCGGGCATTTCCCGCCGCATGAAAAAGACGAAAGCACTGCCCAGCGCCGTTCCGGCGAAGGGGATGAGCAGGCCTGTAACGATGCCACTATTCATACAAAAACACTTTTTTCAGTTGTAAAGATACGCATTTTCGCAGGTTTTAAAAAATATTTGTAACTTTACAGATTGATGGAAAAGTTAAGCGACATACCCGCCCTTAGCCGGAAGCAATTTTGGGAAACCATGCTGGTTCTCATCATTGCCGAGTTGGCCGATGCCATTTGCGGCGTCATCGACGGTATCGTGGTGGGACACTACCTGGGAGAGGACGCCATGGCCGCCCATGGTATTGCCACGCCCATCTTCGTGCTGCTTTCCATCTTCTCCTACATGATCACCGTAGGCTTCCAGCAGCCGTGTACCGTCTATATCGGCAAGGGAGAGCCCCAGAAGGCCAACGGCCTTTTCTCGGCCACCATGCTTCTGACCTTGTGCGTGGCAGTCGGATTCGCTGTTTTGGGACTGCTTTTCCCGCGTCAGATTGCCTATGTCATGGGTGCGCCCGCCAGCGGCGTTATCAGCGACCTTAGCACAGATTACCTCAAGGCCGTGTTCATGGGCATTCCTTTCCTGCTAGTGTTTTTGTCGCTGATTCCCGTGCTGCAAATCGACGGGCAGCGCAAGTTGGTGCACCTGGGCAGTGTCGTCATGGGGGTGACGGACGTCGTCATCGACCTGCTGAATGTAAAGGTATTTCATGGCGGCATGTGGGGAATCGGTATGGCCACCACCATCAGTTATTTCCTGGGCATGCTGGTCCTGCTGACCTATTTCCTGAGAAAGTACCGCCTGTTCCATCTGCGGCCGAAGGATATTCGCGGCAGCAATCCCAGGCTCATTTTCCGTACGGGATTCCCGGCTGGAGTACGTGTGGCGGCCCGTTCCGTGGCCATTATCAGCCTCAACGGCCTGGTCATGGCTACTGCCGGTGCATCGGCCATGGCGGCTTTTTCCGTACAGAACAACCTGGCCACGCTGCTGCTTTCGGTGGCTATCGGCATCTCCGGGGCGACGCTTCTCCTTTCCGGCATCAGCTATGGTGAGCAGGACCGTCGCGGCCTTATGGACGTGGTGCGCATGAGCGCCTATTCCTGTATCATCTTTATGGGGATCATGGGAATGCTGGTGTTTGCCTTTGCCAGACCGCTGGTATCCTTGTACCTGAGCCCGCAGGAGGAAGCTTTTGAACTGGCCGTCCATGCCGTCCGCTGGCTGGCCGCCGCCATGCCCCTGATGGCCTGGAGCCGCTGCATGGGCTGCTATCTGCAGGGCGTGGGCAAAAACAGGACCGCCGTCCGCGTTTTCCTGGCGGAGGAACTGCTGGCGCTGGTGCCCTGTGCCATCGTCATGGGTAAGATATGGGGCATAGAGGGCATTTTCGCCTCCTTCGTCGTAAGCCAGGTCTTGGTCATCATTTTGGTGAATCTGTATTTCTATTTACACCGGGATACCCGTTACAAAGGGGTGGAATCCTTCCTGGACGTACACAAGGACTTTGGCGTTCCGCCGGAGAATCGCCTGATGCGCACCCTGGAGCGCCCGGAGGAAGTTTGGGCCCTGGCGGAGGAGGCACAGACATTCTGCGCGGAGCGTGGGCAGGCAGCGGATAAAGCCTATCTGGTGAGCATGTACATCGAGGAGATGGGCAACATCATCATGATTTACGGCTTCAACGACGGCAAACCCCATCACTTGGAAATCCGGCTGTCCCTATATATGGATCAGGCCATTCTTCATTTCCGGGACGATTGCCGCCGCTTCGACATCACGGAACGGGCCTCGCACTGGAAGGAGGATCCGGAGCATCCGGAAACCACGCTCGGCGTGCGAATGGTGATGAGTGCCTGTGCGCTCATGCGCTACGACAACTCCATGAGTACCAATAACTTGATTGTACTGATTTAAGCCGGGAACCGGTTTAGAAAGTGTAGTACAGACCGGCGGAAAAACCGCCACCGTCCAGGGAGAAACTAAGGCTATTGATATAACTGTCGTAATCCAGTCTTCCCAGCGTACCCAGGAAAGACCAGTGGTCCGTAAGCACAATTTCCAGGCCCGGGCTGATGTAGGGGATAAAGCGCCAGTAAGCCGTGTCCGGTGAGGTGTACCGGCTTACTTCCAGGCCGCCGTCCAGATAGAAAGAGAACCTTCCCAGGCGGACAAAATAATACTGGATGTAAGGGGCTAGTCCGTAAGTGAGACTGGTGGCCCGATTGTCATCGGCCTTTCGGGTGAAGCCATAGTAATCTATAACGACGTTGAGGCCAACGGCAATGTCATTTTTGAAGGTGTAACCAAAGTCCGGACGCAGGGTGAAGCCGGCGGACTGTTCCTTGATATTAAGGTTGGCACTGACTCTGCCACCAATGAACCACTGGGCCTGAGCCGGGATGGCCAGGAGCAGTAGAATAGCGATAACGAACCATTTCTGTCTCATAACAGACACAAAGGTACAAATTCTTTTGATAAAATCGACCGAAACCACTATTTTTGTAGGGTAAATGTTAAAGTGATGAAACGTATATTGTTAGTAGTGTGTATTTTGGCCACTTCGTTCGTGGCCGGCGCGCAGCCTGCAAATGAAGTTGGCATGCGTCATCAAGTACGCATCGGCTGGGGAGACGCCCTGTTCGAAACCCTTAGCTTCGCCAACACCAAACCGCACATCTATCCCAATCCGCAGGCCCTTCCCGCCGATTTTTCCATCCGGGAACAGTTCAACAGCTTCTGCACGGGCCATTTCTTTGTCGATTACGGTTATCGTATCAACAAACTGGTCCGGGTGGGTGGCCAGGTAGATTTCGAAGGCATTTTCTGGGAGGAAGGTTACTTCGACCGCAACCACCAGCTTATAGGTGCGGCCAAAAAGGTGCGCAACTTCAACATCGTGGTCATGCCCACCGTGCGCCTGGAATACATGCACAAGAATATCGTCACCCTGTACTCCGGTGCAGGTGCCGGTATGCTGGTCGCCTTCGACAATGCCAAGGGCTGCGAGTTATCTCCCGCCCTCAATCTCAACCTGGTGGGTGTCCAGCTGGGCAAGGGACACTGGTCCGGCGGCGTGGAACTGGGCTTGATGCTTGCCCTCAGCGGCGGCAATAAAGTCTATATGCTGGGCTCGCGCCTGCTTTCCGTCAGTCTTAATTATGCGTGGTAAGCCTATGAAAAAGTACATTATACTCCTTGCAATAAGCTTCCTGGGGGCATCCTGCGTAAAGCCCCCGGTGGAATTTGTGGATTTTGAAACCTTCAAGGTAACCTCCGTCAAATCTACGGATGTAGCCATGGCGGACGGCACCGTGAACCCGGAAGTGCAGTTCATGGAAAGCGAGGATCCGGAAACCAAGGTGGCCGTCACCAGCGTGGCGCGCCTGGTCTCGGACCTGCTGGGTACCATCAACAGCAATAACGTCATTCACGTGAGCGGCACCTACACCGGCCACGACATCGACGGTACGCCCATCACCCTGTCCGGCAAACTGCTGGTCCCGAGGGACGGCAAAATCAAAAACATGGTCATCGTGAGCCACTACACCATCGGCGCCAACTATGAGTGCCCGTCGGAGTGCTTCCCTATGGAGGGTCTGGTAGCCGCTAAAGGCTATGCTGTGGTGGTGGCGGACTATATCGGCTTCGGCGTTACCGCCAACCGCGTCCACCCGTACATGCACGTGGAAAGCACCGCCCGTTCGGTTGTTGATATGGCCCTGGCCGTGAAGCCCTATCTGGAAAAAATCGGCCGCAAGCCGGAGAGCGACAAAGTCATCCTGATGGGCTACTCCCAGGGCGGTTCCACCACCCTGGCCGTCATGCGCATGATCCAGAAAGAGTACAGCGACAAACTTCCCATCCAAAAGGTGTATTGCGGCGGTGGCCCGTATGACTTGGCTGCCACCTACGACAAAGCCATGGCGGACGACGTCACCGGCATTCCCTGTGCCATCCCCATGATTCTGCAGGGCGTGAACGTGGGCCAGGACCTGGGCCTGGACTATGCCGACTTCTTCCAGCCCCGTCTGCTGGAGAACTACGACGAGTGGATCAACTCCAAGCGCTACACCGTCAACCAGATGAACCGTCTCATGGGCGCCAAGGCCCTGCACGAGCTCATGACGGACGCCGGCCGGGACAAAAACAACCCTACCACCGCCCGTTTCTACAAAGCGCTCCTGTACAATTCCGTGCTGGACTTCCAGCCCAAGTCTCCTATTTATATGTTCCACAGCCGGGAGGACCAGACCGTACCCTTCGTCAATGCCCAGCGGGCGGAAACCTTCTTCAAGGGCTACAATATCGACTTCGATTTTGGCGATTACGGTGTCCACTCCATGGGCGCCATCCGTTTCATCATGCACGTTGCCACTGAATTATAAAGTATGAAACGACAGATTATCATAGCAGTAACCGTGCTTGCGGCACTGGCCTGCACCAAAGAACAAAGCTATACGGACCCTTGCACCTTCGAGATCAGCGTTTCCAAAGTGAAAAGCAGCAAGGTGTGGTTCAGCATTAAGCCCTCCAATCCTAACGCATACTATGCCTACGGCGTCTTCAGCGAGTTGGCGGATGACATCTACAACTTGCCGGTCATGGACCTGGCCAAGATGAACCTGGGCTGGTGGGTCGATGCTTACAAAATCTGGGAAGAGACCCAGGAGAATATCGGCACCTTTGCCGATGTCTATTGTTACCAGGGCGATCGCGAAATCAAGCAGACAGGCCTGGGCATGGGGCTGGAGCACCGTTTGTTCGTGGTGCAGCTGGACCCCAAAACCCGGACCATCATCGGCACGCCTCAGGATGTACACTTTACCACCAAAAGCGTGGAAATGCTTCCCCTCAAGTTCGATCTCGAGTTTGGCGCAGACCGTTTAACCATTACGCCTTCGGACCTTTCGGCCACCTATTATTGGGACTATGACAACGCGGAGCAGATCGAACGGACGTACTTCACGCCGCAGATCTTCTACTATTCCATCGTGGACTTATACGAGGACTATGACTTCATGCCCAACATGATTTCCAAAGGCAAGGAAACGTACGTGTTCTCCCAGAACGACAAATCCCTGGAAGAAGGGGAGAGATGCACACTTGTCCTGGCCGGATACGCAAATGGAGAGATAAATTCCGAAAGTACTGTATATGAGTTCGTGTATCACAAGGACAAACCCATCGAATTCACTCCGTACAGTGACGGTGAAGAATAAGAGATAGATTATGGCAGTAATTACCATTATAGGAATTGGGCAATATGGTACGGCCCTGGCCTGTGTGGCTGCAGAGAAAGGAAATGAAATCCGCATGGCCGGCTCGCCGGTAGATGACGAGGTGGTGGAGGCCTGTCGCAAAACGGGCGTGCATCCCAAGTTGGAGGTCACCTACCCGGAAGGGGTCAAGTTCTACTATTGCAAGGATTGGGAAAAGGCCGTCAAGGGCGCAGATTTCGTGATTGGCGCCGTCAGTTCCTTTGGGGTCGATTGGTTCCTGAACGATATTCTCATGAACCTGGATTCGGACATCCCCGTACTTTCCGCCGCCAAGGGGCTGATGGAGAAGCGGGACGGCACCCTGGTCTCTTATCCTTCCTATTGGGAAAGCAAGCTGGCCAAAGCCGGCATCAAGCGGGATATTTATGCATTGGGAGGCCCCGGTACGGCCGATGGCATCATCAACCATGACCCTACGCACGTAACCATCTGCGGCAAGGATAAAACCATCCTCAAGATGATGAAAAATGCCCTGCAGGCATCCTGGTACCATATTTCCCTTACGCACGACGCCGAAGGCCTGGAGGCTGCCGTGGCCATCAAGAACGCCTATGCGCTGGGGGTGGCTATTGCCCTGGGACGGGCTCATCGCCTGGACAAAGGGGAGGAACAGCCGCACTTCAATTCCCAGGCGGCCGTGTTCTATCAGGCTACCAAGGAGATGCTCCGCGTGCTGGAACTGGAACACGCCGAACTGGACAGCGCCCTGGTGGGTATCGGCGATTTGTATGTCACTTCCATGGGTGCCCGCACCCGTAAGTTCGGCCTCCTGCTGGGCGAAGGAAAAACCTGCGAAGAAGCCCAGGAAATCCTGGGTGGCATTACGCTGGAGTCCGTGGTGGTAGTGCGCAGGTTGGCCCACGCCATGGCCACTAAGGCCAGCAAGGGAGAGGTGAACCTTTCGGACTTCCCGCTCCTGCAATACGTAATGGGCGTGCTGGAAACCGGCAAAGCCAACGCCCTCCCGTGGCGCCGTTTCACCTACGAGAATCTGTAATCATGAAACGTTTGATTTCCTTTATACTGGGCTGTGTTTGCTGTTGGGCACTCACAGCCCAGCCTCGCTCCTGTGAGAACTTCGACAAAGGCTGGGAGTTTGCCTATGGACATGCAGCGGACCCGTTACGCGACTTTGGCTGCGGCACGGAGTATTTCAATTACCTCACCAAGGCGGCCTCCGTCCATAACGAGGGCCCTTACAGCCTCAAGTTTGACAAAGCCCGCTGGGGCGTGGAATGGAAGGCGGTGGACCTGCCGCACGACTGGGTGGTGGACCTGCCCTTCGAGCAAGGCGCCAGCCACAGCCACGGCTACAAAACAGTGGGCTGGAAGTACCCGGAAACCAGCGTAGGCTGGTACAGGAAGGTGTTTACGCTGCCTTCTACAGACTCCGGCAAGCACATTGCCATCCGTTTCGACGGCATTTTCCGCAGCGCCAACATTTGGGTGAACGGTTTCTGGCTGGGCACCGAGCCCAGCGGCTATGCCGCGCAGGTATACGACCTCACCGAGTACCTGAATTACGGCGGAGAGAACGTGGTGGCGGTCCGGGCCGATGCCTCCCTGGAGGAAGGCTGGTTCTACGAGGGCGCCGGCATTTACAGGCACGTCTGGCTGGAAAAGACGGCCCCCGTGCATGTGGCTCCTTTCGGCACGTTTGTGCATAGTGTTTTTGTCGATGACGACGCGACGGTGACCGTGGAGGCTGCCGTGCGGAACGACGGCCTTTCGGAGGCTTCGTTTGCCTTGCGGCACAGCCTGCTGGATGCCGCTGGACGCTGCGTGGCGACGATTTCGGTGCCGGAAGCGAAGGTGAGCGGGAAGGGAGAGACGGCTTTATCGACACAAATTGTTGTGCCTTCGGTGCATCGGTGGAGCCTGGAGGATCCGTATCTGTACACGGTGCGGACGGAGGTGCTGCAGGGCGGCGCGGTGGTGGATGCTTACTGCACGCGCACCGGCTTCCGGGAGATTCGCTTTACGGCCGACGAGGGCTTCTTCCTCAATGGCAAGCGCGTGGAAATCAAGGGCGTAAACCAGCACCAGGACCATGCTGGCGTGGGCAGTGCCATTCCGGATGCGCTGCAGGTTTATCGACTCAAAGAACTGATGAAGCTGGGGGTGAATGCCATCCGTACCAGCCACAATCCGGCCACGCCGGAGCTGTTGGACGCTTGCGACAGCCTGGGCCTCCTGGTGCTGGAGGAGAACCGCCTCACGGGCGTCAATGAGGAGCACCGGCGGCTGCTCAAGCGCATGGTGGAGCGGGACCGCAACCATCCTTCCATCATTCTCTGGAGCGTGGGCAACGAGGAGTGGGGGATAGAGTGGTCGGAGAAGGGGAAGCAGATTGCTGCCGCCATGCAGGCGTTCTGCCATTTGCTGGACCCGACGCGGCCGGTGACGGTGGCTACCAGCAGCGGACCCAATATTGTCGAGAGTGTCGATGTGGCGGGGTATAACTATCTCGTCCAGAATAAGATAGACGAGCTGCATGTCCGTTATCCTTTGCGTCGGGCGTTGGGTACGGAAGAGACCAGCGGCTGCGGCACGCGCGGGGTCTATTATGACGACCAGCCCGGGCGGATGCAGGCGCTGAACCGGCGCTTGGATACCCGTGACAGCTTGTACAATGTAATCGGCAGGGGATGGACCTATTATGCGGAACGCCCCTGGCTGGCGGGCCTGTTTTATTGGACCGGATTTGACTATCGGGGCGAATCCAACCCGCTGGTATTCCCGGCCACAGGCTCCAGTTTTGGCATTCTGGACTATTGCGGCTTCCCCAAGGACGAGGCCTGGTACCTGCGCGCCTGGTGGACGGATGAGCCCGTCCTGCACATTTTCCCGCACTGGAACCTTGCCGGGCACGAGGGAGAGCCTGTAAGTGTCTGGGTTTACAGCAATTGCGATCAAGTGGAGTTGGTGGTGAACGGCCGCCGGTTGGGAAGGAAATCGATGCCGGTTGGCGGTTACCTGAGCTGGGACACCGTGTATAAGCCGGGGTCTGTGAAGGCAATTGGCTATAAGAACGGCCGCCGCGTGCTCACGGAGGTGGTGGAAACCACCCTCCCGGCCTCCCAAGTGGAGGTGCTGCCGGTCTTTGAGCAGGATGGCCTGATAGTCTGCACCGTCCGCCTGCTGGATGCTAAAGGTCGATGGGTGCCGGATGCCTGCCTCCCGCTGGACCTCACTGTCACCGGCCACCTCCGCATCCTCGGCGTCGGCAACGGCGACTCCGCCTGGCAAGCCCCCGAGCGGCCCGTGGACCCTGAGTCCCGCACCTTCACCGTCCCTTCGTTTAACGGCCTCGCCCAGGTGCTCCTGCAGGGCCCCTCTGGAACGCTAACTGTCTCTGGTCAGGACCTGTGTCCTGCCACGTTAGCACGTTAATCCAGATAGGGCTGGAGGATGGCGTCCTTGGTTCTGGGCATGGTCCAGGCGGGGAGGGAGCGGTCCTGGCCGTCGGAAAGGCCCATCCACCAGAATGCGGCGATGCCGGCCGCTTTTGCCTTTTGCGAAAAATAGGAGGCGAAACGGACGTTGGGATCGTCTCCTTCGGTACTGCCGCCCCATTCGCCAATAATCACAGGAACGCCCAAACGCTTGACGATGTGGGTGTCCAGGTTGGTGAACAGACGGTCGATATCGGCCTTTTGGGAATTGAATTTGGTGGCATCCCAGTAGCTGTGGACCTGGATGGCGATGTGTCCGGGCTCTTCGGGCAGCGCCATTTGGGTGAGCGGTTCTGACAGGTGCGAGTTCCAAGTGCCGTCCCCACTGCAGGCGCCGTAGGTGTTTACGATGAGGTTGCGATGCGCATTGTTGCCGCCCGTCTCACGAACCGTTTCCGTGAACAGCTTCGCATAACTGTTAATGCCGTTATAGGCCGATGTCGCCACGGCGGAATCGTATCTGTCGGGAGTGGCGAAGGAGGCGAAGCACCAGGAGTCGTAGGGGTCCAGCATCTCGTTGTAGGACTCGAACAGCAGCGTCGGACCATAGTCTTTGAACTGGTTCGCAATCTGCTCCCAAAGGGACTGGTAGCGTGTTTTTGCGGCATCGAAGCCATCGACACTGGCTATCAGCCATGCTGTGCTGCCGGCACCGGTATCGTGATGCACGTTCAGGATGCAGTACATCCCTTCGTCGATGACATAGTCCACCACCTCCTTCACGCGCGCCATCCATGCCGGATCCACCTCCGTTCCGCTCCAGGTCGATGGATCCCACTGATTCTGGTTATGGAGGGTAATGGTGCCCATGTGAGGATACCAGGTGACGGGAACGCGGATTGCGCCGAACCCGGCTTCTTTGAACATGTGGATGAGCGCCCTGGTGGTTTCCGGCTGGCCCCAGGCGGTTTCATAGTCCTTGGGGGTGCGACTGGTCCAGGCCTCGATCCACATATTCTCCAAATCGCCGCTGTTGCTGTCCAGGGTATTGCCCAGATTCCAGCCCGCGCCCATATTGAGCACGGCCTGCCCGGCGCTTTCAAACGCGTCCTCCTCCTTCGGGGGATCTTGCGGGTCCTGTGGGTCTTGCGGGTCCTGCTGCTGGGGCTCTTGCTCCTGTTGCTCCTGTTGCTGCGGCTCCTTTTCAGGGGCCACAGGCCCCTTCTCGCAGCCACCCACCATGACCGCAAACGCAACAAAAATCATCGACAATGTCCGAATTCTCATATCTCAGCGACTAGACATGCCGTAAATATACGCAATTAATTCGACATCCGCCACCCTTTCCGTCATGGCCGACCTGATCGGCCATCTCTTTGCTGCACGAGATGCCCGGTCGGGGCCGGGCAAATTTCGCAGTGCGGGGTCGTTGACTTATATCGAACTTTTATAATGGATATTGAGACTATCTATAACATTGGAAAAAAGACTAATGCTATTCCTGGAAAAAGGAATCCAGTTTTCCGTTTTCCAGATCCTGACGAATAGTCTCACTAGCCTGTAGGAGTTCTGGAATGTTAGTTTTGACGGTGTTGAAGATACCTTCTGCATCGACATCTCCATACTCATTCCGCAAGCCCTGAAAACAATCATGCCAGAAGTGCTTGAAACAAAGTCCTCCGGCTTATTGATGTCTTTACTCATCTCAAGCAATAGGTTCATCTCTTTCACAGCCGCATCGAGGAGAGACGAGACCCTCTCCTTCTTAAACATATATAGCCTCCTCTTCTAGTCGATTTTTAAATGCCTCCGGGAATTGAGATTTGGAAGAAATAAGGTCGATATGTCTCCCAAACACCGTCTCAAGCTGCTTGGCGATGGTGGCATATAAAAACAAATCCGGCTTTGAGAGCGTGATGATAATGTCGATATCACTGTCTGCGCGTCCTTCATTTCTGGCAAAGCTACCGAACAGGCCGATTCTTTCTATCCCTAGCGTGGATTTGTTGCATAAATAGTAAACCTTTAGCATGGAAAGAATCTGGTCTTTCCCCAATCCATTCCCACCTCTTACATCCTCATAATGGACTACGGCCTTATAGCCCAGTGCATCCAGCACACGAGCATATGTAGCAGGACTTCCTAACTTCCCACTTTCCATCCTGGATATCTGTGACTTGCTCATTCCGGCCAGAATTCCCACCTGCTCCTGAGTCATCCCACGAGCTTTTCTCATTTGTTGTATGTCAGCGGCTCTATACATAACTATCTTTTTTGCAAAGATACGGGAAGTTTAATAAATATGCAACATCTTACAAACGAAAAATGCCTGGTTGATGGCCAGGCATGCTTTCGTGCGGGGTTGTTAACTTATATCGAACTTTTTTAGAGGATCTTGACGATATATATCTATTTGGAATTCAGACGCCTGCTATTGCCTCGCGGATGTTAGCCTTGACGACGCCCCAATTCGTGTCGTCAAACATGAATGGCATGGGATCGGCCTCTGCATCTTCAAAGTAAGCAAGGCTCTTTAAGGCAATGAACAGCGAGCCGTTCGGATACTTCTGCATATACATGTCCAGGATTTCTTTCAAAGAAAATATTTGAAGGAGCCGATTCATATCTATGAAATCTTTCTTGGTGCCACGGCCGATGATTGCAGCGACTTTCATGGCAGCAATGTCTTTAATACCTGCCAAGGTGATACCGTCTTCCTGGACGGGGGGCACAATCCAAGGATACCTGCTATAGTTTACAATGTCAACCTTAATGCCTTCTATTTGATATATCTTGATATTCTTGGATTCCTTAATAACTGAAACAGAGAAGTGCTCTTCAAGTGCATCTCTAATCTCAATAGCTTCAGCTGAAATCTCTCCGAACAGATCCAAATCTACCGACTTCCTATGCCCCAGTTGGAGTGCCAGCGCAGTGCCCCCTACAAGGCGAAGACCTTGTAGCAACGGAATAGCCTGCAGCGTCTTTAGAAGTTGCAGTGTTCCGGATTCGATTGTCTGGTATTGTAGCATCTGAACTGCTCTTGAGGCGTGCGGGAGACGGTACTTACGAAGGCCAATGCGCGAGGCTCCAAGGACCGAAGATTCTTGGTAATGCTTACGATTTTCTCAAGCCCGTAGTAATCCAGCAAGAGTCTCCAGTCTTCTATCTGGCCATATTCCAGTACCCGCTTGATAACATATGGGGCATTCTGAACCAGGTCAATACTGTTCTTGTCAACATCCCAAAAGAGATTGACCGAGAAACCCTGTATGCACTCCTTCATTGACATATCAACGCAAATGTACAAAAAAGAAACGAAAAACTCCCGTTGAAAGGGAGTTTTCGTGCGGGTGAAGGGACTCGAACCCATACGCCGTAAGGCACCAGATCCTAAGTCTGGGTTGTCTACCAATTCCAACACACCCGCATGGGAATGCAAAGGTAAGGATTTGTTTTGATTCCGCAAAAATTTCCATGGTTGGGTATCAGGTACTTACTGAAAGTTTTGGCGCAAAATGGAACGAGGATTAGTATGTAAGTGGTTGTGGGTTAGATGGTAAGCGATCACGGGCGGGGGGGCGGCGCCGCCGCACACAAGCAGGTGCGGCGGCTGAGTGCACACGGAACCGCCGCATTGCAATACGCAGCAAGGCGGCTAGCGAGAACCCTCTTGGGCTCCGTCAAAGGGCCCAAGAGGGTTCCGCTTTCCTTCCGGAAAGTGTACGGAAGGTCCAGGGTGTGGACCTTCGCGCAAGGAGATGCCCGGTCGAAGCCGGGCATGACGGACCGGTGGTTAAAGCACAGCGTGAGGCCCCGGAGGTACTCCAGGCAGGAGTGGGTGTGCTTTAAGCAGGGTGAGATAGTGTGGTTAAAGCACGGGGCGTGGTGCGAGAGATGGGTCTGGCCGGGGTGGGTGTGCTTTAAGCGTGGCCGTATGCAAAAAAAGCTCCGGGAAGGGGAGCTGCGGAAGGGGAGAGCAAAGCGGGGTGTTTTTTGCTGGTTTGTAAGTTGTTGATTATCAGTTGTTTCCTGAAAATCCTCGGCGCAAAATGGAACGAGGATTTTCGGCATTTTGCTGATTGTCAGATACTTAGCGACCAGCCCAACGGCCGGTGGAATAACAAAAAAAAACAGCTCCGGAGAGGGAGCTGCGTAAGGGTCGTGAGAGCTGTGCTGCGAAGGGCCTGACAAGCGAAGCTGCGGAAAGGTCGAGCAGAGCGAAGCTGCGGAAGGTTCGTGTAACGTAGAGCTGCGGAAGGGCCTGACAAGCGAAGCTGCGGAAGGACCGAGCGGGCCTGCGGGTAGGGTCGATTACGGGAAGAGGGAGGTGGGGGCCTCGAACTGGTAGCGGTAGAACTTGCCAGCTTCCCAGTCGCCGGCGGCTACGTTGATGATTTTCTCAACATCGGCGCCGCCGTCCACGGAGTAGGTGACCACAAACTGGGTGCGGCGCTGCTCCGGTACAAATACGCGGACAAAGGTAACAGGCGTGGCACCGGCCAGCACGGGTCCGGTGGTCTGGCCCAGCATAGACGTTTTACCGGTACCGGCATCATAAGTAGCCGTTCCCGACCAAAGCAAGCCATTGGGAAGACCCGGCGTAAGGGAAGTCCAGCGGCCCTCCGGCACAACCAGCGTGTTGTCCACGGTAAATACACCGGCCAGATTCACAGCCGTAGCGCCCGTCTTGGCCTCAATCTTCTTGACCACCATGCGTCCGGCGCCCTCGACGGGCACTTTAATCTGCACCTCAATCCCCGCCATGGCATGTTTAAAGCTCATGGGGATGGCGGTGTTGCGCTCCGTGAGCCCGGTTGCTGCCGCCCATACCAGATCGGTATCGGCCTCCAGCGTATTGTAAAATCTGCAGACAAATCCTGTGGAAGGGGTGGTATTCCACACCAGCGTTGCGGGCGCGGGCGGCCCGGTGGGCGGCTGCGTGGTAAACCCGGCATAGGCTACATAATCCAGCGAACCGGACAGCGGCCAGTACATGGCATTCCCCGAGGCCGGCTTGTAGTAATAAGGTGCCACGGCATCCCGCGAAAACTTCTCTGCGGTGAAAAGGGTTTGGTTAACCCCTTTGGACGGATGGGCTACTGTCGATACAAACATGGGAAGATAAGTCCCGCTAATGGCATCCCGCAGGCTGGATCCGTCAAAAAATGCGCTTTTGGTGGGCATCACCTCCGGCGCGAACACCACCGCGACGGGCCCCGTCTCCAGAGGGGAGACAGGGTCCGGCAAGGCGGTGCAGGCAGCGAGGAGCATCCCCGCTACCGGCAGTAAAAGATATTTCCCAAAATGGGACATGCAATAACTTAGTTAAGCACAGTAGTTTCGGTGGTGAGATTGGCCGGATCCAGGTAGTCGGAAACAACCTGAGTGGCGATGATCTCGTTCAGGGTGATGTCCAGCTGGTAGATGTACTTCTTGCCCATCTCCCAGTAGCCGCGAGGCAGGTTCACCGTGTACTCCATGGTGTTGGCGCCGATGGAGTAGTTGATGGTGAAGTTGATGCGAGGCTGCTCGGGAAGCAGGAGGGAAGAACCAATCTGTACATAGGTGGCGGAAGCAAGAGCCTCACCCAGGTTGTCGGCGGTAGGGTCTGCACCGGGAGCGACAACATCCTTGGTGGCTACGGCAGCCAGGTTGTCCCAATAAGCGTCCAGGACATTCTTGCTATTGTCGATAACAAAGTCGCCATTCACCTTCAGGCCCGGCATGGTGATGCTGTTGATGGTGATCAAAGCGGGGGTATTCACCTGAGCCTGGAAAACGAGGAGGGCCTGGGCGTGCTTGAACTCGAAGTTCACGGTCTGGGCGCCGGCGTTGGTAACGGTGGTGGCATCGTTCTTCACGGCATAGAGCAGGTCTACCTGGTTGGCATAGGTGTCCCAGTTAGCGAAAGTGATCTTGGAAGCAACGTTAGTGGCTTCGTTGTTATAGGTGGCAAGGGGAGTGCCATGTTTGGCCTGAGGCAGGGCATATGCGATAAAGTCCATGACGGCATTGCCGATAGGCCAGTAAAGCTGCGGGTTGGCATGGTACTCGGTGGCGGCGGCTACCGGGGTGGCTGCAGGCAGGAACTCTGCATCCTTGAAGTACGCGGGCGTTTCAATGGAACCGTCGGCCTTGTACTGGGTGGCCGATACATACATAGCATAATCATCGCCAAGGAGAGTACCTTCCAGCTGGGCATCGGCCTTAACTGAACTGCTCACAATGGACTTGAAAGCAATGGGGGTAGGGGACTCGGTGGAGATCACCTGCGTTTTGCCGCAGGATGCGAGGGCCAGGATGGCCACGCCGAGGATTGCTAAATTCTTTTTCATAATGGTAATAGTTAATTGTTGTTAATTAATAATTAATAATTATCTGTTTTCTAAAGCGGTACGGGGATAATCTCCACATCCCATTCATTCACCTCCTGCGTGAACCCGCCTTCCGTATCCGGAATGGTAATGGGATCGTCAATCTCGATAATGGGCTTGGAAGGATCTTCAATGATATCGGTGATATCGTAAATTACCTGGAAAGTGTGGCCCTGGTAATCCGTGATGAGCAGGTAGGCGAATACCGGCTCCCCTGGCAGGCGGCCGAAGCTGTTGAAGATGCAGCTGATGGTGCCTTTTTCGCGGTCCACCAGGCAAGGCGTGCTCACGGCGCTCCGGCGGTTCTCCGGATAGCGGCCCTCCCATACGTACAGGCCGGGCGTCTGCCCCGTGATGATAAGCTCCACCTTGGCAATGCGGTCAATCTCTTCTACATTGTTGAGCCGGAAGCTGTAAGTTTTTACCAGCGACTTCAAATTGGCGTCGATAAGCAGGGGTGCCCCGCTGGTAGAATGGCGCGTAACCACGAAGTTTTCCTGCTTATAGGCAAACAGGTGGTCCGGCTCATGGAAAATGTCGTAATCCGTGGCGCCCTTGGTGGTAAGGCCGGCCATGCTCACGCGCATGCCCGTGGCGCTGGAAGTAACGTACGTAGTATTAAGGAAGTCGATGCCGCTGACTTGCGAACTCTCCGTGCCCAAACCATAGATAAGGACATGGTATACGCCCGGTTCCACCACTACGAAGCCACCCTCCGCCGGCAGGAATTCTTCCGCTTCCAGTTCCATCGTTTCCACATTGTAGAACAGCATGCGCAGGGTAGTGGGCTGCTTGCCAACAATCTTATCGGCAAACAGGGGATTGTTCACAGGGAACCCTTCCGGAATCTTTACGCCGGACTCCAGCGTAAAGCTCACCTGCACATAGGTGTCCGTGATAGGGTTATGCAGCTTGGCCCGGCAAGCGGACAAGCCCAAAAGCACGCATGCGCCCATGACTATATGACGGAACCACGTACTCATTCTTCTACCTCCTCCGCTTTAGCAGGTTTTTTCTTGACGATATACTTCCAGAAGCTGATGGTATCCACCTGCTTGCGCGTTAGGTAGATAGGAACCACCAGCGACACCTGTGCACGCGTGGGACCGAACCACAGGATGCGTTCCCGCATGTTGGCGCGCTTGTAAAGGATATTGTCTCCGTAGGCATCGTACGGCTGGGCCCACGAAATAATGGCACCCACGCCCAGTGAGAACTCCAGATGCACCCGCCCGTTGAAGATGGGCATGGCCCAGGTATAGTCCACGCCGACATTCAGGAAAGTGCCCTGATGGCCGGTGCCTTTTTTCTCGAAATCATAGAGGCCGAAAGCCGTGTATGCGCCCACCGCGTGGCCCAGCAGACGGGTGTTCTGCAACTTGGGCTGCGCGTTGAACCAATATCTTCCTTCCAGGTCGAAGGCCCAGAACTGGAAGCAGTTTTGCATGTTGCCTAAACGCGGGAACCAGGGCCAGTAAAAGTCTATACCGGCAGACCAGTGCGGGTCGATGGGGAACTCCATGCCCGTGTTGAAGAACGGACCGCCCGCCAGAATGTTTGCCCTGGGGGCCGCCACGATAATCAGTTCTTCCTGATCCTTGAACTCCCGCATGAAGACCGGCTTCCGCCACACAAAATAGTCCTTCCGGTTGATGGTGGTGTCCACGAACACGGTGTCTACCCGCGGCACCTCCACCTCGCGGTCCTTATAAACGACGCGCGTGCGAGTACGGGTGCGGGTGCGTGCCTCCGAAGCGGGAACGTATCCTTCCGGAATACGTTCTACCACCACAGTGTCTACGCGGACAATCTGCTCCGGATTGGGGCGGAAGAGGGAGTCCAGGGGCTGGTAAAGGGGGTTGCGGGTTTGGGTGGTGTCCGGCAGCACTTGCGCATTCAGAACGGCGGCACTGCAGAGCAGTGTCCCTAAAAGTAGTGCTTTTAGATGGTTAGCGGATACCATACCCTTTTAATCAACAGCCACAAATATAACTGAAAAAAATGGAAAAACAAGAGCTTTTGGTTTAAAATCCTCCTCCTTGACAATTCGCGAAAAAAATGGGTCGCAAAATTTGTATCTAAAAAAAATTTTCCTTTTCTTTGCAATCACGTTGTTTTATGTAAACCGGTATTTTGAACGTACAGGACAAATATTGGTATGTGGTTGTATTGATAGCACTTAACCTACTCCTCTTTGCGGGGAGGGGGTTTTCTGCGCACGCGCAAGAACCTGAAAGAGAGCGTTTTATCGATCGCTTCTCTTTCCGTACCAATGCGGTGGACTGGCTGCTCACCATCCCCAACGTGAGCGTTTCGTTCGACCTTTTCCCCGGTGAATTCAACAAAATGGACGTCCTTCTGGGCATCCGTTACAACTGGAATACACGCCATCAACTTCCTACATACTACGTATTCGACGTATTCGACGGCCGCCTGGAATACCGTTACCATTACCGCTACCAGCAGCTGGGCTCCGGCGAAAAACCCAACCTATTCTCCCTTAAGCGAAAGAACCCTCGCAGCTGGGTCGCCCATTACATCGGCGGCTACGCAAACGCAGGTACCTTCGCATTCAAGGTAAGCACCAACGGCCATCAGGGTTTCCAGGGTGGCGTGGGTGTCAGCTTCGGTATCGAACTGCCTCTGTATCAGTATAAAAAGGGCGCCATCGACCTGGATTTAGGTGCGTCGATCGGGGCCATGTACGCCAACTTCAACCTCTTTACGCTCAACGGTGCCAACAGCGCTTACGTAAACAACGGAAAGGGTTGGGGCGTCATTCCCATGCTCTCGGAGCTGCGGGCCACCTTCACCTGGCGCACCCGTTCCGTCCGCGACAGATACCTCAAGGACGACCCCGAAATCCCGCGTTTCCGGGACGCCATGGCAACTGCCCGTTCCAACTTTGCCTCTGTTGACAAGAAGAGCTTTGACGAATCCCGTACCCAAAGAGAAGCCCGCGAACTGGCCAAGAGCGACTCCCTGTACCGTGCAGCCTTTATCGATTGGGTGAACGAGCAGGTAGAGTACCAGAAGGATCAGGTGCAATATAACAACATCACGCCGGAACACGAGGAACAGGTGAAGAAGGAAATCGACAAACTGGGTCAGAAGGCCATTGCCGAATTGGAGAAAGAGATGCGCGCCAAGGCCAACGAGGCTGCCAATGCCGCCCGTGCCGCCCAGCGTGAGGCCGATAAGGAAGCCGCAGATAAAGAAAAGGCGGAGAAAGCCGCCGCCAGGGAGGCTGAAAAAGCCCAGAAGGAGGCCGAAAAGGCTGCAAAACAGGCCGAAAAAGAAGCCGCAGAAAAGGCCAAGGCCGAAGCCAAGGAGGCGGAAAAAGCCGCCAAGGCCCAGGCCAAAGAACAGGCCAAGGAGCAAGCCAAAGAAAAAAACCAAGAGCAAACAGAGCAAACCAGTGAATAGGAAAGCGCACATACTGGCCCTCGTCGCCCTCATCGCAAGCGCCTGCACGGGCGTTAAGATGGAGGAGAACCCTACCGCCGACGTCCCCGTCACCTGCACGGCGGACTGGTCCGGAGTATCCTCCGTGCCTTCCTATATCTTTGACATAGCCGCCGCCCGTACCCTCAAAACCGTACATTATTACCAGGACGGCGTATACACCGCCCGCGGGGAGGAAGACTCCTTCCAGATGGAACCCGGCGAATACGAGGCCCTGTTCATGTGCAGCGTCCCCATGGACGCCTACCGGATAGAGAACAAGGACGCTTTCCTTTCCGATAAGGAAGAGAGCCTGAGCTCACTGTCCATGCGCATCCCCACGCTCACCCGGGAGCAGTTCCTGGAGCAGTTCCCCGGTGTGTCGCCCCTGATTATCCCGGCCTACGACACCCTGCCGCTGCCGCAGGCACCCCCGCTTTACCTGACCTCTATCCGCGGGCAGGTAGCTTCCAGCACAGAGCCCCAGAACTTCACGTTCAAACCCCGTCCCATCCACCAGGAAGTGACCTTCCGCATCACCATCACCCCTGGCGACGAAACCGTTACGCCCACCCGGGTGGTGGCCAACATCACCGGCACCCCGTTCCGCGTGCAAATGCTCAGCGGCCACGTGGACACCGGTCTCATGGGCCAGACCTGCATGGAATTCACCAACGTGGGGGGCAATCAGTGGGAAGCCACGGCCAACGTGCTGGGCATCAAGACCCCCCAGGACCCCGAACTCCAGACCGGCCCCGGCATCATGCACCTGCTGGTAGAATACGGAACCGTGGTTCCGCGCAGCGTAAACCGCTATTTGAACCTGAAACCCTATCTGGACGCCCAGCCGCTGCTGCGCTACGCCGATGAAGGGGATTATTATATGTCTGTCACCAACAAGGCCTCCTATGTGATCGAGGAACCGCTGATGCTGAAGCCTTCGGATACCGAGCACGGCGGCGAGGAACCCGTCTCGCCCTGGAAGGATCCCGAGGACGGTGACGTACACGATATTTTGGACGGCTACGACGACGAAGGCAATGCTTAAGTACTTCAAGCATATCGCTATTCTCTCCGCGCTGGCGCTTACCGCCTGCGTGGACGATTCGTATCGTGGCTACGAACTGGACTATGCCGACTATCCGGTGGGCTACACCGTGCAGGTGGCCATCGGCGACCCTTACGCAGTGCGCGGCACCGGTCCCAAGAACTATATCGACGATCTTACCGGCCACGATGTTCTGGTATGGGCGTTCAACCGCGAGGAAGGCACGCCGTTCACCGCCACCCGCACCGCCACGGACAGCCTCCGCTGCCTCATCGACGGGAAGGAAGCCACGGTGGTCGCCGGCAACTCGCTCACGGTGTGGAAGGAAGGAACGGTATACTATCCGTCCAACGAACTGGTGGCCGAGCGCTACGACTTTTACGGAGCATTCATTGATGATGCCACCGTCCTGGACAGCCACCGCGCCACCGACAAAGTGCAGCTGGACATTGAAATCGACGGCAGCCAGGACGTGATGACGGCCAAGGCCGGCCTGCCGCGTTCCAAGGAGACGGGCCTGGAGAAGGATTATGCGTTCAGCTACCTCTCGGCCATGGACGGCGATGCGCCCATCTTCACGCTCAATCACCACCTCACCAAGCTGGATTTGTTTGTGCGTCCGGGTATCACCTACGGCTTCTCCAATACCATGACCATCATGGGCGCCAACCTGGAAACGCGCACGCAGGGCACGCTCACGGTAGCGGCCAAGGATACGGACCAGATGGGCATGGTGTTCTGGGACAACTCGCCGTACAAGGCGGTGTTGCTGCGCAACGAGCACGGAGAGGCCTGCGAGCCCGTAACGCTCCAGACCATCAATACATACGATGCCGAGACAGGTGTCAACCGCTACGTGGACGACCCTTACCTCCTGCAGCTGCAGAAGGAAGCCACCCGGCAGCTGGGAGCCAGCTTCTTTGTGGCGCCGGAGAAGACCTACATCCTCAATCTGGCGTTCGAGGACCCGGATCCGCGCGACGACCCTTTCCCCAACACGGTTCGCCTGAACTCAGGGGAGGCGTTCCTCCCCGGCCACCGGTATCAGGTGACCATGACAGTGTATGGCTCGTACCAGATTGACATTGACTGCATCATGGTCCCTTGGCTCAATGCCGGCAGCATTTGGGTCGATAAAGACCGCCAGGCCGACGAGGAGGACGGCTGGATCCCACCGAGCTAGAAAACAACACATACAACACATACATAAAACAACAACAACAAACAACACAAACAACTTTTATTTATTAACCTTTTAAAAACCAATGCAATGAAAAAGTATTTCATGCTTCTTGCAGCCGCTGCTACAGTGTTGGCAGTGTCCTGCGCAAAGGAGAAGAATCAGCCCTCCGCTGACCCTACTCCCAACGTGGTTGAGGAAGAGGACACTACTCCTCAGCCCATTCTATTCGGCTCTAACATGGGCGTTGTGAAAGCTCCCATTACCAAGGGTGACGGTGCCATTGACAAATGGGATGACATTACTACTGGTAAACTCTACATTTATGGTGTGGTAAACACGAGCACGGATATCACTGCTCCTGTATACAATCTTGGCGCTGAAGGCGGAATCAAGATTAACAATAAAGACGCAGATGCTCCGGACGTGGCCCACGCAGGCTTGGATTATCGTGACCCTATCAATGTTTACGAGTCCAATACTACGCCGTTCTACTACGATGACAATAAGAAGTATGACTTCTATGGCTACTTTGTAGACGATGCTGTTGCTACTCCCACTCCTACTGTTGACAACACCAACAACACCATTACTCTTGCCGGTATTACCATTGATGGTACCCAGGATATCATGTGGGCTGACACCGATAAGGCTGCTGACGAAGCTGCCCGTGCCGATCGTACCAAGTATGTGGCGCTCAACCAGCTGTATTCCGATGTGTCTTCTCGCCGTGGCGTTAAACCCAACCTGAACTTCCAGCACCAGCTGTCCCGCTTTGTTTTCAATGTAAAGGCAGCTGACGCCGTGGTTGCTGATGGTTCAGGTGTAAACCATACTGGTAAAGTGACTCTTAAGGACATTAAGATTAATTCTAAGACTACGGCAAGCCTTCTTATCGTTGGTACCCCTGCAGAAAATGCATCCCGCCTGACCTTCGGTAATGATGCTGCTGATTTGGAAGTCCGCAAAGCAGTTAACAACTTTGCCCTCACAACGAATTATCAGACTTATGGTGAGTCTATGGTCGCCCCCGGCGAGACTAATTACAGCTTCAAGATTCGTTTCTATCAGGCTGGCTCAAGTTATGTGGCCGGTGAGGGAGATAATGACAAGCCTTACACCCGTACCCTGAATATTGACTTCACCGAAGGTATTCGCAACGAAGCTTCTACCGTTGTCTCTACTAAGGCCGAGGCCGGTAAGAAATATGTTGTTAACATTGTTATCTACGGTCTGGAAGAAATCAAGATTACTGTTTCCCTGGTTGAGTGGGAAGATGCCGACATTCTGGATATTGACCCGGATGGTGGTATTGATCCTGAAAACCGTGACGAGCATGCAACTCTCACCTTGCAGGCTACAAGCACCACAGTTTATGTAGGTGAAAGTATTGAGTTCGCAAGCATTGCTAGCGCTGCAGATGGTTCTGCTAATGCAATTGTGAGTGATGATTTAAATGCCCTGAAGGCTGCTGCATACTTTACCTCTAGTGATCAGGCTAAGCTTCGTGTCGATCCTCGTACGGGTAAATTAACAGGCGTTATTGTTAGCAACGATGCGACTGTTTCCGCAACCGCTTCTACCGAAAAGTACTATGCAACGACGACTTCTCCTCTGGCAATAACCGTTAAGGCAGCTCGTACCATTACAGCGCTTGACGGCGTTCCTGCAGATCAAACCCTTACTGTTTCTGGACCTTCTTATGTCGTCCCGGCTATTACCGTGAAGGTGGCCAATGGCGCCGCTATTGCTCCTCAACCGGGACTTACTTATACGTTCGATCCAGGTACTGCTACCGGTACTACCTGGACCGAGGGTACCAGAACAATTGCTCCTGGTGCAACCGCAGGTGAAGCAACCCTCACGGTAAGCTATGCCGGTGATGATAACTACAGACCGGTGAGCAAGACCATCAAATTCACGGTACAGGCTGCTGCTCCTGCCGCTAATCCTGTCGAAATCAACTGTGGTCCCCAGAACATTAGCATTGCTACTAATACTACTACTCCAGTAGGCCTCGCTAATATTGTGACGTTCTCTGCTGGATATAATAATGCTGGTGTTACTTATGCCAAGAAAGGTGACTATGCTTATGCTACTGTCACTGAAGGGGGTGAAGTGAGTCTCACGGCTGGCGCTGTTGCAGGTAATACCTTCCAGGTTACCATTACTGCACCTGCTAACGGAAGCTTCACGGCTAACACGATAGATGTTACCTTCACAGTTACAGAATAGTCTTTCTAGCATTTTGTAATTTTTACGAATGAAGAAGTATCATTTCATTGCACTGGCCGTTTGCTGCGGATTCCTGTGGGCTTGTCACAAGGACGGGCCCATAGAGAACCCGTACGCAGACGCGCCGTGGGCAATTGATGAGACACTTCCCGTTCCCATTCAGGTAAATGCCCCCAGTCCCCAAACCAAGTCGGACGCCCTGACAAGCCTTGACGCTGTAAGACTCAAGGTATTGGCCTACGACACGGAAAACGGAGGTGGACTCATGCTGGGAAAAGAGCTGTGCGCGATAGGCGCAGATGGCGCAAACGCCAATCTGACGTTTTATAACGACACCTATTCCCAAACGGTAATCTACTACTATCCCTTCACGTCTACAGGAGAGACCAGGAAGAATTATACCTTCTTTGCCTACCACGCCCCGGCTTCGGCCACAGGCGAATTTGTAAACGGTGATTATGTAGTAACCTTCCCGCTGAATCCCACCTCCAGTACCACCAATGAGGATATTCTGGTTGCGGCTGTTGCGGCAGAAACCTACAGCCTGGCAAACGATATCATGGACCCTGGCGATAATACCCGCATAAGGTATGAGGCGGGGAACTATTATGGCTTCAATGCCCGCTACCAGCGTGTTACCCGCCTCGTCAGCAATGCAGAGATGTTAGCGCACCAGCCGGTGCTTAACTTCTCGCATGCCGCCGCCAGAATCATAATCAAAGTAAAGGCCGCAGACAACTATGCTGCGACCCAGTTCACGGCCAGCGGCCGCACGGTCCGGCTCACTAAATTTTTACAGGCCAATGCCCGGGAAAATGTGAGCTTGAACGTAACCGATGCCCTGGACATTGCGAATTATGAAGCCCCTACATTGGCAGAGGCTGTCCTTAGCTGGGATGCAAATTCCGACGCAGTTACAACAGCGTACGCGTTGAACACCACTGTCGCTCCGGCCCGGATTCCCGCAACCGATGCGGTGGCTCTCCACGCCGACAACAGCTGGTTCATCGTTCCCGGAAACGACGCAATTACAATTACGTATGTAACGACCAACAGTACCACCCCCGAAGGGCAGGAAACAACCCTGACCAGAACCCTGGTCGTGCCCGAAGGTGGTTATCTTCCGGGACGTACGTACACTTACAATCTTGTTATGGAGTCGGATGAGACAATAACCATAACAACGAATCTGGCAGGCTGGACCAATGGCAGTTTTGGCGGAGGTCAGGAACCAGATATTCATGAGGACTAGACAGTATCTCATCAATGACACTACAAACGCATAAGCGCAGTACTTTTATTATGGCAGCGGCTTTGGGCCTGCTCCTGCTGGTGGCTTTCCCCCGGACAGGAGCGGCCCAGCGGCTGGCCGTAAAAGCCAACGTCCTGTCGCTGGCGGCGTTAACCCCGGATGTGGGTATTGAAGTGGTCACCGGCGAGCGCACCTCCTTGGCGCTGTCCGTGCTGGGCCATTACAATCCCTACGGTCTCAAGAGCAAGATGCTCACCGTGCAGCCGGAGTTCCGCTTCTGGTTCAACGGACGTCCGCTTACGCGCGAATATGTCGGGGTGTGTGCCTTTGTCACCACCTACGACATGTCCCTTCCCTCCGGGAAAAAGGAGCAGCCCAACATCTACAAAGGTGACGGTATTGCCCTGGGTGTTTCCGGCGGGTATGTATTCAATCTGGGAAAGCGTTGGAATTTTGAACTGAGCGGCGGCGCAGGCGTCCTGGTGTTCCGCCAAAAACAGTATTTTACCGGCGACAATTACGAGGACTATTTTGTGGGTGAGAACACCGCCCCCAACTCCTGGGGCTACAAACTCTTCCCCGTAAAACTGGCCGCCACGTTTATCTACATCATTAAGTAGATGAGAAAGTTCCTGCATATTGCTATGGTTGCCCTGTTGGCGCTGCCGGCCCTGCCGGTGGCTGCCCAGGACTACTATAATGTGCAGGTGATGGTCATGAACACCGCCGACGGCGACAAGGCCTTCGACGAGGTCATGGTTTATATCTTTGAGACAGAGGCGGAAGGCCGTCAGGCCGTTCGCCTGTGGGAACAGGCCAAGGCTACCAATAAGGAGACGGGCGTGTTCTACTTCGACCCGGCCCAGGCCAGTTCCATGGCCACCTCACGTGACCTTCGCGGTACCTCCTGGCCCGCGACGCTGCGCGATGTGTCCTCTTCGGGTGCCCTCCTGTTCACCTCCGAACTGGGTGGTTACCCGTACAAACTGGAAATGGTGAAGGGCCGCCGTGAAATGACGGTGAAACTGCACGTCCAGCAGGTGGAAATGCTGGAAGCCGCTACCTTGAAGGCTTCCAAGGGTCCCCGTGCTCCGCTGGTGCCTCCGGTGGACAAGGGCGACACCATCACCGTTAGCAAGCACTACCTTTTCCCGAAGGAACGCATGGGCAAGACGGACGCCCGCTTTGCCATGCAGAGTTTCCTGATTCCGCCGGGAGAGGGAAGCCATCCGCCCCAGTACCGCGCCGCGGTGGTGATGGACGGAACCAATTATCATGAGACGCAGCTCCGCCGCATGGGCTATGTAGGCGAGCGCGATCCCATGTTTGACATCGCCGCCCATTCTCCCACCTTGACAGAGGATACCCGGATGGCTATCCTTACGGACAAAATCGTCAAGGACGGCAAGAACAGAGGAGGCCTGGTGATGGCCAACGTGTGGTTCGAGGACTACAACCAGGTGTACTTTGCCGATACGCTTGAAGTGGAGGACCTCCGCCGCCTGGCCCGTCCCATGCAATTCCTGGATTTCACGCTGGAGGCCTTCCAGCTGGATCCCAAGGACCCGCTGTACGTGAAAGAGCCGCGTGTGGTGAAGATGGACCGCGAACTGGACCTGTCGGTGAATTTCCAGGTGGGCAGAGCCACCATCGACCCTAAGGATACGGTCAGTACCCGCATGCTGAGCGAGCTTCGCAACATTGTGTACAGCGTTACGCACACCCCGGGCTCCGAGATGCGCGGTTATAAGATTTACGGTAAAGCATCACCGGAAGGTTCCTATGCCAAGAACCTGGCCCTGGCACGGGAACGTATGCAATACATTAAGCGGGAGGTAGACGCGGAGATTTCTCCTGCGGCCCGCACCCACTTTGTGGGAACCCCTACCGCAGAGGCGGAAGTGGCCGGCTGGGACGAGTTGGCCGATTCGCTGGCCGTGGATTCGGCGTATGTTTCCGAGGCGGCCCAAATCCGCCAGATTGTGGCGCACTATCCCGGCAACATCGACCAGCAGGGAAGCAAGATGCACCAGCTGCCCTTCTACAACACCCTTGTCAAGGACAACTTGGCGCGTCTGCGTAAGGTGACCTTCTTCTACAGCCAGAGCGTGTTCCGCGCCATGACGCCGGAAGAGATGTTCGACAAACTGCGCAACGACCCGCTGTTCAAGCAGGGCGGTTCGGCGGAGCAGTTCATGCCTTATGAGTTCTGGGTGATGATGCAGCACGTGAAAGACACCGCGGAACTGGAAATCATTTGCCGCCGCGCCATGGAGCAGGACAGGAAGCTCCAGAGCCGTAAGGAGTTCCGCTGGCCCCTGCCCGCCAACATGCTGGCGGCATCCTACCTGGCCCAGGAGAAGGCGGACACCTCCATCCTGGCACCCTATGTCTTTGACGACGAGAAACTGAACCAGCCTTACCGGCTGGGTGAAAACCGGGCTATCCTGAATCCGACACCGGTGATAGCCAACCAGGTGGCCATGATGCTTAAGGCGGAACATTACACGCGCGCTTTGCAACTGGCCATGCTGTTCAAGGATGAACCCGATCCCAAACTGCAGCAGCTATACTCCATCGCGCGCTGCAAGGCCGGCTATTACGACTCTTCCACCGAAGAAGGCCGGCAGTATTACGAGCAAGTGCGGGCGACATCGCCCCAGAATGCCATTGTGATGGACATGGCCAACGGGTACATGGTGGAAGTGCCCGACTACCTGGCGCAGCTGGACACCGCCAAGGCCGTGACTTACTACTTGGAGGCACAGTACTACTGCATCCAGTATTTTATGGACGAGAACGACAACACCTTCAGTTCCATGGACGAGAAGGTGCAGAAGGATGCCATCCGTGCCCTGGTGACATGCTTCAAGAAAGACAAAAAATATATAGAGACCGCCGAATGTGACTGGTACATCTTCAAGGGACTGTATGAGAATGCCCTCAAGGAGTACCGTGAGCCGGGTTCCGTATTGCCTCCTGAGGTCGATCCTACGGCACCTGACCCGCTGGAGACCATGACCGAGGAAGAGAAGATGGACATTATCCGTCGCGGTAATAATGGCGAGCTCACAACCGATGAAGAGTGGAACCTGTTTGACCGCCTGTCGGGCTTTTAATGGATGAACATGCGTAAGAGCTTAACATATCTGCTTTTGGGTGCACTGCTGCTGGCAGGGCAGGTGCTGCATGCCCAGACGGACACCACAGCCGTACCTGTCGAGGTCGACACCACCATCCAGGTGCTGGCCGACTCCACCAAGGTGAAATCCGTGGTGGCCAACATCGACCTCACCGAGTATCAGATGCAGAGCCGGTATCGTCCTGTGAACCAGCCTTTCCACAAGGGCGGGTTCCTGGCCAACATGTCGGTGGTGCTCACGCACAGTTTCTATCACCAGTTCGCCGAGAACTACTCCTTCGGGGCCTATGTGAACCTGGGCATTGACAAATGGTTCAGCGAATTCCATGGCATGCGTCTTGCTGCGGGCCTGGGCCGGTTCAAGGACAATTATCCTAATCCGGTGACCCAGCTGAACATTGTGGGCGTGCGGGCCTCGTACCTGTTCAATGTGACGGCTTTTGTCGATGGCTACGACCCCAACCGGCTGGTAGAATTTTACCCCATGGCGGGCGCGGGCTTTACCATTCACCTGGACCCGGAGAACGGCACTTCCACAGGCTTATCGGCCCACTTGGGCGTGGGACTGAACCTGCACATCCTGCCGGGTGTGGACCTGGTGGTGGAACCGCTGCTGGAAATCCAGAAGGATGCCCGTACGCTGTCCCGCATGGATATTTGGCGCAAATACCTCTTTGCCCCGCAGGTGGGTACGGGTATTCGCGTGGCGCTGGACAAGCAGCACTATGGCAGCGACCCCGGCAAGAACTGGTATGTCCAGCTTGCGGGCGGCGTGCAGCTGCAGAATTCCGATATTGAATGGACGCGTATGTCCAGTATTACCAAGGCGATAGGGCCGTACGGCGTGCTGTCCGTGGGACGCGAATACAGCAGCGTCTTTGGCCTGCGCCTGAGCGGTGGCTTCGGCTACCATTATTGGAAAGAAATCAAGGAAGGGGACACCGACGTTAGCGGTACGCCGCTGCAGCCGGCCCGCTTCCGTTCAACATATGGATTGCTCCGCCTGGAGGGAACGATGAGCTTGATCAACCTGTTCAAGCACTCCTATAACCGTGGCTTCAACCTGTTGCTTACTGTGGGTCCGGAAGTGGGTTATATGATTAAGAAGGACCCGTACAGGGAGGACATCAAGACGCTGTACAGCGGCATTACCATGTCCTTGCAGCCGCGGGTGCGCATTTGGCGGGGCCTGGGCGTGTTCATGGAGCCGCGTGTGAGCATCGTGCCGTATTCGGCCTATGCCTGGAAGCACGACATCCCTATGAACCGAAACTACTACGACGCGGTGCTGAGCGTAGCACTGGGTGTGGAATATAAATTTGGCAAATAAAAAATTATACGCTATATGAAACTGTTTAGAAACCTTTTGCTCTTGGCTGCAGGCACGCTGGTGATGGCTTCCTGCCTGCGCCAGAACACCTGGAATCCGTATGGTGAGGAGGAAGAAAACCCTGACCGGGTTCCCGTGAAGATGCGCACCTATCTGCCTTCGTCCTCCGTGGATGTGAAGGGTCAGGGCGCCCTGGACAACTGGAATGGCAACCAGGAAATCTTCATTTACGCCATTGCGCGTGAGGGAGAGAATGCGGCTGCCAGCCTGGACCGCCCGCTGGACTTTGCAGTAGACGGCATCCTCATCAACAACGTGAAGGCCTATTCCAACCCGCATGCCGTGGAAACTCCCGGCGACCCGCAGGAGATTGAACTTTACTTCAATGAGGATACCACGCCCAAGGAGTTGTTCTACTATGACGAGGACCGCCGCTACGAGTTCTTCGGTTATTATGTGGACGATGCCGCCACGGCCCTGGACGGTAACGGTAAACCGGCACCGGTGGTAGGGGAGAGCGCCATCACGCTGCCCGTGACCATCGACGGTTCGCAGGACGTGATGCTGGCCACGGCCCATAAGGAAGACGACAACCTGGGGATTGGTATTAACGAGAACCGCATGTACAGCGCATACAGTGCGCGTAAGGGTATTCATCCCAACCTGCAGTTCGACCACCAGCTGGCCCGCTTCGACGTGCGTGTGCAGAGCGGTGACTTCAAGACCAAGCCGGATCTGTCGGCCAAGCTCACCCTGGCCAAGGTGACGGTGGATTCCCACTACGACGGCACGCTGTACATCGCCAATAAGCAGTATCGTGACAATCCGCCGTACCTGAAGGTGGACGAGTCCACTTCCAAGCCGCTGGATATCTGGCGGCTGAAGAACGCTACCGACTCTTTGCCGAGCCCCTTGGACAGCACCCATCACTTTAAGTTGGTGCAAGGCGAGGGCGAGAACATGACGGCTCCGCTGCTGAACGCAGGTACCGTGATGGTAATGCCTGGGCAGCAGAAGTATAAGATTTACATCGCCATGTTGC
This sequence comes from Candidatus Cryptobacteroides sp., assembly GCA_045130395.1. Taxonomy (GTDB): domain Bacteria; phylum Bacteroidota; class Bacteroidia; order Bacteroidales; family UBA932; genus Cryptobacteroides. Next base: position 39,426 of record JBGUPS010000007.1, read on the forward strand.
AGGACGAGTATTCTTCCGGTATGGTGGAATACACCTCCGAGATTGATTTCTCCCATGTGGTGGCCGCCGAGGGCTTGGAGCCCGATACGGAGGCTGTCGCCGGGCACCAGTATTATATCGACGTGATTGTATATGGCTTGCAGGGCATCGAGATTATGGTGAGCATGACCAAGTGGACTGAGGCCGGTAGCTTTATCCTGGATCGCGACCGTGAGGTGGAGATTCTTATCGACGAGGATAAACTGGCCCTGGACTTCTATACTTTGGCGGATGAGCCTATTTCCATTGGCGCTACGACGTTCCCGAACGAGGCGCAGGCCGGCATGACTTACCAGTCGCTGAACGAGAATATTGCTACCGTGGACGCTACGGGTCTTGTGACGCCGGTGGGTTGGGGTACCACCTACATTTACATCACGGCGCCTTCTGTCCGCGACTACGCTGCCTCTACGCGTATCGTTACCGTGACGGTGCTGCCGTATGCTTCCATCGACGTGCAGGATGCGCCGCCTATCCAGGTGGAACAGGGGGCCGGTATCGGCTACAAGGATGCGTACCACCTGAATGTGGAGCAGCCGGACGGCCAGGATGCACCGCTTACGTTCTCCATTGCGAATACTTCCATCGCCACTATCGACCAGCATGGTAATATCACGGGCCTTGCCATAGGCGAGACGACCATTACCATCACTGCGGGTGACGTGAAGGATGTCTGCCGCAAGAATTCCGTGACGATCGATCTGCATGTGATTGCGCCCACCAATGGCGGGCAGAATCCTGGAGGTGGAGATAACCCCGGTGGTGGAGATAACCCTGGTGGTGGAGATAACCCTGGTGGTGGGGATAACCCCGGAGGTGGGGATAACCCTGGTGGTGGGGATAACCCCGGAGGTGGGGAGCAGAACCCGTAAAAAATGACCTGCGACGATGAATTTTTAAGAATAATATGTATATTTGCAATATGAGAAAGTATTTTGTTTTTGCAGTTGCGGCACTGGTCGCACTGAGCGCCTGTAATAAGAATGGCCGTGAGCCCGGAGGTAACACCGTTGATAATCAGGTTACTACGATGCCTGCTTGGATGGTAGACGAAACTCTTCCCGTCCCTATTCAAATGGGTGAACAGGGTGTGCTTGAAACAAAAGGTGCTGCCATCGTAGATTTGGATGGTTTGGTGTATAACGTCATCGCCCTTCGCGAGAATGACAACGAAGTTATGGCCGGCTTCTCAGGAGGAGTAAGGGCCCGTAACATTCCTGGTAGTCTGGACTCCGCTACCGGAGATAATCTCACGGGTCAAACAGTCGTCCAATTCCTGGATTCGGACGGCATCACTCCTGTCACAAAGTATTATCCTTATCTGTATTCAGATGGCACCTTCAACTTCTATGGGTATCGTATAGGCGCAGATGCAACTAGCCTTTCTGGTACCTCCATCAATGCAATTGAGCTTGGTGAAAACGACCTGCTTTGGGCCAAGGCAGAGGCTCTGGCATCGGATGAAACGGCTGCTCGTACAGGTAATGCTTCCGTTGGTCGCGATTACGAGTCCAATGGATTTAGCGCTCGATATATCCGTGGTATCAGAAGGGAATATGTCACTAACAACAGCAGCATGGCAAATTATATTGCTGCGCTGCCCCATCTGAACTTCCAGCATATTACAAGTCAACTTCAGTTCTTCATCAAAGCCTTTGATACGATTGCTGAGAATACTCTGAATGCTGTCGGTGCCAGTGTTTCGGTTGCCTCCATCACGATTGGCGGAACAGACACTGAATATCCCACGGCATCTCCTATTGCGAAAACAGCCAATTTGAACATACTGAACGGTGAACTCACCCAAGCTACTTCAGGTACTCTTTCAGTAAGCAATATTGCCGATGATTTTTCCATTACTGTGGATGGTGCAGTATGTGGTGATCCCCTCTTCATAAGACCCTTCACGGGCAATATTCTGCTCAATATAGCTCTTACTCTCCCTGACGGAACCAACCAAACTATTAAAACGGTTCTCGAGGCTCCGGCCATTGCTGAAAGTGGTACTCCGGGGCAGCCCGGTTATCGTCCGGCAGTCCAAGCGGGAAAATTTGAAGCCAACTACGTGTACAAATTCACCATCTCGTTGGAATCCATCGAAAAGATCAACATCGTAACTACCTTGAGCCCTTGGGGCCCCGTCATCGAGCCCGCCGCTCCCACAGTAATCGACTAAAATATTTTCTCATACAAAGTTGAGCGACCCCTGCGGGGCCGCTCAACATATTTATGAAAGGAAGCTTACTAATGAATGGATTATTGTTTCAATATTATAAGCAGCAGGACCGTGAATCTGAGGGAGATTTCTGGGGTACCGACTATTGCTACACGGGCTTTGGCTTTAATCAGAAAGCTTTTACGGAAATGGCGGAAGGGTATAAACAAGCTGCGGACTATTTGGTTGACAAGACTAACGAAGATAAGGGTAATTCACTTTATTCCGATCGTCTTGTATACCCTGCCTTTTTCTGTTATCGACAAGCTGTAGAATTACTTTTAAAAGCGATTCTTATGAATATAAAGCTGCCATTTAACCGTGCTCCAGATGACTCAGAGAGGAAGGACATCAAGTTTAGTCATGATTTACAGATTATTTTTTCACAAATTAACGATAATTTGTTAGAATCCGATAGAGTTGAGATTGATCTAATAGGGAAATATATTGCTGAATTCAATGAAGTTGATCCCCGTTCCGAGGCGATGAGGTATCCTGGCGACAAGGATTTACACTCTACACTTTTTCATAAGAGTATTACTGCTATAAATATAAACTATACAAAGGAACACTTTCCAAATTTTTGGGAACTACTTTATGCTTTATACTCAAAGACAGAAAAAAGCTGGGCAGAGAAGAAGTACGTCCACTGAGAACGTTATGGTAGTATTTGCCTCCCGTCATGCCCGGCCCTTTTTTCTGCCCCGTCATGCCCGGCCCCAACCGGGCATCTCCTTGCGCGACACATCTGCCGTGATTGCTAACCGCTTAATACACAATTACTTACATAATAATCCTCGTTCAAAAAC
>JBGUPS010000008.1:0-11553 GCA_045130395.1 Candidatus Cryptobacteroides sp.
TGATTACGCGCACCTGGGCCGCATCCATATGGGTACGCAGGTGATTGGGAATGCGGCTGTCTCCACCGCCACCCATCCCATGGATATAAAGAATGGTTTTCACGGTTGCAAAATTAATATATAATCTTTAATTTTGTAGGTAATCAAATTGATTTGCGCATGAAAAAGTACATTGTTTCCGCAGCCCTCGCCGCCCTGGCCATCTTCAGTGCCAGCGCCCAGCAGCGTCCGGCCGCCCCGGTAAAACCGGCAGACTACCAGTTTACCACTGTAAAAGAACTCCCCATCACCCCTATCAAGAACCAATACCGCAGCGGCACCTGCTGGTGCTTCAGCACCCTGTCCTTCCTGGAGTCGGAGGCCATCAAGGCCAAGGGCATCAAGGATCCGGCCCTGTATCCGGACTTCTCGGAGATGTTCGTAATCCGTAAGGCCTATGCGGACCGTGCGCAAAAGTTCGTGCGCCTGAACGGCAAGCTCAACTTTGCCGCCGGTTCGGATTTCGGCGACGTGCTAGACGTAATCAAGGAATACGGCATCATCGACCAGGTATCCTATTCCGGTCTGCAGTACGGCTATGACCTTCCCGTGCAGGGAGAGCTGGACGCCGTGCTTAAAGGCTATGTAGATGCCGTAGTCAAGAACCCCAACCGCAAACTTACCGCCGTATGGCCTAAGGGCCTGGAAGGCATCCTGGACGCCTATATGGGCCAAATCCCGGAAACCTTCACCGTCAACGGCGCAACCTACACTCCGGCAAGCTACCGGGACGCCCAGGGCCTCAACCTGGACGATTATATCGGCTTCACCTCCTTCACGCACCATCCGTTCTACACCTCCTTCGCCATCGAGGTGGAAGACAACTGGCGCTGGACCCCGTCCTGGAACGTTCCTCTGGACGAATTCATGGCCATTATCGACAATGCCATCAATAACGGCTACACCGTAGCCTGGGGCGGCGACGTTTCCGAGGCCGGCTTCACCCGCAATGGCCTGGCCATTCTGGTGGACACGGAAGCCAAAGCTACCAGCGGCTCGGACCAGGAGCGTTGGGTTGGCAAGGCGGAAGACAAACCCGCCGAGAAAGTGGCTGTAAAGGAAATCGAGGTAAACCAGGAGAACCGCCAGTTGTGGTTCGACGAAAAGACCTCCACCGACGACCACGGCATGCACCTCTACGGTATTGCCAAGGACCAGAACGGCACCAAGTACTACCTCATCAAGAACTCCTGGGGAGAAACCGGCGAGTACAAGGGCATCTGGTACATGAGCGAGCAGTTCTGCAAGGGTAAAACCCTCAACATCCTGGTGAACAAGAAAGCCGTTCCCAAGGAAATCCTTAAAAAACTGGGCCTTAAGTAATGAAGCTCAAGAACTATATTCCTAACAGCATCACTTCTATGAATGCCCTCTCGGGCACCATAGGAGTGGTGTTTGCTTTGCAGGGCCACCCGGATTACGCTTTTATTTGCATGCTGGCCGCCTCCGTCTTCGACTTTTGCGACGGCCTGGCCGCCCGCCTGCTGAACGCCTACTCCCCCATGGGCAAGGAGCTGGACTCCCTGGCAGACATGGTGAGTTTTGGCGTCCTGCCTTCGGTCATTCTGATCGGCACCATGCAGCTTAAAGGGGTGGACAGTTGGACGGAAGTGGTTCCCGTATTCCTGGCGGTAATGAGCGCCCTCCGGCTGGCCAAGTTCAACGTGGACGAACGCCAGACCTCGGATTTCATCGGTGTAGCTACGCCTACCGCCGCCATCATCTGCGGTTCCCTGTGCTATTTCTCCTTGAATAACCCCATGCTGGATCCGCTGGTGGGCTCCCCCTGGTTCCTCCCGGCCGTGGCTGTTGCACTGGGGCTGCTGCTCGTGAGCGAAATCCCCATGTTCGGCATGAAGGTGGCCAAAGGGCACAAACTCCTGGACGCCAAGCGCATCGTCTTCCTTTGCGCCATCGTCCTTATAATAGCCTGCACGGCCATTTTCCGGCTCAACTGGAGCCTGGCCGTGATGGGCGTGTTTGTCTTCTATATTCTGGAAAATCTGGTAATCAGAGTGATTCCAGGTCCTCGTCCGTAATCCCGAACCGGGCGGCAATATCGTCTGGGATGTCATTGAAGTCAATGGCGTCCCAGATTTGTTCTATCTCCCGGCGGTCCTTTTTGGTAGGACGTCCGGCGCCGCGGTCGCGAGACAGGAAGAAGGTCTCCACCGGAGCGCGCAGTTTATCCAGTTCTTCCTGCGGAGTCAGGTTTTCCGCAAAATTGGGCACGAGTTTGGCACCCACGCGCTGCTCGATGGGCTGCAGCACCTTATAGACATAGGTAACGGCACCTTTGCGCACATGCAGCACATCCCCGGGTTGCACCAACTTGGAGGGCTTGGCGTTCACCTGCCCTATCTTCACCTTGCCGCCTTTGCAGGCATCGGCAGCCTCATTGCGCGTTTTAAAGGCCCGGATGGCCCAGAGGAATTTGTCTATGCGAACGTCGGCCATTATTCTTCCACGGGTTCTGAAACAAGGTCATTCTCGGCGCGGGGATCCATGCGGACCTCCAGCAGCTGCGTATCTTTTTCCGCCGGCAGGAGGAAGAAATCCTGTACCTCGGCAGGCACCAGGACCAGTTCTCCGGCCTTGAGCTTGTAATTGGCACCCTCGGCCTGAAGGACGGCAGCGCCCTTTACGCAAATGTACAGAAGGAAGGTATCGTCCAGGTCCCGATGGCTCTTGAGCGCATCCGTCAGCGGGATGGTATTCACCGTAAACTGCTCAGTAGCAATGGTATCCGCCTCATGCGCATGGGTCTTTCCTTTCAGGTCGATAAGGTCGAAGGCCTCTTCCAGGTGAAGTTCGCGCTCCGTGTGGCCCCAGTCGTGCAGGCGGAACCAGAGTTCCGAAGCCTCCGCTATTTCCAGCAGGGTGACATCCTTGGCGGCATGCACCATGCCAGGCTCGATGAGATAGCGTTCCCCTACCTTGGGCGTTACGCTGTTCAGGAGCGGCTCCACGCGGCCTTCCATGCAGGCCTTGTAGAACTCCTCCGCGCTCACGGGGCGCTTGAAACCCAGGTACAGGCGGGCATTGGGACCGGTGGCCTCCACATACCAGAGGGCCGTTTTTCCGAAAGCGTCGTAACGCTGCTCGGCGGTTTCATCGTCCGGATTCACATGCAGCGAACTGCGGCCTTTTACGGTGAGGCGTTTTACCAGCACCGGGAACTGCGTTCCGTACCACTCAAAGGCGCTTTCCCCTACCACACGCTCCAGATAGGTTTGCATGATATCGCTGAGGGTATTTCCCTTGAGCCAGCCTTCGCAGGCCATGGAATCCACGAAGCCCAGATCGGCCAATTTATATTCTACTGTACCCCAGGGCATTTCCTGCACATCCGGCAGGAACTTCATGGGCGTAAGTTTCTTGTTTTCCATCGTCCAAATTATCTGTAAAATGCAGTGCAAAAATACGCAAATTTCCGTACTATTTTTCTTATCTTTGTAAGAATTTGATTATTAGAAAGATGTTTTTCTCCCTGAAGAAGAAAATAATGGTCCAAGCCATCGCCAAAAGGAACCTGGAACATCCTTTTGACTTTGCCGCCGCCGAACAGTATACCCTGGACGGAGTGAATGATCCGCTGGTCAACAATTCTTATTATTTTTCTGCCCATAATGAGCACCTGTCCTTCTATGCCCGGCTTGGGAAGCGGGTAAATCAGGATGAAACCTGGTTTGTGGTGTTTGTGGACGGGGAACTCTATTCCCTCAAGCAGGAAGTGTTCCCGGCCGGTGCCTCCCCGCTCCGGGTGGAGAACAAGGATGGCAAGTGGACCGTTTCGTACGAGGGCATCCTGAATGAGAATGATCAGATTTGCTTCCAGGGCACCTTTGTAGCCCGCCAGGCTCCTATCGACTTTACCAGCAACATGCCTGCAGCGCGCATGGCAACGGGCATGGCCAACGAAAAATGGAGCAAGGCCTTTTTTGCCGAACTCCAGACCATCAGCGGCCAGTGCCACTATGAGCAGGAAGGCACCCTGGAAGGGAGTTTCACCCTGAATGGAAAAGCCGTGGAATTCAGCCTCCCCTGTGTGCGGGATCATTCCTTCGGAAAGAGAGACTGGAACTATATGAACAATCACCTGTGGCTGATGGCGGTTTCCTCTCCGGCCCAGTTTAACTACTCCTTGGTCTCCTACCCTGCCCTGAGCGTGCTGGAAGTGGGCAATTACCGGGACGATGCCAGACAGCACTATATGCTGCAGGCCGATTTTGACCTCCAGCTGGTGGCCAACGGGACCATCCCCGAGGAGTTATCGCTGAACGTGCTCCTGGATAACCGTCGCAGCATCTCCGTGCAAGCCAAGGTGCTGGCGGGCGTCACCTACCATTTCCAGGATGGGCAGTATATCCTGCACGAGAACATCGCCGAGTTTACCATCGACGGAAAAACTTGCCGTGGTATCCTGGAGATTGGGTTTAACCAGGACGGCAACCGGTATTTCAATCAACGCAACTTAACCGAGATTAAACGATAGATGACCATTTACGAACTGGGAAAACTTCCTGAAACAGTCTATGCAAGGGTTGGAGGGAAAGCCTCCGGGCTGGATTTACTGATAAGAAACGGGTTCACCGTTCCGCAAGGCTTCGTCATCACGGATATCGACACGATTGACCGAGAGGCTGTCTATGAGGCGTTTGATGCGCTAAAGGTGAAACAGGTTTCCGTGCGCTCATCGGCCTCTAATGAGGACGGGGCCCTTGCCTCCAACGCCGGCCAATACGAGACCTGTCTGTTCGTGGACCGGGCCCATCTGCTGGAGGGCATCCAAAAGTGCGTGGATTCCCTGGACGCCGAGCGTGTGAAGGACTATGCCCAGCGCTTCGGCCTGGAAAAAGGCGCCATGAACGTGGTGGTCCAGGCCATGGTAGACAGCGAAAAGGCGGGGGTGCTGTTCACCGCCTCCCCCACTGCCGGCCATTGCATGCTCATTGAAGCGGTGCGGGGCCAGGGAGAGAACCTGGTTTCCGGGCAGGTCAGCGCCCACCGTTATGAAATTTCCCGCAAGTGCTACAGACCCTGCGGGGACGATTTACTCTCGGAAGAAGAAGTCCGGGAACTCTACCAGACCGGCAAGAAAGTCCGGGCCTTCTTCGGCGAGGAAAAAGACCTGGAATGGGCCCTCTGCGGCGGTACGCTGTACCTCCTGCAAATGCGTCCCATCACAACGGAAGTAATTGACATTGAAGAATTTGACCGGGACGAAGATTTAAGCGGTCACCTGTTTACCAAGCGGAATGTGGGCGAAATGATGCCGGGGGCCGTAACGCCCCTCACCCTCTCCACTTCCGTGGAAGCCATCGACTATGGCATGCGATATATGCTCGCAAAGGCCGGCGTGTACAAGTCCGCCCACTCTGAAGCACCCCTCCGGCTCATTTCCTCCATTTCCGGGCACCTGTTCTTCGACATGGACCTGTTGTACAACATGCACGCGAGGGTGGGTATCGCCCATCCCCAGTCCATGAACCTGTCCATCATGGGCGAATACCATGACTATCCGCCCGTGCGCGCCCCTTACGCCAATCCCCTGGTGCGGGGCGTCAACTCCGTCAAGTTCCTCAATTACGTTTTCTCCGGCCATCGCGCCATGGGGAAATTCGACAAACTGCTCAAAAAAGTCCATTTTGCCCGCACGGAGGATTATCGGGAGCTTTATCGGAGCATCGACAATAATATTGCTCTCCTGGACGAAAGCCTCATCTACCATTATGCGTCGTCGGCCTATTCCGGCAGTGCCTCCAGCACCCTGTACCGGATGGTGGATCCGTTCTTCCCGGACAAAAAGGAGTATCAAGCCTTCCTGTCGCACCTGCTGAGCAATATCCCCGGCATCGAGAGTGCCGATATCCTCTCGCGCCTGCAAGAGCTGGCCGCCCTCATCAAAGCCGATAACGCCAACGCCGAACAATTCAGTGCCGATGAGCTACTGGCGTACATCAAAGCTCACCCGGCGCTCCTTGAAAAGTACCGGGATTTCCTGGCCCATCACGGCCACCGTTCCATCAAAGAAGCCGAGATGCGCAACAAGCCCTGGCGGGACGATGAGAAGGCGCTGATGAACTACCTTTCCAGCATTATCAAGGCCCCGAGAAGCCTGGTAGCCAAGGAGGAAGAACTGGACATGAAGCAAGAATTTGCCTTCGTGACCAATCCGCTGCTCAAAAAAGCGTGCATCTCCTACGCCCGGCGTTCCCGGCAGGCGGTGGTGGATCGGGAGTACACCAAGTCCTGCCTCATCAAGATTATCGACCTGTTTAAAACGCAATACGTCCTCCTGGCGAAGTTGTTGGTCGATGCCAAGGTACTGCCGGATACGGACCTCATTTATTTCCTCACGCACAAGGAGATAGGCCGGCTCATCGAAGGAGACGCTTCGCTGGTTCCGCTGGCAGGACGGCGCCGCAAGGCTTACGAGATCCAGAAGGACCTGGCGTTTGACGATACGTACATCGGCAAGCCTGTTGCAGATAGCTTCCACCTGGAAGCGAGCGAGGGTGTGCTGAAGGGCGTGCCCGTTTCCAACGGCGTGTGCGAAGGCGTTGTCCGCATCGTCAATTCCGCCGACGACGCCAACCAGCTTCAGAAGGGCGAGATTATGGTGGCCAAATTCACGGACATTGGATGGACGCCTTATTATTCCATCGTCAACGGACTCATTACGGAAATTGGCTCTTCCCTCTCCCACGGTGCGGTGGTGGCCCGCGAATACGGTCTCCCCGCCATCGTCAATGTGAAAGGAGCCACCCAGCTCCTCAAAAACGGCGAACACATTACCATGGACGCCAGCAAAGGAACGATCATCATTAATGCATAACAGCTATGAATAGCAAAACGAACCTTTTTTACGAGAGCCCAACAACGGAAGTGGTGCACGTTCAAACGGAAGGGGTCATCTGTGAGAGCACCTTGGAGCCCCTTTCACCGTTTATCCCCGGCGGAGATCCGCTGACGGCCTAGTTTTCATGTTAAACCCCTGAAAAAATGAAGACCATGAAAGCACTTAGATTATTGAGCATAGCTGCACTGGCCCTGGTAATGGGCGCCTGTGCCAAAGAAGTAAACCAGCCGGAAACGGAGGCTCCGCTGCGGAAAATCCCCTTCTCCGCTACACTTGAGGGCATGGGCCCGGAGACGCGAACAACCTATACGGAGAATGGAGGCCAAATCAATGTAGCCTGGAAGGTTAACGACGAGATTGCCCTTGTTCATAATGGCATCAAGGATGTTGCCAGAGTGACAGCCGTGGATCCGGGAACAGGCAAAGCCCGCATTGAAGGAACCATTACGGGCTCCCCTTCGGACAATGATCCCGTAAAACTGGTTTATCCCGCAAACCTTGTCTCTTTACCGAGCGGATCCGGTACATACTATGAAGCCAACGCCGAGATTCTGAACAAAATATACGCCCAAGACGGCACGTTGGAGTACATCCAGAACAACCTGGACCTTCGCGAGGGATCGGGTAATCTGTCTGTTGGAGACAAGGCTTCACTCAAGGCCAGCGTTACGCTGGCCAGCCAGATGACTATCTGGAAATTCCTCCTTCGCGACAATAACAGCGTTCCCTTTAACGCTTCCTATTTGAGGATATCCGTCGCGTCCACCCCCGTAGCAAAAGCCACCAATTCTTTGCCCAGGAGTTTCTTTTACATGGCTTTACGTCCTTCAAGCATGGGGTCCGGGGATCTATCCCTGCTGGCTGTCTCGGATTCCGGGAGCCATACGTATACAAAGGCGGGCGGCGTTTCCCTGGATGCCGGGAAATACTATGAGAGCGCCATTTCCATGAGCCTGGCGCTTGTAACGGATCTGGGAACCATCAAGGCCGACTATACGGCACAGGACGGCGAAACCCTCACCGGCACGCTCAACGTAGCAAGCTATCCCGTGAAAATCTCCATTGCCGATGGCGCCACGGTGACGCTTGCCGGCATAACCATCAACGGTATTCACGGGGGGACTGAATATCAGCATCCGTACCCTTGGGCCGGTCTTACCTGCCTGGGAGACGCCACCCTTATCCTAAAGGACGGAACGATCAACCACGTCAAGGGTTTCGACAATTATTGTCCGGGTATCTATGTGCCCCGCGGCGGGTTACCCAGAAAAACTTTGACCATCCAGGGCACCGGCACGTTATACGCAAGTAGCGATGGAAATGGCACAGGCATTGGATCTGCATCATCTGATGGTAACGCCGGCAATATTATTATTAAGGGTGGAACCATCATTGCTACCGGGAGCGGCGGAGCCGCAGGAATCGGTAATTCCGGCGTGTGTGACTGCGGCTCTATCACCATCGCAAAAACGGTAACCCACGTAACGGCCATCAGGGGTAGTGGAGCCCATTTCAGTATTGGCCCGGCAGAAGTAGGAGGCTCATACAACTATTGCTCCGACATATATTTCGGTGACCAGAGGGTATATAACCTCAACTGGACCCCCAACCCGATGGTGAATGGCACTTATGGCGGCCTAACCCTTGCCATTTCTACCACCAAGAATGCCAACGACACCTGGACACTCACGCCCGCTCCGGTAGAAGGTAAGTTTTCCGTCAATTCCTACGGTGGCCAGGTAATCTTCTCGCAGGGCAACCTGCAGTACCAGGCTAAAACCACAACCTGGCGTTTCGCCCCGAACCAGTGGGACTACGTGGGCACCGAAAACTATAAGAGAAGCGACGCCGACTGGATAGATTTGTTCTGCTGGGGATGCAATGGTATAGATACGGGAGGCAGCTATTTTACGCCAACTATCTATGGCGGCTCCAATGGATGCTACAACCCGTACGGTTCCGATACCGCCCATCTGTATGACGGCGAAGGGGCGTTAAAGGGCAAGGCCGACTGGGGCGCCGTTACCATCAGTAACGGTGGAGAATATACCTGGCGTACCCTAAAGGACTATATCAACCCCGGAACAGACAACGAGTGGCAGTACATCCTGAACACCCGCGCCACCGGCCTCATCGTCAATGACACCCCCAATGCACGGTATACCATGGCCATCATCAACCAGTCTGCACTCAATGACGGTACCGGCGTAAAAGGCATCATCCTGTTCCCCGACAACTATACCGGGCCCACCGCCAACCTGATTAACGAGCTCACCTGGGGCACCATCAACGGAGCCAGCAATTATGGCACCGTGTGCACCACAACCGGCTGGCTCAAACTGCAGAATGCCGGCTGCGTGTTCCTCCCTGCGGGAGGTAAAGGCGATGGCTTAGGCAGCAGTGTTAGCAATGCCGGCACCGAGGGCCGTTACTGGTCCAGTTCATCCGGCGTAAAGTTCAAAGCCTACAGCCTAAGCTTTGGGAGTTCTGTCGTAAACACGCAGGAGTGCATAGAAAGATACTACTGCACCTCTGTCCGCCTGGTGCGCGATATATAACACAGCGGCCGTAAAATGTAATAACCTGACTTACAGCACATTATGAAAAATGACCTGAGCGAAGCTGCCCAGGTCATTTTTCATAAACTTTTGACATTCAATTATTTGTATTCTACGCTAATACTCTTCCTCGTTCCATATATGGAGTTTTGTTTGTAACTTGTTAAATTTCAATCATTTAGGCTTGTATTCAAAAACTCTGGATAGTCACTGGGGAAGTCTGAGGCAGGCTACAGACCTCTAACTGACATGAGAGCACCCATTTTTACTATCCCAACTATCTCATCCATCCCTCAACTCGATAGACTTTTTCCAGCAACTTGGTTTCCTTTCCTGTTTTGGCATCTTTATGCCAAACTTCAACCCTTGCAGCATAATAATCACCCCAATCACCTTCGTAGATGGTGAACCTTTGCTGGTTTACTTTTTTTGAAAAAGATGAAGTGGAGTCAATGGCAACCTTACTTTTCTCATAAATCCTGTCTCCCCAGGCTGTCTTTGCTGAAAGTTGGATGTTTTTTGTGACTTCATAACACCTCAAGAATAACTCTCCAGCAGGTAATGGACCATAATAGAAATCGTATCTGTAGATGCCTCCTTGGATATCATTCCTAATCTGTAGGTATGTATCTGTATCCAAACTATCAATTACAACAGTTGAATCTGAGTACTCATCAAAAGGAATGTTGTATTCTATCCCATCAGGAATCTTGTGCCTTCTTCCAAAGTTATCAGAACTTGGAGCATATAGAGAAATAATACCCACTGGGATGGATAAAGCACAAATTGCCAGAATTGTTATCAAGAAAGAATAGAGGCACTTCTTCCATTGCTTGTTGATAAGCAATATTACCCAGGAGACAAGAATAGTAATACCAACCAAAACTCCTAACCAGTCAACAATAGCTTCAATGATGGGAAGATTTGCTATCATAATCAAGCAATCCAAGACCATCAACAAGGCCATTAGGACAGGGAGTGTCCACCAATATTGAATAATGAACCTTTTCATTTCCGTTATTTCTACAAAGGTAATCATAATAATCCAACTATCCCTTTTGGGATAGCCCCAAAGTGGCTAAAAAAACAAAAACTGCCAGGGAGTCAACCTTGGCAGTTTTGTAATTTATTGATTTTCAATATATTATAAAATTAATAGTCCTCCTCGTTCCATATATGGAGTATGGTCTGCAATCTGATTACTATCAAGCAGTTACACTTGTGTTCAAATACTCGGATAGTCACAGGGAAGTCTTAGGCCGCTTAGTAGCCTATAACTGACAACAATATGCCCAGGGGACTATCCAAGGATGGTGGTTTTCCTCTCTCTGTAATACTTAATGAAAGTGAGTATCGACAACAGCATTCCAGCAAGAGGAAAGGCAAAGACGGCTGCCAATGAAGAATACTGAGATGCAACGTGTTCACCCATCCACCCATTCATAAAGGAACCATACCAAGCCGAGACTAATGATATGTGTATCAGCAATAATGACAAAGCAAAAAAGAAAACACTACTTGCCAGTTTCAACTTTCGATTACCTATCCATACACAGACAACGGCCAACAATACAAGAAGAGCAAACAGTATAAAGAGTAAATGGACACCAATATAGCTGAAAGGCTGACTGTATTGTGACCAGTGGGGAAAAAACCGACCAAGAGAGATAAACTCTAATACTAAAACATACAGGGCCGGTAAGCCCCACAGCAATGTGGTACATACAGACAAAACAATGCTATATGCTCTTTTATCAATCATTTCCACAAAGATATACATTATCCTTCTCATCCCCAAATTTTACTATTCCTCCTCTTTTTAGCTTACTATTACCTTTTCAGGAGGATTTCTTCTTTTCAAGGATAGTCCCAAGGGTAGTGAATATCAAAAAACTGCCATTTTCGGCCTGTTTTTGCCTCATTTTGGGGCACAAAAAAACCAGGGTGTCTATCCCTGGTCTATTCATAACTAATTGATAATAGCTTATTTATCAATTATGCCCTGTTAATACTCTTCCTCGTTCCACCAATCGTATAGTAGCGCTTACCGCACTCCTGGTTCCATCCTGCCGCCGGAGATATAAATCATTGATA
>JBGUPS010000009.1:0-49695 GCA_045130395.1 Candidatus Cryptobacteroides sp.
AAGCACAGGCCGTGGCCATAGAGGAGGTTCTGGGATGGGATGGTGTGCTTTAAGAGGGTCCCGGAAGGGTGGTTAAAGCACAGGGTGGGGCCCTGGAGTAGGCTCTGGAGGGGGACGGTGTGCTTTAAGCGGACCCACGGAGGGTGGCACTGCCATATTGGCTATAAGTCGTGATAGTTAATTGATTGACTATCAGCGAGTTATTTAACAATCCTCGTTCAAAAAACGAACGAGGATTATTCCATAAACTGCTCACTTTCAATCACTTATCGATCACCCCATAAACGCGGGTAGGGGCACGAAAAAAGCCAGGCGGGAGGCCTGGCGGGGAATCCGTTGAACTGCAGCGATTCGAACGCTGACTGAGGGAACCAAAATCCCTAGTGCTACCATTACACCACAGTTCAATTCGGGACTGCAAAGATAAAACAATTCTTTGGAAAAAGTGTTAACTTTGTGAAAATTTGAGGGGAGGGGTAACGTAAACATTTTATGTTTTGGGACGGGGAAAGTTAACATTTTATATTTCATGAAATGAAAGGTGTACACATTTTTCTGGCCGATGGTTTCGAGGACATGGAGGCCCTGGGTACGCGGGACGTGCTGCTGCGCGGCGGCGTAGAGGTAAGGACGGTGTCCATTACGGACGATTACATGGTGGAAAGTTCCCACGGACTATCCGTTTCGGTGGATACCAGCTGGGCCGATCTGGAAGTGATGGAACCGGGCACCGACGGCACGGACGTCATGGTTTTCCCGGGCGGCATGCCGGGCAGCAAGAACCTGGCCCAGCACGCGGAACTGATGGAAATCCTGCAGGACCACTGGGCCCGCGGAGGTGCCGTGGCGGCCATCTGCGCCGCTCCGGGCCTGGTTGTCTCCCAACTCCCCGGCCTGGAAGGGAAAAAGTTCACCTGTTTCGATGGTTTTGAGCAGGCGCTCATCGACAAGGGAGCCGTCTTTACGCCGGAAAGCGCCGTTACGGACGGTCAACTCATCACCGGACGCGGCGCCGGGCACGCCGTGAACTTCGGCCTGGCCATTCTCCGTTACTTGAAAGGAGATGCGGCTGCCGAGAAGGTGAAAGCAGGCCTGATGCTCTGATTATCCCCGTTTTTCGCGAAAAAAGTCCAGCATAAGCGCGGCGCATTCCTCCTGAAGAATGCCGCCGACGGCCTCCGTGCGGGGATGGAGCAGGGAAGGGGAGAAAAGGGAATAGCCGCGACGCTGGTCCGGGGCGCCATAAACGATGCGGCCCATCTGGGACCACGCCAGGGCGCCGGCGCACATGGGGCAGGGCTCCACAGTCACATATAAGGTGCACTCACTCAAATACTTGCCGCCCATGGCCTCGGTGGCGGCGGTAATGGCAATCATCTCCGCATGGGCGGTGGTGTCGTGCAGCCTTTCGGTCTGGTTATGCCCCCGGCCGATAATGCGTCCTTTCCATACCACAACGGCCCCGATGGGGATTTCTCCATCGGCGCGTGCAGCCTGGGCTTCCGAAAGCGCCTCCCGCATGAATTTTTCGTCTTGCTCCATATGGCAAAGATAGGAATTTATTTGTATCTTTGTGGTGAAATTAGGAGAAGGTCATGAAAATTACCAAGGCGGAATTTGCCGGAAGCAGCACGCGGGTTGCCCAAAAACCTGCGCGCAAAGCGCCCGAATTCGCTTTCATCGGCCGCTCCAACGTGGGCAAGAGTTCTCTCATCAACATGCTCACCGCCAATTCCAAGTTGGCCAAAACCTCCCAAACGCCCGGTAAAACCCAGCTGGTGAACCATTTTCTCATCAACGACAGCTGGTATCTGGTAGACCTTCCCGGTTACGGCTATGCCAAACTGCCGGACAAAGAGCGCGCAAAGCTGCGTCACATAATCTGGGACTATATCAACCACTCGGAAGAACTGGTGATGCTCATGGTGCTCATCGACTCCCGCCACCCCATGCAGGATGTAGACCTTCGCTTTATCAGCGAGCTGGGGGAGAAAGGCATCCCCTTCGGCATCGTTTTCACCAAGGCCGATAAAATGGGCACGGAGGCACTCCAGCTGCAGCTCAACGAGAACAAAGGCCGTCTCCTGGAGGACTGGGAGGAACTGCCGCCCTGTTTCGTGTCATCGTCCGTAAAAGGACAAGGAAAGGAAGAAATTCTCAACTATATAGGATCCATACTACAAACACTATGATCAACGATGTCCATAAGCACCGGATGGCGCTGTTTACTTGTGATGCCTCCCGCTATTTTGCGGAGAAGGTAGTAGAAGCAATGAACCGCATGAAAAGCCCGGATGATCCGGAAGTGGTCCTGGGACCCCTCGAAATCACGCATTTCAGTGACGGTGAGTTCCAGCCTTCGTACCAGGAAAGTGTCCGCGGCGCTACCTGTTTCATCATCCAGTCCACATTCCCGTCCACGGACAACCTGATGGAATTGTTGCTTACCATCGACGCCGCCAAACGGGCATCGGCCAATAAAGTCATCGCAGTTATCCCGTATTATGGCTGGGCCCGTCAGGACAGAAAAGATAAACCGCGCGTGTCGATTGGCGCCAAACTGGTGGCCAACATGCTCAAGGTGGCCGGCACGGACGCCCTCATGACCTGCGACCTGCACGCAGACCAGATCCAGGGCTTCTTCGACTTCCCGGTCAACCACCTGTACGCCAGTTATGACTTCCTGGTCATCCTCAAGAAGCTCCAAAAGCAGTTCAAGGACACCCTCACGCTGGCCGCTCCGGACATGGGCGGTGCCAAGCGCGTAAACGCATACGCCAAGAACCTGCATACGCCGGTGGTCATCTGCCACAAAACCCGCGCCCGGGCCAACGTGGTGGAGCGCATCACCCCCATCGGCGAGGTGGAAGGCCGCGACATTGTAATCATTGACGATATCATCGACACCGCCGGCACCCTCACGGAGGCCGCCAACGAACTCATCAAGCGCGGCGCCCGCAGCGTCCGTGCCTTCGCGACGCACCCGGTCCTTTCCGGCCCTGCATACGAGCGCATCGACAAGAGCGCCCTGTCGGAGGTGTACGTAACCGATACCATTCCGCTGGACCCTGCCAAGAAAGAGCTCCAGGGCAAGTTCCGCGTGGTCTCGCTGGCGGACACCTTCGCCCGCATGATCCTGCGCGTGTACAACTACGAACCCATCTCGTCCGAATTCCCGCTGTAGGCCCATGAAAACCCTCCTTGCCGCCATCGTCTTCGTGGGAGTAGCCGTGCTGCTCCTGGGGGTGAATATTTTCTTCTTCCACCGGCCCTTCCCGGACGGAGAGATATCCACCAATCCGGAGATGCGCAAGCGGGGGATCAAGTGCGCCAAGCAGGAGGAGCTGGAGATGCTGGCTGCGCGGAGAGAGATGCCCGGTCAAGCCGGGCATGACGGGTTTGGTCAGGCCGGGCATGACGGAAAGAAATGCAGTGGCAATTACTCGGACGCCTGCGCCACTTGCGGCCTATATAATAAGGAATGAAAGACATTTGCTTTATCGTGAACCCCATTTCCGGGGGGAAGGACAAATCCGGGATAGTGGCGAGCGTCAGGAAACATCTTGACGCTTCGCTTTACAGGCCCAACTTCCATTTCACGGAAAGGGCGGGGGAGGCGGAAAGTTTTGCGCACAATTGTAAGGCCGATGTCGTCGTCGCGGTAGGCGGTGACGGTACGGTGAGCGAAGTGGCCCGCGGCCTGGTAGGAACCGATAAGACGCTGGGCATCATCCCCTGCGGCAGCGGCGACGGCCTGGCCCTGCACCTGGGCATCAGCCGCACGCCCGCCAAGGCGGTGAAAACGCTGAATGAAGCCGCTGAGGCGCGGATAGACGTAGCCTCCCTGAACGGCCGCCCGTTCTTCTGCACCGCCGGGATGGGCTTGGATGCCGATGTCAGCCTGGACTTCGCCCGCTCCACGCAGCGGGGCCTGGCCCGGTACATCGAGCTGGCCTGGGAAGAATGGAAACATCATCCCGGAGACCAATATACCATCACAAGTGATAGGGGTGAAACCTGGTCCGGCAAGGCCGTTTTCGTGACGATAGCCAACGCCAACCAGTGGGGCAACCAGGCGCGCATAGCCCCCATGGCCTCTCTGCAGGACGGCCTGCTGGACGTAATAGTGGTGCGTCCCTTCGCCACCGTGGAAATCCCGGACCTGGCCGCCCGCCTCATGACCGGTCTGGCGCCCACCAGCCGGCATTTCCTGCATTTCAGCGGGGCCGGTTTCCGCATCACCCGGCAGCACCCCGGCGCAGTCCACTGCGACGGCGATCCCTTCGAGGACGGAACGGACTTTGCGCTTACTGTAACCCCCGCCGCCCTGAAGGTGCTGGTGCCATCGACCCGTATAGCAAAGATTTGAGTATGAGAAAGTTATTGTCGATAATAGGGAAGGTCCTGGGTACGCTGCTCCTGCTGGTGGTGCTATTGGCCATTGTGACGGATTTTTCGCCCATTTACAACTTCCGCGCACCCCGGCCATTCAGTGGACCGGATATCTTCAATCCCTATGCCTCGTTAGACAGCACGCTGGGCTGGAAACGGGCCAATTTTCACGCGCATACCCGCGTGAGCGGCCCCTGGCCGGTGAACGAATGCCCCTTTGACGCCGCTTATACGGACTCGGTGTATCGCAGCCTGGGGTATGACATCGTCACGTTTTCCAATCACAACGAAATCATAGAACATCCCTACGACGCCAGTTTGCAGGTGAATGTCTATGAGCAAGGCTATAGCCCGTTCAAATTCCACAAACTGGTGTTCGGCAGCCCTTCCGTACGGCATTGGGACCCTATTCTTCCGTTCCTGACTTCCCAAAAGCAGTTTGAACTGGACCGACTGGGCAAGGATGCCGATTTCATCCAGATCAACCATCCGTACCGGACCAACGCCTTCCCGCGCTCCCAGATAGAAAAGCTCTCGGGCTACCAGATCATGGAGCTGGATACACACATCAGCACGGAGAACGAATACTGGGACTGGGCGCTCACCGCCGGCCACTACAGTTTCGGCCTGGCCAACGACGACCTCCATCATCCTGAGCGTCACTGGCTTACCGCCATCCGCTGCAATTTCCTGAATACCCCTTCGGGTCGATACGAGGACCTCAAGCAAACGCTCCTGGGCGGCTGCTATTATGCCATGCGAGTGCCGGATTACGGCAACGGCGACTGGGAAGTGAAGCGGCAGAAGAACCGTGAACTGCCGTCGGTGGAGGGCATCGGCCTGGAGGGAAATACCCTTTACCTTACGCTCTCCCAGCGGGCCGACAGCATCCGTGTCAATGGCGCGGAGCACCGTACGCTGGCGATGGCCATCGACACTTGCGCTATCCGCTACACCCTGCCGGAAACCGATCCCTACGCCCGTCTGACGGCCTTTTTCTCGGACGGCGCGGTCATTTATACCAACCCTTTTGCCCGCTACGACGCCCGCGTACAGGAAAGTCCTTTCGATAACGCGCCGCAGCCGGTGAATATGCCGCTGACGCTGCTGTTCAACCTGCTGTGGGGCGTCCTTTGCGCCTGCACCCTCTGGCTTTTGGTGAAATTATGGCGATAACCCAGCATAAAAAAGCCTCCCTGACTGCCTACAGTCTGGTGCTGAGCCTCTATACGGCGTGTGCTTTCCACCTGCCGTTCTTCCGCTATCTTACGGAGCATGTGGAGGGTGGCGCCAATGGCATCGTGCTCACCGCAACGGCCGCCTTCCTGCTGGTTGCCCTGAACTTTTTTGTCTATTACCTGCTGGTGTTCCTGGGCCGCTTCGTGGGCAAGTGCATCGTCGCATTTACCCTCTTTGGCGATGCCGTGATGCTGTTTTTCGTGAACACCTACAACGTGCTCATCACCGACGAAATGATGGGCAACGCCATCAACACCCAGTACTCGGAGGCCGCCGGCTTCTTTGGCTGGGCCTTCGTGCTGTACATGCTGCTCCTGGGCATCCTGCCCATGGTCTATGTGTTTGGCCGGAAGGTCGATTATGGCTCCTGGAAAGGCTTTGGCACCCGCATTGGCGTAACGCTGGCGCTGATTGCGGCCGTCATCTTCGGCAATATGAAAAACTGGCCGTGGATAGACCGCAATTCCACGGAACTGGGCGCGCTCATCGCCCCGTGGTCCTATATTGTGAACAGCATCCGCTATGAGCAGGCTAAGCACCGCGCGCAGCAGGAGGAAATCCTGCTTCCGGACGTAACGGCGGTTTCCGACACGCGCGACGTCTGCGTGCTCATCATCGGCGAAAGCACCCGCCGGGACCATTTCTCGCTGTACGGCTACCCCAAGGAGACGAACCCCTACACCTCGCGGGACAGCGTAACGGCCTTTATTGCCGATGCATCCGCCACCTATACCCGCGCCGGCGTAAAAGCCATCCTGGAGGCGCAGGAGACGGGGGACTTGTACGAGATTCTGCCCAACTACCTGCAGCGCGCGGGCGTGGACGTAAGCTGGCGCACCAGCAACTGGGGAGAGCCGCCGGTAAAAACGGAAAAATACTACCGCAAAGGAGATTTGAAGGCCCGTTTCCCCGAGGCCGATGACCACTATGACGGCATCCTCTGGGCCGGTCTCAAGGACGATATCGCCGCCAGCACGGCCGACAAAGTGTTTGTGGTGATTCACACCTACACCAACCATGGGCCGTCGTATTTCAGCAATTATCCGCCTGACTTCGAGGTGTTTACGCCCATCAACCCTTCGGTGGAGATGGGCAAGGTGAGCCGGGAGGAACTGTTCAACGCCTACGACAACAGCATCGTCTATACGGACTGGCTGATCCATCAGACCATCCAGCTGCTTCAGGCCATTCCGGACCGGCGCGGCTGCGTGCTCTTCGTCTCCGACCACGGCGAGTCCCTGGGCGAAAACAACTTATATATGCACGGCGTACCCATGGCCATGGCCCCGCGTGAGCAAATCGAGATTCCCTTCGTGGTATGGGCGCCCGATATGTCCGTCAAATCCCTGGAAAAGGTGGGGCAGCACCACGTTTTCCACTCCGTTTTGCGTTTCTTCGGCGTGGATACGCCCGTTTTTGACGAAGAAATGTGTATCTTTGCACCGAAAAATGAATAAGATATGGCATTAGTAGCGATAGTCGGGAGACCGAACGTAGGAAAGAGCACGCTGTTCAACCGTCTGGTGGGCATGCGGCAGGCAATCGTAGATGAAACCGCCGGCGTCACGCGCGACCGGCATTACGGCAAGTGCGAATGGTGCGGCCGGGAATTCTCCGTAGTGGATACGGGCGGCTACACGTCCAACTCGGACGATGTCTTCGAAGACGCCATCCGCCGGCAGGTGGGCATCGCCATCGAAGAGGCCGACGTAGTCCTGTTCATGTGCGAGGCTGCCACGGGCATCACGGATTATGATTCGGAAATCGCCGACCTGCTGCGTCGCAGCAAGAAACCGGTCGTCCTTTGCGTAAACAAAGTGGACACCGGCGAAAAGATGTACGACGCCTACGATTTCTATGCCCTGGGCCTGGGCGAAGTCTGGACCATTTCGGCCGCCAACGGCAGCGGCACCGGCGACTTGCTGGACGAGATTGTAAAAGCCCTTCCGGCCGATGACGGCGCCGAGGAAGACCATGCGGATCTGCCGCACATCGCCATCGTAGGCCGCCCTAATGTGGGTAAATCGTCCCTGACCAACGCCCTGCTGGGGGAGGAACGCAATATCGTTACGCCCGTAGCCGGCACCACACGTGACTCCATCTCTACCTATTATAATAAGTTCGGCCACGAGTTCATGATTGTCGATACGGCCGGCATGCGCAAACGCGGCAAAGTGACGGAGGACCTGGAGTTTTATTCCGTGCTCCGCGCCATGCGGACCATCGAACATTCGGACGTCTGCATCCTAATGATCGATGCCACCCTGGGCATGGAGGCGCAGGACATGAACATCTTCAACGTGATCCAGAAGAACCGCAAAGGCTGCGTTATCGTGGTGAACAAGTGGGACCTCTTCGAGAAAGACGTAAACACCATGCGGGACTATACGGAAGGCCTCAAGGCCCGTCTGGCGCCGTTCAACGACATTCCCATCATCTTTACTTCCGTGCTCAACAAACAGCGCATCCTGGATGTGCTGGATGCCGCCGCCCACGTGGCGGAGAACATGGCCCGGAAAATCCCTACCAGCCAGCTGAACGATGCCATGCTGCCTGAAATCGAGAACTATCCGCCGCCGGCATGGAAGGGCAAGTACATCAAAATCAAGTATGTGACGCAGCTTCCTACCCGCACGCCGCAGTTCGCCTTCTTCTGCAACCTGCCCCAGTGGGTGAAAGACCCGTATAAACGCTTCCTGGAGAACAAGTTACGGGAACATTTCGACTTTGAGGGTTGCCCGATTCAGGTATATACTAGAGCTAAATAAATTATGTTCAACGCTAAAGACGTTAAGGACGCTTGCGTCCAGTGGATCAGGGACTGGTTCGAAGAAAACGGAAAAGGCTGCAATGCCGTGCTGGGCATTTCCGGCGGCAAGGACAGCAGCATCGCCGCCGCGCTGTGCGTGGAGGCCCTGGGTCGTGACCGGGTGATCGGCGTCACCATGCCCAATGGTGTGCAACCGGATATTGACGATTCTGTCAAACTCATTAACCATCTGGGTATCAAGCGCTACAATGTGAACATCGGAAGTTCTTTTGAAGCTCTGATGAAGGAAGTGGAAGCGCAGCTCGGGCACAAGGCGTCGGACCAGACGCGCATCAATATGGCGCCGCGTCTGAGGATGACCACCCTGTATGCCGTTTCGCAGAGCAACAACGGCCGCGTGGTGAACACCTGCAACCTCTCGGAAGACTGGGTAGGGTACAGCACGCGCTATGGAGATGCCGCCGGCGATTTTTCGCCGCTGGGCGGGCTCACGGTAGCGGAAGTCCTGGCCATCGGCGAGGTGCTGGGCTTGCCGGAGGAACTGGTGCACAAGGCCCCTTCTGACGGGCTTACCGGCCTCACGGACGAGGATAATCTGGGCTTTACCTACGCCGTCCTGGACAAGTACATCCGCACAGGCGTTTGCGAGGATCCGGATACCAAGGCGCTAATCGACAGGAAACACAAGATGAACTTGTTCAAACTCAAACCGATTCCGCATTTTGAACCGAAAATTTAGTTTGTAAATCCGTGGAGGTTTTTCCACGGATTTTTTATATCTTTGTAGAACTATGGGTGAGAGGGATTATATGGATTTGCTGGAGCTGCAGCTCCGCATCAAGGAAGGGGTGGCCAATGCCTTCCCGGGGAAGTTTTGGGTAAAGGCGGAAATCAGCTCCTGGAGCCCTCGTGCCAATGGTCATTGCTATTTGAGTCTGAGTCAGAGCAGGGGAGGAAAGGCCATCGCGGAATCCCGCGCCATGATTTGGAACTGGCAGTATCCACGCGTAAAGCAAACCTTCGAGCAAGCCACCGGCCAGCCTCTCCAGGCCGGTATCACTGTGCTGGTGCGTGTACAGGTAAATTTCAGCGAACTGTACGGCATCAGCCTTTTCATTGACGATATAGACCCTGCCTTCACCCTTGGGGAAAAGGCCCTGGAGCGCAAGCGCGCCATCGAGCGGCTCACCGCGGCCGGCTACATGGAGATGCAAAAGGAACTGGCCCTGCCGGATGTCCCGTACCGCCTGGCCGTCATCACTTCCAAAACAGCCGCCGGCTACCAGGATTTCCGGAACCACCTGCTGCACAGCCCGGAGGGCTACGTCTTCCATCTGGACCTCCTGGAGGCTCTCATGCAGGGGGAACAGGCGCCCGCATCCATCCGCGAGGCGCTTCTGGAGGCCGGCCAGCAACCCTACGACGCCATCCTTATCCTGCGCGGCGGCGGCAGCGAACTGGACCTGGCCTGCTTCGACGATTATGACCTGGCCGTGGCCATCGCCACTTGCCCCGTGCCGGTCGTTACCGCCATCGGCCACGACAAAGACGTGCACATCGCCGATATGGTGGCGCATACTTCCGTTAAAACCCCCACTGCGCTGGCCGACCTGTTCCTGCAGGCTTACAAGGCGCAGGATGCCATTCTGGACCGTTCCCGTAGCCGGATCGGCATGGCCGCCACCCGCCTGGTGAACCGGGAGGAACTGCGCCTGAAAACCCTGGACGCCCGCGTGCAGCAGGCCGTACAGCGGCGCATCGGGGACATGGACCGGCAGGTAAACGCCGTCCAGGCCCGCATCCGCCTGGCGCTCACCAAAAAGTTGAGCGCACAGGAAAACGCCCTTTTACGTGCCTCCGGCCGCATTTCCCGCGGGCTAGGCGGCAAGTACAACCAGGTGGCCCGCCAGCGGGATGTCGTGGCGCATCGGCTCCAGTTTGCCGCCGCGGCGCGTATCGGCCAGGAAGTGAGCAACCTGGCGCTCCGGGAGGCCCGTATCAAGGCCACGGACCCGCGCAATATCCTGGCCCTGGGCTATGTGCTGGTTACGGGCAAGGACCATCAAGTGCTCAAAACCGTGGACAAGGTGGCCGTCGGGGACCGGATCGGCGTCCGGTTCACAGACGGTTCCCTTACCGCCAAGGTGGACGAGATTTACAGTGAAAAGATTGACAACAAAAAAGTGAATATCGCATGAACGAGAAGTTTGATTACGCAAAGGCCATAGCCGAACTGGAAGCCATTGCGGCCAAGGTAGAGAATCCGGAAACCAAACTGGACGATATCGATGCCCTGGTGGGACGCAGCAAGGAACTGCTCAAACAGTGCCGTGAGTACCTGCGGACCGTGAAGGAGAAGATAGACTCTCTGGATAAGGAATAATCGACACAGGAAAGACAATAAACCAATAACCAATATGCAGAAAATTTACAAGACCGATCCCTGGCTCATGCCGTTCAAGGACGCTATCGACGCCCGGCACGAGCATATCTGGCAAACCCTCAAGCATATCGCAGGCGACGGCAAGCTCAAAGATGCCGTGAACAACCACATGTTCTACGGCCTGCACAAGTGCGATGACGGCAGCTGGCTCTTCCGCGAGTATGCCCCCAACGCCAACAAAATCTTCCTGATTGGCGATTTCAACAATTGGAAACGCACGGACGGTTATGCCCTCAAGCCCATCGGCGGCGGCAACTGGGAACTCAAGATTCCCGCCATGTTCCTCAGGCACGGGGAACTGTACAAGCTGTACATCGAATGGCCCGGCGGCGGGGGAGAGCGCCTGCCTTCCTATGCCACCCGCGTAGTGCAGGACGAGGTAACCAAGGCGTTCAGCGCCCAGGTATGGGATCCGGAAAAGAAGTATGTCTGGAAGCACGGCCACGCCGGCAAGCGCCCCAATCCCTTCATCTACGAGTGCCACATCGGCATGGCCTCGGAGAAGGAAAAGGTGGGCACCTTCGAGGTATTCCGCAAGGAAGTCCTGCCGCGCGTGAAAAAACTGGGCTACGACACGCTGCAGATCATGGCCCTGCAGGAGCATCCGTATTACGGCTCCTTCGGCTATCAGGTGAGCAACTTCTTCGCCCTCAGTTCCCGTTTCGGTACGCCGGAGGAGTTCAAAGCCCTGGTAGATGACGCCCACGGCAAGGGCATTGCGGTTATCATGGACATCGTCCACAGCCACAGCGTAAAGAATTCCCTGGAAGGCCTGGCCGAGTTTGACGGAACGGATTACCTGTACTTCCACAGCGGTCCTAAGGGAGACCACCCGGCATGGGGTTCCCGTTGCTTCGACTACGGCAAGGACGCCACCCGCTACTTCCTGCTTTCCAACGTAAAGTTCTGGATGGAGGAATACCACATCGACGGTTTCCGCTTCGACGGCGTCACCTCCATGCTGTACTGGGACCACGGCCTGGGCAAGGACTTCGGCAATTACAGCCTGTACTTCGACGGCGGCGTGGATGAAGATGCCGTCATTTACCTGGCCCTGGCCAACATGCTGGTCAAGGAAATGAGCCCCAGCGGCTTCTGCATCGCGGAGGACATGTCCGGCATGGCCGGCCTGGCTGCCCCGTTCGAGGCTTTCGGCGTAGGTTTCGACTTCCGCATGAGCATGGGCGTGGCGGACCACTGGATCAAGTGGATCAAGGAAAAGAGCGACGAGCAGTGGTCCATGGGCGAGGTCTGGTGGGAGCTTTCCAACAAGCGCGCCGATGAAAAGACCATCTCGTACGCCGAGTGCCACGACCAGGCCCTGGTGGGTGACAAAACCATCATCTTCCGCCTCATGGACAAGGAAATGTACTTCGCCATGCGGACGGACAGCCAGAACGGCATCGTGGACCGCGGCATCGCCCTGCACAAGATGATCCGCCTGGTAACGGCCGGAACAGCCGGCAACGGCTACCTGAACTTCATGGGGAACGAGTTCGGCCATCCCGAATGGATCGACTTCCCGCGCGAAGGAAACGGCTGGTCGTTCAAGTACGCCCGTCGCCAGTGGTCGCTGGCCGACAACCCGGATTTGCGCTACGGAATGCTCAACAAATTCGATGAGGATATGGTGCATCTTTTCCGCAAGGAAAACCTGCTGGCAGCCCGTCCGGAACTCCTGGTGGCGGATGAAGAAAAGAAAATCTTGATTTTCAAGCGGAAAAATTGTATCTTTGCGCTGAATTTCTCGCCCACCGGTTCCTTTGTGGATTATGGCTTTGCAGCCCCGGCGGGGAGCTATGTGAATGTGCTGGACAGCGACCAGTCCGTTTATGACGGATTCGGCCGCTTGCAACTGGGTGAACGTCACGCAGCTCTGCCCGAGAAATGCCCTAACGGCAATCAGGCCTATGATCACACCCTCAAGGTGTATCTGCCGGCCCGTACCGCATTGGTTTTGAAGCAAGAATAAACTCATTTATATGGCCTTTTTGAAATTCAACAAGTCTGAACTCGTCAATCTCGAGTATTCTCTGAAACGCGAGATCATTTTGGCGAACAGGACCGGTGCGTACTGCAATACGTCCATCGTCACTTGCAACACGCGGCGTTACCACGGCCTCCTGGCCGTACCGGTGGAACAGTTCGGCGGTTACAGGCACATTCTGCTGAGTTCCCTCGATGAGAGCCTCACCCTTCGCGGCAAGCGTTTTAACCTGGGTATCCATTGCTACGGCGATGTGTACGAGCCGCGCGGGCACAAGTACATCGTGGACTTCGACGCGGATCCTGTTCCCACCGTCATCTACAAGATCGGGGAGATGGTGTTCCGCAAGACCATCATCCTTTGTCCCGATGAGAACCAGCTGCTCATCAAGTATGAGCTGGAAAAAGCACCTGCAAAGGTTAAGCTGGAACTCAAGCCTTTCCTGGCTTATCGTAACTTCCACGCCCTCACCGGCGCAAACGACCAGGCCCGTACGGACTATGAGCCCGTACAGAACGGTGTCGCTTTCAACATGTATCCCGGCTTCCCGGACCTGAACCTGCAGCTGAGCACTTCGGCCAGTTCGTTCAAGTACAGCCCGGACTGGTACAAGGGCATCACCTATTCGGACGAGATGCGCCGCGGTTACGACTGCCGCGAGGATCTCTGGGTCCCCGGTACGTTCGAGACGGAGCTCAAGCCCGGCGATTCCATCGTGTTCGCCGCAACGGCAGGGGAGCCCACCAACGCCACTTCGCTCAAGCGCAAGTTCACGGCAACGGTAGAGAAAATCGGCCCCATCACTTCCTTCCACGACCAGCTGGTCCGCCAGTGCGACTCCCTTATCCGTGTCGATAATGGCAAAAAGCGCGTGGTGGCAGGTTACAGCTGGCTGTTCACGGGCCTCCTGCGGGAAACCCTGGCCAGCGTGGCCGGTCTTACGCTCTATGCCAAGGGCGACGCCAAGGAGTTCGAGGAAATCCTGGACAACCTGATTGCCGACGAACAGGAACGCCTTACCCGCCGCACCACGCAGGTGGAAGCACCGCTTTACCTGGCCATCACCCTGCAGCAGTACATTGCCTTCGGTGCCGATGCCAAAGCCGTGTGGGCCAAATATGGCCCGGTGCTCAAGAACATCATCGAAAGCTATCTGCCCGGTGTCCGTCAGGAAGTGGCCATGCAGCCCAACGGCCTCCTGTGGGCCCAGAAGGACGGCGTCGCCCTTACCTGGATGAACGCCTACATCAACGGCCGCGCCGTAACGGAACGCGCCGGTTACCAGGTGGAAACCAACGCCATGTGGTACAACGCCATCGCGTTCGCCCTGGAGAATGAGCGCAAGAACAGCGCTTTCTATAAAAAGTGGACGCCCATCAAGGAACTCATCGAGCAAAACTTCCAGCCGCTGTTCTGGAATGCCGATCTGGGCTTCCTGGCCGACTATGTAGACAATGCCGGTCAGCACATGGAACTGCGTCCCAACCAGCTGTGGGCTGTTTCCCTGGACCATATCTGCGTGAGCGACGAAGTCATCAGCGAGGTTATGCGTGTAGTTAACGCCGAACTGGTTACCAGCCGCGGTATCCGCACCCTGAGCCCGCGCGACGTCCGCTACAAGGGCGTGTACGAGGGTTCGCAGCAGCAGCGGGACGAAGCCTACCAGAACGGTAGCGCCTGGCCTTTCCTGCTGGCCCAGTACAGCTACGCCAGCTTCAACATGATGGGTAAGAACTTCATCAAGCGGGCGGAATGGCTCACCGAGGGCTTCTACGAGGACCTCTCCAAGCACGGTGTAGGCTGCTTCAGCGAACTGTACGACGGAGACCCGCCGCACGAGCCGCATGGCGCCATCTCATCGGCCATGACCACCGCTGCCCTTCTGAATATCAATTGGCTCATCGAAAAATACAGGGAGGAATAAGTTATGAGAGTTTTAATGTTTGGTTGGGAGTTTCCTCCCCATATCGCAGGCGGTCTGGGTACGGCTTGCGAAGGTATCGTAAAAGGCCTGGCATACAACGGCGTAGAAACGCTGTTCGTGATGCCGTCCGCTTCCGGCGATGAAGACCAGAGCGCTACCACCATCATCAATGCTTCGGATGTGCCCGTGGACACCATGGCAGAGACCGTCGATGAATTCCTGGACAAGGTAAAATTCATCCACATCGGCTCCAACATGATCCCTTACGCCAATCCGGAAGAGTTCGGCAAACTGGTGGAAGAAGAGAAAAAGCGCCAGGTGAAGGATTTCTCCATCAGCTATGGACAAAAGTTCAAGTTCTCCGGTAAATACGGAGCCAACTTGATGGAAGAAGTAGCCCGCTACGCTATGGTGGGCGGCACCATCGCCATGCAGCGCAAGGATGATTTCGACGTCATCCACGCCCATGACTGGCTCACCTATTACGCCGGTATCGCCGCCAAGGAGCTCACCGGCAAGCCGCTGGTGATCCATGTGCACGCCACCTCGTTCGACCGTGGCAGCGTGGACAACATCGACACCCGCGTATACGCTATCGAGAAACGCGGTATGGAGATTGCCGACCGCGTGGTCACCGTGAGCGACCTCACCCGCAACATCGTCATCACCCGCTATGGCATCGACCCTGAAAAAGTGGTTACCGTGCACAACGCGGTGGACTTCAGCGGCCGTGAGAACCTCCAGGTGGAGCGTGGCGTCAAGGAGCCCGTGGTTACGTTCCTGGGTCGTATTACCTACCAGAAAGGTCCTGAATATTTCATCGAGGCGGCGGCCAAGGTGCTCAAGCGCACCAAGAACGTACGCTTCGTGATGGCCGGCAGCGGTGACATGATGAACCGCGCCATCCGTCACGCCGCCCGCCTGGGCATCAGCGACCGTTTCCATTTCACCGGATTCCTGCGCGGAATCGACGTACAGAAGATGTTCGCCCTCTCGGACGTTTACATCATGCCGTCCATCTCCGAGCCTTTCGGCATTTCGCCGCTGGAGGCCATGCGCACCGGTGTTCCGTCCATCATCTCCAAGCAGTCCGGTGCGGCGGAAATCCTCAAATATGCCTTCAAGATAGACTTCTGGGATGTGGACGCCATGGCTGACGATATCCACGCCCTCCTCAGCTATCCTGCCCTGGCAGACTTCAGCGCCCGCATGGGCTATGACGAAGTGAACGCCCTCAAATGGAACGGCGCCACCGCCAAACTCAAAAAAGTTTATGAATCAGTTGTAAAATAGACAATTATGGCAACCAAGAGCATTTGCCTGTATTTTCAGGTCCATCAACCCACCCGGCTCCGCCTGTACAGATTTTTCGATATCGGCAAGGATTCCCATTATTACGATGACTTTGCCAACCGCACCATCTTGCGCCGCGTAGCGCAGAAGTGCTACCTGCCCATGAACCAGCAGATGCTGGAACTCATCAACAAGAACAAGGGCAAGTTCAAGATCGCATATTCCATTTCCGGCAGCGCCCTGGAGCAGTTCCAGCGCTTCTGCCCGGAGGTGATCGCCAGCTTCAAGGCCCTGGCGGACACCGGTAAGGTGGAATTCCTGGCAGAGACCTATTATCATTCCCTGGCATCCCTGGCCAGCGAGTCCGAGTTCCGTGCCCAGGTGGAGAAACATGCCGCCAAGATTGAAGAACTCTTCGGCGTAAAGCCCACCGCTTTCCGCAACACGGAGCTCATCTATTCCAACGGCATCGGCGAAATGGTGTACGACATGGGCTACAAGACCATGCTCACCGAGGGCGCCCGCCACATCATGGGTTGGCAGAGCCCCAACTACGTGTACACCGGCGAGACGCAGCCTAAGCTCAAGCTCCTCCTCCGCAACTACACCCTCTCGGATGACATCGCTTTCCGCTTCACGCAGAACAAGGTTACCGCAGAGCAGTATGTAGGCTGGATGAAGGAGAATGCCAAGGAAGGGGACATCGTGAACCTGTTCATGGACTACGAGACCTTTGGCGAGCACCAGAGCGCAGAGAGCGGCATCTTCGAATTCATGCAGGCCCTGCCCGCCGCCGTTCTCAAGGACGGTACCTTCAACTTCGTGACGCCTTCCGAGGCCACCAAGAAGTACAAGCCCGTATCCGACATCGCCGTGGAGGATCCTATCTCCTGGGCCGATGAAGAGCGCGACCTCACCGCCTGGCTGGGTAACGAACTGCAGAACGAGGCCTTCAAGAAGGTGTACGCCATGACGGAGAAACTCTCCATCGTGAACCACCCTGAACTGTGGGAGGACTTCGGCCACCTGCAGGAGAGCGACCACTTCTACTATATGTGCACCAAGTTCTTCTCCGACGGCGAAGTGCATAAGTATTTCAACCCGTACGACACTCCGTACGAGGCTTTCATCAACTACATGAACGTGATTTCCGACTTCCAAATTCGCCTGGATGAAAAACGGGCTGCCCTCGATGTGAGAGAGACTGTTGCTGAGGAGTTGGGCGCGAAGAAGCGGAAGAAGAAATAATGGATTACTTATTTGAAGTAAGCTGGGAGGTCTGTAACAAGGTTGGCGGCATCTATACGGTTGTCGCCACCAAGGCCCTCCACTTGAGTGAAGAGCTGGGAAGGCATCACATTTTTATCGGCCCGGACGTATGGATGCACCGGGCCGGTAATCCGGATTTTCTGGAAGACCCCAGACTGTACCGTTCCTGGAAAGCCCAGGCGGCTTCGGAGGGGCTTCGTTTCCGTGTGGGCCGATGGAATATTCCCGGCAAGCCCATCGCCGTTCTGGTAGACTATAAGCAGTTCCTTCCCCAGGCCGATGCTATTCTGGGCCAGATGTGGGATGAGTACGGCGTAGACTCCATTTCCGGCAACTGGGACTATAAGGAGTCGGCCGTGTTCGGCATCATCGCCGGTAAGGTGATCGAGAGCTTCTGGAACTACAACCTCAAGGGCGGCGAGCAAGTCGTTGCCCAGTTCCACGAGTGGCAGACCGGTGCCGGTATCCTTTACCTGAAGCGTACGAAGATTCCCGTAGCCACAACTTTCACCACCCATGCTACCATGATGGGCCGCTGCATCGCCGGCAACAACCTGCCGCTGTATGATCAGTTGAGCACCTACAACGGGGATGAAATGGCTGCCCGCTTCAACGTAAAGGCCATATACTCCCTGGAGAAAAAATCGGCGGAGAATGCCGATGTCTTCACCACGGTGAGCGACATCACCGCCAAGGAGTGCGCCCAGTTCCTGCGTCCGGTAGATGTGGTTACGCCGAACGGCTTCGAGAACAGCTTCACGCCGGCCAATGACGATGATTATAATTCGCAGCACGACGCTGCCCGCAAGCGCCTCGTAGAGGTAGCTACGGCCATGAGCGCGGAAGAAGTGCCCGTGGACTCCCTGTTCATCTGCATCGGCGGCCGTTACGAGTACCGGAACAAGGGTATCGATGTGTTTATCGACGCCCTGGACCGTGTAAACCGCGGGGAAGATGCCGGTCGCAGCATCCAGGCCTTTATCATGATACCTTCCGGCCATCACGGTCCGGACAAAGGTATTCAGGCCAAACTCGCCGGTGAAGGCGACGTACACTACCAGAGCCAGACTTCCCATTATCTGCAGAATGCGGAGTACGATACCATTACCCGCCGCCTGCGTGAGGTGGGCCTGATCAATGCCCTGGGAGACAAGGTAAAGGTCTATTTCATCCCTTCCTACCTGAACGGAGACGACGGCATCTTCAATATGTCGTACTATCAGCTCCTGTGCGGAATGGACCTGGCCATGTTCCCGTCCTATTATGAGCCGTGGGGCTACACTCCGCTGGAGGCCCTGGCTTTCCGCATCCCTACGCTTACCACCACGCTGGCCGGCTTCGGCCTGTGGGTGCGTACCCATTACAAGAAGAAACACCCTGGCATCACCGTACTGGACCGCGACGACAGCAATTACCAGGAAGTGGTGGAGGGTACCGTAGCGCGCATCCGCGAGATGGCTGCGCTGGACAAAAAGACACGCAAAGTGTACCGGGAGAATGCCCGGGAGGTCGCACAGATCGCCTTGTGGGACCATCAGATTCAATATTATAAGGAGGCGTATTCCCTCGCCCTGTCCCGTGTACAGGCGCGCAGTGAATCCTATCAACAAAAGAAGAAGACAATGCAGTATTTTAAAGCAGACGTAACCAACCCCAGCTGGCGCAGCATCCTGGTGACCCGTCACCTTCCGGAAAAGCTGTCCCGGCTTGAGAAACTGTCTAAGAACCTGTGGTGGTGCTGGAACGAGAGCGCTAAGGCCCTGTTCCGCAGCATCGACCCGGAAGTATGGCACAACAGCGGTCATAACCCGCTCGCCGTGCTGGATACCGTGAGTATCAAACGTTTCCAGCAGCTCTCCGAGGACAAGGAGTTCCTTGCCCAGATGAAGGCTGTCCTGGACGAATTCGACACCTATATGGCCGCTAAGGCCCAGCGCAAGGACCCTTCCATCGCCTATTTCTGCATGGAGTACGGTCTGGATACCTCGCTCAAGATTTATTCCGGCGGTCTGGGTATCCTGGCTGGTGACTACCTCAAGGAAACGTCCGACATGAACGTGAACCTGGTGGCAGTGGGCCTGCTGTATCGTTTCGGTTACTTCAACCAGGTGCTCAGCGCACAGGGTTACCAGGTGGCCAACTACGATGCCCAGGACTTCACCAAGATTCCCGCCGTGCCGGTGCTGGACAAGGACGGCAACTGGGTAACCACTTCGGTGGCTTTCCCCGGCCGTAACCTGACCGCCCGTCTTTGGAAGGTGGAAGTGGGGCGTACGGACCTGTACCTGATGGATACGGACTATGAGGCCAATATCCCGGAAGACCGCGAGGTGACGTATCACCTCTACGGCGGCAACTGGGAGAACCGCCTGAAGCAGGAACTGCTGCTGGGCGTGGGCGGTATCCGCGCCCTCCGCAAGCTGGGTCTGGATCCGCAGGTGTACCACTGCAACGAGGGCCACGCCGCTTTCATCGGCATGGAGCGCCTGCGTGAGTACATCGAGAAAGACAACCTGGACTTCACCGAGGCCCTGGAAGTGGTGCGCGCCAGCTCGCTGTTCACCACCCATACGCCCGTTCCCGCCGGCCACGACGCCTTCGAGGAAGGCTTGCTGCGCCAGTACATCGGCCACTATCCGGCCCGCCTGAAGGTGGACTGGGAAACCCTCATGTCCCTGGGTAAGGACAACCCGCTGGATGTGAACGAGAAGTTCTCCATGAGCAACCTCGCCGCCAATATTTCGCAGAACGTGAACGGTGTTTCCATGCTGCACGGCAAGGTGTCCCAGGACATTTTCGCCCACATGTATCCGGGTTATCTGCCGGAGGAACTCTTCGTGAGTTATGTGACCAACGGTGTGCACTATCCTACCTGGTGCGCTCCCGAGTGGAAGCCGGTACACGCCAAGGTGTTCGGCCCTCAGTTCGCCACGCACCACTACGACAAGTCCTGCTTCGAGGGTATCTACGGTGTGGCCGACAAGGAGGTCTGGAACGTGAAGAAACTCCTGAAGGTGAAACTGATGGCCTTCGTTCGCGAACGCCTGCAGGACAACACCATCAGCAACCATTACAGCCCGTCCGAACTGGTGACCATCATGGATACGCTCCGTGACGATGTCCTCACCATCGGCTTCGCCCGTCGTTTCGCTACGTACAAGCGCGCCACGCTGCTGTTCCGCGACCTGGACCGCCTGGACAAGATTGTGAACAATCCTAACCAGCCCGTTCAGTTCCTCTTCGCCGGTAAGGCTCACCCCGCCGACAAGGCCGGTCAGGACCTCATCAAGCAGATTGTGGACATCTCCAAGGATCCCCGCTTCATCGGCAAGATCGTGTTTGTCCCCGGTTACGACATCACGCTGGCCAAGCGCATGGTCCAGGGTGTGGATGTGTGGATGAACAATCCTACCCGTCCGCAGGAGGCTTCCGGTACTTCCGGTGAAAAGGCTGCCATGAACGGCACCATGCACTTCTCCGTGCTGGACGGCTGGTGGGTGGAAGGCTACAAGGAGGGTGCCGGTTGGGCACTTCCTATCGAGCAGGCCTACGAAGACAACAACTTCCAGAACGAACTGGATGCTGCCACCATTTACCAGATCCTGGAGAATGACATCGCCCCGGCCTATTACAATGTAGACCGTACCACGGGCCGCAGCTCCGAGTGGATTGGTTACATCAAGAATACCATCGCCCAGGTGGCTTGTAACTTCACCACCAACCGCATGCTTACGGACTATGTGAACCAGTACTACGATCCGCAGAGCAAGGCTGCCAAGGCTTTCAAGGCCAAGGATTTTGCCAAGGCCCGCGAACTGGCCGCCTGGAAATCGCATGTGCGTCGTGAGTGGGAGAATGTCCAGCAGACCTGGCGTTCCGCCCAGGAGACTTCTTACGACATCACCCAGTCCAAGCCGTACACCGCTTCCATGAAGCTCTCGCTTGGTGGTCTGAAGCCGCAGGATGTAGGTGCCGAACTGGTATTTGCCCAGACGGACAAGCGCGGCAAACTGCACATCGTGGAGGTTCAGCCGTTCAAGTTTGTCTCCTGCAAGGATGGTGAGGCTACCTATGAGGTGAGCATGCTGCCGGAGAAGACCGGTGCTTACCAGGTGGGTGCCCGTATCTTCGCCACCCATCCGCTCCTGCCGCATCGTCAGGCTTTTGAGTGCGTAAAGTGGCTGTAGTAACCACAGGTTTTTTTGACGGTGTCCATCTTGGGCACCGTCATGTGCTTTCCGCAGTGGTCTCCTCTGCCCGGGAACGGGGGGAGGAGGCCGTTGTGGTAACGTTCTGGCCGCATCCGAGGACGGTTTTGCAACAGGATGCGCGGGAGTTCAGGATTCTGACTTCGCTGGAAGAGAAGAAGGCGCTGTTGGCTGCAGCCGGGATTGACCGGGTGGAGGTGTTGCCTTTCACGCGGGAGTTTGCCGCCCTGACCGCAGAAGAATACCTTCAGTTACTCCGCGACAAGTTTGGCGCCACGCTAATAGTAATGGGATATGATAACCGGATTGGCTGCGATAGAAAAACGATAACAGAGTTGACGGGAGCATTTGAGTCCCGAAAACCTTCGT
Source organism: Candidatus Cryptobacteroides sp. (assembly GCA_045130395.1). Classification (GTDB taxonomy): domain Bacteria; phylum Bacteroidota; class Bacteroidia; order Bacteroidales; family UBA932; genus Cryptobacteroides. The sequence goes on from JBGUPS010000009.1 coordinate 21,895, forward strand.
CGCTTCGCTCCTCGTCCCTCCCAATTTCGCTTCGCTCAGTTGGGCCCCTCCCGTTCACATGGCCACGGGCGGCCATGGTTTCCGGAGACTCAAACGCTCCCGTCATATCTTCCACGCAAATCAGGAAGGCATTGCAGGAGGGAAGGGTAGAGGAGGCCTGTGGGATGCTGGGGTATGGGTATGAGCTGTATGGTGTGGTGGTGGCCGGGAACCGGATGGGACGGACCATTGGGTTTCCGACGGCGAATATGCAGTTGTATGAGCCTTTGAAGCTGGTGCCCGGGAATGGGGTGTATGTGGTGGAGGTAGAGGTGCTGGGCCAATGGTATCGGGGCATGTGCAATATCGGTACGCGGCCGACGGTGGGCGGGGTGTCCCGCACCATCGAAACGCATATTTTGGACTTTGACCAGGATATTTATGGGTTGCCGCTGCGTTTGCGCTTTGTGCGCCGCATCCGTGACGAGCGTAAATTCCCCTCGCTGGAGGCCCTGCGGGAGCAATTGGCGCTGGATGCTTTGAATTGTAAAAAGTAATTGCTATCTTTGCATACAGAATAAATGCGACGGCCTAAAAGGGTCGTTGCAACTTTTTTTGACAAAGTAATAGGGACAATATATGGCTATTGAAATGATGACTCAGGCGGGTCTGGACAAGCTGAAGAAGGAACTCGCCGATGCACTGGCCCAGCGGCCGGTAATTTCCGCTGCAATTGCGGAAGCCCGTGAGAAGGGAGACCTCTCGGAGAATGCGGAGTACGACGCTGCGCGCGATGCGCAGGGCCTGCTGGAGGTGAAGATCGCCCGCCTCAAGGAAAAGGTGGCGAATGCCCGCGTCATTGACGAGAGCAAGCTGAGTGCGGATACCGTGCAGCTGCTTTCCAAGGTTAAAGTGAAGAACCTCACCAACAAGATGGTGATGAACTTCCAGATCGTGCCGGAAAGCGAGGCGGACTTCTCCAAAGGCCTGCTGGCTGCTACCACTCCCATCGCCAAGGCGCTTATCGGCCATGGTAAAGGGGAAACCGTGGAGGCCAAGGTGCCCAGCGGTGTCATGAAATTCGAAATTCTGGAAATCACCCTTTAAGGTATGGCTACCATTTTCACCAAAATCGCCCAGGGCGAAATTCCGTCCTACAAGTGCGCGGAGAGCGAGGATTTCTATGCTTTCCTGGATATTTCGCCGCTCGCAGCCGGCCACACGCTGGTTATTCCTAAAAAAGTAGAGGACGATTATATCTTCCACCTGGATGCGGCCACGTATGAGGGCCTGTGGGCCTTTGCCCGCAAGGTGGCCGTGGCGCTGAAGGAGGCTGTTCCCTGCAAACGCGTGGGCGTGGCTGTGCTGGGGATGGAAGTGCCTCATACGCACATCCACCTGGTGCCGCTTCAGACCGAGGGCGATATGGATTTCCGCAAGCCTAAGCTGCAGCTGGAGCCGGCTCAGATGCAGGAAATCGCCAAAAAAATTCTTGCTGCTTATGAGAAGCTTTAACCGAGTGATGGCAGTGGCTGCCCTGGTGGCGGCTGTTGTTTCCTGCGGAAAAAACACGCAGCTGTCCGGTCGCCTGAACGAGGGCGCCGGGGAGCAGGTGATTGTCAAGCTCCTGGACGTGAACCGTTTCCAGGTGCTGGATACGGTAAAGGTGGACGATAAAGGCAACTTCAGCTACTCCCTGGATATCGAGGAAGGAAAGCCGGAGTTCATTTATCTCTTCCACGGTGAGCGCCAGATTGCCTCTCTGCTGCTGCAGAAAGGCGATAAGGTGCAGGTGGAAACCGATACCCTGGGCGCTTATTCCGTAGCGGGTTCCGAGGAAAGCGACAAACTCCAGAAGGTGGAGAATGCGTACAATGCTTTCCAGCGGGATATGGCCCGCATCCTCTCGCAGGAGGCCCAGCCGGATCAGGCGCTGTCCCGCCGCTATGTGGCTTACTACCGGGACCGTCTGGCCTATGTGATGGGCAATTCCCATTCCCTGACGGTGGTGCCGGTGCTGTTCCAGCAGGTGAATCCCTCGTTCCCGGTGTTCAGCCAGCCTACGGACGGCATCCTCATGAAGAACATCTGCGACTCCCTCAAATCCGTGTATCCGGCTTCGCGTTATGTGAAAGCCCTGGAGAAGGAAGCGGAGCGCCGGATGGGCCTGATGGAGCTGAACACGCGCCTGGAGAAGGCCGAGGAAGTGGGTTATATCGACATTAACCTGCCCGGTATCGACGGCAAGTCCGTGAAACTGAGCGACGCTTTGCAGAAGGTGACCATGGTCTACTTCTGGTCCGCTACGGCAGAGCAGAAGATGTTCAACCTGTCTTCGCTGGTTCCTCTGTACGAGGAATTCCACCAGAAGGGCTTCGAACTGTACGCTGTGTCGCTGGACGAGGATAAGAGTACCTGGGCTGCCACGGTGCGCAACCAGCAGCTGCCTTGGGTGAACGTATGCGACACGCGCGGTGTGCAGTCGCCGTATGTGATGTCCTATGGCATCGGCAGCCTGCCCATGGTGTGGTTCATCGTGGATGGCACCATCGACACGGATGCCAAGGTGCGTACAGCCGATGATATCCGTGGATACCTTCGCAAAAAGCTGTAATGGCTAAAATCCTGTGCATTGAAACTTCCGCCTCTGCCTTGTCCGTGTGCCTGGCAGAGGACGGTCGTATTTTGGCGGACCGTGTGTGCGCGGAACCTCGTCAGCAGGCGGCCCTGACCGCTCCGCTGGTGAAGGAGGTGCTGGATGCCGCCGGGGTGACGGTGAAGGATTGCGACGCGGTTTGCGTGAGCGCCGGTCCGGGTTCCTACACCGGCCTTCGCGTGGGTGCTTCCACGGCCAAGGGCCTGGCCTTTGGCGCGGGCATTCCGCTTCTCGCCGTGGGAACGCTGGATGTGCTGGTTGCCGGCGCTCTCGGAGCGCAGCGACTCAGGGGGTCTGGGGGGATAGCCCCCCAGTCTGTCGAAGACAGTATTGAGCATGGGAACAATCGTTGGATTGTTCCCATGCTGGACGCACGCAGGATGGAGGTGTACACCGCGGTGTATACGCCTGACGGCAAGCGGGTTACGCCCGTCGAGGCGCAGGTGGTGACGGCCGAGTCTTTTGCTGCGCAGCTTGCCGAAGGGGAAGTGCTCTTTGTGGGCGACGGTGCCCTCAAATGCAAGGACGTCCTGCCTGGCGGTATTTTTGTCGATGCACAACCGCTGGCCCGCAACATGGTGGGGCTGGCCTTCGAGGCCTATAAGGCGGGCAAGTTCGAAGACGTGGCCTACTTCGAGCCTTTCTACTTGAAAGACTTTGTGGCCACGGTGTCCAAAAAGCAGCTCTGGTAAGGCTAGGAGGCCAGACTCAGCAGCTGTTTCATGTAAGGGAATACAAAGTAACCGAAGTCCTTCAGATGACCGTAGAGCACGGAAGTCTGGAGGATATCGCTTTTTACCAGCTCGAATCTAACGTTGAGCGTGTCGAAGACGATGGACAGCAGTGCCAGGACAAGGGCGGTGACGAGGATGGAGAAGATAAAGCCCAGGGCCCGGTTGAGCCAGCCCAGGGTGGCCATTTCTACCACCTTGGTGATGAGTTTGGCCACGAGGATTACTACAATGAGCACCGCGAGAAGCGTGACGGCAAACCCGATGATGTGCAGGACAGTTTCCGACACGGTGATATATTTCTGGATGAAGTCGCAGGCGTAGGAGGAAAAATGATAAGCCACATACACGCTGAGCACGATACCGGCCAGGGAGATGGCCTGTTCCAGAAAACCTTTGGTGATACCCCGGATGATGCCTGGAATAAAGAGTACAAGGATAACGATGTCCAGTGTGTTCATGTTGCTATTCCCACTTAAAATGATTATATTTGCATTCTTAAGAAAGCGTGTGCAAAATTAGATAAAAAATATGACATTCAAAGAATACAAGGGGCTGGATTTAACGGAAACCGGCCGCGAGGTGCTGGAAAGATGGAAACGGGGCCATGCGTTTGAAAAATCGCTGGAGCTCCGCGAGGGTGCCCCTCAGTTTATCTTTTTTGAAGGGCCGCCCAGTGCCAATGGCATGCCGGGTATTCACCACGTGATGGCCCGTTCCATCAAGGATGCCATTTGCCGATACAAAACCCAGACAGGCTTTCAGGTAAAACGCCGCGCCGGTTGGGACACCCACGGCCTGCCCGTAGAACTGGGCGTGGAAAAGAAGTTGGGTATCACCAAGGCGGACATCGGCACCAAAGTATCTGTAGAGGAATACAACGCCACCTGCCGCACGGAGGTGATGAAATATACCAGGGAGTGGGTGAATCTGACCGAGCGCATCGGGTATTGGGTCGATATGAACGATCCGTACATCACCTACGACAACCGCTACATCGAAACCCTGTGGTATCTCCTCAAGAAAATCTACGAGAAAGGCCTGTTGTATAAAGGCTATACCATTCAACCGTATTCGCCCACGGACGGTACCGGCCTCAGCTCGCACGAGCTCAACCAGCCGGGTTGCTACAAGGACGTGAGCGACACCACCGCCACGGTGCAGTTCGAGGTAATCAAGGGCGGCGCTTCCCAGCCGCTGTTCGGCACCTACGCGTACCCGGTGTACATCCTGGCCTGGACCACTACGCCCTGGACCCTTCCGTCCAATACGGCGCTGTGCGTAGGCCCGGATATCGAGTATGTCCGCGTGCTCTCCTTCAACCCGTATTCCGGACAGCCGGCCATTTACGTGCTGGCCAAGGACCTGGTGGGAGCCTGGTTCAATCCCAAAGGCGAGAATCTGCCGATGGAAAGCTACCAGCCGGGAGACAAAGTGGTGCCTTGGAAACTGCTGGGCGGCAGCTGGAAAGGGGAGGACCTGGTGGGCATCCGCTACAAGCAGCTCATCCCTTGGTTCCAGCCGGACGGAGACGCTTTCCGCGTCATCGCCGGAGATTACGTAACCACTTCGGACGGTACGGGTATCGTCCATATCGCCCCTACTTTCGGTGCGGACGATAAGCGCGTGGCCGCTGCTGCCGGTATCGGCGCCATCATGCCGCTGGACAAGGACGGCAACCCGCAGGCCCAGGTGGACCGTCAGGGCCGATTCATGCGCCTGGAGGACATGGAGCCCGCATTCGCCGCCACGGTGGATCCTTCGTATAAGGACTATTCCGGTCGATATGTAAAGGCCGGCTACAAGCAATACTTCGAGCATGTGGAAGAGGAAGGCACACTGGATATCGACCTTTGCGTAATGATGAAGGCGGACGGTCGTGCGTTCAAGGTGCAAAAGCATGTGCACAGTTATCCGCACAGCTGGCGCACGGACCTTCCCGTGTTGTACTACCCGTTGGACAGCTGGTTCATCAAGGCCAGCGCCGTAAAAGACCAGATGGTGGCCCTGAACAAGACCATCACCTGGAAGCCCGCTTCCACCGGTACGGGCCGCTTCGGCCAGTGGCTGGAGAACATCCAGGACTGGAACCTGAGCCGCAGCCGCTACTGGGGTACTCCGCTGCCCATCTGGCGCACGGAAGACGGAAAGGAGGAAAAGTGCATCGGCTCCGTAAAAGAACTCTACGCAGAGCTTGAGAAAGCTGTTGCCGCCGGCATCATGGCCTCCAATCCGTTGAAGGACAAGGGCTTCAATCCTGCCGATATGTCCCTGGAGAACTACGAGAAAATCGACCTCCATCGACCCTATGTAGATAGCCTGTATCTGGTAAGCGCTTCCGGCAAAAAGATGGTGCGCGAGACGGACCTCATTGATGTTTGGTTCGATTCCGGCGCTATGCCGTACGCACAGGAAGGCCTCCGCAACCTGGAATCCCCGGCATTCGGTGCCACGGCGGATTTCATCGCAGAGGGCGTGGACCAAACCCGCGGCTGGTTCTATACGCTGCACGCCATCCACACCATGATTTCCGGAACGCCCGCATTCAAGCGCGTGATTTCCAACGGCCTGGTGCTGGACAAAAACGGCAACAAGATGAGCAAGCGCCTGGGCAACGCGGTAGATCCGTTCAAGGCCCTGGATACGTATGGTGCCGATGCCCTCCGCTGGTACATGCTCACCAACGCGGAGCCTTGGGACAACCTCAAGTTTGACGAGAACGGTGTGGCGGATGTCCGTCGCAAGTTCTTTGGCACGCTGTACAATACCTACGCTTTCTTCGCCCGTTATGCCAATATCGACGGCTGGAAGCCTTCCGATATTTTGGGCGAAATTGAGGTAACGCACGAACTGGACCGCTGGATCCTTTCCCGCCTGAACACCGTCATCCGCGACGTACGTGCCGCGTATGAGGACTACGACGTAAAAACGGCCGGCCGTATCCTGGAAACTTTCGTCTGTGACGATGTCTCCAACTGGTACGTCCGCCTGAACCGCGCCCGCTTCTGGGCAGGCGAAATGACGGCAGACAAAAATGCCGCCTATCAAACGCTGTATCAGGTACTTAAGGCTGTTGCGGTTCTGGGTGCACCCATCGCCCCGTTCTTCATGGATCAGCTGTATCTGGACCTGGTGCCCGATGCCGCATCCGTGCATTTTGTGCTGATGCCGGAGGTGAATGCCGCCGTCATCGACACGGATCTGGAGGAACGGATGGCCCTGGCGCAGCAGGCAACTTCGCTGGTGCTGGCCCTTCGTAAAAAGGTGAACATTCCGGTGCGGCAGCCGCTGCAGAAGGTGATGATTCCCGTGATTTCGGAGAAGGTCCGTGCCTGCCTGGAGGCCGTGAAGGCTATCATCCTGTCGGAGGTGAACGTGAAGGAAATGGAATTCATTGCCGATACCACCGGCATCATGACGCTGCGCATCAAGCCCAATTTCAAGGTATTGGGCAAGACTTACGGCGCCCGCATGAAGGAGATTGCCGCTGCCTTCGGCGCGCTGGAGCAGCCTGTGATTGCCGCCATCCAGAAGGCGGAGGGAGCAGGGGAGAGCTACACGCTGGCCCTTCCCGGCGGAGATGTAATTCTCTCGCCCGGAGACTATGCCATTTCCTCCGAGGACATGCCCGGTTGGCTGGTGGCCTCGGAAGGCGCCCTTACCGTGGCGCTGGATATTGAAGTTACGCCGGAACTGCGCCGCGAAGGCCTGTCCCGCGAGTTGGTCAACCGCATCCAGAACCTGCGCAAGAGTTCTGGTTTTGAGGTGACGGACCGCATCCATACGTCGGTCTATGCCGATGATCCGGATTTGCAAGATGCCCTATCCGCCTTCGGGGCCTATGTGAAGGCACAGACACTGTCCTTGTCTATCGACCTGTATCCTTTTGCAGATGCTCCTGCGGAGGCCGCAGAGGTAGAATGGACGGAAGGGAACATTAAACTGATAGTAAAACGATAACTTAATATGGAAGAGCTGAACAAAACCCGCTATTCTGACGAGGAACTGGAAGAGTTCCGTGGCATTATCAACGAGATGTTGGAAAAGGCCCGTGCGGAGTATAACACCCTTCGGGAAGCTATGACGCACGCCGGTGGAAACGATATCCTGGACACCGCCCCTACGTTCAAGACCGTAGAGGACGATGGTGCTTTCCAGCTGTCCAAGGAAGAGGCCGGTGCCCTGGCCCAGCGTCAGTACAAGTTTATCCAGAACCTGGAAGCCGCCCTGGTGCGCATTGAGAACAAGACTTACGGCATTTGCCGTGTCACTGGTAAACTCATCCCCAAGGAGCGCCTGCGTCTGGTACCGCATGCCACCACCACGGTAGAAGGAAAAGCCATCCTGGAAAAGACCGGTCGTAAGTAGTTTCTTATGAAGTGGTCTAAGGGGAAGTCTTTACTCCTGCTGGGCGTAGCGTTGGTCGTGATCGATCAGGTCATCAAGGTCCTGGTCAAGACCAACATGACGCTCGGGGAAAGCATTCCGGTGCTGGGGTCCTGGTTCCAACTGCTCTTTGTGGAGAACAAGGGCATGGCCTTCGGCATGGCTTTCGGCGGGGTGGTAGGGAAGTACCTGCTCACTGCTTTCCGTGTGGTGCTCTTCGGCGTACTTTGCTGGTGGATTGCTAAGCTGCTTCGCCGCGGAACAGGCAAGGATGGGGCGTCTCCCGTCCCTACAGGTGTGCTGGTAGGCCTCACCCTCATTACTGCCGGAGCTTTCGGCAATATTGTGGATTGCCTGTGCTATGGGCTCATCTTCAGCGAATCCACGTTTGATACGGTGGCTACGCTGGGCTCCTACGCCCCCTTCATGCAGGGAAAGGTGGTAGACATGTTCTATTTCCCGCTCTGGACCTGGCCGTCCTGGGTGCCCTTCTGGGGTGGCCACATCTTCTTTGAGCCGGTGTTCAATTTTGCGGATAGTTGCGTCACCGTAGGCGCTTTCTATCTGATTCTCTTCCATTGGAAGTTCTTTGCAAAGGAATAATTTTTTACTACCTTTGCATTCCCTTCAGGAGGAATGGCCGAGTGGTCGATGGCGGCAGTCTTGAAAACTGTTGTGCTGCAAGGCACCGGGGGTTCGAATCCCTCTTCCTCCGCCAAATGGCAGCAAAAAACGCGTCAAGCTTGCTTGAGCGCGTTTTTTTGATGCCGTTTGGCTCCGCCCGCCGCAGGCGGGAGGGATGCCGCGAAGCGGAATCCCTGGAGGAAGAGGGATATACTATAGCCGCTCCGAACCTTGTCTAATACCGCCGCAGGCGGGAGGGATGCCGCGAAGCGGAATCCCTGAAGGAAGAGGGGCCTGTTGTCGCTTCGCTCCCACTCCCTCTCCACTCCGTCATGCCCGGCTTGACCGGGCATCTCCCTCCGCGGGTGATTGCCAACTAATTGATAATCAATACTTTCCTAAAAATCCTCGGCGCAAAAAGTAACGAGGATTTTCAGCATCTTGCTGTGTATCAATAACTTACCGACCAGCACCAATTGCCGGCAGTTTCCTGACAACAAACCCGGGTTGGTCTATAACACGCTGTGTATCAATCACTTCCTAAAAATCCTCGGCGCAAAAAGGAACGAGGATTTTCAGCATCTTGCTGTGTATCAACCACTTACGAACCAGCGCCAATTGCCGGCAGTTTCCTACCAATAAACCCGGGCTGGTCTATAACACGCTGTGTATCAATCACTTCCTAAAAATCCTCGGCGCAAATAGAGCCGAGGATTATAAGCATAATGTTGATTACCAAACAGATAGCGACCAGTCAGCGTGTATTGTCCTGTAGGCTCGGTTTGCGCGAAGGTCCAGGCCGTGGACCTTCCGTACAATTTCCCCGGTGTTTTTTCACGCGAAGGTCCAGGCCGTGGACCTTCGCGCAAGGGGAGGAACAACGAAAAAGACATTCTGCGTCAATTTTTACCCTTAATTTGTAACTCTGCGTAAATTTCCGCACCTGAGCTATTGCTCGGGAGGGGGATCTGTCGTATCTTGCAGACAAGTTTTGACGGTTAGTTAGTTTTTATATGAACACAAAACGAACTTTTCAATTAACACTTTAACACTCTCACACAGCTTTTCCAATATTTAAGAGGGTGACACGCCAGCTCGACGGCTGGCGTTTCTTGTTTTCCCCCCCCCACTAGAAATATCACTCAATCGCCACCGCTGGCCAGCCGTAGTCTTTGCAGAAGGAGACTTTTAGGCCGGCGGATTCGGCGTAGTCGCGGATGGCCTGGAGGCGGGCGGCCTTTTGGGCATCGTCATCGGAACTGAGGGCGATGAGCGCGTCATAGCGGTCGCCGAAGATGGCCTTGGCCGTGCGGGTGAAGGAGGAGCCGTCCTCAACGGCCTCGAAATCGCTTACCTCAAAGCCCGTGGCGGTCTTTTTCACATGCATGCAACCGGGATGGCTGCCGCCGGAGACGCAGAGGAGCGTGTCTGTCGACTGATTGAAATTTTCGACCATGAAATCTCCCCAGATACGGATGTCGTCCGGGTTGCTTGCGTCGGCATCGACAATCAAGCAGTACGGGATGCAATGCTCGCCGGGTGAATACTGTGCGCCCACTTCCTTCATGTACCGGTCGATGGCGGCCATATAGCTATCCTCCTCTACGCCACGCTTATAGGCGCAGATCTTCCCATCTTTCACCTGGACGTCCGTTGTGCCGGGAAGGCCCATGTCCGAATAGCTGACACGGTACCAGCCTTCGCCCAGCGCCTCAATTGCGTTTACGGCCGATTCATCGGACGGACCGTCCTGCGCTCCCGTGCGAAATACCCAATAAGAGTAGGTATCGTCATAATCGGCCTCCCATATAGCGTCGAGGATGTCCTTTGTGAGAACTTTTTTCAGGTATGCGTCCTCTACGGGCTTGCCGCTCAGGATGTGCTCGTAAAAATCGGCGATAAGCTCCGTATCACTCTGCTTGGGCGCACCGCAACCCAGCAGCATCAGGCTTGCGAAAAAGGGAATAAGGATTCTTTTCATAGTTTCGGATAAATAGGTGACGTTTAACGACTTACGGCCTTGGCGAGTTTGCGGTCCAGAGCCTCGCGGTTGAGATAAATGTAAGTGGTATTCAGGGCGATATAATCGCGGGACATGTACCAGATGCCCTTATAGGGCTCCGTCTCACCCCAGGAGTTCTTTACCAGATAATACGGGTTCCCGGCTTCGTCCACGGCTTTGCCGTAGATGAGCATGACATGGTCGTAGGTGAATTCCCAGTTGTCCCACTGCTCCTGCCGAAGTTCCTGCGTGGGAACGACACCCTCCGGAAGCAGCGCAATGCACTCCTTCCTGTAGAAGTCGCCGGACACATCGCCGCCCCAGGCTACGGTGTAACCCTTGTCGATGGCCCTGTCAATCGCCGCCATCAGCTGGTCGATGGGAATGTTGTAGCTGGGTTTCAGCCGCCATTTGTAGGGCGATTCCAGCACGAACCACTCCTCGAAGGGATGATGCGTAAAGCTGGTCAGGCTCACATAATCGTCCATATTGAGGCCGAGCTGGTCGGCAAAAGACCTGGGCGTATAGGTTTTTCCTTCATAGACGAAGGTCTCGGGACATTTGCCGACATACTTGTCGATAACGGCCTGGACACCTTCCTGCCAGTTCTCAGCGGGCCTTTTGTTGCGGAGCGGGGCCTGCTCTTCCACGGTGAAACGGTTCAGCTCAGGTTTTCCCTCCTTCCAGACAACGGCGCTGACAACCCGCTCCAGCTCAGGGAAGAACGTCCTGAAGTTGGCGTACGGGTCTCCGGTAAGGGAGCCGGGGAGGGGCATCGCGTCCTCCGGGCAGATGCCGTAGCGGCGGATTACATCGGCAACATCGTCACAAGAACCGCCCTCGGAAATCTGGCTGAATCCGTGCATGCGGACATAGTGCGTGGCGCAGTCCATGTAGTCCTTGTTCACCACAAACATCTCGCAGAGGTCGTAAGTCTTGCCGGTTTTGCGGAGAATTTCGCTCTCGAAATAGCCTATGGTGGCATAGTCCCAGCAGGTGCCGCTGCGGTACTGATTTTTCACGCTGGTTATGGGGAGTTCCTTGATGTTCGTGAAAGTCTTTTGAGGCTGGGCGAACAGGTGCTGTGTCGGCGTGGCAAGCATGGCCAGGACCGAGAAAGCTATCAACAGGTGCTTATTCATCATGGTCGATAATTTGAATGTCTCCCAAATATACTAAAAATCCACCGATTAACACTTCCGGTCAACAGAATTTTACTTCAGAATGTTATTGTCCTTTCCCGAAATAAAGCGTACCTTTGTATCTCCCAAACCTATATTATACATCATGAAAAGATTCCTGCTTATTTCGGCCCTCATGCTGGCCTCGGTTTCGCTTTTTGCTGCCAAACCCCTGAAGGTTTCCAAAGGTGGTCTGGATGTCCTCAAACAGGAGGCTACCGCAACCTATACCATCGACCTTTCTGAAGCCCAGTTCGTAAACAACGGTGTTTTTGCCAAGGAGAAGAAAGGGGACTTCAAGACCTGGTGTGGGGACGATTACGACGAGCGCGTCCAGCTGATGAACGACGAGCTTTTCAAAGCCTTCAACGGTTACAGCTCCGGCCTCAAACTGGTGCAGGAGGGCGATGCGCCCTATCAGGTAATCCTGAAGGTGAATACCTTCGAGCGTTCCCAAGGCCCCGGCATCGCGGGCAGCTGCTACATCAGCATCTACGGACTTTTCACCGTGGTGAACGCCGCCACCGGAGAAACGGTCCTGGAGGTTCAGGTAAACAATGTAAAGGGCGACACCGACTTTGTGGAAACCGACCGTTTCCCCAAGACCATCAACTGGTTCTGCCGGGATTTGTTCAAATTGAAGAAGTAGCGATAGAAAGAACCCACAAAAAAAGAGACCTTGCAAAAAGGTCTCTCTTTTTTGAGTAGGGACGATCGGATTCGAACCGATGACCTCTTCAATGTGACTGAAGCGCTCTAAACCAGCTGAGCTACGCCCCTGTTGGGGAATGCAAAGGTAGTATCTTTTCTGGAAATAGCAAAATTTATTTTAATTTTCTTCGCTGGGGCGTTTTTCACTCTCCGGGTCATAGCAGTAGGGGCCCATGGTAACGCTGCTTACGGCGCCTACAAGGCCCAGGCCACCCTTGACATTGCTCCAGGTGAAGTTAGCGGGGATGAGTCCCATGTTGGACAGGAAGTCGAAATTGCTCTGGAACATGGCCTTGGCAAAGAGGAAGAATTCCTCTGAAAGCCTATAGAAAGTGAAGGTATATTCCGTATGGGTTTCCACGGGTTCAATCTTCTCCTTGTCCTCTTTCTGGTTGCCCACCTCTCCGCTGGAAATGCCACCGCCGGCAGCGCCCGTGTCACCTTCCGGCATGCGGCCCCGGATAGTGTCCAGCAACTGCGCGTCAAACGAGCCCAGGTAGAACGTATATTCATTCCCCTTGAACTGTTTTTTGGTAACCATGGTGAGCGGCTGGTAAGTGGGTCCACCCATGAACGTGCCGTCAAAGTTCACCTGCATGAAGTCCTCCAGGTCGAAGCTGCCGCTCTGGATCAGCGTCAAGATATATCCTGGCGTGGCATAGGTGGTGGTATCTTTCACGGTGCCGTCCTCATAAACCAGTTGCTGGTCCCGCTGGATGCAAATGCCGTAGTATTCGCCCTCTTCCGGTTCATGGCCCAGTTTAAAAGTGACTTGCGTAACCACCAGCGTGTCGATAGGGAAGGTCGTTGCAAAAACATTCACCAGATCCGGCGCGGGCGGCACGGTGGTGCTTCCGCTGGCGGAGCCGATGCCATCGGCCTGAATTTCCAGCGAGAAACGGTCTCCGTCCAAGGTGGTGCGCACGTCCATCGACACATCTTCCATCTGCTTGCCGCTCACCGGATTGGCCACCTGCTTGGTGACGAAAACCTCCCCGTTGTGGGCGATGCCCTGCACGTAAATGCGCGGCTGCCCGTTCTGCTCCAGTTGGAACGGAATTTCGCAGGAGGCGGCCAGCAGCAGCATCGACAATATGTAAAAGACTTTTTTCATCAGAACTTATACGTGACGGTGAAGGTGGGGATGATGGGGATGAGGCCGTAAGCCATGCCGCTGAAGTTGCCGTCCTTGTCTGTGCGCAGGAAGGCCAGCGAGGCGTTCAGGTGGTTGTAGGTGTTGTAGATGCTCAGGTTTACCTTGAGCCCGTGCCCGTTGCGGAAGGTGGTGGTAAAGTCCACGCCGATATCTAAACGGTGGTAGTCCGGCAGCTGCATGTAATACGGCGAGTCGTACAGGTAGCGGCGCTTGCCGTCCACCTCTATATAGTGCGAGGGGAAAGTGATGCGGTTGCCAGAATGGTAGTTCCAGTTGGCAAAGGCCTCCCAGCGCTTGGCAAAGTGCCAGGAAGCGATGAGATTGATTTTGTGTCGATTGTCGAGGCGGTCCGGATACCAGTCGGGGTAGATGGCCTCGAAAAGGCGGCGCGACCACGACAGGGTGTAATAGGCAGTAAGGGTGAGCGGTCCCTTGCTGTACGTGGCTTCCACCTCCATGCCGTAGGAACGGCCACGGCCCTCCGTAAAGGACTTTTCCCATTCCGTGATGGGCGGCACAAAGGTATTGCTGCCATTGTACACCAGCATGTGCTCCATGGTCTTGTACCAGCCTTCCAGGTTGAACTTGAACGGGCCGAAGGTGGTATAGATACCCCCGGCTACCTGGTCGCTGAGCATGGGGCGGGCATTCGCCGTAGAAGGCATCCAACTGTTGGACGGCAGGTCCATGTACACGGCCGATACCAGGTGCGCGAACTGGCTCATGCGCGTATAGGACAGTTTGGCCGATATAGAATTGTTAATCAGCCATTTAAACGCCACGCGCGGTTCAAACGACGGGTAGGTTTTCCCGGGCGTGGAGAACAGGGCGATGCGCAGACCCGCATTGAGCGTAAGGTTGTACCGGAGGAAAATCTCGTCCTCCGCATAGATGGCCGGTTCAAAGGCCCGGTAGCCCTGCGACACGTCGTCGGAACTCTTGGAAGTGGGCACGCCGTCTTCTTCGCTGAGCGATGAAAACGCGCGTCCGGAATGGTACCAATGGTACTGGGCGCTGAGCCCGAAGCGGACACGATTGTACTGGTTGGGAAGCCACTCCCAGTTGGAAGTAAGGCCCACCTCACGCACATAGGCGATGTCATTATCGTCCATGGCGTTGCGTGTGGAAACGCCCTCTTTCTGGCCCAGGAACTCGAAGTTGTACCTGGTGTCCGAGTTGCTTTGCGTGTAGTAGAGTGCCGATTTGACCTTCAGCTTCTTGGAGAACTCGTAAAAATGTGATACTGAGCCGGTTAAGCTGCCCCATTTAACGCCGATCTTCATGTTCGATTCACCCTTGTTTTCCAGGGAGGCGCGGAGGTCGTCGGCACCGGTATAGAAGCAGGCGTTGAGCACGTTGCCGGGGGAGAAGCGGTGCGTCACGCGGGCGTTGATGTCCCACATGGCATAGCTGCCGCCCACGGTCTCGTCGGGCCCGTTGCGCCGGTTGGCGTACCAGATGGCGGGAATGGTGACCACGTCCATCCACGTGCGCCGCAGCCCGACGTTAAAAGAAGTTTTTTCCTTGACGATAGGGCCTTCCACCTGCACACGCCCGTCGATGAGCCCCAGCGACGCGCTGCCGTGGTACTCCTTCATGTTGCCCTCGCGGGTTTCCACATCCACCACCGACGACATGCGGCCGCCATATCTGGCCGGGAAACCGCTCTTGTAAAAGTCCAGGTTGTCGATGATGTCCGTATTGAAACTGGAGAACAGGCCGCCGAAATGGCTGATGTTGTACAGCGGAACGCCGTCCAGCAGGAAGAGGTTGTCGTTGCCGTCCCCACCGTGCACGTACAGGCCGCTCATGAGCTCGTTGCCCGCGGCCACACCCGGCAGCATCTGCAGCTTCTTGATGATGTCCGGGCTGCCGAAAACGGCAATGCCGGAGGTAAGTTGCTTGCTGTCGATGTGCACTAGGCCGGTCTGGGTGGTGTTGCGGGTTTTTTCCCGTATGGCCGATATGCGCGAAGCGTCCAGCGTATCCGCCAGCTCCTGCGCCTGCAGGGTCACTACACCCAGCAACAGCAACCATATAACTAACACCCTCTTCATAGAGAGTGCAAAGGTACAATTATTTTATTCACCTGCAATGATTTGGCGCGCTTCTTCGCTGGTGGGAATGCCAAAATGTTCATCCACGCGGGAACGCAGGGCTTCCAGGCGGGCGCGGTGCTCCACCACCTTGTTTTCCACGAACATGGCCACGCAGGACAGGAAGTAATAGATCGCGGTCTGGATGGTCATGGCCTGGATTTCCGGGGCGATGTCCTGGAGGGTGCAGCCGGCGGTGTTCAGGTTGATGAACGCCCGGCAGCCAAAGGTGGAAGGGAAGATGAGCGACACCTTCTGCCAGAACTCCGGGATGGCAGTTACCGGCCAGGAGAATCCCGTAAGGAACAGGCAGATAGGGGAAACGGACAGGAACAATACAAACACCGTTTCCCGCTTCCAGATAAGGGTGGACCAGGTGAAGGTGAAGAAGATGCAGTCCAGGATGTAAAACACCAGCAGCACCATCACATCACCCCAGAAGGCATGTTGCGGCAGGCGGAACAGCCAGGGGATGAACAGGGCGATGATGGTCCCTGTTACTAGGTAGATGGCCAAATATGCAGCCCCGCGGCCCAGCACCACACGGCCTACCCCCAGTCCTTGCAGCTGCTTGGGCAGGGAGGCAAAGCTCCGGTTCTGCTCGCGCAGCGTGCCGGCCAGCAGCGACCCGCCATAGAACATGGTCTGCTGTATTACCAGCAGCAATGCGGCGGAAATGAAGAAGATGGTATAGGAGAAGGGTCGATTGTAGGGTATTTCTTCGTCGGAAAGTACGGGCTGCACCAGCTGGCTGGCACTCTGCCCGTCCAGGCCGGCGGCCGTATAGCGCTCCGTCTGAATCGTATGCATTTCGTCCAGCATGGTGAGGCTGGTGCCCATGGTGAGGCACTTGTAGTACAGGAAGCTGGACATATCGGCATAGGTGGAAATGACACCTTGCTCGCCGCGGACGATCCGCGCGTCAAAATCGGCAGGAATATATATTACTCCGTGCACTATCTGGCGTTGCATCAGTTGTTTGGCTTCCTCCAGCGAGGTGCAGTAGGTGAGGATTTCGCATTCGCGCGTGGCATCGACCTTCTGGAGATAGCGGCGGCTGTAGGAACCGCCGGAGAGGTCCACTATCGCTACGGGCATCTCGTCCACCGTACCGTTCTTATAGATAAGGTTATAGAGCACGGGGTACAGCAGGCCGCCCACGAAGAAAATCACCAGTACGCCGCCGTCGGAGAAAATGAGTTTGAGCTCATGGACGAAGATGCTGTACCAGTCGCGCAGCCACAGGCGTATATAGTTAGTCTCTTTCATAGTCTTGATTCACATAAGCGTCTTGGAGCCGTCGCATGAACAGGGGAGGGAACAGCAGGAAAATCAGCAGGTGGACAATCTCCTGCCAGCAGCCGGCAAAACCGCTGCCCCAGAGCGTCTGCTGCACATGGAACAGGTAATAGTGCCTTAAAGGGAAGATGGCGCTGAAGCCTTGCAAGTAAGGCGGCATGGAACTCACCGGCAGGGAGAAACCGGCCAGCGAGAAGCCCAGCACACTGACGATGGCGCCCACGCTGATGGCCAGGCGCAGCACCGGGAACAGTTCGATAATCAGCAGGCCGAGGGCTTCGGAAGCCGTCACCAGCAGCAGGATATCCAGGAACATCCACCACAGGGACCCTTGCAGCGGGTATTTTAACCAGTAGAACAGCAGGAGTTCCAGGGTGATGCCCAGCGTGGTGAAAATGAGATTGTACGGCAGCAGTTTGCCCAGCAGCGCCTTTTCGATGGAACCGCCGGTGGTGCGCATCAGGTGCTTGGAGGTTCCGTATTTGAGTTCGGAGCCTACCGCGTAGATGGTAATCAGGATCACAATCATCTCCAGGATGCCGGGCAGGATGACACCGTTCAGGTACACCCCGTAGTTGGTGGCCGGATTGCCGATCTGGTGCTGGTCCAGGACGATGGGCTGGATGCGTCCGCGGATTTCCCGTTCGTTAACGCCCTTGGCGCGCAGCACCTGGCGCTGGACGGCGCCGTTGGTGAGGTTGGCCATGGCGAGGATGTCCTTGTAGGCCAGGGCGCCTCCCACGAAGTACAGCGAGTTCACGTAGTACGACAGGTGCGGCTGGCGGTTGGCCTGGATATCGGCATTGAAGCCCTCCGGAATGAGGACGAAAGCGGTGATTTTTCCCGTTTGCATGTCCGCGCGGGCCAGGTGCAAATCGTCATAGTAAATGACTTTGCCCAGTTGCGTAGCGTCCAGCTGCGTGGCGAAGGAACGGGACGTGGAGCTTTGGTCCTGGTCCACAAGGCCGATGGGAAGGTCGTGCGGAAGGCCATCCTGCATGAGGGAGAGGTAGAAAATGATGTTCACCAGCAGCACCCCCGCCGAGGCAAGGATGTACAGCGGGCGTTTCCGGATAATCAGCAGCTCCCTCCGGACAACGTTGTAGATGGATTTCATTTCTCCTCCCGCGTCAGGATTACGCTCATGCCGGGACGCAGGCCGTCCACCTGCTGGTTGGGCCGGGCGCGTACTTCAAAGGTTTTGGTGTCGAATTCGCCAATCTCCCGCGTGGCTTTCCAGGTGGCGTAAGACTCGCGGGCGGCCAGGTAATAGACCGTCGCCATCACTTCGCGGTTGTTCAGGGCGGGGATGGTGAGGCGGATCTGGTCGCCGGACTGCATGCCCTGCAGGCGGTCTTCCCGCACGTTGAAGGTGAACCACATGTCGGACAGGTCCTGGATGGTCATGATGGGGGCACCTTGGCCCACCAGTTCGCCCACCTTTGGATAAATATCGGCAATGATGCCGTCCGAAGGGGAGGTGAGGCGGATTTCGTCCCGATAAGAATTCACCAGCTCAACGGCGGCGTTGGCCCTTTCCACCAGGGCGATGGCGGCGTCCTTGTCTTCCTGACGGGCGCCCTTCACGGCCATGGAATACTGGCTGTAGGCGGCTCTGGTAGTGGCCTGGGCGGCACGGTACTGTGCTTCCACCTCGTCATACTTCTGGTCCGAAACCACCTTCTGATCGTGGAGGGAGCGGATACGCTCATAGGACTTGCGCATCACTTCTTCGCCCACCGTGGCTTTCTGCCACAGCTCATAGGCGCCGCTGATCTGCTCTTTCCGGGCGCCGTGCATGGCCTTGTCCTTCTGGGCGGTGGCGGCTGCCTTGGCGGCATTGGCTTCCGCAATCTTGGAACGGATTTCCGGCGAGTCGATAATCACCAGCGTGTCGCCTTTGCGGACCTGCTGGCCCTCTGTCCCGCGGAACTCCTCGATACGGCCGGGCACCTTGCCCGAAATACGGTACTCGGTGGCCTCAGCCTCGCCTTGAATGACGATGGGCTTGGGGCGTGAAACAATGTATCCTACGATGGAAATGACAAGTAAAATGGCAACCAAGGCCGCAACCCCGATGAGGAGGTTGTAATTCTTCTGTGTATTCATAGTATAAGTTTAGTCACTGTATCCGCCTTCCGCTTTCCTGAGGGCGGCGGCGGTCATTTGCAATTCAATTCCTGCGTCGATGTATTCGCTGTGTGCGCTCAGCCAGGCGGTGTGTGCGCCCAGCACCGTGTTGGTGGCGATGACGCCGGCCTCAAGGCCTACGCGTGCGCTGCGGAGGTTGTCTTCCGCCAAGTCCAGGTTGGAGCGGGTCATCTCCACCTTCTGCAGGGCCTCGTCAAAGAGCTTGCGCTGCTGGGTCACCTGCAGGGTGATCATCTCCTTGGCATCGTCCAGCTGGTCCTGATACAGGCGGGCTTCCGCCTTGGCTTTCTTGTATTTGAAGATGGCCTCGCCGCCGTGGGTGATGGGAATCTTCACCATGACGCCAGCACTCAGGTTGCCGCCTCTCCAGGTGTTCTGGAAACCGTTATAAATGTTGGGGTTGGAAACTGTGAAGGCGCCCATGAGGGCCACGGTGGGCATCAGATCGGCACGGACCACCTTGGCTTTTTTGTCGAAGATTTTGGTGGCCAGGGTGAGGCTGCGGGTTTCCGGACGCGACTCATAAATATCGTCCAGGCTCTTTTCCACCGGGCGGCCGGGTTCCGGAATCACTTCCAGGGTTTCATCGACAAGGACGATGTCGCTGTCCAGGGGAATGCCGATGCGCTTGCATAGCAGCATCTTGGAAAGGGTGAGGCCGTTGGTGGCCTTGGTGAGCATCATGCGGGCCTCGTTGGCTTTTACGCGCACCTGCAGGAGGTCGCTTTCCGTAGAAACGCCCGCGTTTACGGCCGTTTGCACGTCCTTTTCCATCTCTTCCAGCAGCTCCGTGTAGCTCTGTGCCAGTTTCTTTTTGTTGGCGATGGAGATGATTTGCCAGTAGGCCTGGTCCACGTCCAGCAGGATTTCAGATTCTTTCAGGTCGTACTTGGCCTCCGACAGTTCCTGTGCCAGCACGGCCATCTGGTTGCTGTAGATGATTTTACCACCCACGAACACCGGCTGCTGGAGGGTGATGGCGCCTACCCAGATGTTGTGCAGGTCCGGGTGCAGGGCGGCATCGATTTCCTGGCCGATGGCGTTGATGGGCGCTGCGATGCTGGGCATGTTGGGGTTGTTGCGCAGGGACTCCAACAGGCGCGTGGCGGCTTCCCGGGCAATATCTCCCTCGATATTGTCGATGTTGCTCTGCATGTAATCCCAGATGGCGTTCTCCATGTTGGTGCCGGAGTTCCTGAGCCGGTTGCTCTGATCGTCATTGATCAGGGCGACGTCGCGGTTGTTATAGAGGTATAGACCGGTAGCGCTGATTTTAGGGAAATAATTGGCCCTGGCGATTTTGCGGTCATAGCCGGCCATCTCCATTTCGATGCGGGCCTGCTCCAGGGATTTACTCGCCTGTACGGCCATCTGGCGGCACTCGTTCAGGCTGAGCGCCTGTCCGTGATAGGCTTCGGACTGCGGTTCCTGTGCCCCAACTGACAAAGTGGCAAAGGTCAGTGCCAAAAGCGTAAGACTTCTTCTTATCTGTGTCATAATTTCCATTTTCAAAATCGGCGCATAGTGCTGCAAAAAGGCTGCCAGCATGGCTCAGGTGGCAGGGATTAGGACTATTTGTCAGCTCCGGAAAGCAGGGCAGCGCATTGCTGCTGAGCTTGTTCCAGCTGGTCGAACTTGCCTACGTCCACCACTTGCAGGCCTTCTGCCAAAATGCCATATATGGGTTCGCGGTGGCAGGTTTTCAGGTAAAAGTCCATGATGGGGAAGCGGCCGGTGAAGCCCCATTCCGCAAAATGCGGGAAGATGCGTGGTGACAGGTTGTGAATGCCGGAGAAGGCGTATTTGTGACAGGCATCCGGGTCCAGGTCCGGGTAAGGGGAGCGGACCTCGCCGGTTTCATTGTCCATCCAACCGACCAGGCGCATCTCGTCGTTGAAGAGGAGGTTGCGGCGGGTGGGACGTTCGCTTACCACTAGGGTTGCCAGGGCATCCGGCCGCGTTTGCTCCTGCACCTTCCCGAGGTCCAGGTTGGAGATGATATCGACATTGTGTACCAGGAAAGGCTCATTGGTGGGGAGGATGTGCTCCTTGGCATGGAGGATGCCGCCGCCGGTTTCCAGCAGGGCCTCGCTTTCGTCGGAAATGGCGATGGGGACGCCCCAGTCACGGGAGGCGATATAGGCACGGATTTGCTCCGGGAAATGATGCACGTTTACGGTGAGCTGGGTGTAGCCCGCCGCTTTGAGTTTTTGGATGACATGGTACAGCAGCGGCTCCCCGCAGACCGGAACAAGGGCCTTGGGCAGGGTGTCGGTGAGGGGCTTCAGGCGGGTGCCGAGCCCGGCTGCGAAGATGAGTGCCTTCATGCTACAGTGTTTTTTCTATCTTGCGCTCCCGGTGGGTCACTACAATTTTAACGTCGAAACGGGCTGCCAGGTGGGTTGCCAGGTGCTCTGCGCAGTATACCGAACGGTGCTGGCCGCCGGTGCAGCCAAAACTCACCTGGAGGTGGGTGAACCCGCGCTCCTGGAAGCGCTGGACATGGGCATCGACCAGTTTATATACGCTCTCCAGGAAGGTGGTTACTTCGCCGTCCTCTTCCAGGAACTGGATGACGTCGGCGTCCATGCCGGTGGAGTTGCGGTAGCGTTCGTATTTGCCGGGGTTGTGGATGGCGCGGCAGTCGAAGACATACCCGCCGCCGTTGCCGGTAGGGTCCTCCGGAACGCCTTTTTTCAGGGAGAAGCTGTAAATGTGCACCAGCAGTTTATCGGCCTGCTCCGGTACTTTTTCCTGGAATTGGGGCAGGGCGGTGATTTGCTCCAGCAGGCTGTTCAGGTAGGGATAGTCCGTGAAGGGCGTTTTCAGCAAGCCGCGCAGGTTGTCCATGGCCGGGGGAATGCTGGCGATGAACTGGGCTTTGCGTTCAAACAGGCCCCGGAAGCCGTAAGCCCCCAGTACTTGCAGGGTGCGGAACAGTACAAACAGGCGCAGGCGGCTGTAAAAATGATCCGGGTCGATTTTCTGGTAAGGCTGCAGGGCCTTCAGGTAGGCTTCCAGCAACCTTTGCCTGGTGGCCTCCGGGAAGCGGGAACGGGCCTGCCAGACGAACGAGGCCACATCGTAATAGATGGGACCGCGCCGGCCGCCTTGGAAGTCGATGATCCAGGGCTTTCCGTCCTTAACCATGATATTTCTGGCTTGGAAGTCCCTGTGCATAAAGGTGTTGCTGTCCTCTATCAGCAGGTCTGCTTTAAGTCGCTCGAAGTCCTCCTGCAGGCGTTCCTCGTTGAATTCCAGGCCGGTGGCTTTGAGGAAACAGTATTTGAAATAGTTAAGGTCGAAGTCCACCATGCGCGCGTCGAAGGCGGAATAAAGGCACTGCTGCCAGTCCAGTCCTTCCGCACCCGCAAACTGCAAGCGGGGGAGGACCTCCAGGGTTTGGCAGAGCAGCTGGGTTTCTTCCTCGCTGTAGGCCCGGCTTTCCCGTCCTTGGGAAACCAGGTCGAACAGTCCGGTGCTGCCCAAATCCTCCTGCAGGTAGGTCATCTGGTCCTCGCTCACGGCCACTACCTCCGGAACGGGCAGGCCTTTTTCCCGAAAGTGGCGGGCAAGGTAGATGAAGGCCCGGTTCTCTTCCAGGTTGTTGCCTATGACGCCCATGAGGGATTGGGAGGCACCGTGGAGGCGGAAATAGCGACGGTTGCTGCCGGAAGACGGCAATTCCTGGATTTGCTCCAGTTTCTCTCCTGTACAGGTTTCGAATAGCGTTCTTAAAACATTGTCCGGCATGACCACTTCAATTAATTTTGTAAAGTTACCCACAAAATGGCGAAAAAGCAAAAACAATCCTTTGCGTTTTAAGCCCGTTTTTCTTACATTTGTACTTTAGTAAACGAGAAATAAGGTATCAAATGAAAAAACTGTCGCTTCTTATTGCCACGTTGGTGGTCTATATGTCCGCCAATGCACAGAGCCCCATCAAGAATATCATGCAGCGTTTTGACGACCCCGAAAGAGGTCATACGGTGTTTATCGAAAAAGGTTCCCGTACCGTGGGTATCTCCGGTTCCTACAGAAATATCCGGGCCGGCGGGTATGTAGATTCCGACGGATTCGATGTCTTTTCGCTGCTGAACATGGGCACCGGGCAGGCCCACATCTGGACGGTCTCGCCCAAATTCAACTGGTTCCTGGCCAACGACTTCGCCCTGGGCCTGCGTCTGGACTACAGCGGTTATTGGATCGATACGGATGTTCGCCTGGATTTGCGTGAGGTGGTGGGCAAGTTTTTTGAAAAGACAGAGCTGCTGGATCCGACCACAGAAGAAGGCAAGGCGGCCTTGGAGGCCTTGAACCTGACCATCTCCAACCGTCACTGGCATCAGCATTCCGGCGGCGTTTCCCTTACGGCCCGTAAGTATCTGTCTTTCTTTGGCAGTAAAACCTTTGCCGTGTTTGGCGAGGGCCGTCTGTATGGCCGTTTCGGTATTACCACGTCTTATCCCGTTCCCGATGAAAACGAGGAAATCAAAAAACTGCGTATCAGCAAGAATATCGGCGTGGGCCTGAAGGGTGCCGTGGGCCTGGCTGTAAAACTGCGCGAAGGCAGCCTCATTACCGCCAGCATTCCCATTGTGGGTCTGGAATATTCCCTCTTGCTGCAGGATAAAAAAACCACTGTGGTCAAGAACGACGCCAGGTTGTCGTCCTTCCGGGTGGCCCGCGACCTGGACCTGATTGGTCTCCAGATTGCCTACTCCCGTGTCATCGGCCCCAAGAAGAAGAAATAATCCCGGATGGAATACCAGAAAATCAATTTGGACGATTATGTCCAGAGCGGTGAAGGCGGAACTTCCATTACCTATAGCAGCAAGGACGGCCATACGCTGGCTAAGCTGTATTTGCCCGGGTACGGTTCAGAGAGCATCGTACGTGAGTTTCAGGTGAATCAGGCTGTCTATGAGGCCGGTATTCCCACACCCAAGCCCATCCGTCTGATAACGGACGGTACGCGGATTGGTGCGGAATATGAGATTGTGACCAATAAGCGCTCTTTATCGCGTATTATCTCAGAGGAACCGGAGCAGCTGGAGCCGCTGACCATCCGTTTTGCCCAGATGGCCAAGCAGTTGCATCAGACGCCGGCCAATACGGAGCGCTTTCCTGACATGCGGGAATTGGTTCGGTACCATATCAGTCGTTATGAGGGTTTGCCCCAGGATCTGAAAGACCGTCTGATGGCCAAGTTGGAGACCATTCCTGTGCCGGCTACCTGCATCCACGGAGACTTGCATATCGGCAATGTCGTCTTTGACGGAAACCGTAATCTGTGGATCGATATTGGGGACTTTGCATACGGCTGCCCGGAGTGGGACCTGGGCATGATGTATTTCGCCTTCCATACCATGTCGGAGGCACGTGCGCAGAGCATTTTCCATCTCAATGTGGAAACGCTCAAACGGCACTGGACCCTCTTCGCCCGCGCGTATTGGAACACGGAGGATGCAGGAGAAATCGCCGCGCATGTGCGTGCTCTTTCTCCTTTCATCGCCCTAAAACTCGCTTACTTTATTAGTAAGCTCCACGACGGCAAGGGGGATGTTCCCGAAGCCCTAATCCAAGCGCTTAACGGATATTTGCGATAATCCGGTCGATGTCACCCAGCTCTTCTTGGGTGAAATTAATGTTTTCCAAAGCTTTGAAGTCGTCTTCCAATTGGGAGACGCGGCTGGCGCCTACGATGACGCTGGTTACGCGGTCGTCCTTGAGACACCAGGCCAGGGCCATCTCCGCGAGGGTCTGTCCTCGACGGGCAGCTACTGCGTTGAGTTCCACCAGCGCCTGGTGCATGAACGGGGTCAGCACTGATGACTTGAGGAAGAACTCCTGTGCCATGCGGGAATCGGCAGGGATGCCGTCCAGATAACGGTTGGTCAGGAGGCCCTGTGCCAGCGGGGAGAAGGCGATGAATCCGACGCCATTTGCCTTGGCCTGGTCCAGGATGCCTTCGGCCTCCGGTTCGCGGTTGAGGATGTTGTATCGACCTTGATAGATGAGGCAGGGGACATCCCTGTCTTTGAGGTACTTATAGGCGAATTCCGCTGCCTCGGGCGGGTATTTGGAGATGCCCACGTACAGCGCTTTTCCTGCCCGGACGATGTCCACCAGCGCCTGAAGGGTTTCCTCCAGCGGCGTGTCCGGGTCGAAGCGGTGGGAGTAGAACAGGTCCACGTAATCCAGGTTCATCCGTTTGAGGCTCTGGTCCAGGCTGGCCATGAGGTATTTGCGGGATCCCCATTCGCCGTACGGCCCGGGCCACATGTCGTGACCGGCTTTGGAGGAGATGAAAAGTTCGTCACGGAAAGGCGCGAAGGACTTTTTCATGATGATGCCGAAGGTCTCCTCCGCCGAGCCGTAGGAGGGACCGTAGTTGTTGGCCAGGTCGAAGTGCACGATGCCGTGGTCGAAGGCGTAATGCGCCATCTCCATGGAATTGGCGAGCGGATTCACGTCGCCGAAGTTGTGCCACAGTCCCAGGGCAATTTCCGGGAGCAGAATGCCGCTGCGGCCAGTGCGACGGTAACGAATGCCGCTCTCATAGCGACCAGGAGCGGGGGAGTAAACGGGATTGATCATGGCTTTAATTGTTCGTTGATGCACATGCGCATGAATGCGATGAACTGAGGGTTATCGTTTGGGTGGAGGTAAAAGGTTCGGATGATGTCCAGCGCGGCATAGGGCCGGAGGGTGCGGTTTAACGCTTCAACGTTATCTGTGCCGGTATAGGCCTTGGCAAAGGCGTCCCAGAAGGCCAGCATCTGCTCGCGAGTCATATGGGTGAGGTCCTGCACCGCGGGGATGACGCTGTCTTCCACCATCATTTTGAACAGGTGTGCGAGGTCCATTAAGTAGTGGCCCTGGGAGAGCCAGCCCAGATCGATCCAATAGTATTTTTCCCCGGCAAGAATGATGTTTCCGGGTTGGAAGTCGCCATGCAGGACGGTGTTTGTATCCGGCAGGGCTTTTACCAGTTCCGTGAGTTGTTCCCGCTGGGCGTCCGTGACGAGGATGGTGGTGGAAAGGGCCTTTAACAGCAGTTCCTTCATGGGGATTATCCGTTCCTTCGTTGCCTGGATCTGCATCTGGTGCAGCTGCTTTCCGTAAGCGGCCATTCGGGTGGCCAATTGGGGAATTTGTTCGGGAGAATCGGCGCAGAGCCGGGCAAAGGATTTCTTGCCTTCGATTTTCTCGCAAAGGAAGCCGTGGTCCTTGCCGTCCCGCACAATCTGGTACACCTGCGGCGTGGGAATCCCGGTCTGGAAAGCAATACGCGCCGCCTCGAACTCCTGCTCCACCTTCTCCGCCGTGCCCATCTCTGACCGGACCAGCTTGAGCATCACCCCCGGATGCAGCTCCGAAGCAAAAGCCTCCCCGTTGTAGCCCTCGCCAACCCTGGTCCATTCGGATAAATTGATCTGTGGATAATTCATAAACCAAAGATAGTGAGTTTCTTGGGATTTTGTTTGATTTTTTCCCTCTATCCCATTGCTGTCCACTAAAAGTTGTGGACGTAGTTAAAAGTTAAACATCAAATAACGTGGGTTCTTGGAACCCGTCAAGTTCTTTGTCAATACTGAAGTTAGATTTGTTGAAGAGGTCTTCAAGGGGCGTCGTATCAGTGAGCGAGATTCCCAGTATTTGGAGCGTCTCATAAACTGTTCTTTCGAGCTTCATCTTGTGATGAACAATGGCAACCAGGCAATACGCAATGATGGCCGTGTAGATCTGAATACGGACTGCGTTTTCGGAGTTTCCCCAGAACTTCTTGATCTTCAGGTGCTGTTTTAGCCATTTGAAGAACAGCTCCACGGACCAGCGATTTTTATAAAGGAGAGCGACCTCTAATGCGCAGATTTCCTTCGCGTTAGTCAAGAAAACGAAGTGCCTGTTCTGTTCCTCATCGTAGTACTCAACACGCCTAAGCTGTTTTGGATAGTCGTTGCGGCTCTTGTACGTGGTCAGTTCGATGATTGAGTCAGACAACACGTTTTTAGGCATCCTTCTCTTCCATTTGACCGTCTTGTACTGGAGGTTCTTCTTAGCCCTTACGACGAAGAAGGCTCCTGCACAATTGATTCGGTAAAGCTGCGCGAAAAAGTTGTACGCACGGTCAAAGATATAGTAGGCTCCGGACTCAACCGGGATCTCCTTCATCGCCTGAGAATCATGAACGGAAGCAGTCGTCATATGGAAGAATGCTGGCACTTGAGCCTCCACATCGTAGAGAGTATGGATTTTTATCCCGCCTTTCTTCTTCCTGAACTTCGCCCAACAGAACACCGCGAGGCAGAGTTCAATGGTTGTAGAGTCGAACGCATAAACGTTGCCGCCAAGGTTGAATATCTCCGTATCTTTCAGATTACGAGCTTGTTCCACCATGTAGTAGGCAAACTCTTCGAAGATGTGGTAGTCCCTGTTCTGGTTCGCTTTTGCCAGGTTGCTTCGGGTTACGTTCTTGCCAAAGCCCAAACGGTAAGACTTGCCTCGGTGAGCTTCTACGGCTACGATGACATCTCTTAAACTCTCTCTGCCGGACAACTGTCCGAACATAAGAACGAGCATCTGGTTCCAGCATGAGAAGTTCTTGATATACCTGTTACCGTCATGATTATCAACGATATGGCGAAACTTGTCATCGTTTAGGAATGAAACTAATTGAGCGAAAACGAACTTATCTTTTGACATATGCGCCTGATTATCAGCGCAAAGTTAAAATTAAATCGTCGCACCCTCAAAATGACCCCTAACTATCTAACTTTCAATATTTTCAAAGACCTATATATTAATTTTTAGTGGACACTAATG
>JBGUPS010000010.1:0-23273 GCA_045130395.1 Candidatus Cryptobacteroides sp.
GTAGCTTACATTCACCGTCCCGGAAGCCGTGGTCAGGGACAGGATATTCCCGTGAAGGTCGTATGTGTATGCACGGCTGTACGTGCCACTGTTATTCTGGCTGTCCCCGTATACGGCGTTTGTCAGACGAGAAAGCCCGTCATACGTGAACTCATACTTGCGTGTTACGCTGTCATTCCCACAGGTCCAGTCCAGACTGCTGATATTGCCACTCCACTGGACGGGATTCTGGGATAACGACCCGGCATTCTGGTAGCGCAGCTCTTCCCGGAAAGTGTTTCCGTAGGAGGCGTTGGAGGCATTCCAGCCCACAGCGAGAAGTCCCGTCCAACTGCGGAGGTTATAACCATAACTGGTTTTCAGCGCATTGGCGTTATTCCGGTTGTCCTGTATCAGCCGGCCGGCAAAGTCGTAACGGTATGCGTGCAACTGAGAAGTGGTTCCGTAGGTGTATTCCCCTGTTTGCAGCGGGCCCTTTGCGCTTAAGCCATGGGTCACAGTGAGCGGCCGGTCCCAGGCGTCGTATGTATAAGTATACTGTTCCGCAAAGCCTGTGAACATGCCGCCAAAGTGAACCGTACGGGATTTCAAGGGCAGTCCCGTATAACTATATCCCGTATTGGTCCTGTCCCAGCCTCCCATAGGATTCTTGCGGCTTTGCTGTACCGTATGGCCATGGCCGTCGTAGTACATCACTGACCAAATGTAAGGATTATTACTTTGATTTCCAATAATTCTTTCCATTGTTCCCGTCAGGAAGCCTATCTCAAGGGTGGTCTGCCTTGAACCATAGTCGTATAGTGGCGCATTGGCGTCGAATCCGGTAGGGCTGTTCGTCGCTATTGCGGAAGGGATGTCCCAGTTACCCAGGAAACTGTAGTCCCCGTACCAGTTGACAGTCCACACATCCGGGAAAGTAAGCGTGAGCCCGCTTACTGTGTAACCGTAATTCGTGGAGGATGAAGACAGGGACGGATAGTCGCGGGTCACCTCCACGACCTGGCTGGGAATCGCATTGACGAAGGGGTCAAGGGAATTCCCGCATATGCCCGTCAGGCATGTCCTTCCCAACTTGTCAGTCAGGTTGAACTTCCACTTGCCATTCCCTCTCAGATTTCCGTCCTGAGAGAACACAAGCCGGTCGCCTTTGTCATAAAGGTAGTAAGCCCATTCCGCTCCGGGCAGTTTCTTGCCAATCTGATTGCCCCGCGCATTATACCGGTATAGATAGGCATAAGAGGCGACTTCCGAGGTGGACGACAAAGTGAAGACCGTCTCGCTCGCCCCATTCAGATAGGCGGACAGCATAGGAGGCAATACTCCGACCAGTCTGCCGGCATCGTCATAACAGTAATACGTATCGGACTGAACCGTTGTATTTCCGCTCCCTTCCAGGAAACGGCGTTCCAATACGGTTTCCCCGAACATATTGGTGAAGACCAACACCCGTCTCCCGTCCTCGTCCACCGTCTCTTCAATGGCAACTGTGCCAGCCGGAAGGTAAGTACCCTTGGTAATAACCACCTCTGTATCACTACTATAGGCTATTGTATATTGCCGGATGGCCAGGTCGTCGCCGGCAGTCGAATTGTTAAACAGTCGGCCATATATCACCTTCCTCCCGGCATTCTGCCATTCTTCTCCCGGGCCGGCCTCCGAGCGAACACGGTCCAGCGGGCTGCCATCATAGGTGGTTTGTGAATAAGGGACTTCGTCCGAGTAACTGGCCTGGGCGGTACTCTTTAAGTTAGCCGGCGCAGTGTATGACTGGCCGGAGACACCTGTAGCCAGCCACTGTTTCTCAGGACGTCCGGAGCTGTCGTACTCCTTAAGGATGGCGATACTGCCTTGGACCTGCGTGCCATCCAGCCAGGCACCGGCCATCAGCGTTTCGAACGGGCGTCCCAGGCCATCGTAGAAGGTCTTGGTGCTGCGATAATCATTTGTGCCCGTTCCTATGTGGGTATTCTCCGTGATTCTGTTGCTGGAAGGCGAGCCACCGATACTGTAAGAATAAGAGGTGACCAGATTATGGTCTGTGTCCCTGACCTCTGTTAAGCGACCGTAATTATCGTACGTATACCATTCGGTCTGTCCTCCTCCGGAGGTCCGGCTGAGGAGGCGTCCGTCCGGGCTCCAGCTATATGACTCCGCCAGGGCGTCTTCCGGGAAAAGGACCAGTTGGTCTATAGGGGAAGAGACGCTTCCAGTTGGGGTAAGATGAAGGGTACCTGCACTGTTGGGGGTTAGGCGGGTGTACACCGGGAACCACTGCGTCCCGGTTTTCTGGAGATAGCCCAGGATATAACTCTTCCCGTACTCCACCTGGATCGTTTTGTCGTAACTGGATGTCAGACCCTTGCTGCTATTCACTCCTTGTCCCGCCGTACCGGTTGTCTCAAAATCTTCAAAGAACACCGAAGTATAAGGGTGCGTATTTGAGCTTTGTTCCATCACCGCGTATGCCACTTGGAGTGTTCCTGACATCTTCCATCCAGAGGTCATAACCTCCAGCGGAACAGGGGCGGCAGCCGGGAACAAACTTGGCGAGTTGCCAGAAGCGAGAGGGTCGAACGGGAGCAATCCCGACTCTTGGGCCGTCAGAACAAGAGTATGGAGGCCGGCTGGAAGGAGCGCATCCATGTCTGTTTCATAGAAATAGCTGCTGCTTCCGGACCCGCTGAACTTGTTCAGCGTTATACTGTTTCCATCCAGTGTCGCCGACAAGGTTCCCGTATTTCCTCCATTCCCCAAATAAACGCTCCCGTTGAAAATAAGCGTAAAGACCCCGCTGATGTACGTTCTGAAAGTATGGGTATAGCTCTCAACGCCACTGACAATAACGGTGTCCCGATGGGTGGTTTGGGTCATTACACTCTCCTCCCCATTGTCGGCGCCATATACGACGGCCAAGGGGTAAAGCCGGGACTGGTCGTAGACAATGCTGGTCGGGACACCGGTGCGATTCCTTGACCGGACCAGATTCCCACGGGAGTCGTATTCCTCGAAGAGGGTTTCGGCTGCGGCATAATGTGAATCCTTGACGCTTCCCGTATAATAATTGAATGAAGAAACGCCCTCGTCCAGATTGGCCTTAAACTGGGCGGACGGATGGTAAAGGCTGTCAATCAGGTCATACGTGGTCAGTTCCGAACGGATGACCTTCCCGTTACGCAGCAGGGTTCTTTCCACCGGGAGTTGAAGAAGGTGCAGTGCCTGCATTCCCGCATACGCATTACCGCTTGTCATATCACCCGTATAAGAGATCTTCTCTATTTCCGTTCCTCCGTCGGTAACGGTGCGCTGGATCTGTGTCCGGTTGCCCAGCAGGTCATATCCATAGGTGAGCGTCTCGGTCTGAGTTGTGTTTCCCGTATCTGGATACCGGACGATTGTTGTACGATAAGGACGGCGGTCGCAAATCTCCCGTCGAGCAGACCACCAGTACTGGCCGCTTCCCACCATATAAGCAGAGAAAACAGGGGTCTCACTCCCATTATAATAGTCACCGTATTCATAGGACTCCGTCTGCACGGTTGCATTGCTGATGTTTTTCCACGTCCTGCTTGTCAACTTGCCGCGCTGGTAAGCCTTTGAATCCGGCTCGCGGAGGATATTGTTCCAGAAGAGTAACTCCGTTTGATATTGTTGAGGAGAAATTAACGTAGAGTCAACTGGATGCGCAGTGGGATCGAACTGTGAATTCGGCGAATAGGTGTCCGGATTGGTACTCCAGTCAGAGAATTCAGAAATAATCTTTGAACCGTCCGGCAAGTTTTCCACTACACGGCTATAGGCAATATGCCTGACATCAAAACCAGAACCTGGGAAATGAATGGTTGAGTTATATTTTTTTATGGTTCCAATAGTACCAACATAATATCGAGGGAATTGCT
Organism: Candidatus Cryptobacteroides sp.; assembly: GCA_045130395.1. Lineage (GTDB taxonomy): Bacteria > Bacteroidota > Bacteroidia > Bacteroidales > UBA932 > Cryptobacteroides. The sequence goes on from JBGUPS010000010.1 coordinate 3,897, forward strand.
GAGCAATGCCGCTGCTACTGCCATTGGACTTGGAGTATTGGAATGTCCGAGTACTTGATGTCCCGGTCAGGTCTGTGTCGGTCATGGAATATATACGGACACCACCACACTCCGTGCTTGTTCCGAACAGTAATGAATAGTCACAAAGTGAGGAAAGGAAATTGTCCGTATTCATATACGTCGGATCGGCAGGCTGGAAACCCGAGCCGCCACCATCTCCTGACTTTCTTCGAAGAACAATACCGGATGCACGGTTGGCTTCATATTGAATGCTTGTATAACCGCCTGTGGGATAGGTTATCTTTGTCAACATACCCCAGCGGGAATACTGCCAGTTGGGATCACGGAAATGATATTCTATGTATTCATTGTTATTTGAGTCTACATTCATCGGAAAGTAAACGTCTTCATTATTGCCCTTCCCATTGTAGAATCCCCAAAAATCATAATCATTCGTCTCTATCCCAGGAGGTGTAGATGTCGTGGTGTTGTAGTATTCGAAAGAATAGCTGCCCTCGCCGGGAATAGAAACCGAGGATAACAAGGGACGCATGCCGCCCCAATTAAGGTAAGTCAAATTGGCTTGGCGGATAGTCTGGCCACCGCAAGTCACCTGGAGACTTTGTAGTTTCCGTGTGGGGACCACCAGACTATGGTATTGGTACGTAGAGTCATTACAAACCATTTCCTTGGACGTGCTACGCAGCCAATTGAACGTGACCGCCTTTTGGGATACTTCAGCACTGTCCACCACGATACGTGTGAGATACTTCGTAGATGTTAGGCTAGCCTGTTTGTAAGAAATGCTATTATTTGCATCCTTCGTGTAACGGGTAGTAAAAGTGGTAACCACATCGTTTTCTTCTTGAGGAAGCGATAGGGACAACGCGTTGCCCGTGTATTCGAAAGACACCACACGGCCGTTGGGCGTCGTAATCCGCGTCAATAACCAGGAGACAATGGGGTTTTGCCCATCCAGCAAAGCGCTGGCTGTTTCTTGAGGCTCTTTGGGACCTCGGATATAAGATCGTTCAACTGAAGGATTGTTGGTGAAATCGCCGAACATGTATTCATATCCATCCCCCGTCTTTATGATAAAATACATGCCGGCAGAATCATGAATAATGTCATAAGAACCCGAACCGTCCTCCGTCCCGTAGGCCAGAAACTTATGGCTCCCATGGTGGTATACAAAGTTTCCAGAATGACCGGGCATGGAAAAATGGTAGATATCAGAGGTTGTTTCAAGCTCATTAAAGATATAAGGGAAAAAGGGCGAAGTTTGGCGATAATGGACCGTTCCATCTAATGAATAGATGTCGGCATCTGGCGTTGAGGAGTGCCAATCCTCTGTTCCATAAGGCTTAAAATCATCCAGCCCTACAATCTCACGTGTAATAGCGCCGCCAGCCGTCAAAGACCAGCCAAGGCCCGCTTCGCCAGTGGGCTGGTTGGGACGGAATCCACCTGAAGAATATCGGAGGCTGATGGGAATATGGAAATCTTTATCTTCAATGGTATAGATGGGAATCTCGTATTCCATCGTCCCTCCATTCAGGTTGGAGGATAAGTGACCGTATCGAATCATTTCCAGCGCCTTGGGCGTAGGTGCATACTGATTGTTCGGGAATGGGCTTTCGGCCGTTTGGGCAGCCAGCCCTGCTGCAAATAGCAGGGCTGGCACAAGAGTAAACAGGTATGCGTGTCTCATAACCCACCCTTCTTACAAATCAAACTCTCCCTTAAACACAAGTCCCCGCTCGGTCACCAGCGTCAAGGTGTAGTGACCCGTTTCACCGCTGATGGGAATCACAATCTGAAGGTCCTCGGTATCAAATACCGTCTGATAGTAGTCACCCGCAGTGGAAACCAGTGTGACGGAGACATCGCCGCAAGGACTCATGGAACCTAACGTAACGCACGTACCATCTTCGTACGCGAAGAAGGGATTGAAGGAGGAACGGGGCGCTCCGGAAGAACTGTCGGATTGTTGACAGATCAAGATGTCGTGCTGCTCGTCACCGACAACGAATCCAGCTGAATGTGCAAACACGCTACCACACAGGGACAGCAACAGCCCCACCAAGAAAAGAGTAAAATAATTTGTTTTCATTGTTTTGATAATTAAGGATTAGTACCACAAAGTTCGGGGTTTTACCTCTGAGTACGAAGGATTTTTGGTAACATTTTTATGGCATAATTGGCTGATTTTCAGGCAGTTATATTTTTATCAAAGTAACACTTTTTGAAAAACATTCATTTTTACCTCTCTTTTTGCTATTTTTGAGAAAAGAATACTCCGGCAATGAAGAATGGAATACTCGCTCTTGTTACGCTGACAGCATGCCTTATGACAAGCTGCCATTTTTCCGATAAAGCGTTGGACAGAGCAGATGGATTGATGCAAGAAAAACCTGACAGCGCACTTGTGTTCCTGCAGCAATGGCAACGGGATAATCCGCATCCGTCAAAAAGAAATGAGGCCCGCCATGCGCTCCTGTTGAGCATGGCGCTCGACAAGAATTATATCGACCTGCAATCCGACTCCATCATTGACAAAGCGGTCCGTTACTATGCTCCCAGAAAAGGACGGGAGCGGATGCTGGCGTATTATTATCAAGGACGGATTTTTCAAAACCGCAAGTCTTATTCTGCCGCAATTGTGTCAATTGAAAAAGCGGAAAAAGATGCAAAGGTCCTGGAAGACAATCAATATCTGGGGATGCTCTATCGAAACAAAGCAACCATCTTTACTGAAACAGGGAACAATCCTTCTGCAATTGAATGCGCCCAAAGGTCTATTGGCTATTTTAGGCAATTACAGAATCCCCTATATGAACAGTATGAACGTCTTTCGCTGGCAACCTTCTATGCAAACAATTTAAACTTTGACGAGGCTCTTCATGCTCTTGACTCTATTCATATTGGCCCGAATGACTTGAACCTTAACTATCAAGTAGCTTTACGCAGGGCAAATATCCTATGGTCCAAGGTGTATCCTCCCAGGGAGATTCTATCTCTGTATAAGAGCGTTCCCGCCCGTTACTATGGCATTCTCGATTACGGGCACATCGCAACGACGTACGAGTCGCTTCAGAAAAGGGATTCTGCTGACTTCTGGATTCGTCAAGGCTATGAAAGGTCTTCTTCGGAAGACTGGCGTGCTACCATCGACTATCAGCGTGCACGCATAGAGCAAATGCGCGGGCATTACAAAGAAGCCTATGACCTGATGTATTATGTCACCAATTTTCAAGATTCCCTGACACGTATCCGCCTGACAGAGTCGGTAAGTTCCAGCCAGAGGGACTATTTCAAAAAGGAGATGGAACTGGAAACGGAAAAAGCCAGAACGAACGCCCTGACGCTCCGGTTGCTGATAGTTATTTCTATCCTGACTGTAGTTATCCTTGTCCTTGTCTTTATGGGCAGGCTCCGCTCAAGTAACGCCAAACTCAGAGAAAGCCTTGCTACCCTGCATAACAGTTCGGAGTCCATGGAACAGCTTCGCAAAGACAATGTCATGCTGGTGGGAAGTCTGTTAAGCGAAAAACTGCTGTTCCTGGACAAACTGTCTTACGACTATTGCCACGCAAATACGGATAAACTCAAAAACGCTATTTTTGACCAGTACAAGGAAGCTATTCATTCTTTGAAAGACGAACACCAGATTTTCGATGAAATTGAGGCCATCCTGAACAAATATTACGACGGCATTCTGAACAAATTCCGGGCACAATTCCCTCAGATACAAGGAGAGAAACTGGATATGGTGATCATTTTCTTTACAACGATTCCCTACAATGCCGCGCAGCTCTTTTTCCAACATCAAAATGCTGATAGCCTAAAACAGGCCAAAAACCGACTGCGTAAAACCATCCTTGAATCCAACGCCCCCGACAAGGACCTGTTCCTGGAAATGATGGAAATGAAAAAAGGCGGCCGGAAGACCAAACAAAACAATGTTGTTCTTTAATACTAATCCTTGCCTACCAGCCACCCTATGACAAAAAAGTAGACGCGTCCGTGCTTGTCTCACTGAGGATCTGGACGTCCTAAACAAAACAAACAAGTCGCGCCTACGCTTGCGCGCAGGCATCGCAACTCCTTCGGCTTGTTTGTGAAATTGTCCAGATTTCAGTGAACCGAAAAGCGCACAATGCTTTCGCTATATGTCTAACCGCGGATTATCCGCATATCTATCGACAAAGATAGACATTATCTTTTTCTTTCGCAACCTTCTGAGGATTTACGTGCAGAATCCATATGAGGCGTTGGCTCGTCCTTAAAAATCGCCCCATCTGAGGACGAGAGGCCGCCCAACGAGATTTCGTCCTTAAAAAGGCTCGATTTTAAGGATGAGCTAAGGGTTAGAGACCGTACACGCCTTCTACCTCAGGAGCCTCCCCTCCCCAGCGGTCGGCGACATAGTCCAGCGTGCGCAAAATTTCCGCGGGGTCCTTGGAGGTGACCAGCTTGATGCGGGTGTCCTTGAAGTCGCGGAGGCCTTTGAAGTAGCATGAAAGGTGGCGGCGCATCTCGTACACGCCGGTGACGGGGCCTTTGAGGTCCAGGGACAGCTGGAAGTGGCGTTTGGCCAGGGCCACGCGGTCCTTCACGCTCATGGGCGGGAGTTCCTCGCCGGTATCCAGCAGGTGGCGGATTTCCGTGAAAATCCACGGGTGGCCAAAGCTGGCGCGTCCCACCATGATGCCATCGACACCGTATTTGTCAAACGCCTCGCGAGCTTTAGCAGCAGAATTGATGTCTCCGTTACCTATAATAGGTATGCGCATGCGCGGGTTGTTTTTCACCGCGCCGATGAGCGTCCAGTCCGCCTCCCCTTTGTACATCTGGCAACGGGTGCGGCCGTGAATGGTCAGGGCCGATATACCCACGTCCTGCAGGCGTTCCGCCAGTTCCACGATGATTTTGGAGCTGTCGTCCCAGCCCAGGCGGGTTTTGACAGTGACGGGCTTGTCCGGAATGGCCTCCACGATGGCTTTGGTGATGGCCACCATCTTGTCCGGCTCCCGCATCATGCCGCTGCCGGCTCCCCTGCCTGCGATTTTGGAAACGGGGCAGCCGAAGTTGATATCGACAATATCCGCCCCATGCCCGCCGGCCAGTTCTTTGGCACGGGCAGCCATTTTGGCGGCGTCCACCATGGCCTCCGGAATGCTGCCATAGATTTGTACGGCCACCGGCGCCTCTTCCTCCAGGGTATGCATCTTGGCGATGGTTTTCTGGACATCCCGCACCAGGCCGTCGGAACTCACGAACTCGGTGGTGACCATGGCGGCGCCCGCCTCCCTGCACAGGATGCGGAAACTGGCGTCCGTGACGTCCTCCATGGGTGCCAGCGTCACGGGACGCTCTCCCAGGTCGATGGTTCCTATCTTCATATCGCGTGCAAAGGTAAGCAATTTTTGCTATCTTTGCTGCCATGATTTACGGACTTGTACTCAGAATAAGGCATCTGCTGTATAATAAAGGCTGGAAAAAACAGTTTTCCGCTCCCCTCCCCACCGTCTGCGTTGGCAACATCACCGTTGGCGGAACGGGCAAGACCCCGCACACGGAGTTGTTCCTCCGCCTGCTGCTGGCCGCCGGAAAGCAGCCCGCCGTGCTCTCCAGGGGCTACAAACGCAAACTGAAAGGCTTCCAGCTGGTTCCTGTCGATGGCACCGCCGCCCTATACGGCGACGAACCGGCGCAGATTGCCCACAAGTTCCCCCAAGTACCCGTCGCGGTGGACAAAGACCGTGTGCACGGCTGCGAGCAGCTCGCCTCCTGTCATCCCGACCCCTGTCATCCCGCCCCCTGTCATCCCGAGCGAAGTCGAGGGATCTCCTGCATCGTCCTGGACGATGCCTTCCAGTACCGCCGCCTGCAAGCCACGCTGAACATCGTCCTGGTGGACTACCAGCGGCCCATCTTCAAGGACCGCCTCCTCCCCTGGGGACGCCTCAGGGACCTGCCGGCCCGGCTGAAAGCCGCACAGGTGGTTATCGTCACCAAATGCCCGGCCGAACTTTCCGAACAGGAGCGGGAAGCCTGGCGCCAGGACCTGCATCTTGCGCCGGAACAGCCCCTTTTCTTCACCACCCTGCAGTATAGCGCCGCCCAGCCCGTTTTCCCGGAGGCGGACAACCATTATCTGTACGCGAAACAGTGCACCGTGCTCACCGGAATCGCCAACGACGCGCCTTTAAGGAACTATCTGTCCGATACTTATAAAATCGGCCAGCACCTCCGCTTCCCGGACCATCATGCGTACGGAAAGGCCGATTTACGCACCATCGAGCACGCCATCCGCGTCTCCGGCACGTCTTGCCTTTTCACAACGGAAAAAGACGCCCAGCGGCTCCGGGACTGCAAAAATGTACCCCAAAGTATCCGCGAGCGTCTCTTCTACATTCCCGTAGAAGCCGCCTTCCTTACACCGGAAGAGCAGGCCGACTTCTCCGCTGTCCTGCTTACATCGACAGGACGTTAAGCACCGAAATCAATTCCTGATTGATAGGTTTGTCCATCTTGATGGCCTTGGAGATGGGGACGTAAACGATTTCGTCGTTCTTCAGGCCGATCATCACGTTCCGCTGCCCTTCCAGGAGGGCGTCGATGGCGGCGTATCCCATGCGGGAAGCCAGGATGCGGTCATACGCCGTGGGCTTACCGCCGCGCTGCAGGTGACCCAGGATGGTTACGCGGGCATCGAACTGCGGGAACTCCTTCTTGATACGTTCGGCGTAGTACATGGCACCACCCACGCCGTTCTTCTGGGCCTCGCTCACCAGCACGATGGCGCTGTTCTTGCTCTTGCGCTTGCCGCGCTCGATGAATTCCGCCAGCTGGTCCACGTCGGTGGCATTTTCCGGAATAATGGCCGCCTCCGCACCGGAAGCGATGGCACTGTTCTGCGCCAGGAAGCCGGCGTCACGGCCCATCACCTCGATAAAGAAGATGCGGTCGTGGCTGTTGGCAGTGTCGCGGATCTTGTCCACGCACTCCACGATGGTGTTCAGGGCACTGTCGTACCCAATGGTGGAGTCCGTACCATACAGGTCATTGTCGATGGTGCCGGGCAGGCCGATGATGGGAATGTCATACTCCCGGGCAAAGAGCTGCGCGCCGGTAAGGGAGCCATTGCCGCCGATAACCACAAGCGCGTCGATGCCGGCCGCCACCATGTTCTCATAGGCCTTTTTCCGGCCTTCCGAGGTCATGAATTCGGTGCAACGGGCGGTCTTGAGGATGGTGCCACCGCGCTGGATGGTATTGGACACGGACGAAGAGGTGAATTTGACAAATTCATTCTCGATGAGGCCCTGGTAACCGCGCATGATACCCACCACGTTCATGTTGTGGTAACGGGCTGCACGGGTGACGGCACGGATAGCCGCATTCATGCCAGGGGCGTCGCCGCCGGAAGTAAGAACGCCAATGGTGTTCAGTTTTCTTTCCATAATTATTCCAGACTTTCAAGTTTTACATTCGGACGGGAACTCAATTCGGCGAGCAGGTCCACATTGTACTGCCTTTTGGGGACACGGAGGGTCACCTCTGCCAGGTAAAGTCCATCCCGCGTGGACAGGGAGAAGGCCTTCATCCGTTCTTTCAGTTCCGACATGGCCTCTGTCAGGGCAGCCTGGTCCGTCGATGAAAAGATAACGGTCACTTCCTTGTCGCCCAGCTTGATGGAAGTGAAGTTGAGGAGTTCCAGACAAGCGAGCGTGAGCACCACGCAGACGGCCGTCAGCACATACATGGCACTGCCACAGGCCATGCCCACGGCACCCGTCACCCACAGACCGGCGGCGGTGGTGAGTCCGCTCACGTGGTTCTTGGTCTTCATGATGATACCGCCGCCCAGGAAACCCAGGCCTCCTACAACGCCTGCAGCGACACGGGACGCGTCAAACCGGTCGGCTCCCTCAAAGGCATACTGTGAGAGAATCATGAACAGGGCCGAGCCCAAGGCCACCAGCACGTGCGTACGCATGCCGGCCCCCTTGGCCCGCAGCTCCCGCTCGAAGCCGATCAGGCCGGCAAAACCGGCCGCAGCCAGCAAACGGAGGGATAAATCAAGTACAAATTCCATGGTATTTACGATTCTAGGATTTCATTCTGTACTCGGACGCTTTCGTCGTGGATGGCGGTCATGATGGCGCGGACGGAGGTCTCGGAGAGACCCATCTTGGCGCCCTTTTCCACCATGTCGGCCAGCAGCTGCTCCCATCGACCCGCCTGCAGGATGGCCACGTTGTGCTCTTTTTTATACCGGCCGATCAGACGGCTCACGTCCATACGGTCTCTCAGCAGTTTAAGAAGGTTTTCGTCGATGACGTCGATGCGCGTACGAAGGGCGTCAATGCCCTCTTTATAGGCCTCGTTGTCGGAGGTGTTGTCGCGGATGATCAGGCTTTCCAGCAGATTCTGGAGCGCAGGGGGCGTCAGTTGCTGCTTGGCATCGCTCCAGGCGGCGTCCGGGGAGCAATGGCTTTCCACCATGAGGCCGTCCAGGCCCAGGTCCATGGCCCGCTGCGAGAGCTCCAGGAGGTATTTGCGGTCCCCCGCCATGTGGGAAGGATCGGCAAAGAAGGCCAGCTGGGGATAGCGGGTGCGCAGTTCGATGGCGATTTTCCAGCCCGGATCGTTGCGGTACGGGATGCTGGCCGATGTGGAGAAGCCACGGTGGATGACACCCAGTTTCCGGATGCCGGCACGGTTCAGGCGCTCCAGGGCGCCGATCCACAGGTCCAGGTCCGGGTTGACGGGATTCTTCACCAGCACGGGGATGTCGGTGCCGGAAAGGGCATCGGCAATCTCCTGCATCAGGAAAGGGTTGGCCGATGTACGGGCGCCGATCCAGATGACATCGACCCCGTACTTGATGCACTCCAGGACGTGTTTTTCCGTGGCTACCTCCGTGCACACCTTCATGCCGTAGGTTTCCTTCACCTGCTTGAGCCATTTGAGGCCGGGGGTGCCGACGCCTTCAAAGGAGCCCGGATGGGTACGGGGCTTCCAAATACCGGCACGGTATACGTGGATGCCGAATTCGTGGAGACCTTTGGCGGTCTCCATTACCTGCTCCTGCGTTTCTGCGCTGCAGGGGCCGGCGATGCACATGGGACGCGGCAGGGTGAAAAAACCCCACTCCGAGCCCGGGATGATATCAAGTTCGTGGGCCATTATCTGATAATTTTTTTGATGCGGTTTGCCTCCTGGATCAGTTCGCGGATGTGCTTTTCGTCGTAGGTGGCAATGGCATCGCGGAAGTCTTTCATTTTGTTGATATAGGTATCCATCACATGGAGGATGTTGTCGTGGTTCTGGCTCAGGATGGGCACCCACATATCGGCATTGGACTTGGCCAGGCGCACCGTGGAAGAGAAGCCGCCGGAGGCCAGGTCGAAGATGTGTTTCTCGTCCTTTTCTTTGTCCAGCACCGTGAGGGCCAGGGCGAAAGAGGTTACGTGCGAGATGTGGGAGACGTAAGCCGTATGGACATCGTGCTGCTCCGCGTTCATGTAGATGGGGCGCATGTTCAGCACGGCATAAAGTTCTTCAATGGTCTTTACGGCCTTGGGGCTGCTCTCCTCCGTGTTGGCGAAGATGCAGGCGCGGCCGTCGAACAGGCCCGGCTGGGCCGCCCAGGGGCCGGAATACTCCGTACCGGCCATGGGGTGCGTGCTCACAAACTGCGCCCGCCGCGGGTGGTACTGGGTAGCGTGGCAAATCTGGCTCTTGGTGGAGCAGACGTCGATGACGATTTTCTCCCCTTCGTCATGCCCGGCTTGACCGGGCATCTCTCCGAAACGGTTCAATATATCCGGAACCATTTTCACGGCGGCGCCTACGGGAACGGCCACCACGATGATATCGGCCCTGTTGATGCAGTCCTCGTAAGGGACCACTTCGTCTACCAGGCCGATGGTTTTGGCCGCCTCCGCCGCAACGGGGTCCTGCTCCACCCCCAGCACCTCGCCGGCAAAGCCGCGGCGCTTGAGGTCCAGGGCCATGGAGCCGCCGATGAGGCCCAGGCCTATAACTCCGACTGTATAATGGATGTCGCTCATTCTTAATCTTTTATTACTTTACGCACTTTTTCCAGGGCACGCTCCAAGGTGGGGACGTTGGCGCACAGGGAGATGCGGAGGTAGTTGCTGCCGTTTTTCCCAAAGATGAAGCCCGGGGTGAGGAACACGCCCGCCTCGTAGAGGATGCGGTTGCTCCATTCCTCCGCCGTTCCGGAAGGAATCCGGCCCCAGACGTACAGGCCACCGGCCTGCGGGTCGTAGGTGCAGCCCAGGGTGTCCATGATGCGGCGGGCCACTACCTGGCGGCGACGGTACTCCGCATTGAGGGCATCGTACCACTCGGGACCGGCCTGGAGGGCCTTCACGGCCGCTTCCTGGATACCCCGGAACATGCCGGAGTCCATCTGGGTTTTCACCTTCAGGAGTTCCTTGATGACATCGGCCTGTCCTACGATCATGCCTACACGCCATCCGGCCATGTTGTGGCTCTTGGAGAGGGAATTCATTTCCAGGCAGCACTCGCAGGCGCCGGGCACTGAGAGAATGGACAGCTGCTCGTTGAGCACGAAGGAATACGGATTGTCGTTCACCAGCAGGATACGGTGCTTGCGGGCAAAGGCCACCAGTTTCTCGAACACGTCCTTCCGGGCAGGGGCGCCGGTGGGCATATTGGGATAGTTGGCCCACATGAGTTTGACGCCGGTAAGGTCCATCGACTCCAACTCATCAAAGTCCGGATACCAGCCGCCGGCCTCCGTGAGGTTGTATTTCACCAGTTCCGCCTCGCACATGAGGGTGGCCGATGTGTAGGTAGGATAGCCGGGGTCCGGCACCAGCACTTTGTCGCCGGGATTGAGGAAGGCCAGCGAAAGCAGCAGGATGCCTTCCTTGGAGCCGGCGAGCGGCTGGATTTCCGATGCGGGATCCAGCTGTACGCCGTACCATTTCCGGTACCAATCGGCCATGGCCTGCCGGAGTTCCGGAATGCCGATGTAACTCTGGTAGCCGTGCACCCCATCCTTTCGGGCGCAGTTGCACAGGGCCTCCACCGCCTCCGGGGACGGCGAACCGTCCGGAGAGCCGATCCCCAGGTTAATCACGGGGTCCAGGCCCTGGGAGGCGCGCTGGGCGTTGAGCTTGGCGATTTCTTTGTTCTTGAGGGAGAAGTAATACTCCTTCACCGACAAGGTTCTATGTGCGGGTTCGATAATCATAAGGCGGAATGGTATTCACCCAGTATCTGGAAATCTTCTATGAGCGGCCGGACGGCCTGCAGGGCCTGCTGGTAGCGGACATAGTCGCTGAACTTGATATCGGCATAGAAGAAATACTGCCACTCGCGGCCCGGGATGGGCAGCGACTGGATACGGGTCAGGTTCATGTCGTAGAACGACAGGATGGTCAGGATTTGGGCCAGGGAGCCCGGTTTGTGCGGCAGGGTGAAGCAGATGACGGCCTTGTCTCGCTGCTCCACGGGGACATCGTACCCATCGTCAATAACGAGGAAACGGGTGAAGTTCTGCTTGTAGGTTTCGATGCCGGGGGCCAGGATTTGCAGGCCGTAGAGTTTGGCTGCGAGGGTGGAAGCCACTGCGCCAACGCCCAGAAGCCCTTCCTTGGCCACCTCGGCGGCACTTTTGGCGGTGTCTTCGCTTTCGGTCAGCTTCATCCACGGGGCGTTTTGCTCGAACCACGGGCGGGTCTGGTTGATGGCCATGTAATGGGTGCGCACCTCGCGGATATCCTCCAGGCGCTGCCCGGGCAGGGCCATGAGGTTCTGCTGGATGCGGATATACACCTCGCCTTTGACCTGGCGCTGCTGTTTCCGGAGCAGTTCGAAGTTATGGAGGAGACCGCCGGACACGGTGTTTTCGATGGCCATGACGGCAGCATCGGCCCGGCCTTCCTCCAGGGCGGTGTACAGGCCCTCGAAGGTGTCGCATTCTACGACGGCAAGAGATTCCTCGACTTCGCTCGGAATGACAGAGGCATAAAAAAGACGGGCTGCTTGTTCATGGAAGCAGCCCTGATAGCCCTGTATAGCGACGCGTTTGGCCATTACACAGTGAGAATGTCTTTCTCCTTGGCGGCGATGACCTCGTCCACCTTCTTCACCCACTTGTCCGTAACTTTCTGGAGCTCATCCTCGCCCTCTTTTTCACCGTCCTCGCTGAGGCCGTCGTTCTTCTGGGCTTTCTTGAGGAGGTCGATGCCGTCGCGGCGGGCGTTACGGATGGTTACCTTGGTGGTTTCGCCCTGGGCCTTGGCCTTTTTGATGAGGTCTCGGCGGCGTTCCTCCGTAAGGGCCGGCACCATGCAACGGATGATTTCACCGTTGTTGGAAGGGGTGAGGCCTACGTTGGCATCCAGGATGGCCTTTTCGATTTTGCCGATCATGGAGCGCTCCCAAGGCTGGATAGCGATGGTTTTGGCATCCGGCGTGGTGATGGAAGCCACCTGGCTCACCGGAGTGGCGGTGCCATAATAGTCCACCATCACGGGGTTCAGGATGGCCGGAGAGGCTTTGCCCACACGGTAATTCTTAAGGTCTTCTTCCAGATAGTCCACGGCGCTCTTCATCTTGACAGACTGGGCGTCCACGATTTCTTTAGCCTGAGGTAACATGGTATTGTTTTTAGTTTTTTAATTTGCCTTTTGTAGATTGCAAAGATAAGAAAAAATTTCGTATGTTTGCACAGATAACAATATTAGGACTTATGTTACAGAAAATCAGAGTGGTACTGGCTTGGGTGTTCTGGATTGGAATTACCCTGCTGCTACTGGATTTCACGGGAACGCTGCACGCGTACCTGGGTTGGATGGCCAAGGTGCAGTTCCTGCCGGCGGTGCTGGCAGTGAATGTGGGCGTAATTGCCGCACTGGTGCTGCTGACCCTTTTGTTCGGACGCATCTATTGCTCCGTCATCTGCCCCCTGGGCGTATTTCAGGACGGAGTTTCCCATCTGGGAACCCGGAAGAATAAGGCGCCGTACAAGTATCGTCCGGAAGCCAAATGGCTGCGGTACGGCGTGCTGGCCGTCTTTGTGATTTTGCTCATTGCGGGCGTACAGGCCGCCGTGGCCCTTCTGGCACCCTATAGCGCATACGGCCGCATGGTGCAGAACCTGCTGCAGCCGCTGTACCTGTGGGGGAACAACCTCCTGGCCCTGTGGGCGGAACGCATGGGCAGTTATGCCTTTTATACCAAGGAAGTATGGCTGCGCAGCGTCCCCACTTTCATCGTTGCCGTAGTAACGCTGGTTGTAGTGGTGGCCCTGTCCTTCAAGGGCGGCCGCACCTATTGCAACAGCATCTGCCCGGTGGGCACCGTACTCAGTTTCTTCTCCCGTTTTGCCATGTTCCGCCCGGTTATCGACGCGGAAAAGTGCAAGCACTGCAAGGCCTGCGAACTGCATTGCAAGGCCCAGTGCATCGCCATCGGCAAGGATACGGAGCACATTGACTATTCGCGCTGCGTGGATTGCTTCAACTGCATAGACTCCTGCAAGTTCGGGGCGCTGAAGTACCGCTTTGCCTGGGGGAAGACTCCCGGCCAAACCAAAAACATACCCGACACCGATCGGGCATCTCGCCGTGCCATGATAGCCGGAACCGTGGCCGTGGTGGGCGCTGCAGCCCTCAAGGGCGTGGAAGCCCGGGCGCAGGCGGCTGCCAAAAAGGTGGACGGCGGCTATGCAGACCTGCTGCCCAAGCAGGCTCCGGAGCGGGAAGTACCCGTGACGCCTCCTGGCTCAGCCAGCGTAAAAGACTTCTATCGCCGCTGCACGGCCTGCCAGCTTTGCGTGGCGCAATGTCCTAATAATGTCCTGAGACCCTCCGGCGACCTGGAGCACCTGATGCAGCCGGAAATGAGCTTTGAGAAGGGCTGGTGCCGGCCGGAATGCACCCGCTGCAGCGAACTGTGTCCGGCAGGGGCCATCCAAAAGATCAGCCGGGAAGAAAAGACGCAGTACCATGTGGGAACCTCCCATGTGAACCTGGAGCTGTGCGTAAGCGCCAGCGGGCAGGCAAACTGCGGCAAATGCGCCCAGGCCTGTCCTTCCGGCGCCATCCAGATGGTGAAAAACGAGGAAACCGGGCTGTTGTTCCCGGTGGTGGCGGAGGAGCTGTGCACCGGTTGCGGCGCCTGCGAGCACCTGTGCCCGGTCCGGCCTATCAGTGCCATTACGGTTAACGGTAAATTCCAGCACGTATGAAAAGAAGAGACTTTCTTAAAATAAGCGGTGCGGCGGCGGTAGCGGCTGCCTGCGCACCCAAAGGTGCCCAAACGGGGTCGGGCAAGAAGACAACGGACGAAGGTCCCGAGCAAATGCTCATGCGGGAAAATCCGGTGAACGGCGACAAGATAAGCGCGCTGGGCTTCGGCTGCATGCGCTGGCCCATGATAAAAGATGCCGATGGGAAAGATGTCATCGACCAGGAAGCCGTGAACGAAATGGTGGACTATGCGCTGGAGCATGGCATCAACTACTTCGACACCTCCCCTGCCTACCTGCAGGGCCAGAGCGAAAAAGCCGCCGGAGAGGCCTTGAGCCGCCATCCGCGCAGCAGCTATTTCATCGCCACCAAACTCTCCAACTTTGGCGACCAAAGTCCGCAGGCGTCCATCCAGATGTACTACGACTCCATGAAGCAGCTCAAGACGGACTACTTCGACTATTACCTGCTTCACTCTATCGGCAGGGGCGGAAAGGATGCCTTCAACCAGCGTTACGTGCAAAACGGCATGATCGATTTCCTGCTCAAGGAAAAGGCCGCCGGACACATCCGCAACCTGGGCTTCTCCTTCCACGGCGCCAAGCACGAGTTCGACTATTTCATGGAACTGTTCGATTCCGGCGAGATGCACTGGGATTTCTGCCAAATCGAGATGAACTACGTGGACTGGACCCATGCGGATGGCGTGCGCAACGTCAATGCCGATTACCTGTACGCGGAACTGGATAAGCGCGGCATTCCCATCGTCATTATGGAACCGCTGCTGGGAGGCCGTCTGGCCAATGTGCCGGAGGGAATCGCCCGCCAGATGAAACAGCGGGAACCGGACAAGAGCGTCGCGTCCTGGGCCTTCCGCTTCTGCGCCACCTATCCGCGCGTGCTCTGCATCCTGTCCGGCATGCGCTCCATGGATCCGCTGGTGGAGAATGTGCAGACCTTCGGCCATTTTAAACCGTTGACGGAGGAGGAACTTGCTTTTCTGGAGCAGATGGCCGTCCAGATGAAGGAGTATCCGCTGGTGAACTGCACGGACTGCAAATACTGCATGCCTTGCCCTTGGGGTATCGACATACCCGGTGTTTTCCAGCACTATAACAAGGCCATCACGGAGGGCACTTACGCGCAGAACACCCAGCAGAAGGACTACGCCAAACTCAAGAAGGCCTATCTGGTGAGTTACGACCGCGCCGTGGCATCGGTCCGTCAGGCCGACCACTGCATCAGCTGCGGTGACTGCCTCCCCCGCTGCCCGCAGAGCATACCCATCCCCGGGCAACTCCGTCGAATTGCCCGCTACGTGGAAGACTTGAAGCAGGATCTGCTTTAGATTTTTACGAACGGCAGCGAGTAGACGCTTCCGCTATAACTAAGCTTGAGCGTATATCGACCCGGCGAGAGCGATGTCAAATCCAGTTGAAGAGGATTGAAGACATCCCCTTGCCGGGTTTGCTGTAACACGCACTGGCCGTTGGCATTGTACACCGTCACGTCCACCATGGTCTGGGCCGCCGCATTGATGGAGATAATCATCTCCGATTCCACCACGTTGGTGTTGGGCCGGATGGGCTGGTTCGGGTCCGTAATGGCCAGTTTGAAGCGGACGCTGGCTTTCTCGCCCAGGCCGTCGGTAGCCGTAATGGTAACCTCCGTAACGCCCAGCGAACGGGAATAGAGGTTCACCTTGCCACTGCTTGCCGAGCTGTACGCGATGCTTTCATCGGCAATGGTAATGGTGCAGGTGAGGTCTTCCTCGTCCGGGTCGTTGAAATACTCGCTGAGCGTAAGCGTGGTGGCGGCCGTAAGGGTCTTGTGGTGAATGTTTTCCGGGGTTTTAATTACCGTAGGGGCGTGGTTGGGCAGCAGCGTGTAGGTCAGGGTTCCCGTTCCTTCGATGCCCGAAGGACTGGTGGCCACAAAGACCGCCTCATAGGTTCCGGCTGCGGCACCGTGTCCGACGATGGTGATATCACCGCTCTCCGCGTCGAAGCTCAACGCCTGGGAACCGGTGTCCGTACAACGGATGGTGGCATTGTTGGTTGCCAGCACATGGAGGGTGTGCGTCTGATGGGCTTTTACCTTGACATCGACCTCGGAAAAAACGAGCCGCGGGGCCTCTTCCTCCCCTCCTCCGGACTGAATGCCGTATTGGAAAGCAGCAAGTGCATCCAGTTTTTTGCCGATGGGATGGCTACCGCCGATGGTGTCCCCTAAGCCGCCGAAAAGGATTTCCTTGCAACGGTCGGCGGTAAAACCCTGTTCGCCGAAGAAGGAGATGATGAGCGCCGCGACGCCACTTACGTGTGGACATGCCATGGACGTGCCTGCCCAGCCTGCACCATCGTACCCGGTGGTGGAGATGTAAGGGTCGCGCGAGACTGTGCTCCAAATGCTGTTGCTGGCAGTGGAGCCGCTGCCGCCAGGTGCCGCCACGTCCACCCAGGGACCGTGATTGGAATACGAGGCCCGCTGGTTGTTGGTAGTGCTGGCTCCCACAGAAATGACCGGCTCATAGGCACTGATGACATCATGGTCGATGTTCTCGTTTCCGGCAGCAAAAACCACCAGGCCACCCTTCATGGGTGAATCCGGCAACTGGTTTCCCTGATTGTCGCAGCCGGCATACTTGATAAAGTAGTCGATGGCCGCCTTGATTTCCGGTACGCTATTAATAGTAAGCTTCTTGAACTCGGCCAGTTCCTGGGCCGAGATGGTCCCGTCCGGTTCATCGTCGATAATGCCATCGGCCGCATAGCCCCAGCTGTTTTGGGTAATGAGCGCACCGTGATCCGCGCCCCATTTGATGGCATTGGCCGACTGCAAGTCCGTGGCATATTCCTGGCCGGAGAAGATGGCGCAAGACTGAATGCGGACACCGGAGACTCCCGCGGCATAGTCACCGCCGGCAATGCCGCAAACGCCTTTTCCATTGTTATTTACAGCGCCGACGATGCCGGCGACATGGGTTCCGTGGCCAATATCGCCCTCGCCATATTCCGAGCGGATGGACAGGTCGTAGTTGTTCCGGGCAAAGTTGTAGCCGGTGTGCCCGCTGGCGTCTTTCCAAAGATTGGCCTTGAGGTCCTCGTGGTTAGCATCCACCGGCTCGTCCACTACGCTTACAATCACGGACGAAGAGCCTTTGGTGTAGTTGTCCCATACTTGCTGCACGTTGATATCGGACCCGTTGGAACTTACTAAATTCCACTGTTGAGAGAGATAAGGGTCGTTGAATTTCCGCAGGTAAATCCGCCGGCTGCTCCGGGCATACAGCACGCCGGGAACGGCCGACAGGCCTTCCGCAGCCTTGGTTTCCGGGATATCGGCACTGAACTGTACGTGATAGAAACGGTGCAGGCCTTCCCTGCGGGTGCGCTCCTCGAACTCGCCGGCATACGGGAAAACGCGTTCCAGACTTTCTGCGCCCAGCTCCTGCAGCACGGCGTCCAACGGGGCCGATTTGGTGACCACGTTGCCTTGCGCCAGCGCTTCTTCTACCAGGGCCGTCAGCTCCTCGTCGAACAGCACTGTGGCGATATTCTTTGCAGGGAGTTCCTCCGCTTCCGTTGCGGGGGTTTTTTCCACGCTGTCCTTGTTGGCCGCGGAACAGGCGGTCAGCAGCACGGAAAGGGCGATATATACGAGTTTTCTCATAATTCAAAAGAATGGGGTATGCAAAGATACAAAAATTGTAAATAATGGGAATATTTAGTACATTTGTAAGCTAGAACACGTAAACTACTACATTAATTCTATAAAAACTATGCAAATCGTACAAGTTTTCGGTAGAGAAATCCTGGATTCCCGCGGAAATCCTACCATCGAAGTTGAAGTTACCCTGGATTCTGGTTTTGTTGGTGTTGCTGCCGTTCCTTCCGGCGCTTCCACCGGTGAAAACGAGGCTCTCGAGCTCCGCGACGGCGACAAAAAGCGCTATGGCGGCAAGGGTGTTCTGAAAGCTGTTGATAACGTGAACAAGGTGATTGCTCCGGAAATCATCGGCATGGATGCTACGCAGCAGCGCGCCATCGACAAGGCCATGATCGAACTGGACGGTACGCCTACCAAGAGCAAGCTGGGCGCCAACGCCATCCTGGGCGTTTCCCTGGCCGTTGCCAAAGCTGCCGCAGCCGAGCTGGGCATGCCTCTGTACCGCTATCTGGGCGGCACCAACGCTTACGTTCTCCCGGTTCCCATGATGAACATCATCAACGGTGGTGCTCACTCCGATGCTCCTATCGCTTTCCAGGAGTTCATGATCCGTCCTATCGGCGCCAAGAACGAGGCCGAGGCCGTTCGCATGGGTGCAGAAGTTTTCCACGCCCTGCAGAAAGTGCTCAAAGGCCGTGGCCTGAGCACCGCAGTTGGTGACGAAGGTGGTTTCGCTCCCGCTCTCAAGGGTATCAACGACGCCCTGGATTGCATCATCGCCGCTATTGAAGGTGCCGGTTACGTTCCTGGTAAGGACGTTACCATCGCCATGGACTGCGCCGCTTCCGAATTCTGCTTCAAGGAGGGCGACAAGTTCTTCTATGACTACAAGCAGCTCAAGGACGGCAAGAAGAAAGACCCTCGCGGCCGCAAGCTCTCCACCGACCAGCAGATCAACTACCTCAAGCAGCTCATCAGCAAGTATCCTATCGACTCCATCGAGGACGGCCTGTCCGAGGAAGACTGGGAAGGCTGGGTGAAGCTCACCAAGGCCATCGGCGACAAGTGCCAGCTGGTAGGTGACGACCTCTTCGTAACCAACGTGAAGTACCTCCAGAAGGGTATCGAGATGGGTGCTGGTAACTCTATCCTTATCAAGGTTAACCAGATCGGTTCTCTCACCGAGACCCTCGACGCTATCGAGATGGCTCACCGACACGGTTACACCACCGTTACCTCACACCGTTCAGGCGAGACTGAGGACACCACCATCGCTGACATCGCAGTTGCTACCAACAGCGGCCAGATCAAGACCGGTTCCCTCAGCCGTACAGACCGTATCGCCAAGTACAACCGTCTCATGAAGATTGAGATCGAGCTTGGTGACGAGGCACGTTACGGCTACAAGAAGATCAAGTAAGGTCTTTGTGAATATAAAAATAGC
>JBGUPS010000011.1:0-3450 GCA_045130395.1 Candidatus Cryptobacteroides sp.
GAATTCGTCACCCAGATTAACAAGCACGCCATAGTGCATGTTGGAGTTTTTGGGCATATCCTTGAAAACGCCAATGACTCGAACCTCCACTCCATTCCCAGCCTTGAAATTTTTGCCGATGGCACTCTCGTCTCCGAAGAAAGTTTTCGCATATTCCTCGCTCACGACGGCAGTCTCGCCGGCGATGAATTCCCTGGCCGAGCCCTCAACCCACTCAAATGGGAACACGGAGAACATGGAACTGTCAACTCTGGCAGAGGGAACGGATAGTATCGTCTCTTCCCCGTCTTTCTTTAATGTAACTTCGTGGGGCATAGTCCAGTAAGTCCCCAGAGCCTCGATATTGGGACTGGCCGTTTTAATGATTTCAATCATCGGCCGGGAAAAGGACGTGCTGAACAACCCCTTGTCCATCCAGTTGTTCTCCATCCGGAACACCTGCTTGTGTCCTTCGAAATTGGCATCATAGGTCGTATCCCAGCGCACCTGCACCATCAGGATCATCGCAGCGGCAAACGCCACGCTCATACCCAGGATGTTAATCAGCGTCGAGACGCCGGTTTTTCTGAATATCTTCATTGCTTAAAACACTAACATGTCACTATCCCCGTATGTCTCATACCCGGAGGTAATCACCTTTTCGCCAGGCTCCAGGCCTTCGAGGACCTCGTAGTACTGCGGGTTCTGGCGGCCGATGCGGATTTCCCGCTTCACAGCCTTGGTGCCCTCTTTGTTAACGACGTAGATCCATTTTCCGCCGGTCTTCTGGTAGAAGGTTCCTCTCGGGATGATGACTGCCTCTTCCGGCTGGCCCAGCTGGAGGTTCAGGTAGTAGGTCTGGCCACTTCGGATATTGTCAGGCTGCTCGCCGTCAAACTTGAAATCGGCCTTAAACTTGCCCTCTCTTACTTCCGGATAAACCTTGCGGATGACGGTCGAGAAGGTTTCGCCCTGGCGCTCGAAGGTGGCCTGCAGGCCTTCCACAACGCGGTCAATGTAATGCTCATCTATCTGAGCTTCTACCTTATAGACACCCACGCTGTTAATCTGGCCGATTTTGGTGCCGCTAGCAATGCTCTGGCCAAGCACCACGTCCAGCAGGCCCAGTTCGCCGTCGATGGGGGCTTTCACAATGAGGTTGGATTTGCGCTTGCGGATCATCTGCATATTCAGGAGCATGTTGTCCAGACTCTCTTCCATTCGGTCAATCTGGGTGCCTCTATACAGGCTGTCCTGCTTGCTGCGCTCGCGGATTAGCTCATACTTCTGTTTGGCGAGGCGGTAGTCTTCTTCGGCTTTCATATATTCTTCCTTGGCAATCAGTTTGTCCTCGTAGAGGGCCTTCTGCTGCTCATAGGCACGCTTGAGCCGGTCCACCTGAATGCCGTACTCCAGCACGTTCTGGCGCACATCCAGCTTCTGCTGCTCCATCTGGATCTGCGTGTTGCGCAGAATGTTCTCCTTCTCTGCCAGTTCGGCTTCGGAGTTCAGGATCTGCAGGTCCAGATTGTCATTGTTCAGCACCAGGATGGCGTCCCCCGCCTTCACCGGGGAGCCCTCTTCTATGAGGATCTTCTCCACGATGCCACCTTCCTGGGGGCTCAGCTGGATGGTGGTCATGGGCTGCACACGACCGCTGATGCGGATGTAGTCGTTAAACTCGCCCTTAACGGCACTTGCGATGGTCACAGTGTCCTTATCCACCCGTAGCGTCTTATTGTTGGGCCTGGCAATCAAATACACGATGAACACCAGCAGCAGGGCTCCCAACCACCACGGCAGCGCCTTCTTCGTAAAGGCTACTCGCCAACCTGTTTTCTTTTCGATAATCTTATCCATAGTGTTTGTATTATTCTACTGATTGATGTATTCCACTCCGTTGTAATAGCGCACCACAGCGGCTTTGATGAGATACTTGAACAGGGAGTTCATCTCATCGGCCTGAGCCTTGAGGAAATTGTTGCTGGCGGTCTGAAACTCCAGCGGAGATATGAGGCCCTGCTCCAACTTTTTGAGGTTTAGGGTATAGGCCTCATTTTGGACTTCGGCCTTATTAAGGGCCTGCTGGTAGGCCGTGGCACTGCCGTCGCGGTCTTGAATGGCACGACGGACTTCGCTTGCCACATCCCGACGCTTCTGGTCCAGCTCGGCCGTAGCCTTGTTCAGCGCATTCCGCTTTTTGGAAATGCGGGAGGCCTTGGCTAGCCGGTCCCAGATGGGGATGGACAGGGAAAGTTGCACATATTCACCCATATTGTTGCGGAACTGCGTGCCGAAAGCAGCCGTAGCTTCGTTCGGATAAGTGAAATAGCTGGTACTCCATCCGCCATATAGGCCGATGGACGGCATTAGCTGCCATTTGGCAGAGGTGAGCTCCCGCCGGGCGTTGAGTTCTTTCCAGGAGGCGATGTTAACGCCCGGATTGTGATCCAGGGCGAAATCTACTACGGCATTTGTGGAGATGGGATCGACCTCCCATTCAGGCATGGACGTATCTATCGTCAATTCTTCATCCACCGGCCAAAACATAAGGTCGGCGAGCTTCATTTTCTCGCTCTCGTATTTGTTGAAGGTATTGGTGAGGTCATACTGGCGGTCAGCCAGGTCCGCCTTCATCTGGATGACATCGGCATGGCCCTTCTGCCCCAGTTCTTCCTGTCGCTGGGCCTTTTTTAAGGCAGCCTCGGCCGTGGCAACCTGCTCTTCGTAGACATCGGAGAGTCGCTTGTAATAGA
Source organism: Candidatus Cryptobacteroides sp. (assembly GCA_045130395.1). GTDB lineage: Bacteria > Bacteroidota > Bacteroidia > Bacteroidales > UBA932 > Cryptobacteroides. The sequence goes on from JBGUPS010000011.1 coordinate 2,736, forward strand.
CCACGTTGTAATAGGCCTCCATCACGGCCAGGCAGATATCGGCCTCCACCTGCTTCTCCTGGGACTGGGCGATAAGAAGACCCGTCTTGGAGATTTTGTAATTGTTCACGGCCTTGAAGCCGTCGAAAAGGTCGTAGCCCGCAGTAACACTATAACTGTTATGGAACGACGTCGTCTGCATATACAGGTTGGTCTCCGGGTCGATGTTACGGCCAAAATTGTAGTACGCAACCGTCTGCGCATTGATTTGCGGGGTAAACAGCGCCAGGGCTGCATCCCTCCGGTCAATCTGCGCATCGCCAATCGCCGCCTGCTGGATCCGCATCTTCGTGGAATTGGACACCGCATAGGCCATGCAATCATGCAGCGTCATTACACCGCCGTCCTCCGGGGCCTGTGCATTCGCCACAAGCCCCAGAGAGGCCACACACAAAAACGATATAAAAAGTTTCCTGATCATCGTGTAAATCATTTTCACCATGCCAAATGCAAGCACTCCCCGTGCCAAACCATCTAACACATTGATTTACAGGAAAAACACAAAAGAACAAGGAGTGTAAAGTCTGTCAAAACTTTACACTCCCTTTACACTTTGGACTTTACACTTGCCGAATCTTACCGGAATACCAGCTGGAACACCGTCTGGTTTACATCACTCCGCACCAGGTCGATAGTGCCATTATGCTGCCGCATAATCTGTCTGGCCAACGAAAGG
>JBGUPS010000012.1:0-2826 GCA_045130395.1 Candidatus Cryptobacteroides sp.
ATCCAGACCGTCGTAACCACGAACCAGCAGGTAGCTGCGGATGGCCGTTTCGAACATGTCGGCCGTATTGTAAGTCCTGTTGCCCACAGTAATCGTGGTGGTCGAAGGAATGTAATGGGCATTCTCCACATTCCATTCTCCACCCTGATAGTTCTCACCCTGCAACATGTCGATCGTACCCGTCGTGCTCTGCCAGACATCCAGAATCTTCACATATTCCTTGGCGAAGTCCTTAATCGTAATCTTTGCGGCGGCACCGCCCTCATCACCAAAGAGCTCCGTGCGGATGACGTCATTGTCGCCAACCTGAGTACCCTTGTCATACCCCTTGTCCAGCATATACTTGAAGAAGAAGGCATACGTAATCAGGGCACGCATCGAACAGAAGCTGCCGGTGTAATTGTTGAGCGGGTTGCGCGGATAGGTGCACATGTTGGAGATGGGCTTGCCACCGGAATAGTTCAAGGCGCGCATCGCCCAGTTGTCCAGGACGTCCACCCTGGCGACGCAATGCTCTTCATCCGTCGTCCTGAAGTGGCCGCCATTGCCGTCCGTTTCGTTGTACGGCCAATCACCCCACTGGTATCCGTGGGTCTCCGGGACTTCCGTGGTGCTCATGGAAGCGGCCCCTCCGTCCAGGGCAGCGATGGATCCGGCGCCATAGTGCTCGGTATCCAGACCGTTGTAACCACGGACCAGCAGGTAGCTGCGGATGGCCGTTTCGAACATGTCGGCCGTATTGTAAGTCCTGTTGCCCACAGTAATCGTGGTGGTCATAGGAATGTAATGAGCATTCTCCACATTCCATTCTCCACCCTGATAGTTCTCACCCTGCAACATGTCCATCGTACCCGTCGTGCTCTGCCAGATGTCAAGGATCTTCACATACTCTTCGGCGAAGTCCTTGATCGTCGTCGGCCCGACAATGGGCTCTCCTCCTTCATTGCCGAAGAGTTCTGTGCGGATGATTGTATCGTCCGTCAGGTCCGTCCCCTTGTCCAGGTTGTTGTCCAGCATGTACTTGAAGAAGAAAGCATAGGTAATGAGTGCGCGCTGCGCGCAGAAACTGCCGGTATAGTTGCTCATCGGGGCGGGATCACGAGGATAACCGCACATGTTGGTGATGGGCTTGCCGCCGGAATAGTTCAGGGAACGCATGGCCCAGTTGTCCAGGATGGCCACCTCGACAACGCAATGCTCGTCTGCCGCCGTCCGGAAATACCCACCGTTGCCTTCTGTCTCGTTGAAGGGCCAGGAACCCCAGGTATAATCGTGGGTGACAGGGACCGGCGTCTCGGCCATGGAAGCAGCACCGCCCTCACGCGCGGCGATAGAGCCGGGACCATAGTTCTGGGTGTCCAGGCCATTATAACCGCGGACAAGCAGGTAGCTGCGGAGCGCGGTCTCGAACATGTCGGCCGTATTGTATTCCTTGCCGGCAACGGTAATGGTCGTGGTAGAAGGAACATAATGCGCATTCTCCACGTTGTTGGAACCTGCCGTATAATCCTCGCCGGTAACCATGTCGATGGTCCCGGTGGTGTTGGCCCAAACGTTGAGAATCTTCACGTATTCCTGGGCGAACTCCTTGATAGTAGCCTCCGTAGGAGCGATGTACTTGCCTTGGATGACAGGGATTTCCAGGCCCTCGGTAACGTTGCCGCCCTTGATGACAATGGTGGCTTCGCGCTCGTCGCCGGTGTTAGGATCGGCTGTGGCCTGGATGGTGACCTCGCTGCCGGGATCGCCGGAAGCAGGTTCCAGTTTGAGCCAGCTCTCGCTCGAGGTGGCGGTCCAAGCCTTCTTGGCCGAGAATTTGACTTCCTTGGTTTCACCGTCGGCTACAAAAGTCATGGACGTAGTCTTCAGGTCGATGTCCGGCATTTCCACGCCGTAGAGGTCGGTGGCGAAGGTGACGTTCTTCACCGCGTCATAGACATTCTCGGTGATGTTGTTGTCCAGCAGATACTTGTAGAAGCGGGCAGCGATCAGCCACATGCGCATGGAGCTGATGAAGCCGGTGTAGCCGTCCTCGATGAGCTCGCTGGCGTCGTCGGTACCGTAGATCTGGTAGTTGCCGATCTTTTCGAGGCCCTGCTGGCGGGTAAGGAACCAGGAGGCGGTTCTCACGATGATGTAAGGGCTGATGGCGTCCTTGTTGATCGGCACGCCGTCATTGGTGCTCTCGTACCAGGGATACTGGCCCCAGATATCGAAATCGTTCACCGCAGGGATGGGCTCCTTGAAGCTGGCGCCGTTCCCCATCGTGTGGATGAAATTGTTGCGCTCCTGCTGCAGGGTGCCGGAACCTTCCTTGGTGAGCAAGTCCATGATACCGCGGAGGGCGATACCCCAGGTCTGGGCGGAAGTGTACTCCTTACCGTCGATGGTGACGGTGAAATAAGGCTGATACTGAGCGTCGTACTGGTCCTTGCCATCGACATAGGCGCCACCGGACCACGGGATCGGGACGAAGTGGACGTTCTGCCAGGCCGAGTTGTTGTCGGTGCAGTGCGAGCCGTCCGCGGAGACGGTGCCCACCGTCTTCTCCCAGATGTCCAGGATGCCGACGAACTGCTGGGCGAAGCCCTTCAGCGAGGCGGCGGCGGAGAGATACTCCGTGGAAACCTTGGCCGGCAGGGAACCGCCGCTCTTGTAAGCGGCCAGCGCACGCAGGAGGGTCACGGTCGCCCGGTTGGTGGAGAAGGCGATGGCGCTCGCGCCGCTGCGGGTGATGACCGTCTGGTTCGGAACCGTCAGCTTCTCCTGCATTGCGGCGAGCATCCGCTTGGCGATATCCACAAGGTCTTCCGTGCCTTCGGTGAT
>JBGUPS010000013.1:0-73608 GCA_045130395.1 Candidatus Cryptobacteroides sp.
CCGTCGGGGAGAGGTACTTCTCCCGCTCAAGGGCGGCAAGTGGAAAGGCTGCTTCCATGTGCCCAGAGGGCTGTACCAGATTGGTACCATCTTGCAGGAAATCGCAGACAAAAAATAATCGACAAACAATATGAAAGTCTTATCCCGTCTTATGACTTCCCTGGTGGCAGGACTGTTCCTGCTGCAAGGAGTGGCCTTTGCCCAGACGCAAGTCCGTGGCAAGGTGACCGATGCGGACGGCAAGCCCCTCGCAGGCGTGACGGTGCTGGTGAAAGGAACAACCAACGGCACCATGACCGCTTCCGACGGTACGTACTCCCTGCGTGTCAACCAGGGCGACGTGCTGGAGTTCTCCTGCCTGGGTCTGGCTACCGAAGAGCGCAACTACAAGGGACAGCAAAACCTGAATGTCACCTTGCAGGAAGATGCGCTTTATCTGGAAGATGTGGTGGTGGTGGGTTACGGTACGGCCAAGAAGGAAACCCTGACGGCCGCCGTGAGCGCCATCAAGGGTGAGGAACTCCTCAAGGCCCCTTCCACCAACGTGTCGCAGGTGCTGGCCGGTAAACTCTCCGGTATCTCCTCGGTGCAGGAATCCGGTGAACCGGGCCTGGACCAGGCCTCCCTGCGTATCCGCGGCTCCGTCTACGGCGTCGCCTATGTGGTGGACGGCTTCCCGGTGGACAATATCAACGACATCGACCCTGCCGATATCGAAAGCATTTCCGTACTGAAGGATGGTGCTTCGGCTGCAGTGTATGGCCTCAAGGCCGCCGGCGGTGTGATTATCATCACCACCAAGAAAGGCGACAAAGGCGACACCCGTATCACTTACAACGGTTCCGTCGGTGCCAGCATGAATGCCAACTTCCCGAAGTTCATGAATGGCCCTCAGTTCGCCTATTACTACAATCTGGCCCAGATGATGGACCAGATGGCCAGTGGCCTCATCGCCTCTGAAGATGAGTATGTACCTTACTATACGCGTCAGAATGTGGAAGCCATGCTCAACGGTGACCCTACGGACGGTTGGGACAATATCGACTATACCAAACGCGTATTCGGTACGGGTCTTACCCAGAAACACAATATCACGGTACAGGGCGGTGGCGACAAAACCCGTTACTTCGTTTCCGGTGGTTATCTGGGGCAGAAGGGTAACATCGATGGCTACAATTACCGGCGCTTCAATGTCCGTATGAACCTGGAGTCCCGCATCGCCAAACACCTGGTATTCAATGCCGGTCTCAGCGGTGTGCTGGGTCTCAGGCAAACGCCGCGCTTCCTTTCCGGTGGTTCCGACAGCGATTCCGGTTATGAGGTGGGCTGGTTCTCCATCGCACATCAGGTAATCGGCATGTATCCTTTCCTTCCGGAAAAGTACGGCGACTATTACACAGGCGCCATTGCCGATAACCAGGCTTTCCCGAACAGCCCGCTGGCGGCTCTGTATCAGAGCGGTACCAAGAATCACCGCAGTGTCCAAGGAACGTTCAATGCCAGTCTCACCTGGGAAATTCCTTGGGTGAAAGGCCTGCAGGCCAAGGTAAGCGGCTCTTATGATTACCTGAGCTCCTATGACAAAAATGTCGATACGCCTTATTATGTTGTGGTACGCCGCCGCAACGATGACGGCACTTGGGGCTGGACGGATCCGATGGTAGATGTGAACGGCGCATCGGACGGCAACAAGGTAGGGGAAGGTTCCTATTATACCCAGACCATGACCGGCCAGGCCAGCATCTCCTATGCCAATACATTTGGCAAGAATGCAGTGGATGCGCTTGTGCTCGCAGAAGTCCGTGATTTCCAGACCAATAATCTGAGCGCGTACGTAAAGAATGTTCCGTTCGCCATGCTTGCGGAACTGAACAACGGTACGCCTACGGCCAGTCCTGTAATCGGCTCCAGCGATGCATCCCGCAGCGCCGGTTTTGTCGGCCGTATCCGTTACAATTATGACGAACGGTATTTGGCCGAATTTACTGGCCGCTACGATGGCTCCTATAAGTTCGCCGGCATGGCAAAGACCCGTTGGGGCTTCTTCCCGTCGGCTTCTTTGGGTTGGAATATCTCCAGGGAATCCTTCATGCAGGAGACCAAGGGCGTGCTGGATAATTGGAAAATCCGCGCTTCCGTGGGTCTGTTGGGTAACGATGGTGTGAGCGCTTTCATGTTCCTGAGCAAGTATGCCCTTGCCAATAAGGTGGTTTACCCCGGACAGGCCGCGGTTCCTGCCTATGCTACATCCGGCATTCCCAACAAGGACCTCACCTGGGAAAAGACCTTGTCTTATAATATAGGTACGGATTTCTCCCTCTGGAATGGTTTGCTGGGGGGTGAGATTGACGCTTTCTACAATTATACCTATGACATCCTTACCTGGAATGGCGGCGGTCATCCCAGTTCCATGGGTGGGTATTATCCCACTTACGTGAATGGCAATGCCATCGACAGCAAGGGTGTGGATGTGCTCATCACGCACAAGAACCGTTTCCAGTTGGGCGGTAAACCGTTCTTCTATGAGATTGGTGCTACGCTTACCTATTCCAAGACCCGTTGGCTCAAGTATCAGGACGAACCCAATGTTCCCGAGTGGCAAAAGGTTACCGGTACCACTTACGGCTCTCACTGGGGCTGGCTGGCGGAAGGCTTGTACCGGAGCGAAGAAGAAATCGACAACAGCGCCTGGTACGGTACGCGTCCTAATATCGGCGATATCAAGTACAAGGACCTGAACGGCGACGGCCAGATTGACTGGCAGGACCGTGGTATTTTTGGAATGAGCAATCGTCCGGAACTCACTTACGGCCTCAATATCAACATCGGCTGGAACGGAATCGACCTGAACATGCAGTTCACCGGTGGCGCCCTTTTCCAGGTTTCCATGACCGGTACGTACTTCAATGACAATGATGACGATACCATCTGGACCAAGACGTTCAAGGAAGGCGGCAACTCTCCGTTGTTCCTGGTGGAGAACGCTTACAGCCTGGATAATCCTAACGGTACTTTCCCGCGCCTGACGCTGGGAACCGCCGGTCACGGTGGCGACAACGGCCTGAGCTCCAGCTTCTGGTGGAGGGACGGAAAATATGTCCGTCTTAAGAGTGCACAGATTGGCTATACGCTGCCTCAGTCCTTTACCCGCCGCTTCCGTGTGCAGGCCCTGCGTATTTTTGTGGAGGGTAACAACCTGTTCACCATTTCCGGACTTCCGGCGGGTATCGACCCTGAATCTCCGGGCGTGAACAACGGTTATTATCCGCAGCAGCGCAACATCATGGGCGGAATCAGTATCACCCTTTAAAAGAATGGCCTTATGAAAAAGATTGTATGCATTCTTTCACTTGTAGGCGTTCTTTCTGCCTGCAACAATTACCTGGACATGACGCCCAAGGACAGCATCTCCGACAAGGTGATGTGGGCCACCACGGAAAGTGCCGAATATGCGGTAAACAGCATCTATTCTTACGCTTACGATATTTACGCCACCTGGCCCAGTTCCGTAGGCATGACGGAGGCCTTTACCGACGAGTTCAAGTACGGTTCCTATGTGAACTTTGCCTTTTGCCTGATTCCCAGTCAGGTGGCCTACGGCGGAACCAACCTAACCAACAGCTTTGTGGATGTGTATCTGGGCTGCTGGGGGTCGCTGTATCAGGCTATCCGGCGCACCAACGAGGCCATATCCAATTTGCACACCTTAGGTAAAGGACTTCCTGAGGCAGACCAGAAACGTCTGGAAGGGGAGCTTCGCCTGATGCGCGGATGGCTGTACTTCGAGCTGGTCAAGCGCTATAAGGACGTCATTATCTACAAAGAAGACCTTACGCAGATTGCGGTGAACAAAGCGCTCTCTACGGAGGACGAAGGCTGGGACTTCATTGCCGAGGACCTGAACTACGCCGCCTCCGTATTGCCTGAGAAAGCCGCGGCAAAGGGACGTCTGGATAAAGGGGTGGCGCTTGCGCTCATCACGCGTGCCATGCTTTACGCCGGGGACGATGATGCCGTTATCGAAGCGGCCGACATGTTGGAAGAAATGGGATATGCATTGATGCCCAAGTACGCCGACGCTTTCACATCGTCCATCCAAAGTGGAAATACCGAGGCTATCTTGCAGTATAGTTTCTCCTATGCCGATAACGTAACGCACGATTTCGATTATTACTATGCACCCGGCGGCGACTATAAGTTGGTCGGGCAGCAGGGAGGCGGTTATGGTACGCCCACCCAGGAGATGGTGGAAAGTTATGAACTGGCCACCGGCGGATTCCCGGATTGGACGCCTTGGCATGGTTCCACTACGGCGGAACCCCCGTATGCTCAGTTGGAGCCGCGCTTCCAGGCATCTATCCTCTACAATGGCGCTTCCTGGAAAGACCGTGTGATTCAGCCGTATGTAGGCGGTGTCGATGGCTGGTGCCAGTGGAACAAAGAGCCGCAGCCGCAGGGCCGCACCACCACGGGTTACTATCTGCGTAAATTCGTGGACGAGACCCACGACCTTTCCCTGCGCTCCCAGAGCACCCAGCATTTTATCCTGCTCCGTTATGGTGAAGTGTTGCTGAACAAGGCCGAGGCCTGTTTCCGGAAAGGGGATACAGAGGGCGCAAATAACGCTATAAAAGCCATCCGTGCCCGTGTGGGACTGCCTTACTCCAACAAGAGTGGGGAAGCCCTCTGGCAGGCCATCCGTCAGGAGCGCCGTGTAGAACTGGCCTTCGAGGGCCAGTGGTATTGGGACGTCCGTCGCTGGGGCGATGCCGTGGAGAATTATCCCACGGGCCTGAACAACTACCAGGTGCATGGACTTAAGATTGAGTCTACGGCCGTTGCCGGCCAGTTCCTGTACACCTATGTTTCGGTAGACGACAAAGACCGCAACTTCCCGCAGAAGATGCTCAATCGCTTCCCGATTCCGGATAGCGAACTCAACTCGAATGCCCTTGTACAACAATACCCTGAATGGAACTAATTATGAAAAAGACCTGTTTGATAGTGCTGTGGACCATCCTGGTGCTGGTTACAGCGTGCCATAAGCCCGAATATGTGGCTCCTACTGCAGAAAGGCAGGGTATTACCTCATTGGCAGCCTATTTTGCCTTCGGCCCTTTTGAAGGGCAGGAGATGGGCCGTCTGGAGATTAACGATCCGGAAGCCGACCGCTACGTGATTCCCATTCCGTGGTATTTCCCGGAGACCTCCGACGACATCACCACCCCTTATATGACCAAGGTTCGTGTGCGTGCTTCCTTGCAGGCCAACTGCAAGATTGAGCCTGCGCTCACGGTGCTGGACCTCACGGAAGAGAACCATTTCAAGTATACCGATGCCACCGGAACCACCCGTGACATCGTCATTACCGGCGAACGGGTGAAGAGTTCCAAGTGCGAACTGATCAGTTTCACCCTCAAACGCCCTACGTTGAGTGGAGTTATTGACAAGGCGTCCAAGACCGTTTCCCTGATTACCGCAAATGACCTGTCGGTAGGGGAGGCCACCGTTACTTTGTCGGCCCATGCCACCATCTCTCCGGATCCTGCTTTGCCGCACAATTACAATGAAGGCTTCACATTCACGGTGACGGCCGACGATGGCGTAAGCAAGGCCGAGTATCTGGTTATCAAGAATGTCCCGGAAAAGATCGACTATGGTGTGAATACTACCAGCGCCGAGAAACTCTTCAACCTGGATCCGGCGAGCGGCTTGGGTCTGCCGGCCTACAGTGCAAAAGCGAACGTATCCCTGGCCGTGGTCGATTCCGACCTTATCGTCAATATGGGAGATGGCTCCACGCCTAAATATTACAACAAGGTGGTCGCTACTTATGGTGGTACCATCAATCTGGGCAGTGCCGTTCCTACCGGTGCCATCGCTTCCGATGAACAGGATCACCTGCTCATCTGTAACCTGGCGGAACCGGGTGAGGTTTTCAATATCTGGAAGACTTCTTCCGTGACCAAGGCTCCGGAACTCCTTTACAGGTTCACCAATGATCAGGACCTGCAATTGGGCCTTGAGATGAAGGTGATCGGCAATGTGGAAGGGGAGGCCGTCATCAGCGTAACCTATCCCGGCCTTGAGGGCGTTACCACTTCCGGACGTTTCCACGCTATCCATATCGTCGGTGGCGAGGTGGTCTCCAGCGAGGTAATCGACTTGTTCACGGCAACGGGTGGTGCTTATTACTGGGGTGCCGGTCCGGCCAACAGTACGTGCATCGTGGCCGGTGCGCCTACGATGGATGCCGGTTGGTACACCTGTGTCTATTCAGAGAACTGTCTTCGCTGGTTCAAGCAGGATCTGTCACTGGGGAGCATGATCCCTGGTGAAGGCACCGGCGATGATGACGATGCTCCGGGCGGCGGTTACTATGTAAACGGTAATGTGGACCCGAACAACCTGGACAGCAAGTGTTTTAACAATGCCCGTTACCTGGTGCTCTTTGTTTCTAACCACTTCCCCAAGTGGTGGCCGGGCCCGCAGCTGTATGTCTTTGACATTACGAACGGTTCACTCAGCGATCGCATCTACAACAGTCCCCAGCTTGCCTTCTCGGTCCCGTTCATGTACAACGAACAGTACCAGACGGGCAGCAATGACGGCTTTGGCGCCTGTGCCGATGCCATCCTGGCTCCTTCTGCCGACGGCTATATGCTGTATATCTACTATTACGACCATTTCTCCGGAATGATCGGCGGTTACAGTTTGGATTGCATTAAACGATGAAAAGATCTCTCTTAATAGTCCTTCTGTGTGTGGCAGCCTCCTGTTCCAAGGCTGCCAGCACAGACATGCCTGCCTGGCGCTGGCCGGATCCTGTAGAACCGGAAATTCCGGAAGTGGTAGAAACGCACCCCGCTATTGTGGCGCAGGGCTGGACCAATGTGACGGCTTCCTATGCGGCTGTACCGGAGGGGATTGCTGTATACAAGAGTCCGTCGGAGCTGGGCGGCCAGAAGGTGATTGCCTATATCGCCGTGGCGGATATGACAAAGATTACCTGGGATGTTCGCAGCATCGACGATCCCACCATCCAGGGGACCGATGAGGCGTTGAAGACTCCTTCTGCCTTTTATGCCGAGACAGCTGCCCCGGTAGTAATTAACGGTGGCTATTTCTTTGCGGAGGGTGGGAAGCGATACAATGCTTCCGTCGCCGTCAGTGCCGGCCGTACATACGGGGTCAATATCAATTATTCTTCGGTGGACTGGGTAACCATGTATTATCCTACGCGTGGGGTATTCTATCAGAATAGCAGCATGGCCGCCTCTCCACTGGAGACAGAGCCCAAAGTGGGCTGGACCTATTGGTCGGGTGGCGCCAAGCACTATCTGTATAGTGAACCGGCGCAGAATTCCTGGGAGGCCGAGCCTCTGCAAATTCCGGATGCGCATTTCCCCGTAGAGGCGATGGACTTTGCCCCGCAGACCGCTATCGGCGGCGGCCCTGTCTTGATCCAAGGCGGGGAAATTGTCAACACCTGGGAAGCCGAGCTATTGTATGGCGACGGGGCCGATGACAAGATGCCGTTAGCCCGTCATCCTCGTACGGCAATCGGTTATACTGCGGACAATTGTTTGATCCTTTTCGTGTGCGAAGGACGTGGCATGACGGATGGCGTGGCTGGCATGACGTTTGAGGAAGAGGCGAAAGTGCTGAAGGCCCTTGGCTGCAAGGCTGCCCTCAATCTGGACGGAGGTGGCTCCAGCTGCCTCCTTGTCAGTGGACAGGAGACCATCAAAGTATCCGATGGGGCGCAGCGCCCCGTTGCATCGGTCGTAATTCTTAAAGCGAAATGAAAAAGTTAGCCTTCATACTTGCTTGCTTCTCCTTGCTGGCCGCCTGCTCTTCCGAGGACCCGCACAATTACAAGTGGCGGGAGGCCTGGAACGATCCGGTGAAGCCTGTCGACCCGGAGGATGATCCTTCCGGTCCCGACACGCCCGAAATACAGGGAAAGCCCCGTTATGTGTGGGTGGATGCCGCTGCCAACTTCCAGTACTATGCCAACGATGCCGCTTATATCGCGGAAGACTGCCAGCGCATTGCCGATATGGGCTTTACGGACATCATCGTAGATGTGCGGCCTACCAGCGGAGATGTCTTCTTCCAATCTTCCGTGGCTCCGCCTTGCACCAAGGTGGCTGCCTGGGTCAATGGCCGCTATAAGTTTGTGGAAAGGACTGCTACCTTTGACTATCTGGCTACCTTTATTCAGGCTGGCCATGCAGCCGGACTACGGGTGAATGCGGCCATCAACACCATGGTGGGAGGTTATCATTCTTCCATTGGCGATGTGGGCATGTTATACGACCATCCGGAACTGAGGGATTATTGTTCTGTCGACAACCTCTCCGGTGGCCTGACCAATGCGATGGACGACCCTGAAACCGGTCCCCGTTTCCTGGACCCGGCCAATGCCAAGGTGCAGGAATTCCTGCTTACCCTGCTGGGTGAACTGGCTTCCTATAAGGGGCTGGACGGCATCGTTCTGGACCGTTGCCGCTACGATGATAATAATTTGGATGCCGGTTACACGGATGCCGCCAAGGAGGCCTTTACAGCCTATTTGGGAGACGCTCCTTCATCCTGGCCCGTCATTCCGCGGGGACAGACCTATATTACCAGCCCCAATACGCTTCAGAAAAACTGGCTCACTTTCCGTTGCAAAGTGATTCATGATTTTGTAGCCCGGGCTGCAGAGCAAGTGCATGCAGTGAATCCCGATGTCCGATTTGGCGTGTATGTGGGTGCGTGGTTTAGTGAGTATTATCGTTCTGGTGTAAATTGGAGCAGCCCGAGATATGATTTGCGGAAGAACGAGTCCTCGTACAAATGGGCACCCGATAATTATCAGAAAACGGGTTTTGCCGATTTGTTGGATTTCATCTTCCTGGGCGCTTACGCCGGAACGGATAACGTGCACGGCTCTACGGAATGGACCATGGAAGGCTTTGCCAAACTGGGCGCCAAGCGTCTGTGTGGTGATGTTTCTTTTGCTGCCGGACCGGATATCGGAAATGCTACCGGCTTCGAGAGCGGACATCAGGAAGCCCTGATTCCGGACATCGTGAAGACCATGCTGGGTGCCTCCGACGGTCTCTTTATCTTCGACTTGTGTCATATTCGCTCGTTCGACTACTGGGATGCCTTTAAAGAAGGTATCACTCAATATCTGGAAACACTTTAATTAACCCTTTAACCAATTTTTATTATGAAAAAAATCCTTTTAGCTGCTACTGTTATGCTGGCCGCCTTTGCGTGGTCCTGCAAGAAACAGGAGACGGTGGCAGATGCCGTAACCATCAAGACGGATGAAACAACCGTTTCCGTTGAAGGTGGTGTGGTCTCTATCGCCCTCAACGCTACCGTGGCCTGGACGGCCAAGTCGTCCCAGGACTGGGTCACCATTTCTCCCGCCAGCGGTAATGCCGGTGACGCTACCATCAAGGCTTCTGTCTTGAAGAACGACACCAATGATAACCGTAAGGCTGAGATTACCATTACTGCCGGTACGGCAAAAGCCACGTATAACCTTGTCCAGTCGCAGAAAGATGCGATTGTGGTTCCGACCACGGAGTTCGCCGTTGGTGCCGAAGGTGATGTGGTGGAAATTCCTTTCTCTACCAATGTGGACGTAGAAGTATTTATCCCTATGGCCGTAGACTGGATTAAGCAGACCGAGCCCAATGGCGTCAAAGGCATGGTCGACAAAAAGGTCTACCTGTTGGTTGACGCTTCCTTTGACCTTGAGCCCCGTACAGCCAATATCACCATTACCGATGGTACGCTGTCCCAGGTGGTGAAGATTTCCCAGGCTGCCTTTGAGGCATATTGCGACTTCCAGAATGAACTGCTTGATAATCAGTATGGTGGTCGTCTTACTGTCCCTCAGGAGGGTGGTGAATTTACCCTTGAAGTTTCTTCTAACCTTGATTGGAGAGCCCACTACGACGAAGAATGGCCGCCGGAGGATACCAGCTGGCTTAAGTTTGAGCAGACTGATGATGCGATTATCATCACTGTTCAGCCGAACGAAAGCTACATCGCTCGTGACAACTGGATTTATGTGAATGCTGGTGAAGAGCTTTACGGCGATGTCTTTGGCGGTTATTTCCAGGTTTATCAGGAAGGCCTCGAAGCTCCGGTTACCCCTCAGTTGGAGTGGTCGATTGCATTCCCTGACCAAGTGACTGCCGGTTATAACCGTTTGGCTTACTCGAAGGCAGACGCCCTGCTGATTTCCGACGGGACCAAGATTCATGCCCTGAATCCGGAGACTGGTGCTTATCTGAAGGAAATTGCCACCCCTGGTATTACGCCTACTTCCATTTGCAATGACGATGCCGGTAATATCATTATTGCGGATAATGTGGTTGCAGATATGAATTGGGAAACCTATGAACTGATTTCCGGTACTTCTCTCAAAGTTTATTGTGCCCAGAACGAAACCGATACGCCTAAGGAGATTGTACTCCCGAATGGTTTGTACGGTACTTTGGGTGGCTTCCGCGCCCGTGGCGACCTCGCTACCAAGGGTTCCATCACCGGTGTCTCCGGCGGTGCATCTTATTGGTTCGGTTATGATATCGCCGAGTTTGCTCCTGTTGCAAATTACTATGGCACCCAGAATAGTGGTAATCATGCAGGACCGGATACTTTCTGGAGCCCGGAGACGGGTGCTGCCATTTCTTATGGCGCCGACCTTCATGACGGTGTCCTGATGCGTGCCTATGACGGTGATGCCGGTGGCCAGCGAGTCCATTTCCGCAAAGATGCTTATACTCCTGAGTGGTATGCAACCGCCTATGGGCTTGAATATGAAAAGTGGACTGAGATCACCACTGCCGGTGCAGGCGGTAATGAAAACCAGAACAACATGGATGTCCTTGACTACAATGGCAAGAAGATCCTGGCTTTCACGCAGGGTTATCACTTCACCTGGGCCGGATTCAATGCCGACATCTATGTGCTGGACATTACTGATACGGCGAATCCTCAGGTCCTTGCTACTGTAAAGACTGCCGATTGGATTACGGCTGAATGGCCTAATGGTAACAACAGTGCCGATATCGTCCTTCACGAGGGCGAAGGCGTGATCGAGATGTATGTCGTTCACTCCGGTCTGGCTACCATCGCCAAGTTCATATTCAATCCTTAATTGATTCAATTTATCACAGGCGCCGGTCAATTAGGCCGGCGCCTATTTTATCTATCCATTTTGAATTCTCGCGGGAAATCTATATATTTAGATACCCAAAATCAATGTAATGAAACGCAGATCGTTCCTAAAGAATGCGGCATTCCTGACGGGGGCGGCGATGGCCGCTCCGGCGCTCAAGGGGTGCAGTTTTGTCGATAAAAGCGACCCGGCTCCGTCCGTCGCCGGGAACTTCCATTTCCGGGCCGACGGCACTTTCACCGTGCTGCAGTTTACGGATACCCATTACATTGTCGGGGACCCGCGTTCGCGGCGGGCCCTGGAGTGCGTGAAAGAGGCCCTGGAGAGTGTTAAGCCAGACCTGGTGATTCATACCGGCGACATCGTTTTTGGCCGTCCGGACCTGGATTGCGCACGGGAAATTCTGCGCCCGCTGGCGGAAAGCGGCATTCCCTGGGCCGTGGCTCTGGGAAACCATGATTCTCAGTTCGGCTCCTCGCGGGAAGCCATGTTCCAGGCTATCCGGGAACTGCCCGGCTGCGTGAATCAATCGCCCAAGGATGGCGTTTACGGCTGTTCCAATGATGTCATTACCCTTTCCGGCGCTAAAGGCGTAGAACGTGTGTTCTACCTTTTTGACTCCATGGACGCCGTGGTGCTGAAAGGGGAGGAGGAGATTCACTGTTACGACTACATCCGTCATAACCAGATAGCCTGGTATCGGGCGCACAGTGAGCGCTTTACCTCGGAGAATAAAGGCCAGCCCGTGCCTTCGCTTGCCTTCTTCCATATCCCGCTGCCGGAGCTGCAGGAGGCCTTGGATAAGGGCGTTCAGCCCATGGCCGGTAACAACGGCGAACCCTCTTGCCCCTCCCGTCTGAACAGCGGCCTTTTTGCCCAGTTCCGGGAACTCGGGGATATGCAGGCCATCGTCACGGGACATGACCACGACTGCGACTACGTGCTTCCGTACGGCCAGCTCTATTTCATTTATGGTCGATTCAGCGGCGGCGACACCATCTACAACCACCTGGGGCCGCAGGGATATATTGCTTCCGACGACCATACGGCACCAGGAACGGTCTCAGGCTGCCGTCTGTTCCAATTCAGGGAAGGGGAGCCGGGCTTCCGCACCTGTGTCCGCCTATATGGCGGCGAAGTTCAGCAGACGCTAGATCTTTAACTTGATACCCAACTTGGTGAGCCCCCATGCGCAGCTGATATAAACGGCAGCCATGAGGGCGCATTTGGCTACGCCCACCCAGCCGGTGAGCCAGGGAGCAATATTGGGACTTACGGCTACCCAAAGCGCAATGAACAGATAAGGAATCATGTACACCGTAAGCGTTGCCGTTCCGGCGGGCTGCAAAGGCTTGAACCAACCGGTCCATCCTTTTCGTTCCAGGAAGCGCAGCACCGTGTAAAGGGCTACGGATAAGGCGCTTACATAAAGACACCAGGGCAGTGTTCCCAGGTTCTTGGAAACAATCCAACCCGTATGGAATGCCATCCCCAGTACAGTCAGGACGGCAGCTGCGGCAAAGCCCAGGCCCATCCGCATGGAAGGTTTGCGGTCCTGTAAATGCCAGTCCGCCAGGGTGAGCATAAGACCGCCCAGACCCATGATGGCGCCATATCCCTGATTGATTTGCAAGGCCCTCGAAAGGTCCCCAAGGAAATTCGGGCCGATAAAAACCTCTCCGCCGCGCATGCGGACCATGGTGAGGTTGACAAACGCGATGAGGCACCAAAGCACGGCCAGCACCCAGGTGCGTTGACGGCAAAGCAGGTAGGCTATAGCGCAGAATAAGTACATCCAGCCAATCTGTCCCAGGATGCCCCACCAGAGGCCTTCAAAATACGCACCGTCCGGTGTCCGGTAAGTGATGGCCAGACCTAGCAATAAGGCTCCACCGGCCAGTTTAAGCCAACGGGCCGGTTTCCAATCCTTGGGATACTGGTTCCACGTAAGGAAAAAGCCGACAATCATCAAAAAGTCCCAGAGCGCCCGGTTGCCCGCCACCTCGCGTGACTCCTGATTGCAGATGAATGCACCCATAATGAGCAGCGCCAGGGTACGGCTGAAAATATGCACGAGCGTGCTTTCCGTGCTGTATCCCTTGCCTATACGACGTTCCAGCGCATAGGGAATGGACATGCCCATAGCAAAGAGGAACATGGGGAAAACAATGTCCGAGAGCCCCATGCCGTCTTCAAAGGTGCCATAATGCTCCATCCAGTGCGGAACGTTAAACACTTTCCAGAATTCGTTCACAAAAACCATCAGGGTCATGGTCAGACCCCGAAACATGTCAATCGATAAGTTCCGTTTGTTCATATCGTTAATTTTCAGGCGTGTTTACCCAGGTTTCATTCGCCCAGCCCACGCTACGGCCGGTTCCGCGTACCTCGCCGCGCACGCCTTTTTCCTGCAGTTCGCGGAAGCCGGGTTCGCCGGGTTTCAGATCCAGGAAGGGGAGCAAGTAACAGCCGCGGTCCAGCAGGACTTTCTGCACTTCGCTTGCAGGCACCTGATGTACCTGTCGATGGCTTTTTACGGCCAACGCCGCCAGTGCTCCGGCCGCTTGCCCCAGTTCCATGACTACGGGCTGCAGGCGTGTGCCGCCATTCATTTCCCAACTCACGGAGATGGCCTTGTCCGCCACCAGGAAGTCTTCCACGCGAACGGGCACCAACACCCCCATCGGCACGCTGAAGGAAGGAATGCGACCCCACCACAGATGCCCTAACTCCTCCCGGCGGGGATTCTGCACATGGTGATGGTCCACGGGATAGTCGCCAACCGCAATGGCGCGCGTATACAAATTGTACTTGTACGGTTCCTTGGCCGCTTCCACGGTCATGGTATCGCGTCCGGCCATGCGCCGCGCCTCCCGCCAATAGGGGAAGAAGGGGAGTCCGTCCTCGGTGGGATAGACGTCATCGGCAATACCTAAATGATTGTATCCCAGTTCTTTCTGTAGGAAGAACAAATACCCGAGCGTCCGCTGTTTGGCCAGCAGGATTACGGAGTCTCGCTCCGCTGGTGTCATGTCCAGATACTCGGCAAAATAGTCGTTGGCGCACACCGGCCAGTTGAGCATGATATGTCCGTCCGGCAGCCGTCCATAGGAAAGCATCATGTCCGGACTCCAGAGTTGCTGGCCCAGGGGATTCTTTCCGTCCACGTTTGTGGCCAATGGATTGTCGCAGCAATTGAAATACAGGGAAGGGTCATAGCCCTCCGGCTCTTCCATAAGCACCGGGTGATCATATTCCTTGACGATGGCAACGTAGGTAAAGTCCTGGGCCGTTATCCGGTCCTGGAGTTCCTCGCATCCAGCCGCTTCCGCCACCGTCCCCAGTTCTGTCCCGTCGATAAGCACTTTTGCCTTTACCCGGGAGCCGTCCGAGAGGGAAAGCACCCAGCCCAGGCTCTTTTTGGTGAGCCCGATGAGCCCTGTGCGGAAACGTAAATCGACACCGGATTCCGTGGCCATGTTCTGTAACACTTCCGCACCCGTGGCCGGATTGAAGAGAATGTTGGATACCCAGCCGGATTTCAGGGCCTCATACCCGCCATAGCGGGCCGCAAGCGAATCTGTAAATTCACCAAAGAGACCGCCTCGTAGTCGGTAATTCCCGTCGATGGCACTGACCCCGGCGCTGGTGAGCATGCCTCCCAGCCAGGGCGTCTCTTCCACCACCAGGACGGATGCGCTGTCCCGCGCCGCCTCAATGGCGGCCATGGTTCCTCCAGCCCCGCCACCTATTACAACAACATCATAGGTACGGGTGCAAGAAAGGGCCGTGGCAAATACCAACAGCCCTGTAAGGAGGAATTTACTTTTCACCTTTTTTGTTCTTCACGACTTCTGCCAGGGCGTCGCGGAACGCGATAGCGGATTTTTCAATGTCGTACTGTTCCATGGATTTGGCATGCCGGAGCCCCATTTCCCAACGTTCCTTGGGATGGTCCAGCCAATAATCTATCCGTTCGGCCAAAGCTTCCGGATTCTCGGCCGGGAACTTGCAGCGGCGGTCCAGCGCGAACTGCGAGGTGCCGCTGTATTTGCTCACGGCAATAATGGGGCACGCACCCTGCTGCATGGCTTCCATGATGGAAAGACCTTCCACCTCGATGGGTGCGCAATGCGGGCAAAGGTCTGCCTTTGCAGCTATCTGGCGAAGTTCGTCACGGTTATAGAAGCCAAAGTCCACTTCATAACCAAAGACTCCTTCCTTGAACATGGCTGCGGCTTTTTTCTTGTACCGCTTGCTCTGGGGACCGTTGCCGGCAAAATGCAGGCGGATGCGCTTGGCGTATTTGCTGTAGCGCATAGCTTCCATAAGTGTGGGCTGGTCCTTTTCATGGGAAAGCCGGCCGATATACAGGACGTCGAAGGTACGTTCAGGGTCGAAATAGTTCTCCGGAGGGGTTTCGGGACGCGTACAGGCATCCGGAATAACACCGTTGGAGATAACCCCCAGCTTGGCTTTGAAGTGGTAACGGCGCAGGCGGTCCAGCACGGTTTCCGTGGGGCACTGCACAAAGTCACAATGGTCGTAGATGTGTTTTCTCCAGGCCTTCAGCAGCGTCTGGTTCAAAAACTTCCAGTTGCGAAGCGGACCGATTCCCAGGGAGTAGGTCAGGTTCTCCGGGAACATGTGAAAAGTGGCCGTAATGGGTTTCCCCAGTTTCTCGGCTACCCGGATGGCCTTCCACTGCAGGACGAACATTTCCTCCAGGTGGACGACATCGGCCCAGCGGACGGCTTCTTCAATCACCTTCATGTCGCCCTCGGCATAGGAGAAGCCGCTGGAACGGATGATAGGCTGGAAGATGGGAAAATAGTACTCTTTGAGCGGGAAATCCGGCTGCGGACCATTCGGGTCCGGATTGGGACCGGCCAGAATACGTACGTCTTCACCCAGTTTCTTTAATTCTTCTACGGTACGGCGTCCGGATGCCGAGATGCCGTTGCCCCGGATGTAGAAGTTGTTAATCACGAACAGTATTTTCATCGTTCTGTTTAGGTTTGTCTTCGGTTGTAGGTTTTTCAGGTTCGTCGCCGTGGGAATCCTTGTATTTGAAACGGCGGATTTTCTGGGTGGCGGTTTTTTCGAAGGGCTCCTTCATGGCATCGACCTCGCCGATCTTGGAGTTTCTGCCCACCGTCTTGTTCACCCATTCCATAACGGCTTTCTTACGGGCCTCCAGTTCCTCGAACAACTTGTCTTCGGAGGCCTGGTTCCAGTCGATGGCGTTGTCCTGGAACTTCACCAGGGCAACCAGTTTGCCGTCGCGTTCCATTACCAGCGACTCTTCTACGCCTTCGATGTTGTTGATCACCTGCTCGATCTCTTCCGGGTAGATGTTTTCTCCGGAAGGACCCAGGATGGTGTTGTTCAGGCGGCCTTTGATGAAGTAGTAACCGTCTTCGTCCACGGTGGCAACGTCGTTGGTGTGGAACCAGCCTTGGTCGTCCAGTACTTGCAGCGTGCGCTCCGGGTCCTTGTAATAGCCCAGCATCACGTTGTTTCCGCGGACCACGATTTCTCCTTCTCCGTTGGCCGGATTCACGTTGTCCAGGCGGATATCGACCTTATAGGAAGCCACGCCGATGGAACCGATTTTCTTTTTCTTGTTCACCATGGCGTTGCACACCAGCGGTGCGGTTTCCGTGAGGCCATAGCCCACGGCGTAGGGGAAGTGACAGTCTTTGAGGAAGGCTTCTACGGCCGGATCCATCTTGGCACCGCCTACGCCGAAGAAGACCAGCTTGCCACCAAAAGTTCTCACCATGCGCCGGCCGATAAACCAGTGCAGTACGTGGGGGATGCTTCTATCGGCCCAAGAGAGCACGCGGCTCTTCTTGATGGTGGGCCAGACGCTGTTCTTAACCACCTTTTCGATAATGAGCGGTACGGAACAGATGATGGTGGGCTTGACGGACTTCATGGCCGGCAGGAGCACGGCGGGTGCAGCCGGTTTCTGGAGCGTATAGCACGTGGCGCCTACGTAGAACGAATAGATGGTGGAAACGTTCATCTCATAGGCGTGGGCGGCCGGAAGGATGCTCAGGAAGCGGTCTCTCTGGAAGGCGGGCTGCGCCTTGAAGGAGGCGGCCAGGTTTTGGCAGATGTTGCGGTGGCTGAGCATGACGCCCTTGGCGTTTCCGGTGGTGCCGGAAGTATAGATGATGGCGGCAAGGTCGTCCGGAAGCGGTTCCTTTACCCAGCCATTGCATTTGAAGTCTTCCTTGTCCTTCTTGAGGAATTCGAAGGTTTCGATGTCGATTACCAGCGTCAGCTTTTTGCGGCATTCTTCGCTCAGTTTGCCCATCATGCGCTGGGAGATGAAAAGGACTTTGGACTCCGAGTGGGTGAGGATGTTGGTGACCTCGTTCTCGGAGACGTCCTGCAGCATGGGGACGGCGATACGGCCGTAGGTGGTGGCGGCAAAGAAGGCTACCACCCAGTTGGGCATGTTCTGTGACAGGATGGCTACGCGGTCTCCGTGCTTGATACCAAAGCGGGACAGGCGCTGGGACAGGCGTTCCACCTTGGTGCGGAATTCTGCGTAGGTGTATTGTTGACCGCCATCTACATACTGATAGGCGATGTTTTTGGCATAATTGGTTGTGGCGTAGTCAAAAACCTTGTGGAGAGTGGTGCAATAGTTTTCGCGGGAGCGATACCTGCGCCAAGCCTTGTAGGGACTTTTGATTCTTTTAGCCATATAGGTGGGGATTTAGGGGATAATAAATTTTTCCTTGTGGAAGCCCTGGATGCCCATGGGACGATAGTGGTCGTAGATGCGTTGCATATCGGCCTTGGGATCGTCCGTGATTTCGAAGGGTTCTCCCACGCTGATTTTCTTGCGACCCCAGTCATAGTAGCCCAGGTACACGGTGGCACCGGTTTCACGGGCGATGAGGTGGTAGCCGCTTTTCCAGTTTTTTGTGGCTTTGCGCGTTCCTTCCGGGGCGATGGCCAGGTGGAATTCCGGCGCTTCTTCCATGGCGTTGATCAGGCTTTTTACCATGGATGCTGCCGATGCACGCTCTACGGGAACGGCACCGCAGGCCCGCAGGATGGGTCCCAGGGGCCAGAAAAAGAATTCTTTTTTAATCATGATATGGGCTACCTTCCCGAACTGGGTGTAGAACAGGTAGCTTACCAGGAAGTCCCATACCGTGGTATGGGGGACGCCCAGCACAATGGCTTTGGGTTCTTTCATGGGACCGCCTACGCTTTCCCAGCCCATTTTCTTAAGGGCCCAACCGCAGAACTTAGCCCAGCGGGGTCCGACTTCCGTTTTTACTTTTGCCATAGCTTAAATGTTTACGTCTTCCAGTTCTTTCTCGCTGCGGAGGTTGTCCATCACAAAGTGCTGGCGTTCATAGGTGTTGATGCCCATGTAGAACTCCATGATGGTGGAGATGGATTCCTCGTCCGACAGTTTGACGGTATCCAGGCGCATGTTTTCGCCGATAAAGTCTACGAACTCGTCCGAGGAGATTTCTCCCAGACCTTTGAATCGGGTGATTTCCACGCCGGTCTTGAGCTCTTTCACCGCTTTGTCGCGCTCCTCCTGCGAGTAGCAGTAGCGGCGTTCTTTCTTGTTATGGACACGGAACAGGGGAGTTTGCAGGATGTACACATGCCCGCGGCGGATGAGTTCCGGGTAGTATTTCATGATGAAGGTGAGCACCAGCATGCGGATGTGCATGCCGTCGTCATCGGCATCGGTTGCTACGATAATATTATTATAGCGCAGGTTGTCCAGATCCTCCTCCACGCCCAGGGCGTTGATGAGCAGGTTGAGTTCCTCGTTTTCCGCTACGCGGCGACGGCTTTCCTTGAAGCAGTTGATGGGCTTGCCCCGCAGCGAGAACACCGCCTGGTTGTTGGCGTTGCGCACCTTGGTGATGGTACCGGATGCAGAGTCGCCCTCCGTGATGAAGATGGAGGTCTTCTCCCGCTGGTCTTCCATGCCCTTGGGGAACTTGGTGTCCGAGAAATGGTATCGACAATCCCTTAATTTGCGATTGTAAACGGCCGTTTTTTTGGCGCGCTCGCGAGTTTTCTTTTGAACGCCGGCAATCTCCTCGCGCTCCGCCTGGGACGACTTGATTTTGTCCTCGATGATGGGGACGATTTCCATGTTCCTGTGCAGGTAGTCGTTCAGGTTTTTGGTGACGAAGTCGTTCACGAAGGTGCGGATGGTGGGGCCGCGGTCTACCGACGAGGTGCCGTCCTTGCCCTTCACCTGTTTTTCCCACATGTACGTGCTGCCCAGCTTGGTTTTGGTCTGTCCCTCGAAGATGGGCTCCTGGATTTGGATGGAGATGGCGCCAACAACGCCCTGGCGGATGTCTTCCGGTTTATAGTCCTTCTTGAAGAAGTCCTTGATGGTTTTGGCGATGGCCTCACGGTAGGCTGCCAGGTGCGTGCCACCGTCGCGGGTGTTCTGGCCGTTGACGAAGGTGGCGATATTTTCTCCGTAGCTGTTGCCGTGGGTGAGCACCACCTCGATGTCTTCGCCTTCCAGGTGAATGAGGGGATAGAGGGGAGTCTCGCTCATGTTTTCCGTCACCAGGTCCAGCAGGCCGTTCTCGCTCTTGTAGGCCGTTCCGTTCAGGTTAAGCGTGAGGCCTTTCTTGAGGTAGGAGTAGTTCTTGACCATGGTTTCCACAAATTCCATGTGGAAGGAAAAGTCGTTGAACATCTCCTCGTCCGGGGTGAAGCGGATAAAGGTGCCGTTTTTCTCGTTGGACGGGACGATGGCGGCTTCCAGCAGGTTGCCGCGCGTAAAACGGGCGTAGGAGCACTGTCCGTCGCGGTAGGAGGCTACGTAGAAATCGACAGACATGGCGTTGACGGCCTTGGTGCCCACGCCGTTCATACCCACGCTCTTCTTGAAGTTGGTATCGTCAAATTTACCGCCGGTGTTGAGTTTGGAAGTGGCGTCCACCACCTTGTTGAGCGGGATGCCACGCCCATAGTCCCTTACGGTAACGGTTTTATCCTCGATGGCAATGTCGATCCGGCGGCCATAGCCCATGGAGAACTCGTCGATGGAGTTGTCGATGATTTCCTTAAGGAGAACGTAGATGCCGTCTCCCTGCCGGTCTCCGTTTCCCAGGCGGCCGATATACATGCCGGCACGCCGCCGGATGTGTTCGTTCCATTCCAGGGTTTGGATGGCGTCGTCGTTGTAAGTAGTATTAATAGGTTGTCCTGCCATATTTTGCGTATATACTCTACAAATTTACGCATAATCGGCGACATTTGCAATTATTGTCTTTTCGGATGAAAATTCGTACATTTGTAAGTTAGTTAAGAGTCAATAAACAACCGAACCATATGAAAAAAGTACTTCTTTTTGCAGCGGCATTCCTTGTGATGTTCTCCTGCTCAAAAAACAACGCATCCACGGATGCAGCCGGAAAACCCTCTATAGCCTGGGAATCCAATCCCAATTTTGATATCATGGAAATTTCGGTGGATATGAACGCCAAGGTGGTTGTAAAGCTTCCTGAGGCTGCCAGTTCCTTTACTATCACCCTGAGCAAACTTCCTGTTGAGCTCATCGGCGTTGCCAACAAGATGATAGGCATCCAGGCCAACAAAGCCACCAGCAGCAAGGCTGGCATCCTGGACATGATTGAGGATAGCTCTGTTGCACAGGCTGTCAGCCGCATGAGTTTCTCCACTTCCGTGGGCGCTGCACTTAAATCGGCTTCTTCCGTAACGCTGGATTTCACCAAGCTGCTGGAAGAACTGGCATCCGATTCACCCCTTGCCAATCAGACGGGCTTCACTTTTAAGGTGGCGGTGGTGGACCGCAATGGTGCCAAACTGGAAAAAGACATCCGCTTCAACTGGACCTCGGCTCCCGAAATCAGTTGTGATTACAGTTTCCCATATACACTTACTCCCGGAACAACCACGCCGCTTGTGCTGAACATCGACGCCAAAGGCAAAATCGCCGGTATTACCATTCAGTTCGATGGTAATGCAGAGAAGGATATCCTTGCCTGGATCAAGAAGCGCAATGGCGGGTCAGAGGTCATCGACTTGATGAAAGAGGGGACGGCTACGGCTTTTGGACTTCCTGCTGCCACTGATATCAAAGACAAGACGCAGCTTAACCTAAATATCACCAGCCTCATGACCAACTTCAGCTATGAGGCCAAAACTGCAGGATCCTATGATCTCCTGATCAATGTGGTGGATGCTCTGGGTAAAGAAACGGAGTTGTCTATGGAGATTAAAGTTCCTGCCGCATAGTAGGATTTTAACGTAGCGTTACGGCCACAAACAGATTAACCAGTGGCCTGAGCGGGGAATTGGTGGTGAGACTCACCATGACGACATTTTCCCCGATCGACAGTGAGGAAGTGTCCAGCGTAAAGCGGACGCTTCCTTTTTTATTGGGAGCAACGTCCGTGAGGGCCTCGGCCAGGGAAAGGGCGGGGGACTCGGCATCGGCTTTATAGAAATGTAGGGTACTCTTGCCGCGATTGGTGCAGATGAATTCGGCGGTAAGCTTGCTTCCTTTTTGTGCGGCGCCCAGGTTGACGGTGCTGTTGTTGAAGTAGGGGATGGGACCGTTGTCCCGCGTGGCCTGGTCCATGACCACGAAGTTCTCCTGGGTCCAGGTGGTGATTTCCAGGGCGCCATCGGCCTTTTGCCCGTTAAGCACCGGGGTGGCGGTATACAGCCATCGACCATATTTCTCCGGGCTGGCGCTTACGGTACAGGTGAGTTTGGCGGTGCTGCCGGCAGGGATGGGATTGGGCTCCACCTGGAGGGTGAGTTCCGGGGAGACATCGGCCCAACTCACTTGCAGGGGCTTTTTCCCCAGGTTGGCCACGGTGACTTGCTCGCTCACTTGCTGGCCCTGCTTCAGGTTCCCTGTTTTGAACTGACGGCTTTTAATGCCAAAAGCCCCGAGCTTCTGGGCTCCGTAGAGCTCGCTCAGGGACTTTTTCTTTTCGTGGACAACGCCTCTCAACCGCAGGATGACGGGGCGTTTGACGCCGGATATATATACGGTAAGAGTTTTGTCGAAGGGCATGGGGCCGTCCTCGTTCTTGTAGGTGGCGCTTACCTTGCCACTTTTGCCGGGCAGGATGGGCTCTTTGGTCCATACTACATTGGTGCAACCGCAGGAACTCACCACCTCAAAAATGGCTATAGGCTCATCCCCGTCATTGGTGACGGTATAGGTGCAGGTGAGGGGACCGTCCGTTACGGAGACATCCCCAAAGTCATGGATGGTTTTGTCCCACTTTATGGGGC
The DNA here is from genome assembly GCA_045130395.1 of Candidatus Cryptobacteroides sp. Classification (GTDB taxonomy): domain Bacteria; phylum Bacteroidota; class Bacteroidia; order Bacteroidales; family UBA932; genus Cryptobacteroides. The sequence goes on from JBGUPS010000013.1 coordinate 22,484, forward strand.
TTTCCTGGATAAATGCCAAAGCGGCTATGATGGATAAAAACAGCATTCTCATACGCACAAAGTTAGTCACTGTTCTTTTTAAAATCAAATTTAATGCCTATCTTCGCAATTGGAAAAAAACACAACAACAATAAAAGCTTTTATTACTATGCCTAGAATCATCAATCCTGAACTTTGCGTATCCTGCGGTTCCTGCGCAGATGTATGCCCTGTAAGCGCCATCTCCGCCGGTGATGCCGCCTACCAGATTAACGCCGACGAGTGCATCGATTGCGGCGCCTGCGAGGGTACCTGCCCGAACGGCGCTATCGCCGAGGCCTAAGCCTCCGCGATGCTCCGCAATATAATAGCCTGTGACATGTGTCACAGGCTATTATATTAATACGTTCACGTTACCCCCACCCTAAATCCCTCCCCTCGGGGGAGGGACTTTGTCGCTTCGCTCCGAGTGGAGATTGACAAGGGGAGGGGCCGGAACGAAGCGAAGCGTAGTGGAGTCCCCCTGGAGGGTATTCCTTCCTCCGAAGATGGTGATCGTTAAGTGTTTGATAGACTGATAGATATACAATAATCCTCGTTCAATTTTCGAACGAGGATTATATTGTAAGTATTTGGCGATCAGCTGATTGGCTGTCACGCTGGGCGGGGCTATTCGGCCTCGGCGGTGGCGGCGGGACGCATGACCAGTTCCACGAAGTTGTTCTGGGCCAGAACTTCCTTCAGGGTCTCCTGGATGAGTTCTTTGCTCAGCTCGTTCACTGCGGCCTCATAGAGGGCGTCTCGGTCTTCGCCACGGAGCAGGTAGATCTCAATGTTGTCCTTCCACCAGTTGTTGCGCTGACGGCTTTCCGGGATGTTCTTCTGGAGATTGAGCTTGGCCATGTTCACTTCTTCGTCGGTGGGGCCGTTCTCAGCCAGATCCTTCAGACCCTTGATGGCCAGCTCGCGCAGCTTGTCGCAGAGGGCGGGCTTGCAGTCGAAGTATACCTGGAAGATGGCATTCTCCTTAGGACGACGTCTCAGCTGACCAGCGGTGCTGGCGCCATAGGTGCCGCCTTCCTCTTCACGCAGGGATTCCACATAGCGCATATCCATGATGTAGGAGATGGCCTCCATGGCAACGGACTTAGGATAGCTGTAGGCCATATCGGCAGTGTACACCTGAAGGACGGTGCTCTTAGGCGTCTGCATGTCTACGCCGAAGATGTTCTGCACCTGACCCTTGACGATATTCTCCTCAGTGTCGATCCAGTCGCTTGCTTTCTTGCCCTTAGGCAGGGAGCCGGCGTATTTCTCGACCAGCGGTTTCAGGGCCTCGGGATTCACGTCACCAACGATGACGAGGGTGGCGCCGGCAGCATCGGCAAAGAGCTTGCGGTAGTTCTTCTCGAAGGTGGCCAGGTTGGCCTGGGCGAGCTTTTCAGCGGAGATCATCTGACGACGCGGGTGGTTGCCGTAGAGGGTCTTGTAGAGCTCTGTCTGCAGCTTGTAGTTAGGCTGGTTCACCAGGTTGGGAAGGACGGCCTGAATCTGGTCGATGCCGTTCTGCCATTCCTCCGGATCGAAGCGAGGATCCACGAACTCCAGGTACATGAGTTGGAAAGCGGTCTCCAGGTCCTTCACGGTGCTGCGGCCGGTAATACCATGCTCCAGCGGGTCGACGAAGGGGCTCACGCTCAGGTTCTTGCCGGTGAGCATCTTGGTCACGATAGTGCCGGAGAAGGACGATACACCGGAGTTGTTCTGGAACAGGCCCACTACGTTTTCGTCAAAGCTGGCAAGATCCTCGGTAGGGATGAGGCTTGCGCCGCCCTGCTTGGTGAGGGTGAACAGAATCTGGTCTTTCTGCAGGTCCGTAGGATACACAACCACCTTTACGCCATTCTTGAGCGTCCATTCGGAAGCACCGTAGATGGTGGTAGTGGCATTGGTGATCTTGGCGCCTTTCAGTTTGGCTGGATTCAGGAAGGCCTCGGGGATTTCCTCTCCTGCGGGAGCGGCGATATCGGAAGCTTCCACCTCTGCCATGACCTTGAGCAACTGCTCAGCGGTAGGAGTGGCGATGCCTTCCTTCTCGGGACCGGCGTACACAACTACCAGGTTCTCGGAACCACCGATCTGGGCGGCCAGCTGGCTCACGGCAGATGCGTTGATCTGGCTGAAGAGGCTTTCAACGATCTGCTTCTCCATGTCGGGCTCCATGATGGGCTCCTTGTCGAAGAAGTTGCGGAGGATAGGACGGACGAATTCCGGGTTCTGGCGCGTAGAAGCACGGTTCACGCGGGTTTCGTACATGTTGATGATATCGGCCTTGGCACGGTTGAACTCGGCGTCGGTGATGCCATATTTCTTGAGGCGGATAATCTCGGTGTAGTAGTCTTTGAAGCCGCCGAGGATGTTCTCTTCGCGGAGGGCTACGTCGCCACTGACAGCGTCGATGTCCTCGTAAATCAGGCTGCTTACGCTAAGGCTTCCGTCCAGATAGGTGGAAGTGGGCTTGGAGGTGATGTCGGTGAAGCGCTCACGCATGACCATGGAAAGGATGGTTTTGAGCAGGTCGCTGACGACGCCGACCGGGGTAGCGTTAGCAATTTCCGGCAGGGCCTCGCTGTGCCAGATGAGTTCCACGGAAGGAGAAGTGGTTTCCGGGTCTGTGATGATACCTACACGCGGCTCTGCGTGGTCTGCGATGGTCTGGATGGGCTTCTTGAGCGGATTCTCCTTGGCGGGGATGATGCCGAACAGGTCCTTGATGATTTGCTCGGTGCGGTCCACATCAACGTCACCAACCACTACGACAGCCTGGTTGCCAGGATGGTACCAAGTCTGGTAGAATTCGGTCAGGCTCTCATACTTGAAGGTTTCCAGGTGTTCCTGCAGGCCGATGAGGGTGCACTCGGCTTGTTTGGTGCCAGGGCCAAAGTAGAAGGGGAGGCTGCGCTCCATGGTACGCCAGCCGGCGTTGCGGCGCTGACGGCGCTCCTCGATGATAACACCGCGCTCGGCGTCAATCTCCTTGGGCTCGTTGAGCACATAGTGGGAGTAGTCGCGCAGGATCATCAGGCAGCTGTCGACCACGCTCTCGCGCTCTACCGGGATGTTATTGAGCATGTACTGTGTTTCCTCGAAGCCGGTGGAAGCATTGATGTTGCGGCCGAATTCTGCACCGATGCTGCGGAGGTAGTTCAGAATGCTCTTGCCAGGGAAGTTCTGGGTTCCGTTGAAGCACATGTGCTCCAGGAAGTGGGCCAGACCGTCCTGTTCCGGCTGATTCTCCTGGATGGCACCTACATTGGTGGCCAGGTAGAATTCGGCACGTCCCTTGGGAAGTTCATTGTGACGGATGTAATAAGTGAGTCCATTCTCCAGATGGCCGATGCGCACCTGGTCGGTGTTAGGAATCTGCGGCATCTGGGAGAAGTAAGCTTCCATCTGCTCGCGGGTGGGCTGCTGGGCTAGTGCCATGATGGCGGAGAGGGCCAAGCCTGCAATGGTAAGAAAAACTCTTTTCATTTATTAGATTATTGAAAGGTTTGTTTTTTATTATCCAAACAAAAATACCTATTTTTGTGCAAATAAAAACAAATTTTTTTAAAAATATATGTTGGAAGACTGCAAAATCCGTGCATTTCTTGCCGTTGTGGAAGAAGGAACTTTTACCAAAGCCGCCCGTAAACTGGGTGTAAGCCAACCGGCGGTAAGTTCCCACATCGCCTCTCTGGAGCAGATGCTGGGCTGTACGCTGTTTGAGCGGGGAAATTCACTGCAACTCACTCCTTCCGGTGAAACCTTCCGGGACTATGCCCGCCGCATCCAACAGGCCTACGACCTGGCCAACCAGGCCTTCGGCTTATAATCTATATAATAGGTAAAAAAATCGGTGACCGTTTGGCCACCGATTTTTTGTTTATTTACCAGCGAGTCGCTTGTACGTGTTCAGGCGAACCTTTGCGAACTCTTCGGTCTTCTGGAGGAGTTCCTCTGCGCTCTCCGGGAACATCTTGTACAGGGAAGCGAAGCGGACCTCACCCTTGAGGAAGTCCTGGAACTTGGTCCAGTCGGGTTCCTTGGAATCCAGCGAGAACGGGTTCTTATCGGTGCCTTCCAGAGCCGGGTTGTAACGGTACAGGTGCCAGTAACCGCATTCTACGGCCAGCTTTTCTTCCTTCTGGCTCAGGCCCATGCCGGCCTTGAGGCCATGGTTGATACAAGGGCTGTAGGCGATGATGAGGGACGGACCGTCGTAGGCCTCTGCTTCCTTGATGGCGTTGAAGAACTGCACCGGAGAGGCACCCATGGCAACCTGGGCTACGTATACATAACCGTAGCTGATGGCCATCATGCCCAGATCCTTCTTGCGGATCTTCTTACCGGAGGCGGCGAACTTGGCGATAGCGCCCACCGGAGTGGCCTTGGAGCTCTGGCCGCCGGTGTTGGAGTACACCTCGGTGTCCAGGACCAGGACGTTCACATTCTCGCCGCTGGCAAGGACATGGTCCAGACCGCCGTAACCGATGTCGTAAGAGGCACCGTCACCGCCGAAGATCCACTGGCTGCGGGCCGGGATGAAGTGACGATACTGATAGAGGGCCTTGCAAACGTCGCAGTTGCACTTCTCGATGAGCGGTACAAGCTTGTCAGCAACCTCGCGGGTGGAAGCGGCATCCTGAGGAGCCTCCAGCCACTTGGCGTAGAGGGCCTTCATTTCCTGGGTGCAGCACTCGCACTCCAGACCCTTTTTCATCCAGCCGGCTACGGTTTCACGGGCGCGGTCGCTACCGAGTTTCATACCCAGACCGAATTCGCAGAAGTCCTCGAACAGGGAGTTGGCCCATGCCGGACCGTGACCTGCAGCGTTGGTGCAGTACGGGCTGGCCGGGAAGGAAGCACCGTAGATGGAGGAGCAACCGGTGGCGTTGGCAATCATCATGTGGTCGCCGAACAGCTGGGTGATGGCCTTGATGTTGGGCGTTTCACCGCAACCTGCGCAAGCGCCGGAGAACTCGAACAGCGGCTGTGCGAACTGGCTGTTCTTCATGTTGGCCTTCTTATCGACATACTCCTTGTAGCCCACCTTCTTGTTCAGGTAGTCGAAGGCGGCCTGATCTTCCTTGGAGTTGATGTAAGGAACCATCTTGAGGGCCTTTTCGGGTTTGGCAAGACATACGTCTACGCAGTTGCCGCAACCGGTGCAGTCGTCCACGGAGATGGCGATGGCATACTTGTAATCCTTGAGGTTGGCCTTGCCCTGTGCGAGTTTGACGTTGGCAGGCACCTTGGCGGCCTCTTCCTCGGTGAGGAGGAACGGACGGATGGCGGCGTGCGGGCAAACGAAGGCGCAGGTGTTGCACTGGATACATTTTTCTGCATCCCAGGTGGGAACATTCACGGCCACGCCACGTTTTTCATAGGCGGCGGTACCGGAAGGCATGGTGCCGTCCAGGTAAGGCATGAAGGCGCTCACCGGGAGGGTGTCGCCGGCCTGGGCGTTCACGATGTCGGCGATGTCCTTTACGAAGGCGGGAGCCAGACGGTCCTTGTTCGGGTTCTCGAACTTGGCGGTGAGCTGGGCCCACTCGGCGGGAACCTTAATCTCCGTGTATTCACCACCACGGTCTACGGCGGCGTAGTTCATGTTCACTACGTTCTCGCCCTTCTTGCCATAGGACTTGACGATGGCGTCCTTCATGTACTTAACGGCGTCCTCGTAAGGGATGATGCCGGTGATCTTGAAGAAGGCGCTCTGGAGAATGGTGTTGGTACGGTTACCGAGGCCAATCTCTGCAGCAATCTTGGTGGCGTTGATGATATAGACCTTGACGTGCTTGCGGCCGATGACTGCCTTCACGTTGTCCGGGATGTTCTTGATGGTCTCTTCCTCGTCCCAGAGGCTGTTCAGCAGCAGGGTGCCGCCGTCCTTGATGCCCTTGAGGACATCGTACTTCTTAAGATAGGAAGGAACGTGGCAGGCCACGAAGTCCGGGGTGTTCACCAGATAAGGAGCCTTGATGGGCTGCTGGCCGAAGCGCAGGTGAGAGCAGGTGTAGCCGCCGGATTTCTTGGAGTCATAGTCGAAGTAGGCCTGGCTGTAGAGGTCCGTGTGGGTACCGATGATCTTGATGGTGTTCTTGTTGGCGCCGACGGTACCGTCAGAACCGAGACCATAGAATTTGCACTCGGTGGTGCCGGGCTTCACGATGGAAACTTCGCTCTTGATGGGCAGGCTCTTGAAGGTGACATCGTCCACGATGCCGATGGTGAAGTCTGCCTTGGGCTCCTTGGCGTCCAGGTTGTCGAATACGGCAACGATCTGGGCGGGCGTGGTGTCCTTGGAGGACAGACCGTAACGGCCGCCGATGATCTGGACATTGTCCTTGCCCTGGAAGAGGGCGCGAACGTCGGTGAACAGGGGCTCTCCAACGGCGCCGGGTTCCTTGGTGCGGTCCAGAACGGCAATCTTGCGGACGCTCTTAGGCAGCACGGCGAAGAAGTACTTCTCGCTGAAAGGACGATAGAGGTGCACGGTGATGAGACCGTACTTGCGGCCACGGCCGGCGAGGTAGTCGATGGTTTCCTTGATGGTTTCCGTTACGGAACCCATGGCTACGATGATGTTCTCGGCGGTGGGGTCACCATAATACTCGAAGGGACGATAGCTGCGGCCGGTGAGCTCGGTGATTTCACCCATGTAGCGGGCTACGATATCCGGAACGGCATCGTAGAACTGGTTGCGGGTTTCCACAGCCTGGAAGTAAACGTCGCCGTTCTGGGCGGTGCCACGGGTGACGGGAGCATCCGGGTTGAGGGCGCGCTCGCGGAATTTGGCGAGGGCCTTCTGGGAGACCATGTCCCTGAGGGCTTCTTCGTCCAGGGCCTCGATCTTCTGGATCTCATGGCTGGTACGGAAACCGTCGAAGAAGTGCAGGAACGGGAGGCTGGCCTTGATGGCGGAAAGGTGTGCCACGGCGGCGAGGTCCTGAGCTTCCTGAACGGAACCGGAAGCCAGCATGCAGAAACCGGTCTGGCGGCAGGCCATGACATCCTGGTGGTCACCGAAGATGGAAAGGGCGTGGCTGGCCAGGGCACGGGCGCTCACGTGGAAGACGGTGGGCAGCATTTCGCCGGCAATCTTGTACATGTTCGGGATCATGAGCAGGAGGCCCTGCGATGCCGTGAACGTGGAAGTAAGGGCACCAGCCTGGAGGGAACCATGAACGGCACCGGCAGCACCGGCTTCGCTCTGCATTTCCGTCACTTTTACAATCTCGCCCCACAGGTTCTTTTTGCCGTGGGCGGCCCACTCGTCGATGTTCTCTGCCATCGTGGAAGAAGGCGTGATAGGGTAAATGGCGGCATGCTCGCTGAACAGATAAGCGATGTTCGATGCGGCATAGTTACCATCACAGGTGATGAATTTCTTTTCTTTTGCCATAATTAGTTAGTGTATTGTGTTGTAAGATAATTATTGTCTTCCTTCAATTTCCAGTCCTTCCTCCGGGAGGATGCGGCGCACCAGGCCCTGCAGTACCTCTCCGGGGCCCAGCTCCACAAAGTGTGTGGCACCGGCCTCACGCATGTTGCGCACGCTCTGGGTCCAGCGGACGGGGGAGGTGAGCTGCTTGAGCAGGTTGGCTTTGATTTCCTCCGGGTCCGTGGTGGCGTTGGCCGTTACGTTTTGGTAGATGGGACACTTGGGCGTATGGAACGGGGTGGCCTCGATGGCCTTGGCCAGTTCCGTGCGGGCGGGCTCCATAAGAGGGGAGTGGAACGCACCGCTCACGGGGAGCTTGATGGCGCGTTTGGCTCCGGCGGCTTTGAGTTGCTCGCAAGCGGCGTCGATGGCCTGTTCCTCACCGGAGATGACCACCTGGCCGGGGGAGTTGTAGTTGGCGGGAACCACACCGGGAATGCCAGCGCAGACCTGCTCGATGACATCGTCCCCGAGTTTGATGATGGCGGCCATGGTGCCGGGTACTTTTTCGCAGCATTTCTGCATTTCACGGGCGCGGATGGCCACCAGGCGCAGGCCGTCTTCCCAATCCATGGCACCGGCGGCCACCAGGGCGCTGAATTCGCCCAGGGAGTGACCGGCTACCATGTCCGGCTGCTGCTCCTGTTCCATGGCCAGCAAAACGCTGTGCAGGAAAATGGCAGGCTGCGTGACCTTGGTTGCCCGAAGATCTTCTTCCGTGCCTTCGAACATAATGTCCGTAATACGGAAACCCAGGACCTCATTGGCCCTCTCCATCAATTCTTTGTGCTTAGAATATAAGTCTTTGGCCATGCCCGGAAACTGGGACCCTTGGCCGGGAAAAATGTATGCGGTTTTCATTCTTACTTTATAAAGTATGCAAATATAATAATTATTTCGATGCCAGTCAAGCCTTTTTTACTTTTCCGTGCACGGTAACGGAACTTTTTCCAAAAAGAGACGAAAAAGGCGCCTCAAGCTCGATGAATGAGCCGTTGGCGCCAAACTGAACCAGCAGTTGCCGGAATTATTGTTCGTCGATGATGCGACCGAGTTTGTCGATGCGCTTTTCGAAGCGGTTGACGCCCACCACGGCCAGGATGTAAGCCAGACCATCGGCAATGATACCGATGCCGATAATGGTGGAAAGAACGCCGGCGGCGACATCCAGATTCTTGAGACCGTAATAGCCGAGCACGGCGCCGCCGATACCCAGGAGCAGCAGGACCCACCACATGGGGAAGCCCACCTTTTTGTAATCGAAGCTCTGGACGGCGATGACAATGCCTTCAATCATTACCCAGAGGGTGAAAACCACCGGCAGGGAAAGGGCGGCTCCAAAGAGGTTGAACAGGAAGAAGCAGCCAAAGAAGATGTCCAGCAGGGCGCTCAGGGCGCGGGTGCCGCTGTTGGGCAGGAAAGCCTGCGTCCGGAAGGTAAAGATCAGTTTGACGATACCGGTGACCAGGGTGAGAAGACCGATAATCCAGGCGGCAGAGATAAGGGTGATGTCCGGTCTGGCGATACAGATAACGCCCAGAATCACAAGGAGAAGGCCTGCGATGCAGAGCCAGATTTTGGTACTTGTTTTCATCGTTTAACGGTTTTAGCTCCACAAATATACAAAATAAAAAAAGAAACCAGGCATTTCGCCTGGCTTCTTAGTACCCCCGCTCGGAATCGAACCGGGACCAACGGAACCGGAATCCGTTATTCTATCCTTTAAACTACAGGGGCATCCCGTTAAAAGGATTGCAAATATAGCAATTTTTCTATTGGAAACGAATTTTTTTTACGCTTGCGGCAGCACTACACGGCGTACATTACAGCCGACATAGTTACCCAGGACGATGAGCGGATAATACCACAGCAGGTCCGCCGTCCAGTTCCAAGCCGCCACAATGTAAACTACGTCTGCGATGGAGTGGTAAAAGCCGCACACAATGAACAGCGGCACGCCAAAGAGCACCGGCAGGATGTTCTGCTTGGTCCTGTAAAGCCACACGGCAATGTCGATGATGAGGCCGCAGCCCACGGCGCGGAGAAAACTGCGCCATGGACCCTGGGCAAGGCGTCCGGCCACAACGGTTTGCGCGCGGTCTGCCGATTCTCCGCCCAGCGACCATACCAGCAGGCCCAGCAGGATGCACCCCAGTACGTTGAACAGCCAGATGCGCACCAGCACAGGGGTTTCCTTCAGGGGCATGATCCCGGCGCGGCCGGTATACAGATGCGTACCGGAAAGCACCACGCCAATGAGGCCAAAGGCAAAAATGATGGCGCCGGGCAAGCCGCCCAGTGCCAGAAAACCACAAGCGCCCAGGCCGATAAGAAGCCCGGCGAACAGGGAAGAACGGTTAATCTCCATAGGGATGACCCTCGTTCCACTCCTTAACTTCGTCGCCGTGTACGGCTACGCAGTGCTTATATACCTTTACCTGACGGTCGTGCTCCAGTTTGTTCCACCAAACGGTGCAGCCAGGGTAAAAGGCCATGGACTCGTCGATGGCACCGTCCTTAGAATCTTTCATGAGTCCCTTGCGGGCAATGCGCTCTTTTTCACTGATGGGGAGCGAAGACCACCATATTTCCAGATCTCTTTGTTCCATAGACTCAATGTTATGAGTTGCAAATATAAGAAAAATAACTGGTTATCGCGTTTAATTTTCTGCTAATTTGACCCGAACCCTGTCCTGAATGTTCTCACGAAGGTAGGGTGTGTACCAGGGGATTTCGAAAGTGTGGTAGTTTCCTCCGCCGAACCAGGGAAGGGCGGCGTGGTCCGTGCGCGTGTAGCCATCGACAAGAAGCAGTTTGGTCTTGGGATCCAGATGGACGGTGAGCGAGTCGCAGAATGCGGCCGGCGTGGCATCCGTATGCCAGTTCACCGGGTTGATGCCGGCGGCGCTGCAGGGAATGACTACCTTATTGGCGTCTTCAGGCGTTTTTACGGAGTTGTAGCAGATAGTGACGCCCGTATCCATGGCGCCGGTTGCCGGGACGATGGTGGGGCAGGCCAGGTCTTCTTCCGTAAGGCGCCAGCCCATCACATAGGCTGCCACCATGTGGTTGTAAATGCTGTCCGGCATGTTTTTAAGCAGTTCTATGGTGAGCATGGCGCCCTGGCTGAAGCCCGCCAGCACAAAGGGACGGCCTTGGTTGTAATGCTTCCAATAGTAGTCAAATGCGGTCTGGACATCGCTTGTGGGAATCTCCAGGCGTGCTTCAACGGTTTCCTTGTCGAGGAAACTTTCCATGCTCATCTGCCGATAATACGGGGCAAAATAGTTGAGGTTGCCTCCGCTGAGCCGGCGGTCCACGCCGTTGAGTTCCTCGAGCATGGCTTCCCGGTCCTCCTGACGGTTGACGGAAGCATAGTGCTTCTCCAGACCCTCTTTGGTAGTTTGGTCGAACACGCACGTGGAGCAGATGTAAAAGATGTCTGCCTGCCCTCCGCGGAAGACATTGTACCAGTTCTCACCCTCGGCATAATCCGGCACGTGAGGGAGGAATTCATGGGTGCGTGAGGTGCATGCGCTTAATAGAAGGAATGCTGCAAATGAAAGTGCTAAATTTCTGATTCGCATATGGTTACTTTATTTTCTATTTTTCAGAATGGTCCCGTTGTCTGATGACTGTAACGGATAATGTGCGAAGTTACAAATATTTTCCTTAAATTTGTAAACTAATAAAACAATAACCAATTTAAACTTGCTTCAATGAGAAAAATTCTGAGCGTAGTGCTGTTGTTTGCATGCATCGCTGCATCGGCACAGGAGAAAGAAAAAGAAGTGAAAAAGGGCTGGACCTTTGGCGTACTGCCCACGGCCACTTATTCCAAGGACAATGGTTTCCAGGCCGGCGCCTTCGGTGACGTCTATTATTATGGTGACGGCTCCACCTATCCGGACCCGCTCCACAAGATCAGCTGGGAGGGCTCCTATTTCACCAACAGCCACCGTATGCGCTTCTACCTGGCATACGATTCCAAGTATCTCATCCCCAAGATGCGTGTGAACGCCTCCGTTACTTACGTAGGAGACCCGCTCTATACCTTCTGGGGTTTCAACGGTCCCGCGTCCGTGCAGGACTATGCCCTTTGGTCCAACCGTGACCTCACCACAGTGGGCGGTGGAAAGAATGTGAACTACTACGGCATGAGCCGCGACATGCTCCGTGTCCTGGCCAACTTCCAGGGGCAGATTATCCCGCACCTCAACTGGGCCGCCGGTATCAACTTCTGGTGGTGGAAATTGGGCAGCATGCGCGACAACGGCGTAACAGTGAACAAGCAAACCAAGGAAAAGAAGTACTATGACACCGCCACCACCTTGTACGACAAGTACATCGCCCTGGGCGCCATCACCGAATCCGAGAAAAACGGCGGCCTGGCCCTGGAGCTGAACGCCGGCCTGGTGTACGACACCCGTGACATTGAGGCCGCCCCCAACAAGGGTATCTGGGCGGAGGCCTACCTGAACGGGAACGTGCTGCAGCACCAGTACCTGAAGGCTTGCGTGTACTTCCGTCACTACATTTCCATTCCCATCCCCATCCCGGCCGGCAATCCCGTGTTTGCCTACCGTCTGGCCTGGCAGCAGACCCTTGCCGGTGAAACGCCGTTCTACATGATCCAGAACGTGCCGCTGCTGGTCCAGCGCAATATGATTTCCGAAGGCTTTGGTTCCAGCAATACCATCCGCGGTATGCGTGAGAACCGTGTCCTGGCAGAAGGCATGGCCTGGGCCAACCTGGAACTCCGCGTAAAGCTGGTGAGCTTCAAGCTCTTCAAACAGTATTTCTACGTGGCCCTGAATCCGTTCTTCGACGCCGGTATCATCACCAAGGGATACAGGACCCAATTCCTGCAGGGTATCGTGAACGACGAGGCCTTGAAGACCGCCTATGACTACGACGCCTACCGTAACTACCTGGTAGAGAAAAAGCCCAAGGAGGTTGCCGCCTTCGACGCCGTGCACAATGCCAATTATGCCGGTACCATTTACGACGCTTCCAATATTTACAAGCTCCTCTACAGTGCCGGTGCGGGCCTAAAGCTGGCCATGAACCAGAACTTTGTGATCTCGGCCGAATTCGCCAAGTGCTTTACGGCTGGTCTGGATGCCGGCCTGTGGATCGGTATCGGCGTTAACTATCAATTCTAAACCATGAAAAGATTTTTGCACGTTGCGGCTATCGCCCTGGTAGCCCTTTCCCTGAACAGTTGCCTGGCCGGCAAATACATGTCCGATTACGCGCTGAAGCCCACGCCGCACGGGGTGGACGATATTGAGCGCACCCGTCATAAGGCAGACTCTCTTATGCCCGGCTCCACCGCCTGGTACGACAGTCTTAAGTCCCAGGGGATCCTCAAGGATGCCTGGATCACCAGCGACGAAGGCTATAAACTCCATGCCTGCTATGTGCCGGCTATCCGGCCGGAGGAGGCCCAGGGTACCGCCATCGTGGTACACGGCTACACGGACAACCACTTTGTCTTCCTGTACCTGGTTCGCATGTATCGGGACCAGCTCAACTACAACGTCCTGTTCCCGGATTTGCAGTACCACGGCTATTCGGAGGGCGATGAGGTGCAGATGGGCTGGAAGGACCGTCTGGACGTGATCAAGTGGATCGATGTGGCCCATCAGGAATTCAAGGACGATTTCATGGTACTCCATGGTGTGTCCATGGGCGCCGCTACCGTCATGATGACCAGCGGCGAGCAGCTGCCGGACTATGTGAAGTGTTTCGTGGAAGACTGCGGCTATTCATCGGCCTGGGATCAGTTCGCCACCAATCTCAAGCAGAGCTTCCACCTGCCTCCGTTCCCCATCCTGAACAGCGCCAGCATCGTCACCCGCAAACGCTACGGCTGGGGCTTCAAGGATGCTTCTTCCGTGAAACAGCTCGCCAAATGCGAAAAGCCCATGCTCTTCATCCACGGCGATGCCGACGACTTTGTCCCGTTCGACCATATGTGGAAGAACTACAATGCCAAGACGCATGGTTACAAGGAATACTGGATTGCGGAGGGCGCCGTCCACGCCAACTCCTATGCCAAGTATCCGGAGGAATACACCCGCCGGGTGAGCAATTTCCTCCAGACGGTCCACAAGATGAATGAAGCAGGGGAGCAGTAGTTATGGGGAAATATATTCTAGCCCTGGATCAGGGTACCAGTTCGTCAAGGGCGATTGTATTTGACCATGAGGGCAATGCCTGCTCGGTGGCCCAGATGGAATTTACGCAGTATTTTCCGCAGCCGGGCTGGGTGGAGCACAATCCCATGGAAATCTGGTCCAGCGAAGCGGCCGTCATTGCAGAGGCTATTACCAAACTGGGTATCAACGGCCTGGACATTGCCGCTATCGGCATCACCAACCAGCGGGAAACCACCATTGTGTGGGATGCGGAGACAGGCGTTCCGGTCTATAACGCCATCGTATGGCAGGACAGGCGTACATCGGCCTTCTGCGATTCGCTCAAAGAGCTGGGCCTGGTGGATAAAATCCGGCAGAAGACCGGCCTGATCATCGACGCCTATTTCTCCGGAACCAAAATCAAATGGATTCTGGACAATGTGCCGCAGGCCCGGGAGAAGGCCGAGGCCGGGAAACTGCGCTTCGGAACCGTGGACAGCTGGCTGGTGTGGCAGCTCACTCGCGGTCAGGTGCATGTGACGGATGTTACCAACGCTTCCCGCACCATGCTGTTCAACATCCATACGCTGGAATGGGATGCGGAACTGCTCTCCATGCTGGGCATTCCGCTTTCCATGATGCCCCAGGTGAAGTCTTCGTCGGAGGTGTACGGCTATACCAAAACCACCATCTTTGCGCATGAGGTTCCCATTGCCGGTATCGCCGGCGACCAGCAGGCGGCCCTTTTCGGCCAGATGTGTACGGAGCCCGGCTCGGTGAAAAATACCTATGGAACGGGTTGCTTCCTGCTCATGAATACGGGCGGGCGGCCTATCCTTTCGCAGAACAATCTGCTCACCACCATCGCTTGGAAGATAGGGGACAGCGTAAACTATGCCCTGGAAGGTTCCATCTTTGTGGGCGGCTCTGTGGTACAGTGGCTGCGGGATGGCCTGGGTGTCATCCGCTCCTCGGCAGAAGTGGAAGCCCTGGCGGCTTCGGTACCGGATAATGGCGGCGTGTACTTTGTCCCTGCCCTTACCGGTATGGGCGCCCCGTACTGGGACCAGTACGCCCATGGCGTCATCTGTGGCATCACCCGGGGCACTACGGCGGCGCACATTGCGCGCGCAGCCCTGGAAGGCATCGCATTCCAGACTATGGACATCGTGCGCGCCATGGAAAAGGATGCCGGCGTTCCGCTGGCAGAACTGAAAGTGGACGGTGGCGCTTCCCGCAACAACCTCATGATGCAGTTCCAGGCCGATATCCTGGGCACCCGTGTGGTCCGTCCCAAGGTGACGGAAACCACGGCGCTGGGCGCCTGCTATCTGGCCGGTCTGGCCGTAGGCTTCTGGGATTCGCTGGACGAGATAAAAGCCCAGTGGCAGGTGGAGCATTGCTTCCTTCCTTCCGGCGCAGACATGACCGCCACCAAAGCTTCCTGGGCCGATGCCATTAACAGAACCATACAAAAGTAGACACACATGACACAATATATTTTTGAATTTATCGGCACCCTGGTGCTGGTGCTGCTGGGCGACGGTGTTTGCGCTGCCTGTTCCCTGAACAAATCCAAGGCGCAGGGCGCCGGCTGGGTGGTGATAACCCTGGGCTGGGGCCTGGCCGTGATGATGGGCGTACTCATCGCCGGTCCGGTTTCCGGCGCCCACCTGAATCCCGCCGTTACCCTGGGCCTGGCCATTGCGGGCTCTTTCCCGTGGGCCTCGGTTGCCGGGTATATGCTTGCCCAGATGCTGGGCGGCTTTGTGGGTGCCGTGCTGGTCTGGTCCTTCTATAAAGACCACTACAAGGCTACGGCTGCCGAGCCCGGCACCATGCTGGGCACGTTCTGCACCATGCCGGCCATCAAGAACCTCGCTCGCAATTTCTGGTGCGAGGTGGTCGCCACCTGCCTGCTGGTCTTTGTGATCCTGGCCCTGGGCTTCTCCGGCAATGCTTTCCAGGTAGGTCCTGTAACCGCCTCCACCGGCTCGCTGGGCTCCTGGCCTGTTACCTGCCTGATCATGAGTATCGGTATGTCCTTGGGCGGGACCACCGGTTATGCCCTGAATCCCGCCCGTGACCTGAGCCCCCGTCTGGCCCACGCCGTGCTGCCCATTGCGGGCAAAGGCGACAGTGGCTGGTGGTACGCCTGGGTACCAGTATGCGGCCCCCTGGTGGGAGCCGCATGTGCCGCAGGATTGTATGTGCTGGTGTTCTAGTACTTTCTGACCACCTGAATCAGGCGGTCCGGATAATTGGAGATGATGGCATCTGCTCCGCAATCAACCATGCGGGCGATGTCATCTTCTTTATCTACCGTCCAGGGCACCACCTTGATGCCCAGCGCGTGGCAGTAGGCCACGTTCTCCCGGGTAACCACCTCGTGGTTGGGACTCCACCAGCGGGGGGTGAAGGAAATCTGGGACAAGATCTGTGCAATTTCAGTTTCGTCTTCCGTTAGGTAGGAAAGTTCTACCTGAGGATATTTCTGATGGATATATTCCAGGGCGCGGACGTCGAACGTCTGCACCACCAGCCGGTCTCCAAGTCCCTTTGCAAGCAGCACTTCCAGGCACTTGTCGCAGAACTCCCTGTAATCCGGCCACAGGGTGCCTTCGCCCTTCCCGGTCCGGGACTTGATTTCGATGTTGTAGCGGAAGGGGGAGAGGCCCTGTTCGTGGGCATACTGCTCGGTGAAGTCTATCAGGTCCGTGGCCAGGGGTTTGTGCTCGGAAAGCTTCTTCTGGCCGGGCCAGCGGTCCACGAAGCGGAGGCCAACGTCGTAGCGGGCGATGCTGTCGTACGGCATGGTGTACAGGTATTCCTTGGGGTCTTCCTTCTGGATGAGCGTGCTGTCGGGACGCATGGAATAGCGCGGGTGGAAGTAGTTGTCGTGGGAAACCACCACCTTTCCGTCGGCGCTTAGCTGAAGGTCGAACTCCAGGGTGTTTACGTGCAGGTCCATGGCGTTTTTCATGGCACTCAGGGTATTTTCCGGCATCAGGCCGGCGCCACCCCGGTGCGCCTGCAGGTCAACATAGCTGCCGCGAAGGTCAAAGGTATGGCTCCAGCTGCGTCCGTCCGGGGCCGTCACCGTCATGCTCACAAAGGAGGCATACTGGGAAGGCGTGGCCACAAAGTAATGCTGTTGGGCCGACGGACGCTTGTAGCCGGGTATCTTGTCCATATCGCCCTCGTATACCGCCAGAATCTCATTGCCGTAGCTGGTGGAATAGTCGGACCGGCGCTCCAGGGCGCCCATTTCTTTTCCGTCCTCCGACCAGGTGCAGGTCCAGTTTTCGTCGGCCCCCCAGGCATTGGCCAGCACGCTGTTGGGATGGCGCCAGGCTTTGTCCATGCCGATGAATTCTACCTGGAAGTCGTCGGGATAGTCCAGGTTGTGCCAGCGCCAGCTGCGGGTGCCGTTTACGCAGGAAATGACTTCGTAACCGCGCGGGGTGCCGTCGCGGCACCAGTCGGTGGCCCACCAGGCACCGCCGATGGCAGCGGCGTTGTTGTCCATGACGGACGCGCTGATCCGGGTCTTGTTCATCACATGCGTGTGGCCGGAGAGAATGTCCACCGTGTAACCATCCAGCAGGGCCAGCAGCTGGGCGGCGCCCTCAATGTCCTTGGATTTACCTTCGTTCACGAAGCGTAGGGGGCTGTGCTGGGCAATGTACAGATGCGTGCCTTGGGGAATGTGGGCCAGGAGCCCTGCCACAAAGTCCAGCACCTCCTGCGAATAGCCCTCCGTATAGTTGTTGGAGCTCTTTTCCGGGTCTTCCTTGCCGCTGGACTTAAACAGGATATTGTTCAGGCCAATCACCAGGTCTTTTCCCAGCCAGAAGGCGTAATTGTACGGACCAAAGGCCGCTTCATAGGCTTCGGCGGCGGCTATGCCGTCCCGGTTCTGGATAAAGTCGTGGTTGCCGATAACGGCGTAGAAAGGGATACGTGTGGTGGCGATAGCCTCTTTGTAATCCTGGAAGATGCCCAGCTTGTTCCAGGCAATGTCGCCCAGGGCGATGCCCACTGTCTGGCGTTCCTCGCTATACTTCTTGGCCATGCCCCGGAGGTCTCCCAGCGGACGTCCCAGGAAGCGCTTCAGATGCTTTTTGTTTTGCATCTGCGGGTCCGACACGGAAAAGAGGGTATAGTCATCGCCCCGGGAAAAAGCCTGCAGTGAAAAATCAAAGGATTTTGTTCCCTTGACGGGCAGGTAGAACTGCGGTGCACCGGAGGCGAAGGGGGCCACATAGCCCGAAGGGGTAATGACAAACACAAAGCGGGCATCCTTGTGCGTGTTCAGGGTAAAGCTGCCGTCCGCCCGGGTGGTGGCAAAGCGGTAGC
Source organism: Candidatus Cryptobacteroides sp. (assembly GCA_045130395.1). Classification (GTDB taxonomy): domain Bacteria; phylum Bacteroidota; class Bacteroidia; order Bacteroidales; family UBA932; genus Cryptobacteroides. The sequence goes on from JBGUPS010000013.1 coordinate 40,457, forward strand.
CGTCCGATACCAGCACCTGCGGAAGCGGCTTTCCGTCCGAGGTAACGGTACCTTTTACTTTCCGCGCGTGTAGCGGGACCATGGCCACAAAGAGGGCCAGAAGGAGGAGAACTGTTTTTTTCATAGCTATTGTATGCCGTATTTTTTCAGGATGTCCATAACGGGCTTCGCGATGGAGCGGGCCCAGAGGGTGTAACCGTGGTTGGAGGGATGGATACCGTCCACGGAGGTCTCATGGTTCTCCGCGGTGGCGTCCGGCTGGATGTAATATACGTCCGGGTACCGCTCACAGGCAAGGGTCATCAGACTGTCTACCAAGTGGATACGGCTTTCTTCCTTACGAGCCGAAGCCGTATTGAAATTCCGGTTTTCCCGGTAAATGGTGCGCTGGAAAATGAGCGGTTTCCCGGGATGGGCCCTGCTCATGCGTTCGATGAAGGGGAAGAGCCGCTCGCGAATCTGGTCCTCGGAGGGGTTGGAGAAGGTGTCAAAGAGAAAGCCGTCTACGGGGGCGTCCACGAGGGCATCGGCAAAGTAGGGCTGCATTTTGCAGTTGCCGCTGCAGCCCAGGCTCAGGAGCTGGATGCCGGTGGCGCGGGAGAACTGGGCGGGATACGTCATGCCGCTCCGGGATGTGCTGATGCCGTGGGTGAAGCTGGAACCGTAGATGCCAATCCGGTGACGGAAGGGGTTGGGGAGTGCCTCCAGCGTGCTTCCTTCCCGGACGCCAATCTGAATAGAAAGTTCTTCGCTCTGGATGGGAAGATACAGCAGGCATTCTTTCATCCCACCGTCCATGGAGGCTACCACGGTTACTTCGGCTTCTTTCTTGTTCTGGGCGGCTGCACCGGCCCAGCGCCACTCCTCGCCTTGCCGGATGTACAGGTCGTATCCATAGGCGCTGATGCCCGTGGTGTTCACGGGTGTTTCGCGCTCCCCGAACAGGGTTTTTACGCGGATGTCCGGGCTGTCGGTGCAAAAGGCTACGGCAATGCCGGAGGATTCCCGCACCTGGAGATTCTCTCTTTTGGTAAATCCCTTGTACCGGAGGGTGTCTACCCGGTGGTAGGGATTAGGCGTGTCGGGAAAGAGTTTTCCCACAAGCGTCAGGGTACTGGCTTCCGTGTACACGAAGTCCTGCGCCATGAGAGGGAACAGGCTTAGGAGCGAAACTAGGAGTAGTGTGAGCGTCTTTCTAAACATAATCTCTTACTTTGAAGTCAAAGTTAATAAAAATCTCATTTTTTTGAATCATCGTTACTTAATATTTTGTATTTTTACTTGTCAAAACGAAAAGAATATGAAACTTAACCTTTCAATCCGGGCTTTCCGGCTATGCTTCCTTGTCATGAGCTGTACCGTCCTGCTGTGCTGCGGCCAAAAAGAGGCCCCGGAGCAGACTTTGGACAGTGTCCAGTTTGCCATCCCCGACAAGATGGAAGTTGCCTATGGCTCCGCTACCATCTCCTTCCGTGTGCAGTTTTCCAAGGCACCGGTCTCCGGTGACCAGATGGTTCTGGGCAGCCTTTCTCCCTGCGCCATCCAGAACATCACGTCCACGTCCTTTGACGTAAACATCTCCGCCCTTTGGGCCCAGTCCTTTGGCAACGGCTCGTATACGGTTACGCTTCGCCGCGGCCAGGCCTCCCGGAAAATGGGTGAGATGCAGGTGGTGGTAAAGGCCGACGACCCGGAGGAACTCAGACCCGCCGCCGGTGCTACCGTTTACGGGAAGGTGATCTGCGAAGGGGAGGGAATTCCGGATGCCGTGGTTTCCGACGGCATCAATGTGGTCAAGACAGACAAAGACGGCGTTTACCAGCTCCCTTCCAGGAAATACCATGGATACGTGTTTGTGAGTGTCCCTTCCGGTTATGAACCCTCCCGCAACGGCATCCTTCCCGTGATTCACCGACAGCTGACCGAGGGCGCCAGCACGCCGGAAAGGGTGGACTTCACCCTGAACAGGGCCGACGGACAGGACAGTCACACCATGCTCATGCTGGGCGACATTCACCTGGCCAACCGCACCGACGACCGCAAGCAGTTCCGGGATCTGGTGTACGACGTGAACAGCTACGTCTCCCAGGCAACGGGCAAGGTATACGCGATGACCCTTGGCGACATGACCTGGGACCTGTACTGGGAAACCAACAATTATGGGTACAGGGAATATCTGGCCGATGCCCAGACCATCACCGGTCTTACCATTTACCAGACCATCGGCAACCACGACCACAGCATGTACCAGGTGGGGGATTTCAATACCGTTAAGGAATACAAAGAAGTGATTGGCCCCACCTATTATTCTTTCAATGTGGGCAAGGTACACTACATTGTACTGGACGACGTAGAGTGCACCAATGCCACGCCCACCACGGACAACAACGGAAAGGCTTGTTATGTAAGGGATTACAATGCTTCCCTGGTTCAAGACCAGTTGGACTGGCTGGCCAAGGACCTTTCCTTTGTCTCCACCTCCACACCCCTGGTGGTCACCATGCACATTCCGCTGTATAAACCGGGCGGGAATTACCGTTTCGACAGCAACGGTTCCAAGTTTGAGGCTCTCCTGAGGCCCTACAGCCAGGTACAGCTGTTTACGGCGCACACGCATACTATATATAATGTAGACAAGACGGCCACCAACCACATCTTCGAGCACAATGCCGGCTCCATCTGCGGAACCTGGTGGTGGAGTGCCAAGGAAACGCCGGGCGTGCACATCGGCCAGGACGGCTCTCCGGGCGGATACATGATTGTGAAGGCCGATGCCGACCACTTTACCTGGCAGTACAAGCCCACTGGCGCTCCTGTTACGGAGCAGTTCCGCGCCTACGACCGCAACCAGATTCATATTACGGCCGACAAGTACGTGGCTTCCGGCAACGCGGAGCACAAAGCTGCCCTGGATGCCGGCCTCTGGGCCAGCGCCAATACGGCCAACGAGGTGTACATCAATGTCTGGAACTGGGATCCTTCCTGGAAGGTGGAAGTGACGGAAGGCGGGATGCCTCTCACGGTTACCCGCGACACCCAGATGGACCCGCTGCACCTGATTGCCTATACCGCCAAGCGGCTGAACAAAAACGCCACGGCATCTTTTCCTACCGGTACCAACAACCACATGTTCAAGGTAAAGGCTTCGTCTGAGAATTCCACCCTGGAAATCAAGGTCACCGATGGCTTCGGCACGGTGTATACCGAGTCCATGACGCGTCCCCGCGCGTTCTCCACAGACACCTATAAACATTTGTAGATTAACAATTCTAGTTTAATTTGACATGTTGTACTTTCGTATTTTTTCACTGTCGATTTTGTCTTTCATTTTGGCGGCATGTGCAAAAGAAGATGTGCTTATGACTTCTCATACAATTGCCATGGAGCCAGATCCTATAGGACTTACATCCCATCTTGACTCTTTATCATCTGAAGATGCTGAGATTGTAGCAAAGATATATTCACGAGATGGTTGTTCCATTAAGTCTAGTGAGAGAACTATTTCAAGTGTTATCCCTGTTGCGAATGCGGATGATGAGATCGTTTTATATGCCGTAAATTTCAAAGAGGGCGGTTATCTTCTTGTATCTGCCACGAAACAGTACTATCCAATACTTGCCGATGTTGAGAGGGGTATTTTTGATCCGGCTGATTCCGGGAATCCTGCTTCTCCTGTCATTGAGGAGATAAAGCAATGCATTACAGATATCAAGAAAGGAAATACTTGTATTAATTCATCTTCATTTTGGTTTAAATATCAAAAGAGAAATTTCCCTGAAATAGTAATTACAAAGACTGGAGATGATTTAATGCCTAATTTTTATGAACTACTGTATGAATATTATTATGATGACTGGATAGATGCTGGTTACAATGTTTATTTTTTAAGAAATCAGCCTTCGGATATGCCTGATGATTTGTATCAAACATATTGTTCTATTGCACAAGATGGAGAGGATCTGGAATCTTTAGGTTTAGACTATCGAGATACTTCTATTATCTTAGAAAAAGTGACAGACAATAATTCGGTTAAAGGCCCGCTATTATCAACGACATGGCATCAGATTAGTCCCTGGAATGATTTTGTCCTTAACAACTATTATCTAGGGTGTGTTACGATTGCGACAGGCCAGATTATGCGATATCATCAGAAGCCAAGTTCTTTTCATTGGAGCGGAATGCCCGATACATATCCCAATGATACTCTTAAATCATTCTTGGCCGATTTGCGGTGTCTGCTACACGTCAGGGATGACGGCAGATCTTCTATTGATGACGCAAGAAACGTATTGCGTTCTTTTGGATATAGTTGTTCCATTATTAACCATTCTGCATCATCTGTTTATTCTTCGATTTTTAATAATTATCCTGTATATATGAGAGGCATTGATTCGACAGAAGGAGGTCATGCCTGGGTATGTGACGGTTATTCTTCTTTATCATCACAAACAGAGTATCGTTTGTATCTATTAGAAACTTACATGGGGTATCCCGACCAATTAACTTTATTTGATTCAACGATCTGCAATTATTGGAGCCATGTGTCTTATCACATGAATTGGGGATGGGCAGGACAATCTGACGGATATTATGATGATCCAAATGTGACAACAAGTGGTATAACATACCATTTCACAAGTGATCGTAAGGATTTATTGATAACTCCATAGTTTATTATATATGAGAATAAGACTATTCATATTGTTCTTGGTGATTATCCCGTTATTTGTTGCATGTCAGATGAAGAAGGAGGGGGGATATCAGTTTCGTCGGGTATATATACTTGAAGGAGAGAAAATTATTGATGCTCAGAACCATGAAGTACAGTTTGGTTTGGAAGGTGGTCAGGTAACGCTCGAATATGTAGGTCCTTCTTCATTCAGTATTGTTGGATTGAGTGCAACTTCTGGTGTTATAGTAGAAACAGTTGATAATGCTAAACCTTTGGACAATACGTTTAATGACGATAGAGATTCATACACGTGGGTTATGCAGACTGTATCAATCAATGCCAATCCGACAACTTCTTTCAGAAAAGTCCAATGTTACGTGGTTTCAGATGCGGCAAATGGATTTGCTGCACCACTGACGATTATTCAATCGAATTGATGCAATTCGCGTCCCCGCGCGTTCTCCATAGATACCGATAAACACTAACCATATTTATTTATTAACCAAACATTACCTATGAGACAGATCAAACGAATTGCTGTTTGCCTGGTCTTGGTCCTGGGAGCGCTTTGGCAGCTTCAGGCCCAGAACCGGGCCGTTAGCGGCACTGTCCTGGATGCGTCCGGACAGCCCGTTATCGGAGCCGTCGTCATGGTCCCCGGCACCACCAATGCCGTGGTCACCGACGCCGATGGTCATTTCTCGATCCGTGTAGGAGCAGGGGACGCTTCCCTGGAAGTGTCCTGTCTGGGCTATACGGGACAAACCCTTCAGGTTCCCGCCGTGCAGGCTACGGTATCGGTTACCCTCCAGGAGGATAGCATGATGCTGGAAGAGACGGTGGTGGTAGGTTACGGCATCCAGAAAAAGGTGAACCTTACCGGCGCCGTCACCTCCGTAGACACCAAGGATCTGCAGGACCGTACCTCCCACAGCCTCACCAACATGCTGCAGGGTGCCGTTCCGGGCCTGAACATCTCTACCAGCTCCGGTAACCCCGGTAGCGTGGGCTCCCTGAACATCCGCGGTATCACCTCCATCAACGAGGCCGAGCCGCTGGTGCTCATCGACGGCTCCGAGGGAGATCTCTCCCGCGTGAATGCGGCCGATGTGGAGAACATCTCCGTAATCAAGGACGCCTCCGCGGCAGCCATTTACGGTGCCCGTGCCGCCTACGGCGTTATCCTGGTCACTACCAAAACCGGAACCGAGAAAGGCGGAAGGGCCAAGGTGCACTATTCCGGCCGCTGGGGCTGGGAAGAGCCCACGGTTTCTACGGACTTTGAAACCCGCGGTTACTGGTCGGTGTATACGGTGGATAAATTCTGGGCTTCGGACGCCGGTAAGAATTACACCACGTACACGGCGCACGACATGGCCGAACTCCTTGCCCGCGTGAACGACAAGACTGAAGATCCCGCCCGCCCGTGGGCCGTTCAGGAAGTGCGCAACGGACGCAACCAGTGGGTTTATTATGCCAATACCGACTGGTACCATGAGCTTTACAACGACAAGCATCCCGTGCAGCAGCACAGTATCTCCGTAACCGGTGGCAACAAGGACATCAAGTACTATCTGTCCGGTGCCTATGACCGCCAGAGCGGTATCATCAAGATGAATCCGGACGTGTTCCAGAAGTTCAATCTCCGGGCCAAGATCGATGCCCGCCTGAACAAGTACATGCGCCTTTCCAACAACACGTCCTTCTACAGCAGCTCCTACAACTATCCGGGCGGCAGCAGCATCCAGGACTCCTTTGCCTATGCTTCCCGCCATGCCCTGGCCAGCTTCCCGCTGCAGAATCCGGACGGCAGCTGGCTGTATGCCACTCCCTTGATTTCGGGTAACTACAATGTGGCCAACGGTCGTCACCTGCTGTTTGCCGAGGGCAAGGCCCGCAACCAGCAGAACCGTTCGGACCTGTCCAATACCACTGAACTCAAGATTACCCCGTTCAAGGATCTCACCATTACGGCCAACTATACCTACCGGCTGTATCAGAATCGCAACCAGTACCGCAGCGTGAACTTCAAGTACCGCCGGTACCCCGACGCCGATTACGAATACTACACCACCGGTGCCGGTGAAGATGCCCTGCAGGAAACCATCACTACCAACCAGCGGCATACAGCCAACGTCTTTGCCACTTACGACCACACTTTTGCCGATGCCCATCGCCTTACCGTGACGGCCGGCTCCAACGTGGAACTCTGGTCCAGCAAAGCCGTGGGCGCCACGGGCAAAAACCTGCTTTCGGAAACCCTGAACGACCTGAACCTGGTGGGCCCGGATGCTACCGGCAACGTGCTCACAGAAGTCTCCGGCGGACAGAATGAATATGCCATCGCCGGTTTCTTTGGCCGTATCAATTACAACTACAAGGAACGCTACCTCGTAGAGGTGTCGGGCCGCTACGACGGTACTTCCCGTTTCCGCAGCGGTCACCAGTGGGGCTTCTTCCCGTCGGCCTCCCTGGGCTGGCGTATCTCGGAAGAACCGTTCTTCCAGCCTGCCCGCCGCTCGGTGGATAACCTCAAGCTGCGTGTCTCCTATGGCCGACTGGGTAACCAGGTGGTACGTACCTCTTCCGGCGCCCAGAACTATTACGCCTACCTTCGCGAAATTTCCATCGAGGACTTCAAGGCCTATTCCTTCGGCGAAGGCACCACCATGGGTAAATATGCCACGCTGGGCGCCCCGGTCGATGCCAACCTTACCTGGGAAACGGCCGAGCAGTGGAACGTGGGTGTAGATTTTGCCGCCTTCAAGAACCGCCTCACCTTCACCGGTGAAATTTATCAGCGCAATACCCTGAACATGCTCACCGCAGGACCGGATTTGCCGGCCGTGTACGGCGCAGCTTCGCCGCAGACCAATGCGGCCGACCTCAAGACCCAGGGCTATGAACTGTCCATCGGCTGGAGAGACCAGTTCTCCCTGTTCGGACGTCCGTTCGGCTATGGCGTCCGTGCTACGCTGAGCGACTACCGTTCCTACATTACCCGCTTCAACAACCCCACCAAGTCGCTGGCCATGTCCTACTATGAAGGCATGCGCCTGGGCGAAATCTGGGGCTTCGAGGTGGATGGCCTCTTTGCCAGTGACGAGGAAGCGCAGAAGTACACCACCGAGGTGCTGGACTGCAGCGGGTACATCAGCTCCCGCATGACCGGCGGCTTCCTGGGCGGCGACCTCCGCTTCGTGGACCTGGACAACGACGGCCATTACCAGATTGACGAGAACGGCCACTATGTGCTGGACGAAAACGGCAATAAAATCCTGCTCCCGGAAGACCAGTGGCGGGTGAACACCCTCTCGCTGGGCTCCAACACCGTGGATGACCCCGGTGACCGCAAGATCCTGGGCAATGCCCTGGCCAGCCTCCAGTACGGCTTTACCCTCAGCTTCGACTATATGGGCTTTGACGTACAGGCCTTCTTCCAGGGAACCGGTGACCATTACTGGTATCCGGCCGGCATGAACTACATGTTCTGGGGCCCGTACAGCTATCCGTACGTCTCCTTCCTCCAGCGCGACTTTATCGACCGCGTATGGTCCGAGGAGAACCCCAACACCTACTTCCCGCGTCCGCGCGCCTATTCCTCTACCGGCGGCGAGCTGTCCAAGGTGAACAGCCGCTACCTGCAGAACATCCGCTACCTGCGCTTCAAGAACCTCACCGTAGGTTACAGCCTCCCGTCCAAGATTACCCGCAAGATCGGAATCGACAAAGTGCGTGTGTACTTCTCCGGAGAAAACCTGGCCTACTGGTCTCCGCTCAAGAAGAACACCTTGTATCTAGACCCGGAAAGCGCTTACACGCGTAGTGGGACCGGCAATTCTGCCGCTCAGGATCACATGAGCTATCCCTGGCAGAAGACCTACATGTTTGGCATTGAAATCACTTTCTAAAAGAGGGAGGACAAGACTATGAAACGATATATTTTACCTGCTATTGCCATTATCGCCTGCCTTAGCTCCTGCAGCAAGTTCCTGGACCGTACGCCCAAGGATACCCTGGCCCCGGAGAACTATTTCCGGAACGAGACCGACCTGCAGCTGTTCTCCAATACCTTCTACAACAACCTGCTCAACAAGGAACCGTACAGCGAGCAGAGCGACCAGCTGGTCTGCCTGAACCTGTCGGCCTTTATGCGCGGCGGCAATTCCCGCACCGTTCCCAACAGCGGCGGTGGCTGGGGAAGCGGCACCGGCGCCTGGGGCGACCTTCGCAAGATGAACACCCTGCTGGAGTACATCGGCCAGTGCGAAGACAAGGAAGCCGTCGAGAAATACACGGCCCTCACGCGCTTCTTCCGTGCCTATTTCTACTATACCATGATCGTCCGTTTTGGCGACGTTCCGTGGATTGACGAGCAGCTGGAATCCAACTCCGAAAACCTGTACCGTCCGCGCGACAGCCGGGAAGTGGTGCTGGACCATATGCTGGAGGATATTGACTATGCGATTGCGCATCTGCCTTCGGCGGTGAGCCCCTACCGTGTGAACCGCTGGACGGCGCTGGCCCTGAAGGCCCGCTTCTGCCTGTTCGAAGGCACCTTCCGCAAATACCACAGCCCCGCCACGCATCCGGAAATGTATGTGGTGGACCTGCCGGCAGACAGCCGCACCTCCGCCAAATACCTTACCCTGGCCGCCGAAGCCGCCGCCGAAATCATGCAGTACGGTCCGTACAAGCTGGCCCAGGTGGACGACTATCGTACGCTTTTTGCCAATGTAGATGCCAACAAGGACGAGTTCATCCTGGCCATCAAGAACGACCAGAGCCTGCAAATCTGCAACAACGCTACGGCGTTTGCCGTGATGTCCACCCAAGGTACGCCCGGCTTTACCCGTAAATTTGTGGCCAGCGTGCTCATGGCCGACGGTACCCGCTTCACGGACCAGCCCGGCTGGGAAACCATGCAGTATGTGGACGAGATGCAGAACCGCGATCCCCGTCTGGCGGCCATCACCGTTTGCCCCGGAAATGTATGGCTGGGTGACGAAGCCGTTACCCCTACGGATCTCGGGTGCAGCGTAACCGGCTACCAGGTGGTGAAGTTCGTGATGAACAAAACCCTGCCGGAATGGGGACGTGTGGACAAGTCCTACAATGATATGCCCGTATTCCGCTATGCCGAGGTCCTGCTGAACTATGCCGAGGCCAAGGCCGAGCTGGGCACCCTCACCCAGGACGATGTAGACGCCACGGTGAACGCCCTTCGTGCGCGCGCTGGCATGGCGGCCCAGCTGGATATGGATGTGGCCAACGCTAATCCGGACCCGTACCTGCTTTCGGCAGAATTCGGCTACCGGAACGTGAGCGGTGCCAATCAGGGCGTTATCCTGGAAATCCGCCGCGAGCGTGCCCTGGAACTGGCCATGGAAGGCTTCCGCCTCACCGACCTCCTGCGTTGGAGGGAAGGCAAGTGCCTGGAGCAGCCTATCTACGGCATGTATTTCCCCGGTGTGGGACAATACGACCTTACCGGCGACGGTACCCCGGACATCTATCTGTGGCAGCTGGTCGACCCCAAGACCAAGGATATGACCGGCTTCGAACTGGGCGTTGCCACAGGCATTGAGCTCACGGAAGAAGCTACCGGTTACGTATACCACCACGGCAATGTATCCCGCAGCTTCAACGAAGCCCGCGACTATTACTATCCCATCCCCACCAAGGAACGCCAGCTCTACCATGAGAAAGGGGTAGACCTGAAGCAGAACCCGGGTTGGGTAGACGGTTTGAGCTACTAATCAATAAGACGTTATGATTATGAAAATGACCAATATACTCAGGAGCGTTGCGGCTGTTTTTTGCGGAGCCCTGCTGTGGGGTTGCCAGCAAAAGGAGCAAGTGGGCGAGGCCCGTGCTGTTGCCGCCAGCGAGACCTATGTGGTCTTTGAAGCCAAGAATGCCCCGGACCAGGTGCTGTCTGTGTATGCCGACGGTGCCTGGGCCGTGGATGTGGACAGCGAATGGATTTCCGTGTCGCCCATGCGGGGCGCCGGTGCAGGGGAGATTACCATCTCCGTTACCGACAATGTAACCGGTACGGTGACAGACCGTCCCCGTGAAGGAATCATCATCCTGCAGGGCGGTTCCGTAGAACGGAATGCCAAAATTATCATTCACCAGAACGGCGACACCTACTATGGCGTGAAGGAATATACCCTTGCACAGGTGCGTGAACTGGAACTGAACGATGTGGCCAAGGTGCCCCAGGCAAAGGTCGTGGCCCTTTCCCAGAAGGGTTTCATCGCCTCTGATGCTTCCGGCTGCCTGTATATTCAGGGTACCGGTGTCAAGTTGGGCGATGAACTGTCCTTCAACGGAAAACGCATTGCGGTGAACGGCGCCCCGGCCTTCGAACTGGACGAATATGAGGTGAAGTCCCATTCCGAGGTGGTGTACCCCGAGGCCAAGGACATTACTTCCATCCTTCCTACGTACGACAGCTCGGTGGCCGAATACGTGTCCCTGTCGGCCTCGCTGGTGGGAACCAGCATCTGGATCAGCGCCAACGTCCAGATTCCTGTCCTGGACCCGCTGGAGAGCCTGGAACTGAGTAAACTGGATTTGCACAAGGTGGTGCTCAAGGGCTATGGCGTGGGCCAGTCCATGCTGGTGACGTCTGTAGAGGACCAGGGCGTAGACGAAGCCCTGATTCCGTACCCGCTGCGCTTCCTTGTACGCGTAGAAGGCATCAATTACACTTCCGCCACCTGGAGCGAAACCAGCCGCATCCAGCCGGTGCAGGGCCTGGGCTACATCGAGTATGTTCCCTTTGACCTTGCCTCCACTGACGGCAACCAGAAGTACAAACTGGATGTCTCCGACAAGAGCCCGCGCGTGACCGGTCCCTGGCCGGGCGACTACTGGCTCTTCTACGGCAATGGTGCCATCAAGGCCGGGTCTGAGGTGCATATCGCCTTCGAGGCCCGTACGTCGGCCACCGGCCACAAGTTCTGGATCCTGGAGTTCCTGGACGGCACCGAATGGCGTCCGGCAGGGGAGACCTTCACCACCACCGAGCCCGGTGAAGAAGTGGTGTACACCCACGCCATGAATGCCGATGGTGCCACCAATGTGCAGGCCGACCAGGTGGTGAAGTACCGCAAGAACACGGAGCACGCCCAGTTCCGCTTCCGCTGTGTAGCCAACTGGCAGGCCAGCGGCGCCGGCAAACTGGCCGCCCGTAACGGCGGTTCGGCCCGTCTTACCGTTACTGATATGGCCGATGCTACCTACCAGCCCGCCATCGAAATTATCAAGGAAGGCAACGGGGTAGAGAAAGATCCGGTGTATGCCAATATTGAGGTGTCCACCGACCTCCTCACCTTCAATGGCACGCCCGCCGGTCCCAAGACGATCACCGTGAAGTCCGACTACGACTTCACCGTATCCACCTCCAGCGACTGGCTCAGCCTCGATGTGGCGGAAGGCGTGGCCGGGGAACCTCTCGAGATTCAGGTAACCTGCGCCCAGAGCGAACTGCCGGAACTGCGTCAGGGCACCATCCGCATCGTCTCCGAAGACTCCGAGAAGGTGATTAATGTGGTGCAGAGCGCTGCCGGCCAGCTGCTGGATCCGTTTGTGAGCGTTTCCGGCGGCAACAAGGCCGAGGTCTATGAAACGGAAGGCAGTGTGAAGGTGAAGATCCAGGCCAATGTGCCGGTGAGCTTTGAGACCGCAGACACTTGGATTACGGTAGAAGCCGCTCCCGAGACAAAAGCCCTGGTGGAATGGACCGAGTACATCGTGAGCTATGAGGCCAACGAACTGACCGATCCCAGAACCGGAACCGTGCGTTTCTTCAACGAGGAGGAAAAGGTAGAGACCCTCTTCACCCTGGTTCAGGCCGGGAAGGAACCCGAACCCGAGTTCCCGGACGGCGTTTACTTCCAGGACGACTTTGAGTGGCTCTCTGAATGGTCTTCCGAGGCTCCTGACGACGTGACGGCCAATTCTGTCGGCAGTTCCAAGAACTTTTTCACCACCGAGGCGCTGGCGCCTGCCCTGGCCGAATTCCAGCACCGTGGATACGGATATGTCTGGGGATGGAAGGGTCAGGACTGGTCTGACGGGACGCCGGATAACGGGAACAAGCAGACGCTTTACCTGATGAAGAACTACCTCAAATTTGGCAAGACTTCCTATAACTCCGGCATCATCCTGCCTGCCTTGAAGAATATCACGGGAACGGCGGACGTGGAGCTCAGCTTCGACTGGTGCTGGTGCATGACCGGAGCCTCCAAGCCGGATATCATGACGCTGACGGTTACGGTGAGCGGCGGTGGTACCCTCGCCACAACCGGCACGGAAGTGAGCGAGAACATTGAGTCGGCCCAGCCTACCGAGGGCGACCTCACCAAGCTGGAATGGCAGCATGCCAAGGTGAAGATCCTGGGCGCCACGGCAGACACCCGCATCACCATCCGTCCCACCAATGCCGACCCGTCCATCACCTCCAGCCGTAAGCAGAACCGCTGGTATCTGGACAACATCAAGGTGGCCGAGCCCGAACCAGCCAAGCCTGCCGTGAACGACGTGCTATGGGAAGAATGGTGGAAGGGCGGCGCTGCCGGCGATACGCCCGCTGACTATCAGGTAAAGGAGACTTGCTCTACTGCAGTGTTTGGCGGAGGGAAGGTGGTTTACACGCAGAATTCCACCAGTACAAAGCTGTACGACGACGCCCTTGTATACTATAACAGTAAGGATAACGTCACCGACGAGAACTACAGGTACAACCTGCTCGTTCAAAAAAATAATGGTTTCCTTGACGTGAGCGGCATTCCTTGCAGCGGCGTCAAGACGGCCACCTTCACATACCGGAGCAACTCCAAACTGGAAGGCAATCACCAGGTGACCAGCACGACGAGCGGTGTCACCATTGGCGAACTGGCTGCCACCTCGGTCCCGAAGCTGGATCTGGAAAGCAAGAATACGTACACCATCACCTGCGTCATCACTATCGCCGAAGGTGTGGATCAACTGGACCTTCGTATTACCAATATCAATACCGGCTCCAACATCCGCGTGGATGGCCTGGAACTGGTAGTGACAGAGGTGCAATAGGTTAAGTTTGCCGCGTTTGCATGGAATGTGCCTTTTACGGTACTCCAGATGCAAACGCGGCAATTAAATAAGCCCTTGGGGCAAAAAGCGTTGCCACGTTTGCAAGAAATTAGCGTTTTACGCTATTTCAACTGCAAACGTGGCAATGGCATTAGCTGCGCCGTTCCTCTTTAAGGGTGAGTCCCATGAACAGGATGGACAGGATGCAGGCGGCCACCAGCAGGAGGAACGTCCAGCTCCAGCCAAACTGCTGGGCCACCCAGCCAATCACGGTGTTGGCCAGGATGAAGGTGCCCAGGAAGTAGCCGAAGAAACCGGTGAGACCGGCGGCGGTACCCGCTGCGTTCTTGGGCGCCAGGTCCAGCGCCTGCACACCGATGAGCATCACGGGGCCATAGATAAAGAAGCCAATGCCGATCAGGCTGATAATCACAACGGTAAGGTTGTCGATAAAGGCCCAGTACAAGAGGATGAACACCAGCACAAGGGCCATGAACAGCATGGTGGGAAGGGCGCGCTTCCCGTGGAAGAGTTTGTCCGAGAGCCAGCCGCAGAGCAGCGTTCCCGGAATGGCGGCGAACTCATAGGCAAAGTAGGCCCAGCCGGCGCTCTTGAGGTCAATGCCTTTTTCCGTGAGGATGGTAGGTGCCCAGTCCAGGCAGCCGTAGCGGACCATATACACAAAGGCGTTGGCCAGGGCAATGAACCACAGGAACTTGTTGTTGAGCACATACTGGAAGAAGATTTCCTTGGCGGTGAGGGTCTCCTCGTGCTTGGCCGAGTAGTTTTTGGGATAGTCGTTGCGCCAGGCTTCTACGGAAGGCAGACCGCAGCTTTGCGGGGTGTCCCTAAGCAGAATATAGGCCAGCAGGGCAATGAACAGGGCCACGGCGGCCGGGAACGCAAAGGTGCCGATGAGGAAGTAGAGCTCTGTGTGAGCGCCGTAGAACCAGCTGCCGAACCATACCGCACCGTAGGTGGCCATGGGGCCTACCAGAGCACCGCCCACGTTGTGCGCGCAGTTCCAGATGCTCATCATAGTGCCGCGTTCGCCGGGGGAGAACCAGTGGGTCATTACACGGCCGCATGGAGGCCATCCCATTCCGTTGAACCAGCCCACGGCGGCGTTCAGCACACCCATTACCAGGATGGCCAGGGCTTTGTGATCGGCGCCGATATACTGGATGGGCACAATCATGAAGCACATGGAAATGGCCGTGAGGATGAGGCCCAGCGGCAGGAACACGCGGGCGTTGGAACGGTCGCTCACGCTGCCCATCAGGAATTTGGACAAAGCATAGGCGGCGGCATTCAGGCCCAGCACAAAGCCCAGCTCGGTTTTGTCGAAGCCCAGCGGCGCCATGGCGGGGATGGCCATGGACAGGTTTTTTCTCACCAGGTAGAATCCGGCGTAACCAATGAAGGCGCCGATGAATACCTGCAGGCGCAGGCGTTTGAATTTGGCATCGGCCTCTGGGCCGGTTTGCGCCGGTAAATACGGCGGCTGTTGCAAAAATTTTAACATATTGCTGTGGTTTTTACCTTCGCAGACGAAAACTTTTTCTACCCCGCAAGGGGGAGCGAAAATTATTCTAAGGCTTCGGCCAGGATGGAGATGGGATTTAGGACGGGGTAGCCGGTGGACATTTCAATCTGCCACTTGCAGGTTTCGCAGTCGCAGGCGACGACATCCGGATGGATTGTCTTGATTTGGTCAAACAGCGGTTGCCCGATTGCCTGGGAGGCTTCGTAATTCTCCTTTTTGAAGCCGTAGGTGCCGGAAATGCCGCAGCAGCTCGACGGTAGCAAGGTGAACTCCACGCCGGGAATCATGCGCAGGAGGCGCTCGGAGAATACGCCCCAGCCCAGTTTCTCCAGGTGACAGGGGGTGTGATAGGCAATCTTTTTGTGATAGCCGGACTTGAAGCGTAAGGTGGCACCTTGCTCCAGTTTCTCGTAGATGAAACGCGTGGCCATAAGCAGGGAGTCCCGCACCGCGGAATTATCGACCTTTAAAAGTTCCGGATATTCGTCACGGATGGTGAGGGCGCAGGTGGAAGAGGTGGTTACCACTTTGAGTCCCTGGGAGACGGCCTTTCCAAGTACTTCCACGTTGTGCGTGGCGTGTTTGGCGGCCTCCCTTGCCATTCCGTTGGTAATCATGGCAATGCCGCAGCATTTTTCCTTGTCCAGCAGTTGCACGCCCACGCCCAGGGCGTTGAGCACTTTCACCAGGTCTTTGCCCAGTTGGGGGTAGTTGTAGTTCACGTAGCAGCCGTGGAAGTAGGCTACCTGTTCCGGGAACGCGGCCTGTTCCTTGCTGCGCCGTTTGAGCCAGCTTTCGAAGCTGCGTCCGCTGTACTTGGGGAACGTGCGCCGGTGGTCGATATCCAGGGAAAAGTCCAGCACTTTTTTGGTAACACCCAAATCCGTGACGGCATTGACGATGGGGGCAAACGGCCGCGCCAGCGTGCCCATGAAGTCGGTGGAGGCCAGGATCTGGTCCCGCAGTTTGGGCGGGTGGGTGTCGTACTTGATGCGGGCGCTTTGGATGAGGTCGGCTACCTTCACGCCGGAAGGGCAGGCCACTTCACAGCGCTTGCAGTTAAGGCAATATTTGAGCGCGTAATTGAAGAAATACGGGTCCTTCAGCCGCAGGCGTTCGCCGTCCGGACCGGCCTGCTTGGGGCCGGGGTACAGCGGATTCACCTGCAGTACAGGACAGTAGGCTGTGCACACGGTGCCTTTCATGCATTCCTCGAAGTTGTGCGCGCTGGTGGTATATTCTTGCAGTTTCATATTTCGCTTTGTTCCGAGGTGCTACGAAGAATCTCATCTACGGCAGCAAAGGCGCTGCGGATGGCGAGGCCGGCGCCGCTGCCAAGGCCTGGACGGGTGCTCCCAAGGATGGAGCCGATGGCATAGACATTCTGCAGTGCCACGCCATCCTTGATGGCATGTAAGTGCTCGTCGGTTTTTACGCCATAACCCATGTACGGTTGCTCTCCTGCAAACGTGGGATTGTACCACTCGTTCCGGTCCTGGGGCTGGTCGATATCCAGGTCCAGGATGGGCTCCGTTATCTTGAAGGGGTTGGAAACCAGGCCTTTGGAATACAAACCGCCGGTAGCCAGGATAAAGTTGCGGGCTTCCAGGTAATGGGCATCCAGGTTGTGCGTGGCGATGCTGTGCACAACGCCCTCGTGCTCGTGCGCACGGATGGCCTGGTCACCCATTAAGAAGGTGCCGCCCAGCAACTCATAGCGCCGGCGGAGTTGCATCTGCGTCCGGACGCCGGGGACGGACGGCGGCATAGTTCCGGCAAACACCACACGGGCGGGAATGGCCTGGCGGAGACGTCCGGGAATTGTATCGTCCCGCAGCCCGAAAACCTGCGGCAGAATTACCGTGTCTTCGTCCTTCAGGAGCAGGCGGATTTCCTGTGCCACCTTTTCCCAGATGCGGTCCATGCTGCGGGCAATCTGCACCGAGCGCATCTCGCCGTGAGCCTTGGCGTTATCCAGTTCCGGCAGGCTCAGGAAGCGGATGCGGCATTCCATACCCTGTTTCTCCAGTCCCTCCGCCAGGAAGGAAGAGAAAAAGTCGTGGTAGCCCAGGAAGTTGACGATAAGCACCCGTCTTCCAAACTTGGGCGTAGGGAACAGGTCGATATCGTCCAGGGAAAGCGCGGCCTCCTTAAAGGTGCCGAGGGGCATCAGGCGCACGCCTTCGCGGTAATGTACGCGGATACCGGCGGCGGAAAACAGTTCCGCAAGGCGCTCGGAGGGAGCTTGCAGGCTCTCGAACGTGCCGGAGAAAAAGTGCAGGGCATTCTGGCCCATGGAGACGATGGCGGTATTTTTCCCCGCTTGTTGCAGGGCGATGCCCGCTACCATGCCGGCAAGGCCGCCGCCCATTATGACGGTATCGAATTTCATAGGCCCAGAACGTGTTTATAAATCCATTGTGTGTATTCCGCCTCGCGGAGGGTGTCGCCCCAGCCGATGGGGAAGTTGCCCTTCCAGCGCTCCTGCAGGAAGTCCGCCAGGTCTTTCCGTTCCCGCTCCACGCAGCCGTGTGCTTTGACCAGGAGGCCGGCGGCTCGGCAGGCGCAGAACTCGCCCTGGCAGGTGCCCATGCCCACCCGGGTGCGGCGGCGAAGGTCCGTGAGGGTGCTCACGTCCAGACGGTCGATGGCGGCGTTGATTTCGCCCACCGATACTTCTTCGCACTCGCAGATAAGGTCATCGTCCCGCCGGTTGCTCGAGCGGATGCGGCTGGCGCGCGTGCCCATGCGGGATGCCGCGGCTTTTTGGGCCGTGGTAGGGGCCTCCCATACCTTCTGCGCTACGGCCTCGTAGGATTTTTCCTCGGAGCCGGGCAGGGGAATCTGGGCTGTGGTGCAGGCCTTTTCAATCGCCAGTTTCTTGCAGACCAGGTCCGTGGCTATTTCCGCCATGAGCCTGTAGGTCATGAGTTTTCCGCCGGTAATGGTGACAAAGCCCTTGAGCCCGTCGCGTTCCTCATGGTCCAGACACACGATGCCGCGGGAAATGTTGCGGCCGGAAGGATCATTGTCGGCGCTCACGAGCGGACGCACGCCGGCATAGGCCCTGAGGATGCGTGTCTGGGACAGGGAAGGGGCGAGTTTGGCACCTTCCGTGATGAGGAGGGTGACTTCGTCCGGGGTGACGGCTACGTTGTCGCATTCTTCAAAGGGGATGCGTGTGGAAGTGGTGCCGATGACGCAAACCGTGTCTCCGGGCACCAGGATGTCGGCATTGGAAGGCTTGCGGCAACGGTTGATGACCATGTTGTTCACGCGGTGCGCAAAGATGAGCAGGGCACCCTTGGCGGGGAACATGCCCACTTTTACACCGGCGAGTTCTGCTATATGCTGCCCCCAGATACCGCAGGCGTTCACGGTGACCGTTGCGTAATAGTCTGTTTCCTCTCCTGTCTGGCGGTTGCGGGTGTGCACACCTTTGATGGTATCGCCTTCACGGATGAAGCCGGTAACTTCCGTGTGCAGACGCACCTGCCCGCCGTGCAGTTTGGCATCCAGCATGTTGGCGGCACACAGGCGGAACGGGTCCACGCTGCCGTCAGGCACTCTTACGGCACCGATCAGGTCCGGATTCACGCTGGGTTCCAGGCGTTTAGCCAGTTCCGGGTCGATGATTTCCGCGCTGATACCCGCCTTCCGGCAGGCGTCCACAAAGGTTTGCTGATAGGCCAGGTCGTCTTCCGGCAAGGTGATGAACAGACCGTCGGTTTCGTCTATGCAGTGGGCGGCAATCTGGCGCAGGATCATGTTCTCGCGGATGCATTCCTCCGCGCTCTCTGCGTCGTTGACGGCATAACGCGCGCCGGAGTGCAGCAGACCGTGGTTGCGGCCCGTGGCTCCGGTGGCGATGTCCGAGCGTTCGATCAGGAGCGTCCGCAGGCCGCGCATGGCGCAGTCCCGCTGGGTACCGGCTCCTGTGATGCCTCCGCCGATGATAATAACGTCAAATTCGTTAGGCTTCATGGATGCGTGCTATTAATCATACAAAAATACCCATAATTTGTTAGAAAACCAATATTCCCCGCCAGTGGATGAGGCCATCGATCCTATTTTTCTTGTGACAACTAAGTATTTGATACTCTGCTATTTATACAATAATCCTCGTTCGAAAAATGAACGAGGATTATATTGTAAGTAATTGTGTGACAGCGAGTTGGCTGTCACGCGGAAATGCCGGTGACTAGGCCATATCGGCACGGGCCACAGCGTCCTTGTAGTACTTCTGGTCCACGAAAACGTCTTCCTTGTACGGGTTGATGTGACGCTTCTTGGAAACGGCGATGATGTAGCAGATGGCGATGCAGTTGGTTACCAGGGCCAGGGCGCTGATGAAGATCATCATGCTGGGGTTCGCGGCCACCAGGGAAGGATCCACGGTGGTTCCTACGGTTGCAGCTTCGCCGCCGGCTACTTCGTACAGTTTGGCGATGGTGTCAACGCCTTCCGGATAGAGCACGGGCAGGGTAGCCCAGCTGAACCACTGCTGGCCGTTCTTGAAGGTCTCCTGGAACAGGGGGAATACCTGTGCGAACATGCACCAGATGGCCAGGGTATTGGCGCGGTTCTGGATCCAGCCGCCACGGTTCCACAGGAGGGCAGCCACGGTGGGGGCAAGGAGCAGGGCGACACCGCAGTACCAGCTGTGCGTAGGCAGGCAGTTGTAGGTGTAGGCGAAGTTCCAGATGTCATAAATGACGATGTAAACCCAGGTCATATCGGCCCAGATCATGTCTTTCTTGTCCTTGGAAGGATAGACGTTCCACCAGGCGGTCATACACATGATGTTGATGAGACCGGCGACGCCGTTCATCACATTGTGCCAGCCACCATACTGCCAGACGCCTTCGGAGGTGAGCCACCACTTGTTCCAGCCCATGATGGCGCTCTCGAAGTCGGAGGCACAGGCGATGAGGATGTTAATGCCGACGATCACAAACGGGAATGGCTTGAACCAGTGCTTGGCGCCCACGCCCCATTTGTATTTGATCATCATAAAGCCAATACAGCCGGCGGTGGCGGCATACAGCTTGGCATAGTGGAACCAGCCCTGCATGTAAATGTGGGTCTGGTTTTCCAGGGCCCACTGGGCACCGGTGCGGACACCCCACCAGATGGCCAGGAAGTAGGCTGTGAGTGCCAGCGGCACTACCAGGAAGGTGATGATACCGCCCAGTTTGGTGCGACGGGCGAATTCATTGAGGAGGATGAGGCCCAGCAGGACCACAATCATCATTCCCCATTGGGAAAGGGCGTTAGCCCCATAAACTTGGAAAAACATAGTTATTTAGATTAATGTTGGTTGTCGATGTCGTCATGCCCGACTGGTTCGGGCATCTCTTGCCTTCAATAGCACCCAGCCGGCCCAGGCTACGGTGAGGACCAGGGCCATGGGGACGCCGACGGTGAGGACTTCGCGCCAGAGGATGGCCGCACCGCCCGTCTCGCCAAGGGAGGTGAAGAAGGGGAAGGTCCAGGTGAGTTCACCGTTGATGATATGGTCCACGATGAGCATGAGGGTTCCGCCCCAAAGCATTTTCTCCAGGTCCGGCAGATGCTGCAGGAAAGGGGAGTTGTTCTTTAAGCCGCTTTTGCGGATGGCGGTTACCGCGATGGCTTCCACCAGGGGAGCAATAAAACAAGCCATAATTCTAATTGTTTGGTACTTCTATTTCTTTGATTTCTACTTCGTTACCCCGCAGGAGGTAGGTGTTTTCACTCCCACAGTGCGGGCATATTTTCCCGTGCGCCACGGTGCCGAATTCCGCATGGCAGTCCTGGCAGTAACTCACGGCAGGAATGGTATTGATTTTCAGTTCGGCTCCCTTAAGCAACTCTTCCTTGTCTGCAGCCCAACGCCAGCAGTCCAGCAAGTAATCCGGAATAATGGTGGACACTTCTCCAATGTTCATCACCACCCCCGAAACCTTGCTCACAGCATGCTCCAAGGCCGCCTGCTTCACGTCCCGAATGATGTAAAATACGATTCCTAATTCATGCATATTTTGTCTGTAGAAGAGGAATAGGTTCCAAAAACTACGTCCCTTCGGTCCTATCCCTCCCACAGCCTGCGGCCGCGGGCCCCTCCCATTCACGAAGCCATGGGCGGCTACGGTTTTTGTAACCTATTCCTCTTCTTCGTCATTGTATCTATTTTTTGCGGATAAAACTTTTTTGCTCCCCCTTGTGGGGTAAAAAAAGTTTTCGTCCGCTTTTATTTCTTCTTACTGAACAAAATTTTACCCGTACGTTTAATCATGTAAGGGAGGATGCCGGAGAATTTGTCCTCGGAGGTGCGCATGACGCTGGCTTCCGGGTGGACGCGGTGCAGGTGGATGGCATCGAAGCCGCACTTGGTGGTGCAGATGCCGCAGCCAATGCACTTGTTCTCGTCCACTACCGACGCGCCGCACTTGAGGCACCTGGCCGTCTCCTTGCGGACCTGTTCCTCCGTGAGCGTACCGTGATACTCCGCAAACTTGCTCTTCACGGGAACAACGCCCGGATCCTGGCGGGAACCATTGTCGTAGCTCTCCACCACGATATCCTGCTTGTTCAGTTCGATGAAGTCCCGGCGGTTGCGGCCGATGGTCATGTGCCCGTTCTGCACAAAGCGGTGCAGGGATTCGGCAGCCTCCTTGCCGGCGGCAATGGCGTCGATGGCGAACTTGGGACCGGTGAAGACGTCGCCGCCCACAAAGATGTCCGGTTCCGCCGTCTGGTAGGTGAGTTTGTCCGCAATGGGATATACGCCGCGGAAGAATTCCACCTTGGTGTCCTTGAGCAGTTCCTTCAGGATAACGGTTTGGCCGATGGCGAAAATCACCAGGTCCGCCTCCAGGGAAATGGTCTCCGACTCATCGTATGTAGGCGCAAATTTGTGCTCCGCATTGAACACGGAAGTGCACTTCTTGAAGACGATGCCGCTCACCTTATCCGTGCCCAGCACTTCTTTGGGACCCCAGCCGGGATTGAGTACCACACCGTCCTCGCGGGCCTCGGTGCGCTCCTCCAGCGAAGCAGGCATAATATCCTCTGTTTCAAGGGATAACATCGTCACTTCTGAAGCCCCGCTTCGCATGGCTACACGGGCTGCGTCGATGGCCACGTTACCACCGCCGACCACCACGACCTTGCCGGAAACGGAGACATCTCCGCAATTGGCCTTATGCAAAAAGTCGATGGCGGTGGTGGTGCCGGGAAGGGTCTCGCCGGGGATGCCGGGCAGGCGTCCGCCCTGGCAACCGATCGCCACGTAAAAGCCCTTGTATCCTTGCTCGCGCAGCTGGGCGATGGTGATGTCCTTGCCCACCTCTACACCGGTACGGATTTCTACGCCGATCTCGCGCATGATGTCGATTTCGGCCTTGATAACGTCCTTCTCCAGTTTATAGGAAGGGATGCCGTAGCGGAGCATGCCGCCGGGTTCCTCATTCTTCTCAAATACCGTAGGCTTGTACCCCTGGGTGGCCAGATAATAGGCGCAGGAAAGGCCTGCAGGGCCGCCGCCGATGATGGCAATCTTCTGGGGCCAGCGCTCCTCTACGTTGGAGCAAATATTGACCTCCGGCACAAAGCGGGTCTCCGCATGCAAATCCTTCTCGGCAATGAATTTCTTAACGGCGTCGATGGCAACGGCCCGGTCGATGGTACCACGCGTACAGGCGTCTTCGCAGCGCCGGTTGCAGATGCGACCGCACACGGCCGGGAACGGGTTCTCGCGCTTGATCAGTTCCAGCGCTTCCGTGTATTTGCCCTCGGCAGCCTTCTTCAGATAGCCCTGGACGGCGATATGGGCCGGGCAGGCGGTCTTACAAGGCGAGGTGCCGGTCTCGTAGCAATTGATGCGGTTCTTGTCCCGATAGTCCTCCGTCCATTTGTGCTCGCCCCAGGCCTTGGCATCCGGCAGTTCGTGCTTGGGATATTGGACGGGGCCGTTCTTGGTGCAGAGTTTCTGGCCCAGCTTGACGGCACCGGCGGGGCAATATTCCACGCAGCGGCCGCAAGCCACGCAATTCTCCGTCTGGACCTCCGCCACATAGGCACTGCGGCTCATGTTGGGCGTATTGAACAGCTGCGAGGTGCGCAGGGCGTTGCAAATCTTGACGTTACAGTTGCAGATGGCAAAGATTTTCCCTTCGCCGTCGATGTTGGTAACCTGATGCACAAAGCCGTGGTCTTCGGCCTTTTTCAGGATGGCCATAGCCTCATCGTAGGTGATGTCGTGGCCGCGGCCGGTCTCCCGGAGGTAATCCGCCATGTCGCCCACGCCGATGCACCAGTCGCGGTAATCGTCGGCACAGCCTTCGTCCAGTTTCTTACGTCCGTATCGACAACTGCAAATACCCACGCCCAGGTGGCCCTCGTACTTCTTGAGCCAGTAGGAGATGTGTTCAATGTCGATGGACTGGTTCTCCATGGAGATGGCTTTTTCCACCGGAATCACGTGCATGCCGATACCTGAGCCGCCCATGGGAACCATCGGGGTGATTTTCTCCAGCGGCAGGAAGGTCATGCGCTCGAAGAACATGGCCAGTTCCGGATGCTTGTCCATCAGTTCCACGTTCATGTTGGTGTACTCCGCGCTGCCGGGCACGAACATGGGCACCCAGTAGATGCGGTCCTTGCGCTCGAACGTGGTGCCGGGGTCCGCTCCCTGACCGTTGGTGTAATGGTCGCCGTAGTCGTATTCCAGCATGCCGAAATAGGCCAGTTTGTCCAGCAGGGCGTCGAAGGATACGTCGTCGGGCGTATAGTGCTTCTGGGCGTTCATCTGGTGCAGCAGCTCATAGGAATGATGCTTACGCACCTTGAAGAAATTGCCCGGCAGCATGTCCAGGAGCAAATCCAGGGAGGCCTCGCGGGTGACGGCGTCCATTTCGTCCTCGAAGATGCAGGCCAGGCCCCAGTATTCCGGGGCTTCCGTGGTCATCTTGATTTTGCCAGGCACGCGGTCTGTGACGTGGCGGACGAATTTCAATAGCTTGGGATTGGGGTTTTTGTCGCCAAAGTGCTTGGGGACATATTTCTTAGATATCTCAGGCATAGGTCGGCTTTTATTGTTGTTTCCAGTTATGAACTTTTTCCAGCAGCCACTGGGCAAAGGCGTCTACGCCCTCGCCGGTTTTGGCGCAGATGGGAATGACCTGTGCCTTAGGGTTGCGCATATGGATGTACTCCGTGCATTTTCCCAGGTCGAAATCGAAATAGGGGAGCACGTCCATCTTGTTGATGACCACTACATCGCAGATGGAGAACATGAGCGGGTATTTGAGCGGTTTGTCCGTGCCTTCCGGAACGGAGAGGATCATGGCATTGGCCACGGCGCCCGTGTCGAATTCCGCCGGACATACCAAGTTGCCTACATTTTCCAGGATGACCAGGTCCAGCTGGTCCATGGACACGTTGGCCAGGCCCTGGCGCGTCATTTCGGCGTCCAGGTGACACATGCCGCCGGTATGCAGCTGAATGGACTCGATGCCCGTAGCCTCCTTGATTTTGATGGCATCCACATCCGAGTCGATATCGGCCTCCATCACGGCCATGCGGAGCTGGTTTTTAAGCAGGCCGATGGTCTGGATGAGCGTGGTGGTTTTGCCGCTGCCCGGGGAGGACATGAGGTTCAGGAGGAATACTCCCTGGGATTTGAGTTCCTTGCGGAGCAGGGCGGCATCTTCGTCGTTATCGGCAAAGATGCTTTTCTTGATTTCGATTACTTTTACGGGGTCCATGAGGGACGTATGTGGTTAGTTTTAGTTTAAGTATACAAAATTACGCCTTTTTAATTATATTTGCAAAAGGAATAAAGTAGATTCATACTATGAGTACTTTCAGAGAACCGCTGGACAACCTTGTACAAGACGGGGAACAGTATGTAAATGCACAGATGGAATCCTTGAAACTCCATTCCATAAAAGGACTTTCGCTGGGACTTTCCACTGTTGCTGCCCTTCTGCTTATTTTCATTCTGGGCAGCGTGCTGCTGTTGGCGCTTTCTTTCGCCCTAGTCATGTGGCTGGGGCAGCTGCTGGGCAGCTATGTACTATCGGCCTTCATTGTTGCCGGTGTGCTGTTGATTGCACTGGTTGTATGCCTGCTTCTGAAGGACCGGCTGTTCAAGAACACCTTCGTGGGGCCCCTCCGGGACTCCTTGAGCCCTGCTACTCCGCTTAAGGAAAATACCATCGAGGCCGTCGATGCCGCCCTGATGGTGAATCAGATACAGGTCGATGCCGCAGAAGAGGAACTGATGGTAGGCGTGGACCGCGTTCGGGAGTTTTATACTCCCAGGAACCTCCTCAACCATGGTTTGCAGAAGTTGGGAAATGAAACCTCCCGTGCAAGCTATTCCTTTGGTCGCATGGTCGTGGGTATGCTCCGCCGATTCATCCAAAAACACTAGTCCTTGGAAAACTTTTTCGCCCAGCTCAATGCCATAGTCTGGAACCCCGCACTGGTGGTTCTGCTTCTTGGCGCCGGGTTGTATTTCTCTATCCGTACCCGCTTTGTCCAGGTGCGGAAATTTTCTTCCATGCTGCGCTCCCTGTTCTCCAAGAAAAAGGACGGGAACGGGATTTCTTCCTTCCAGGCATTTTGTCTGGCACTTTCCGGACGCGTAGGTACCGGCAACATTGTGGGTGTGGCTACGGCCATCGCCTTTGGCGGTCCCGGTGCCGTGTTCTGGATGTGGGTGGTGGCGTTCTTTGGCGCCTCTACGGCTTTTGTGGAGTCTACGCTGGCCCAAATCTATAAGTTCCGCCACCAAAGCGGCTACCGGGGAGGCCCGTTCAGCTTTATCGACAAGGGACTGGGTATCAAGTGGCTGGGCGTTGTCCTGGCTGCCATCGCCGTCGTATCTTGCGGCCTGTTTCTCACGACGGTGCAGGCTAACGGCACGTCATCTGCCGTAAGCAATTCATTCCCTGTTTCTCCGCTGGTCTGCGGTATTGTGTTGGCGGTGATTTTGGGACTGGTCGTGATAGGCGGTGTCAAGCGTATTGCGAATGTTACCAGCATTCTTACGCCGTTTATGGCGTTGGGCTATATCCTGATGTCGCTGGTGGTCATCGGTGCCCATATCCAGGAGGTTCCGGCGGTGTTCGGCGCCATCATTAAAGGTGCTTTCGGCCTCAATCCCGTTTGCGGCGGCATCATTGGCTCCACCATCGCCATGGGCGTAAAGCGCGGCATTTTCTCCAATGAGGCCGGGCAGGGGACCGGGGCCATCGTATCGGCCGCAACTGACGTGGCTCATCCCGCCCAACAGGGCCTGGCACAGGCGTTCTCGGTCTATGTCGACACGCTGCTGGTGTGCACGGCTACGGCGCTGATGATCCTCACATCGGGTACCTATAATATATTGGATGGAGAGGGCGGTATGCTGTATGCGGGTGCTCCGGAACTGGGCAACAATTATGTGGCCTATACCCAAACCGCCGTAGATTCCGTGTTCCAGGGCTTTGGAAGCCGCTTTGTGGCTGTTGCCATGGTTTTCTTTGCGTTCAGTACGCTGCTGGCCTATTATTTCTATGCGGAGTCCAGCATCATCTACCTGTTCCAGGGGAAAAACAGCCGCTGGGAAAAGTGGGTAATCCGCATTCTCCAGGTGCTCATGCTGGCGGCCGTGGTATTTGGCGCCATCCGCGAGGCGGACTTCATCTGGCAACTGGGCGATATCGGCGTGGGCCTTATGGCCTGGATTACTGTTATTGCCATCCTTATCCTTTGCCCCCAGGCCATCCGCTCCCTGAAGGAATTCGAATCCAAGAAATAGGATAAAAAAATTGCCGCCCTCCTTTGTGGAAGACGGCAACATTGTGTCTTGTGAAACTTACTTCACAGAAACTTTACGATACTCTTTAGCTGCTTTCTCGAGGGCGAGGGTAGCCTTGCGAACGCGAGCCTTGGCGGCCTTGTTGTCAATCTTGTCGATGTCGGCGGTGATAGCAGCGATCTGAGCTTTGATTTCAGCGATGAGCTTTTCCATTTGTTTTGAGTTTTAATTGTTAATATTGGTGTTAGTTAAATTTTCTTCCGCAAGTTACTCATTTTTAACGAATAAACAAATATTTGTCATAAAAAATCACTGCTAAAAGCCCTTTTTTAAGGCTTTTTTGGTCCATTTTTGCAATTTTTTGCCAAATTGCGGCTCAATGGACGTCCATTTTTATTGTTTAATCATTTTCTTGGCGAGCATGCCCAGGAACAAACGCTCGGAGAAGGTCAGGGGTTGGATATGACCCAATAGGACGATGTCCAAGGCGGCAAAGCGCTTGCAGGTTTTGTTGAGCTCGTCCACATTCTCTTTGCCGGAATAGGCTTTGGCAAAGGTGTCCCAGAACTGCATCATCTGCTTGTCCGTCATGTGTGCAATGTCTTGTACACGCTGTTTGCGGCTAAAGATATTGCAGAAAAGGTAAAAGTGGCCCAGGTCGAAGTAAGGGGAGCCATGCGCAGCATTGCCTAAATCGATCCAGTAGGCCTTGTCATCGGCCATGATGAGGTTGCTGAAGGTAAAGTCACCATGCACGAGCGTAGGGGCGTCTTCCACCGTGTCCAGAAACTCCTGGACGCGTTTTTTAGCCTTTTCGCTAAGCATCTCCGACTGGGCGACTGCCTCTTCCATGATGGCTTTCTTGGACG
The DNA here is from genome assembly GCA_045130395.1 of Candidatus Cryptobacteroides sp. Lineage (GTDB taxonomy): Bacteria > Bacteroidota > Bacteroidia > Bacteroidales > UBA932 > Cryptobacteroides. The sequence continues at coordinate 68,419 of JBGUPS010000013.1, forward strand.
GGATGGTTGTATCACCAGAGGCATTGGTGGCATGAAACTGCTTGGCGAGCAGGGCCATCTGCCGGGCATAATCGTCAATCTTTTCCGGATTGTCGTGGCACAGGCGTGCGAAAGATTTTTTGCCGGAGATAGCCTGGCATTTGATGGCGGCACGGCCGTTTATACTTACCAGTTCCAGCATCTGGGGCGTGGGGACGCCCAGTTCATAGATGGCTTTGGAGAGGTTGAATTCTTTTACAAGGTTATCGGCCTCGGCCAGTTCCAGATAACTTTCCTTGAGCAGGACGCCGGGTTCTGCTTCGTTGGTGTAGGTGGCGCCGTTTCCGCCTTCGCCAACCTTGGTCCATTGGGTGATGTCGATTTCTTTCATTTTGCTAAGTTACGTATTATTTGTCGATTGTTATGCACGGGACAGCATGGCTTCGCAGCCTTCCAGAAGGTCCTGGAACGTGACTTCGAAGTCTCCAGTGTACCAGGGGTCGGCCACATCGCGTCCTACGCCGGTATAGGACATCATCAAGTGGATTTTTCTTTCCGGGTCCGAGGGGATGATGCGCTGGATGCGCCGGAGGTTGGAGGCATCCATGCAGATGATGCGGTCGAAGCGGTCATAATCGGCACGGACTACCTGCCGGGCGCGCTTGTCCGGACTGAACCAAACGCCATGCTGGGTTAAGCATCGTTTTGCCGGCGGGTAAATGGGATTGCCGATTTCCTCCGTGGAAACCGCTGCCGACTCAATATAGTATTGGTTTTCCAGGCCTTTGGCCTTGACCAGCGCTTTCAGGATAAATTCGGCCATGGGACTGCGGCAAATATTGCCGTGACATACAAACAGGACTTTCATTTTCGGGTGCCGATAAAACAATTGTTGCGAAGTTACAAAAATATTGCTTAACTTTACCATATATAATATATTAGTACAATGAAAAGGATGATTTTAATCTCGGCTTTCTCGCTGTTTTCTTTCTTCTCCTGCAAAGGATACCAGGATTTGGATGTGGCCGGCTTCGAAAAAAGGCTGTCAGAGGACAGCTCGGTTCAGCTGGTAGATGTCCGTACGGCGGAGGAATTCGCGGCGGGCTATATCCCTGGTGCGGTGAATATCGACTGGAAAAGCAATGACTTCCAGGCACTGGCGGAACGGATGCTATCGACACAGCGTCCCGTTCTCCTTTATTGCAGGAGCGGCAGGCGCAGCGCGGCGGCGGCCCAGAGCCTCTCCAAGGCCGGTTATGAGGTGTTCAACCTTGTGGGCGGCTTTATCGACTGGTCAGAAGCCGGCAAAGCGGTAGCCCATTACGAGGTGGAGCGTTTTCTCACGGACAGCGGCGCGCCTGTGGATATCAGCCTCATCAAGCACGCCAGCCTGGAACTCCGCTACAAGGGCATGTCCATCCAGGTGGATCCGGTGAAAGCACTCGGCCAGAAAGAGACTGACTATGCAACCGAGTTCCCCAAGGCCGATTTCATCCTTGTCACGCACGAGCATTTCGACCATTATGACCAGGCGGCCATCGGCATGCTCACAGGAGAGAAGACGCAAGTGGTCACCAATGCCCGTGTGGCCCAGATGCTGGAGTATGGGACCGTAATGGCCAATGGCGATGCTTTGGAACTTCTGGCCGATATCCGCGTGGAAGCGATTCCTGCGTACAACACTACGGAAGGGCATCTTCAGTTCCATCCCAAGGGCCGGGATAACGGGTATGTGCTCACCATCGACGGGCTTCGCATCTACATTGCCGGCGATACGGAAGACATTCCCGAAATGGCCTCGCTGAAGGACATCGACGTGGCCTTCCTGCCTGTGAACCAGCCGTACACCATGACGCCGGAGCAGTGCATCCATGCCGCCAAAGTTATCGGCCCTAAAGTCCTGATTCCTTATCATTATAGCAATACGGACCTCAGCGGACTTCCTTCAGCCCTGCCGGAAATGGACGTGCGCATTCGACAGCTGCAATAGGTATGACACCGTCACTTGTCGATTATATCGAGACGCGGATTATTCCGCAGTATGCGTCCTTCGACAAAGCGCACAAGGAGGACCATGCCCGTGCGGTGATCGAGCGCGCCCTGGAAATGGGGAAGGGCTATGAGATTGATACGGACATGCTCTATACGGCAGCCGCCTGCCACGATTTGGGCCTGGCCGTGGACCGGAAGACGCACCACCTGGAAAGCGGCCGTATCATTCGGGCCAATCAGGATTTGAGTCGATGGTTTACGCCGGAGCAGATAGAGACCATTGCACAGGCGGCAGAGGACCATCGCGCCTCGGCAACTACGCCTCCGCGAAGCATTTATGGTGCGCTGGTGGCGGAGGCGGACCGGATGATCGTCCCGGAAACCATTATCCGCCGGACGGTGCAGTTTGGTTTGTCGCACCACCCGGACTTGGACAAGGAAGGCCACTGGCAGCGCACGCTGGAGCATCTGCACGAGAAATACGCGGAGGGTGGCTATCTGCACCTGCTCATACCCGGTTCGCCCAACGAGGAGCCGCTTGCGCGTCTGCGGGATATTATCCGGGACGAGGAACAGCTGCGGGGCATGTTCGACACCATTTATGCGGAGGAGATGGAATGAAAACGGTTGAAGTTGTGGCGGCCATCATCAAGAAGGATGGCAGGATTTTCGCCACCCAGCGGGGGTACGGGGACTGGAAGGACTACTGGGAGTTCCCGGGCGGGAAGCTTGAGGCAGGCGAGACGCGCGAGCAGGCGCTTCTGCGTGAGATTCGCGAGGAGCTGGACACGGAAATCCGTATCGACAAATACCTTACAACCCTTGAATGGGACTATCCTCAGTTTCATTTGACGATGCACTGCTATATGTGCTCCCTTGTCACGGATACGCTTCACTTGTTGGAGCACGAGGCTGCGCGCTGGCTCTCAAAAGAGGAGCTTGACAGCGTTCACTGGTTGCCTGCCGACATCAGCTTGCTTCCCTTGATTGCGGAAAACTTGTAATATCTGGCTATTTCCGCTTCGAGGGCAGGGGCGGGGAGTGTAACGTCCGGGTGGAAGACTTCCACCTGCGGATGGCCGTCGGGGACGGACCAGTTGCCCACGGCCTCGCCGTCCAGCAGGAGCACGGGCCAGAAGATACCGCGCTGGTTGTGCGCACGGTGGCTGTGGTCCGGATGAAGCGATACGTGACGGCTTTTATAACCGATGAGATATTCGTCATAAGAGGGGAGCAGGGTCACTGTTCCGCTACGGAACCCGCGCGTGCGGCTATCCTGGTGCCGATAGAAAGTGAGGCGCTTCCATCGTTCCTGGATTAGTTCCCCTTGAATGGCATCCAACCCTTGTTTACAGTCGCTGATATTGAGGCCGCTCCACCAGACGAAGTCTTCCAAGGTGGCGGGACCGTGGCTGCGGAAGTATTTCCGGGCCAGCAGGGCCAGGGCTTCGTCCCGTTGGAGAGGGGCCTGTCCGGGCAGTTTGGCGCTTGCCAGGGCGTAGCTGTGCTTCAAGGGGAAAAGGTCTCCGCTGCACAGGAGCCCGGAGTATTCGCCCAGGCGGATATGGTAGGAGAGTCGATGGTCGTCCATCGTGATTCCTTGCTCTGCGAGGGCCGTGGCAAAATCGGCCTTGAAGGCTATGCGATGCTGCTCCAGATAGTCGCTGAAGATTTGCTGGATGGCGTCTTGCTCGGCCTGGGGAATGCTTACGTTGTTCGATTTCATCCAGCCTTCCAGGCCTCTCAGCGCGTTGGTGCGGCACAGTGCCAGCATCCATCGCCAATCCTCGCCGGCCACCAGTTGCCAGGTGGTGCGGAAAAGGTGCCCGCGGACAATTTTTCCCGCATTATAATCTTTCTCAAAAGCCTTTGCAGACGGCCGTCTGGTCCGCATGCCCACCGCCCAGCGCATCATCCGGTACTCCTGCGCCTGCATGGCACCCATCCACTCCACCACCTCGTACGGGGTGGCGAACTGCGGACAAATGAGCTGCTGGTTCAACAGTCTGGCAGAAACCGGATTCATGTGCAATTATACGATAGCACAAAATTAGGACACCTTTCCCAAATAAGCAAATTGTGCGATCATCCACTCAGTGCTTCCTATTTTTACTCGCAATCTTTCAGGATTGAGATGGAATTATTTTCTTATTTTTAGAAAAGATTTCTATATTTCAGAAATAATTAATACCTTTGTTCAGTTTAGAATTGTGATGAGGATTATCGCGAAGAAAACATTAGTGGCTTTTTATACGATGCATCCAGATGCCAAAACGGCACTCGAAGAGTGGTATGAGAAGACAGCAAATGCAGAATGGGAGAACTTCTCTCATGTACGGGCCCAGTTTAATTCGGCCGATTTAGTCGGCAATAAACGTGTCGTGTTTAATATTAAAGGCAACGATTATCGGCTGGTGACCATTGTCTTGTTCAAAGCAAAGATGGTTTTTATCCGCTTTGTTGGAACGCATGACGAGTACGCCAAAATTAAGGATATAAAAGACATCTGATCATGGTGAAGATTGAAAATGAAATCCAGTACAACGCCATAATGGAGCGTATAGAAGACCTGCTCAAGGTGGTGAATGATGAAACGCCGGAGGATAACAAGGATTATGTTGAACTTGTCCTCCTGTCCAATCTTGTGGCCGATTATGAGGATGTTCACTATCCTATCAGTAAACCCTCTTTACCGGAGATTCTTAAACTACGGATGTACGAAATGGGGTTAAATCAAGGGTCTTTGGCCGCACTGCTTAAAATGAATCAGTCGAAGATAAGCGAAATTATGAGCGGAAAGTCAGAACCGACCTTGAAACAGGCCCGTCAAATGGCCGTCTCGCTCCATATCAGTCCTACACTCCTGCTCGGCGTATAGTGATAATATCATGCACCTATATGTTGTATTTTGAGGGTGTTGTTGTACCCCGATTTTCGTCCCTAAAAACGGTCATTCGTCCCTAATCGGTTGAAACGTGAATTTTTTCAAAAATGTTTCAACCGAATTATAGGTTTTTCAGCCGTGACTCACTATGTTTGTCCGTGCCGCTCAATGCAGGGCGGCAGTAAACAAAGTGATTTATGGAGAACGAAGTGAAAGTTTTGACGCCGGAGCAGTGGGACAAGTATGCTCCCGTATTGCAAGAAATGGAGAAGTACCGGAACCTTTCCGAGGAGGAGAAAGAGCAGATAATTCTGCAGATCATATCTGCTCCGTAC
>JBGUPS010000014.1:0-127957 GCA_045130395.1 Candidatus Cryptobacteroides sp.
CCACATAATTAATAACACTAAAACTAATAACCAATAGAATGATTCCGTCAAGAGAACCTTGCTTCCTCATTCCGGATACAAAGGTACGGCAATTTTTTGTATTTGCAAATTTTTTCAAAAGATTTTTTACAAAATTTTTTACTAATTTACTTAATTCGCTGATTTACAGTCACTTAAATTTTAAGAAAAATTTGGTCCGTAGTTTTGTAAATAATTTAATAAGCCACTACAGCTATCTCAGATGCGTTTTTGACTTTTCCAGAAGGCCCCAAGCGCCCGCAAACACTTACAATTTATAACAAAAATAAAAATAGTGCTTACAAATCGTAAGCTCTACCCTATCTTTTACTTTCAACTTTCCGTGCCCGTTCACGGACACCTATTCCACACCCAGTTTAAGCCGCAGATTCTTAATCATATCCACCGTCATACTGTCCATATCGAACGTCGGTTTCCAGTCCCATTCTGCACGGGCGCAACTGTCGTCCATGCTGTCCGGCCAGGAAGTGGCGATGGCCTGGCGGACCGGGTCTACCTCGTAGCGTACTTGCAGCGACGGGATATATTCCCGGATTTTAGCAAAGATTTGCTCAGGCTCAAAACTCATGGAGGCAATATTGAAGGAATTGCGGTGTTTGAGGCGGGAAGGATCCGCTTCCATTAGCATCATGGCGGCATGCAGGGCATCCGGCATGTACATCATATCCATATAGGTTCCCGGGGCGATGGGACAGGTGAACTCCTCCCCTTTTACGGCGCTGTAATACACCTCCACGGCGTAGTCCGTGGTGCCGCCACCCGGCAGCGTGGTGTAAGAGATCAGGCCCGGGAAACGGACCGAACGGGTATCGACCCCATATTTATGGAAATAATAGTCGCTCAGGAGCTCCGTGGCCACCTTGGTGACACCATACATGGAACGGGGACGCTGGATGGTATCCTGCGGCGTGCCCACGTGCGGCGTTTCCGGACCGAAAGAGCCGATGGAAGAAGGCGTAAACACCGCCACACCCTTTTCCCGGGCGATTTCCAGGATATTGAGCAGGCCGTTCATCTGAATATCCCAGGCCAGCAGGGGCTTGCGTTCCGCAACGGCCGAAAGCAGCGCCGCCAAATTATATATGGTATCGATTTTATAGCGGGTGACGATTTCGGCCAGGCCGGCAGCGTCACGCACATCCGCAATGGCCGACGGACCGCTTTCCAGCAGCTCTCCTTTGGGCTCCGCACCGGGGATATAACCCGCAACAATCGTTCCCTGAGGGATTTCGCGCCTCAGTTTCATCGTCAGTTCCGAGCCGATCTGGCCGGTAGAACCCACCACCAGGACATTCTTCATAATAAATCTTAGTTTAGCAACGCAAATTTATATTTTTTTATGTACATATTCAAGATAAAAACGCTAAATTTGAAAGCACAAACCCTTAATAACACCTATATCATGTACGGAAAATTCCAAGCATATCTCCAAAATGAATTAAAAGCCATCGACGAGGCCGGACTCTATAAAATAGAGCGGAATATCGCCAGCCCGCAAAGTGCAGAAATCACCCTTCAGGACGGCAGCAAAGCCCTCAACTTCTGCGCAAACAACTACCTGGGCCTGGCGGACAATCCCCGCCTGATTGCCGCCGCCAAAAAGGCCATGGACAACCGTGGCTACGGCATGTCCTCCGTCCGCTTCATCTGCGGCACCCAGGATATCCACAAAGAACTGGAAAAAGCCATTGCAGAGTACTTCCACACGGAAGACGCCATCCTGTATGCGGCCTGCTTCGACGCCAATGGCGGTGTGTTTGAGCCCCTGCTCGGCGCGGAAGACGCCATCATCTCGGACTCCCTGAACCACGCTTCCATCATCGACGGCGTACGTCTGTGCAAGGCCCAGCGCTTCCGTTATGCCAATGCCGACATGGCCGATCTCGAAGAAAAGCTCAAGGAAGCCCAGGCGTGTCGATTCCGCATCATCGTCACGGACGGCGTCTTCTCCATGGACGGCAACGTGGCTCCTATGGATAAGATTTGCGCCCTGGCAGAACAATATGACGCCCTTGTCATGGTCGATGAAAGCCACAGCGCCGGCGTGGTAGGCCCTACTGGCCATGGCGTGGCGGAACAGTTCAACTGCTACGGCCGCATCGACATCTTCACCGGTACGCTTGGAAAGGCCTTCGGCGGTGCCGTAGGCGGGTTCACCACCGGTCGCAAAGAAATTATCGACATGCTCCGTCAGCGCAGCCGTCCGTACCTGTTCTCCAACTCCATTCCGCCCATGGTGGCCGGTGCGGCGCTGGAAACCTTCCGCATCCTGAAAGAAAGCAACGCCCTGCACGACAAACTGCAGGAGAACGTGAACTACTTCCGCGACAAGATGCTGGCCGCCGGCTTCGACATCAAACCCACCCAGAGCGCCATCTGCGCCGTCATGCTGTACGACGCTCCCCTGTCCCAGAAATTCGCCGCCAAGATGGCCGAGGAAGGCATCTTCGTCACGGGTTTCTACTATCCGGTGGTGCCCAAGGGCCAGGCCCGCATCCGCGTACAGCTAAGCGCCGCACACGAAAAAGCGCATCTGGACAAAGCCATTGCCGCCTTTATTAAGGTAGGAAAAGAATTAGGTGTGCTTAAATAGCCTCCTGATCGGTATCTTCCGGGCGTTCGGGGACTTCCTCGGACGCCTGCATTTTTTTCTTGCTGGGCTTTCCGAAGATAATGAATTCGCTCATGAAGAAGTTGAAGCCGCCGGAGAAGCACAGACCCAGGAGGTTGCACAGCACGGGCTCCAGCGACCAGTCCTGCAGCCAGTTCATGGCTACGAAGAGGAAGTGAAGACCCTGCATGGCCACAAACTTAATGAGATAGGCGCCGATGGAGGCCGCATTGTATGCCAGGAAATGCCGGAAGAAAGACCGGACGGAACGCTGGCTGATGCGTTCTTTCCAGACAAAGAAGTATGCAATGACAAAGTTTACCAGCGCGGCCACCTCGAAGGAAACGGTGGGCGCTATCCAGAAACTACCCCAATAGTTGCCTTTGAACACATAGGTGGCCAACCACCAGTGCAGGCCCAAGTCCACCACGGTCCCGGCACTGCTGGTGACCATGAACATAAAGAACTTGGTGAGTATTTCTTTCTTGGTTCTAGGTTGCATAAGTTCCGCAAAGATACAATTTTTTGTATTTCTCGCAAAATTGGTATAATTTCGCATTGTACTATTGCGTGTATATGAGCCAAAAACCTATTATTCCGCCTGTTGACAAAGCGCTGTTAAAGGCTGAATTAACCCCTGACACCCTCCTGCGCACCACCAACCGTGCCGGAAACGAACTGTATGTAGTAGGCCCCGAGTCCAGAAATGTCCTCCGGGAAATCGGCCGCCTGCGGGAAATCGCCTTCCGCGCGGGAGGCGGCGGCACCGGCGAGGCGCTGGACTTGGATAAATTCGACACGGACCCCGCCTACGGATACCGTCAGCTGGTCCTGTGGGATCCGGAAGCGGAGGAAATTATCGGCGGATACCGTTTCTGCATCTGCGACGAAGCCGTATACGACAAATACGGACAGCCCATCCTTACCTCCTCGCACATGTTCGAGTTCTCCAAGAAGTTCCTGGAAAACTATCTCCCCTACACCCTGGAGCTGGGCCGCAGTTTTGTGTCGATTGAATATCAGAGCTCCAAAGCCGGCTCCAAGAGCCTGTATGCCCTGGACAACCTTTTCGACGGAATTGGCGCCATCGGCGTCCTTTACAAGAAAACCATCAAATATTTCTTCGGGAAAGCCACCATCTATCGCGAATACCCCACGGAGGCCCGCGAAATGATCATGGTCTTCATGAAAAAATACTTCGGCGAAGGCCACAAGCTCATCCACATCCGCAAGGAAGTAAAGGTGGAAAACCCTGGCAAGTACTCCAAGCTGTTCAAAGGCCTGGAATACAAGGACGCCTACAAAGTATTAAAGGGCGAAATCCAGAAAATGGGCGTATCCATTCCCCCGCTGGTGAACACCTACATGAACCTTTCCCCCAGCATGATCTTCTTTGGGACGGGTATCAATGACGAGTTTGGCGATATTTACGATTCCGGCATCCTCATCAATTTCCAGGACCTGTATCCGGAAAAGAGCAAACGCCACGTGGAATCCTTCACGGCCCTGGGCTGGCGCACCATCAAGAAGATGCTCAAACGCTTCAGCCTGCGGAAACCTACTTTCTGACCGTAATGTGGAAGCAGCTTTGCTTGCGCTCGAACTTGATGTAGCAAGTTCCGGGCTGGTCGTGTATGTCCTTGAGCACCTGGCTTAACGTAGCGCGCAGATAGGACTGCGGCACATCTTCGTAGGGACGGCCCAGGTATTCCGGAATTTTCACATAGTTCCAATAAGAAAGGTCGAAGGTCGTGCCGTACCGGTGCGTGGAATTCTCCGACGCATTGACGTTGAACCGGCGCAGCTTGGCCACATCCGCCTCTGTGCGCAGCACGGAAGTAACAATCAACTTATTGGGATTCAACCCTTTGGAAGCAAGGGAATCTTGAAAATTCTTGCCGATAAGATCCAACAGTTCCTTGGCCGATGGAATGAGGTAAGGAATGGAGTGCGTAAGGGAATCTACCACGTAGGTATCGGTATCCTCCAACTTGACCAGCTTGGTCTTCAGGTGCTCGGCCGCTTCACGGTCCGCTACCGGCGGCACGCCGATGGCCTGGGCCACCTTGAGCTGGGTTTCGTTCATGTCGTTGAATTCCCGGGTGAAATTAACGTCGTAAATACGGGAGCGGACGGGATGGTTCTCGATGGGGCCCAGCGCCAGCCAGGCTTCCTCTGCCTCCCGTGCGGCACGTTCCCGGGCGCGGGCCCGATGGGTAACAACAAGATAAACGCCCAGAGAGGCTATAACAAGGACAACGGCTAATCGGAGATACTTTTCTAACATAGTTACAAATATACGAATTATTCATTTTCCCAAACACAAAATTATTACTAATTTTGCATGCTATTTAGAGAAAGCTATGAGTGAAGAAAAGAAACAAGCCGCACGCATCCAGACGTCTATTCTGAATGCTGCCGAAAGAAAAGTACTGGTATGGCTGGCGGAACGCATGCCGGCCTGGGTTACCTCCGACATGCTCACGTTCGTAGGCTTCATCGGAGCCTGCGTAGTCGCAGCCGGTTACGCCCTTTCCAATTTGAATCTCAACTGGTTATGGCTGGCCAACCTGGGTCTGCTGATCAACTGGTTCGGAGACTCCCTGGACGGATCCCTCGCCCGTGTCCGCAACACCCAGCGCAAAATCTATGGTTTTTATATCGACCATAACGTAGATGTCATCAACGAAACCATCATGTTCATCGGTGTGGGCTGCAGCCCCTTGGTGAACATGAGCTTTGCCATGCTGGCCCTGGTGGGCTACTTCATGCTCAGCATCTTCGTTTACATCAACTGCCACCTCAAAGGGGAAATGCGCCTGACCTACGGCGGCCTGGGACCCACCGAGTTCCGTATCGTCCTGGTCCTGGTGAATATCGCCTTCTGCTATATTCCCTGGCTCACGGAGTGGAAACAGCACATCACCCTTTTCCATAACGAGTTCATGGTGGGTCTGTTCGACTACATTGCCGTAGCCATCTCCCTTCTCCTTTTTGTTTTCTACCTGGTGGGCTTCTTCCGCGATGCCAAATACTTCGCCAGGCTGGATCCTCCCAAAAAGAAAGAAGAGTAAGCCATGATTTTTACGCGGGAAGTTGCTGCTGACCTGTTTCCCTTCCTAAGGGGGAAATGGGGCAGGCTGTTGTATAAGCCCAGCATGTACCTTTCCGGCATCCACCATGTCAACCGGATTCACAAAGCCGTAGCGCAACAAGGGATAGCACCGGGACCGGACTTTGCCAAAGCCCTCCTGGACCAGATGGGCCTGGAATTCCTGGTAGGCAACCCTGAGCGTCTCGCTTTCCCGGAAGGGCCTTTCATCACCATTTCCAACCACGTATACGGCCATATCGACGGTATTTGTCTTGTCGATATCGTAGGACACGTACGCAGCCGGATGAAGGTGATGGTGAATGAGATGCTGATGCCCATCTGGGGACTTGCGCCCAATTTCATTGCCGTGAATCCTACCGTGAACAAACGGGAAACCACTTCCACCAGCATCGGCGGCATCAAAAGCGCCCTGCAACAGCTTGGCGAGGGGGAACCGCTTTCGCTCTTCCCTTCCGGCGCCGTGTCGGACCTCAAGCCCCGCGAGGGCTGGTCACTGCAGGAACGTCCCTGGCAGGAAGCAGCTCTCAAGTTCATCCGCAAAGCGAAGGTACCCGTGGTGCCCATCCGCTTTTTCGACCAGAATTCCTGGTTCTATTATGCACTGGGACTTATCGACTTTCGTCTCCGTTTTGTGCGGCTGTTCCATGAATTAGCCAATAAAAAAGGCACTTTCCCCCGCATCGGAATTGGCGAAACCATCAGCGTGGAGCAGCAGGAGGCCCTTTCCGAAGAAGAATTCGGCACTTTCCTCCGCAAAAGCGTATACGATATGCCCCTACCCGAACACTTTATAAAACGATCTGACCTATGGAAGTAAGCGTAGTACTGCTTACCGGCGGCAGCAGCGGCATTGGGGCCGCCACCGCCCACCTGCTGGCCTCGGCCGGCATGAAAGTCTATTGCGGCAGCCGCCGCGGCACCATCGACACTCCCCAGGAAGGGATTGTGCCCGTCAAACTGGACGTGAACGACGCCGAAGGCCTCCAGGCTTGCGTAGCGGAAATCGTCCGGAAGGAAGGTCACCTGGACGCCGTGGTGTGCAACGCCGGAAACGGCATCTATGGGCCCGTGGAAGGCACTTTGGAGGCGGAGGCCCGCTCCCAGTTCGAGACCACGTATTTCGGCTCGTTCAAAACCATCCAGGCCTGCCTGCCGGTATTCCGGAAACAGCAGTTCGGCCGCATCATCACCGTAAGTTCCGTCATGGCGGTGCTCCAACTCCCCTATCAGGGCTTCTATTCTTCGGCCAAGGCGGCGCTGCTGTCCCTGTCCCAGTCCCTGTCGATGGAACTGAAAGGAACCGGTATCGAGTGCTGCTGCATCCTCCCCGGCGACGTAGCCACCGGTTTTACGGCCGCCCGCAAGCTGAACCAGGCCGCAACGGATCCGGCATCCCCGTACAAAGCCGGCATGGAGCGCAACCTGAAAAAGATTGAGCACGACGAACTGGGCGGCATGGCCCCGGAGGTTATCGGAAAAGCTATCCTTAAGCAACTTACGCGTTCTCACATGGCCGTTCGGGTCATTCCCCGCCTGGATTATAAGTTTGTGGGCTTCCTGGTACGCGTTTTGCCCGCCAAATGGGTACTTAACATCCTCAAGCTCTTGTACAATTGAGAATTTTGCCGTAATTTTGAAGAATGTTTAAAAAGGTATGGCTCTCCCTCATGCTGATGGGAGCGGTGGTTTTTGCCGCCGCTCAAACTACGCGTGTGCGCGGGACCGTACGTGACTTCGACACCGGCGAACCCCTTCCCTTTGTCAGCGTTTACTTCGATGGCACCACCATCGGCATCTCCACGGACCTGGACGGAAAGTATTCCCTGGAAACCCGTTCAGAAGACGCCAAGGTGCTTACAGCATCGCTGATTGGCTATGAAAGCCTTTCCCTTCCCGTGAGCAAGGGTTCCTTCAAGGAAATCAACTTCCGCCTGCACCAGGACCCCAAACAGTTGCAAGCGGCGCTGGTGAAGCCGGACAACCGCTATATCAAGAGCATCCTTCGCAAACTGGACAACAGCCTGGCCGTCAACGACCCCGACAATGCACCGGACTGGAACGCCCGCCTGTATTCCAAAATCGAGTTCGATGTCCAGAACCTGGAAGAGCTCATGCGCATCCGTGCCCTGGACCGGAACATCGGCTTTGTACGGGAATATACGGACACTTCCGCCATCACCGGCCGTTCCTATATTCCGGCCCTCATCTCGGAGAACGTATCCGATGTATACCACTCCCAGGATCCTTCCTTCAACCGGGAAGTCATGCGCGCAAGCCGCATCTCCGGCATGGAGGACGACAATGCCCTGCGCCAGTTCACGGGCTCGTACCTCCTCAAGACCAATTTCTACAAGAGCAGCATCGGCGTTTTCAACCTGGTCATTCCTAACCCGGCGGCAGCCAGCTCCCACATCTTCTACAACTACTTCCTGGTGGACAGCCTCCAGGTAGAAGGCCGTAAAACCTACGTGCTGCGCTTCCATCCCAAGAAGCTGGTCACCTCGCCCACCCTGGATGGCGAAATGCAGATCGACGCGGAAGACTTCGGCATCCGCAGCGTTCACGCCGCCCTGTCCGGGGAATCCAATGTAAACTGGATCCGCCACATTAACGTGGAACTGCAAAACCGCCGCCTGCCCAACGGGCGTTGGTTCTATGGCGAAGAGCGCCTGTTTATCGACTTTGCCCTCACGTCCAACGATGCCTCCCGCATTCTTTCCTTCCTTGGAAACCGGCACATCGTATACGAGGACCCCGTTTTCGAACCGGTCAATGATCCGGACGCCCTGACGTCCTCCGAGGCCGTCGTCATGCGCAATGTAGAAGTGGGTGACGAAAGCTATTGGGCCGACGTACGCCCTTACGAACTGTCAGAACGGGAAAAAGGCATCTACAAAATGGTGGAAGAGATTCAAAATACCACCGTTTACAAATGGACGTACGGCATTACGCGCACCCTCGTCGACAACTACTACGAAGTCAAGCCCTGGAAAGTGGAGTTTGGTCGATGGGCGCAGACCTTCGCGCACAACGACATGGAAGGCTTCCGGGTTCAACTGGGCGGCCGTACCTTGAAGGAATTCTCCACCAAGGTGCGTCTGGGCGGCTACATCGCCTTCGGCTTCAAAGACCTTCGTCCCAAAGGAAACGTCACGGTGGAATGGATGCTGGGACGCGAGAAAACCAGAAAGCTCACCTTCGACGCCAAATACGACTATGTACAGTTCGGCGGCGGCTATGTATTCACGGCGCAGAACATCTTCTCGTCTTTCCTGGCCCGTTCGCAAAGCAAGAAGCTGAGCATGGTGCGCTACATAGACGTCAATTACGACCACGAGTTCGCCAACTGGTGCAACGCCTCCATCCAATGGCGTACGCAGCGCGTATTCAGTTACAATGGACCGGACCCAAGTAACGAGCGCATCCGCTTTATCCGGAGTTCGGACGGCCTGGTGCAGGATAGTTTCTCCATGAATTCCCTCCGCGTGGGCTTCCGCTTCTCCTTTGACGAGCGAGTAAACCGCAACTTCTTTGTCAAGAGCTACCTCTTCACCAAGTATCCGGTAATCGATCTCAACCTCACCTCCGGTTTCAAGGGCCTCACCAAGGACGATTTTTCCTTCCTCAAAGCCACGGCCAACATCTCGTGGAAAGTACCTTCCACCGCCGTCGGTTTTGGACGCCTGGAGGTGGAAGGAGGCGCTATTTGGGGCAGTGTCCCCTATCCCATGCTCAAGCTGCACGAAGGCAACCAGACCTTCTTCCTGGACCGCGGCGCCTACGCCTGCATGGACTACTACGAATTCCTGTCGGACCGTTGGCTCACCGCCTTCTACGAGCACAATTTCAACGGGTTCTTCCTGGGCAAGATTCCCTGGGTGAAAAAACTGGACCTGCGGGAAGTAGCCACCGTTAAAATGGCCTGGGGCACCCTCTCGGATGCCAACAACGACTCCCCCACGGGTCACGCCCCCTTCTATCTCCCCGCCAGCAGCAAAACGCTGGAAATACCCTATGTGGAGGTAGGTGTGGGCATTTCCAATATCTTACGCATTTTACGGGTCGATTTCTTCTGGCGCCTGACTCACAGGGAGGAAGCCCGGAAAAACTTTGCCGTCAATGTCGGTATCGACGTAGAATTCTAACCATTATGAGAAACTTCCACATCCAAGCCCTGGACTCCGCGTACAACACAGACGGTTACCTCTTGCATCCCTTCAAAGTGGCCGTATATGCCTTCTCTTACCTCACGGAAGGAGAAGTCCTGGTAGATGTGGATGGCCAAAACGTGCTGGTGAGCGCGGGGCAGATGATTCTGGTTCCGGAAAATCACCCCATTCTGATCCGTCACTTCAAGGACTGCAAAGGAGTCTTTGGCTATTTCACCCTGGATTTCCTGAAAGACGCCTCTTATCCGGTCCTGCGTTCCGACACCCCCATTGTACAAAGTTTCTGGTTCGATGATGCCGTCTTCATCGGCGCACTCATGCAGCGCATGATCATAGCTTACGAGGACCGCGACAAAGCGTTCATGCAAAGCGGCATGGACCTGATCCTGGGGCAGCTGCGTCTCAAGGGCAGCATGGCGGCCGTTCCGGAGAAGTTCCTTCAACTGGTCTTCGACCGTGAAAAACCGCCGCTATCCGTATCGGAATACGCTGATATGCTGAGCGTTACACCAAACTACCTGAACAAAACCGTAAAGCAGCATACGCGCCGTACAGCCATCGACTGGATAGAAATTGCCCGCCTGAACATGGCCAAGCAACTGCTGAAAGACCCTTCCGTCCCCATCGTGGAAGTGGCTTCCCGCGTGGGGCTGGACGACCAGTCGTATTTCTCGCGCTTTTTCAAAAAAAGGACGGGCATTACCCCGTCTCAATACCGGAACGGCAAATAGCCGGTCACCGTTAATACGCC
Organism: Candidatus Cryptobacteroides sp.; assembly: GCA_045130395.1. Taxonomy (GTDB): domain Bacteria; phylum Bacteroidota; class Bacteroidia; order Bacteroidales; family UBA932; genus Cryptobacteroides. The sequence continues at coordinate 10,686 of JBGUPS010000014.1, forward strand.
ATCCTTTACTGTAAAGCGCACGTCGGCGCCGTCAAAGGGCATGGCGTATTCTTTTTCCGGCTGGTCCTGATAGGCCGGACGCGGGTCCAGGGCCAGGATTTCCGTCAATGCCAGCCGTTGTTCTTCGGAGAAAGGAAGTTCCTCCGGAATTACCACCTGCAAACGGCGTTCAGGGGCTTCTGCGGCAAATCCGCAGCGCGCATCCGGATAACTGTCGGCATAGGCGATATAAGGCTTAATATCATAAATAGGTGTGCCGTCCATGAGGTCGGCGCCGCGGACCAGCAACTCCCCTTTCTCGATGCCCTCCAACTCCACACAGGACAGGCCCAGCGGATTGGGTCGATAAGGCGAGCGTGTAGCCCAGACGCCCATGGCAGCGTTGCCGCCCAGCCTCGGCGGACGCACGGTAGGCTGCCACTCCCCTTTGGCCGGCTTGTTGGCATTGAAACCCCACACCAGCCAGATGCGGCTGAATCCCTCCAGCCCGCGGAGTGCCTCGGGAACCTGATAGGCCTTCTCAAAGACGATACGGCCATGGATATGCTCGCTGAGGGAGCTTTGGCGGGGTATGCCGAACTTGGAGCCGAAAGGGCCCCGGTAATGTGCTACGGGTTTGAGGATGAGTTCCTCCATCAGGACAGGTATTTTCCGTGACAACGGCAATAACGGAGACCGCTGCCGCAAGGACAAGGGTCATCGGGCGCCACATGCGGAATGGCAAAGCCCATGGGCAGGTAGCCGTCGGCATCCAGGTCGATGGCATAACCATCCGTCACCGTGGGCTCCGGCATGGTCCACTGCGGATACTCTTCGGCGATCTGTTTCTTGGTTTCAGGAACCGTTTTCCAGGCTTCCCAGTCGGCCTGGCATTTGCCGGTTTCCTCGGCACTGCGGCCGCATAAAACCCACTTGGGGACAGAATCGGCATAGGCGCGCACAATGCGGCAGCATTCCAGCCAGCTGCTGTCGTCCAGCTCATGGCAAAGCGGACTGTCCATCAGCGGCGAAAACAGGGCATCGTTCTGCTGCTCGGTATACTGTGCCTCCAGCCAGGTGTCGTGCTCGGCCTTTACGAGGTCGAAGCCCTCATATCCCACCCGGCGGTACATTTGTTCCAGCCGCATGCCTTCCGGTGTCTTGAGCCCCACGGTAAAATAAGGCGCGCCGGCACCGGCATCGAACGCATCCCGAAAATCGAACGCCTTGAACGACTTCTGTTTCAGTTGCTTGCGCAGCGTGAAGATTTCCTCCACATTGTCTACACAGGGCGAGCAGACATAGTCCCCGAAACTGTCGGAATAGCGATACATCTTTACCAGCGGGCTCTGGTGCAGGATACGCGTAAGCGAACGGAAATCGGCCCCGTACGCATGCTCGTACCAGGCCATGACCATATCCACGAACTGTTCCGTGGGGATGATGCCGTACAGGTTCAGATAGCCCAGCCCCACGCGCTCCACTTCGTACTGGCCGCTCTTTTCTCCCAGGCGCAACACCTTGTCCACTTCCGGCGCCACGATATCGTACATTTCGCGGCTGATCCAGACCTTGTGGTAGTGCTCGTCGGAGTCGTCGTACTCCACCAGTCCCACGGCCTCCAGGAGCGAAGGATAATCGGCAAAGTCCTGATACTGAACTTTGTCCGGACCGGCGTGCACCAGTTCCTTGAGCAGGCGGACGTCACGTTCCATCAGATGCGACATCCACCTGCGCGGTTGGCCGCGCAGGTAGGTGTGCAACTGGTCTACCAGCTGGGATTTCCGCAGACGGGAACTCATCTCGTTCCCCAGGATGCTCCCGAGGTCCTGCAGTTCCATCTTTTGGAAACCGTCCAATATGGTATGTAACGTCCTTTCTTTCATAGGGGCCGCAAAGATACTAATTTTCCTGATATTTCAGAATAGGATTGCGGGCGGCCGTGGTTTCGTCCGGACGGGAGATAGGCGTGTTGTGCGGGGCCTCGTGCAGGATATTCGGGTCCTGGGCGGCCTCGGCGGCAATCTTCCGCATCACTTCAATGAACGCGTCGATGGTTTCCTTGCTCTCCGTTTCCGTGGGCTCGATCATGAGCGCCTGGTGGAACAGCAGCGGGAAATAGATGGTGGGCGCGTGGAAGCCATAGTCCAGCAGGCGTTTGGCCACATCCAGCGTGGTAGCGCCGGGAACATCGTCATGGGCGCCGTCGTTGATGAGGCCGTCGAACACGAATTCGTGCTTGCAGACACCTTCGATGGGCAGTTTGTACACGTCCTTGAGGCTTTCCTTGATATAGTTGGCACTCAGGACGGCGTACTCACCTACCTTGCGCAGGTGCTCCTGGCCCAGGGACAGGATGTAGGCATAGGCCCGGAGAATGACGCCGAAGTTGCCATGGAAGGCCGATACCCGGATACTGGGCAGGCAGTCCACCAGCTTTTGGGCAACACCCACGGGACCGGAACCCGGACCGCCACCGCCGTGCGGCGTGGAGAAGGTCTTGTGCAGGTTCAGATGCATGATGTCGAAGCCCATGTCACCGGGACGCACCACACCCATGAGCGGGTTCATGTTGGCGCCGTCGTAGTACAGCAGGCCGCCGGCCTCGTGCACCAGGGCCGCGATGGTCTTGATTTCGGTCTCGAACAGGCCCAGCGTATTGGGATTGGTCATCATGATACCGGCGATGTCCGGACCCAGCAGGGGCTTGAGGGCCTCCACGTCGATACGGCCGTTCTCCAGGGACTTCACCTCCACCACCTCCAGGCCACAGACGGCCGCAGAAGCAGGGTTGGTGCCATGGGCGCTGTCCGGGACAATCACTTTGGTACGATTGAGGTCTCCACGATTGATGTGGTACTGGCGCATGAGCATGAGGCCGGTAAGTTCACCATGCGCACCCGCGCAGGGGGCGAGGGTGAATTTGTACATGCCGGTGATGGCCGCGAGGGCCTTGTCCATCTCCTCATACACCTTGCAGGCGCCTTCCACGAGGCGGGCGGGCATCAGGGGATGCAGGCCGGCAAAACCCTGCAGGGCTGCCATTTCCTCATTGATCTTGGGATTGTACTTCATGGTGCAGGAGCCCAGCGGATAAAAGCCGGTATCCACGCCGAAGTTCATCTGGGAAAGGTTGGTGTAATGGCGTACCACGTCCGGTTCGCTCACCTGCGGCAGGTCCAGCGGAGCCTGGCGGCGGAGTGCCTGGGGCAACTCCCCTGCTGCCGGGAAAGCATTCTTGGGCAAGGAATAGCCGCAACGGCCCTCCTTGGAGCATTCGAAAATGAGTTTGTCGTAGTATTTCATGGCCTATCCCTCCTTAACCGCTTTGACCAGGGCGTCGATTTCCGCCTTGGTCCGTTTTTCCGTAACGCAGAAACTCACATATCCCTCTTCCGTGGGAAGAGCGGCAAAGAAGCCGGCCTTTTCCAGGCGCTCCTGCAGCTTGGGCTGCTTGGGTTTGAGCACGAATTCCTTCAGGAACGGCTTGCCGGGGAACACTTCCTCGAACTGGCCGGTTTTCAGGAGCTCACCATAGAGATAATGGGCGCCGTCGCAGGAAAGCCTGTTAACTTCCTTGAGGCCTTCCGGTCCCATCAGGGACAGGTAAATGGTGACCCACAGGGCCATGAGGCTCTCGTTGGAGCAAATGTTGGAAGTGGCTTTCTCGCGCTTGATATGCTGCTCGCGGGCCTGCAGGGTGAGCACGAACACGCGGCGGCCTTCTTTGTCCACCGTCTGGCCCACAATGCGGCCGGGCATCTTGCGCATATGGTCCTTCTTCACGGCCATGAAGCCCACATACGGGCCGCCATAGCACAGCGGAAGGCCCAGCGGCTGCCCATCGCCAATGGCGATATCCGCATCCCACTCGCCCGGCGTCTTTACCACCGCCAGCGCGGACGGGTCGCAGTATTCAATCAGGAGCGCTTTCTGGGCGTGGATGGCATCGGCAAAACCGGTATGGTCCTCCACAATGCCGTAACGGTTGACGGACGGGACGATTACGCCCGCCACATCGTCCTTGGCCAGTTCCGCCTTCAGGGCTTCGAGGCTGGTCTGTCCGTCTGCAACGGGCACATAACCTATCTCTACGCCATGGAAGCGGGCATAGGTTTCCACCACCTCCCGCACCTGAGGAAGGAGGCCCTTGGACAGTAGCACGCGCGTCTTCTTGCGGGTGCAGGCGATGGCCATCTTCATGGCTTCCGCAGCAGCCGTGGGGCCGTCGTACAGGGAAGCATTGGACACGTCCAGGCCCGTGAGCATACAGATGAGACTCTGGTACTCAAAGATATAACGCAGCGTACCCTGCGAGATTTCGCACTGATACGGCGTGTAGGCGGTGAGGAATTCCGAACGCGAACACAGGTACGGGATTACCGACGGCGTGTAATGGTCGTACGCGCCGGCGCCCACGAACACCTTCAGTTTGGCATTCATGGCCTCCAGGGAGGCAAAATAGTCGCGGATTTCCTGCTCGCTCAGGGCGGGCGGAAGGGCATAGGCCCCCTTATGCAGGAACTCGGCGGGAACGTCGCTGTACAAATCGTCCAGCTTTTTCACGCCGATTTTATCCAGCATGGCCTGGATATCCGCTTGCGTATGAGGCAAATACGGTAATTGAGCCATCTTATTCGCCGATATGAGCCTTGTAACCGGCGGCGTCCATCAGGGCGTCCAGCTCGGAAGGCAGGGACATTTCCACCTTGATAATCCAGGCGCCGTAAGCGTCCTCGTTCACCTTTTCGGGAGCGTCTTCCAGTTCGCCGTTCACCAGCACCACCGTGCCGGAAACCGGGCTGATGAGCTCGGAGGAGGCCTTTACGCTCTCCAGGGCACCGAACTCTTCACCGGCGATGACATCGTCCCCTTCTTCGGGCATGTCCACATACGTGATGTCACCCATTTCCTTCTGGGCGAAATCCGTTACGCCAATATAGGCAATGTTACCTTCTACCTTTACCCACTCGTGGGACTCGGAATACTTGAGGCCTTCGATAATCTTAGACATAATTGTTGTTATTTTTTGTAGTTAGTTTGATAAAATCTCTTTTTGACCACCTTGCCGGGGAACACTTTCTTGCGGATACCGATGCAAAGGGGCGTATCCAGGGCGGCAAAGTCTTTCTTGACCAGGGCAAAGCAGATGCTCTTGTCCAGGGAAATGGAATGGTAGCCGGTGGTGACAATGCCCACTTCCTCCCCTTCCGGGGTTAACACGGGATAACCCGCACGCGGAATGGCTTTGTCTTCAATCTCGATACCCACCAGCTTGCGGGCGAGGTTACCGGCCTTCTGGTCCAGCAGGGCTTCCTTGCCGATAAAGTCTTTCTCGTACTTGCAGAACATACCCAGGCCTGCCATTACGGGGCTGATTTCCGGGCTGAGTTCGTCGCCGTACAGCGGCAGACCGGCCTCGAAGCGCAGGGTGTCACGGCAACCCAGACCGCAGGGCTGTACGCCCGCCTTGATCAGCTTGTCCCAGATTTCCACCGTGTTCTCGTTGGTGGTATACAGTTCGAAGCCATCCTCTCCGGTGTAGCCGGTGCGGCTCAGGATGAGGCGTTCCCCGTTGTACTCCACGTCGCAGAAGGTGTAGAAAGCCAGGTCGGCCGCTTCCTTGTAGCCCAGTACCTCCATGATGGTTTTCTCCGCCTCAGGGCCCTGGACGGCGATTTGGCCGATACGGGGCGAAGCGTTGTCCAGCTTGACGTCGAAAGCCTTGGCCTGCTCCTGGATCCAGGCAAAATCCTTGTCGATATTGGCGGCGTTCACCACCAGCAGGAAATGGTCCGCCAGGAACTCGCGGTACACCAGCAGATCGTCCACGGTGCCGCCGTCCGGGTAGCACATCATGCCATACAGCACCTTGCCGGGCTCATAGCCCCGGATTTCGTTGGTGAAAATGTAGTTGATAAACGCCTCCGCCTGAGGACCCTTCACAAAGATTTCGCCCATGTGGGACACGTCGAACATGCCCACATGCTGCCGCACGGCATTGTGCTCTATGGTGATGGAACTGTACTGGATGGGCATCATGTAGCCCGCAAAGGGGCTCATCTTGGCACCCAGTGCCACGTGAGCGTCGTACAGACAGGTTTTGAGTTCTTCCATACTTATAAGTGGTTAATGATGTGTGTATAAATTGCTTTGTTGGTTTCACAGTTGATGCGGAGGTCTTCCGGGCTGCCGCCCTTGGACGAAGCTATCTCCCCGCAAATATCCACAGCCACCACCGTGGCGGTATCCAGGATGCGCGTGAGCAACTCTTTCACCTGCTCCAGCGTATGGGTGCCCTGGGACCAATCCGTACGGGCCCAGTTGCGGTCCATGATATCCTTGTCCAGCGACACATACAGCCGTTCTCCCCTCCTTTGCTCCAGCCAGCCTTCCGGCAGGGTTTCCGGGCAGCCTTCCGGGCCGATGGTGACCACGCTCCGCAGTTGCGGATTCTCCTCCTGCATGGCCTTTACCCAGCTGCCACAGCTGAGCACACCGCCAAAAGCAGGTTCCTGGTTGTCCGGATGGTTATCCAGCAGAACCAGGTGGAAAGGTTCCGTTTCCCGAAGGGCCAGCAGGTGGCTCATATAGTGGTAGTCTCCACTGTCGATAAAGCGCAGCTGCGGCAACTCTGCCGGTAACGCCGCGTCTATTTCCTTCTGCGCGTCACAGTAACAGCAGGTACCCTCCAACCGGGTGAAGTCCCTGTAGACGAGCCCTTCCCCAGCCTGCTCCTGCAGCCAGGGCAGGAAACCCTGGGCCGCATAAGTACCGCTGAAATCCGTGACTAATACGTTCATTTCTCCAATTCCTCCGCGGCAAAGGTTAACGCAATGCGGGTGGCCACGCGGACATTGGCCTGCTCTTCCGGAGACAGGTCCGTATAGGACAGCATGCCGGGCAGCCTACGATTGAGTTCGTCGGCTTCCATACCCAGGATATAGCCCTGCACAGCCAGGGCATTTACCCAGTACTGCTGCATGGAGGCGGCCAGGACGGGAAGCATGGGGTCGTTCTCCTCCGGAATGCGGCCGCCGGAAAGGGCATACAGGGTACGGGAATACAGGCAGGCGTCTATGTCGATAAGCTGGCGGCGGTGCAGTTCCCGCTGGTTGGCCAGGGCAATCCCCGCCTGGGAACGGATGCGCTCGCTGCGGGCTTCCCAGCTTTCCGGCTGAACGCCCGTTATCCGCCCGGCGACTTCGCGGTACTGGATGGCTTCGGCCTTGATCCCGTGTCCGGTTACCACGTCCAGGTTCCACACCTTGCCGGGAATGCCGAAGGGATGGATGACCGAAACGCCTTCCGGACAGAAACAGCGGTTATAGTATTGGATCATGCCGGGAAGCTGCGAATCCTCCACCGAGGCCCTTACCAGGATTTTCAGGCGGGAAAGGTCCTTTCCGAAGCGCGCGGCATCCTGTAGCATGCGCACGGCGAGTTCCACGTTGCGATGGCCGTCATCGACAGAAATAACCACGTAATTGAGGGTGGGCAGCAGCATGGAGAAATCCAACCAGAAGCGCTCCGAACCAGAAGCATGCGTGCTCCAGGTAACGTTGGCGTCGTAGCGGAAGGCCGGCGTACGGCTCAGGAATTCGCCCTTAAGATGCTCTATCTGCGGGTCCGAAACCCAATAATTGTTTTGCATGGGCGTTAAATCCTGCCCCACGAAAGAGCCGAATTCATGGATGAAGCGCAGGGCCTCCTGGCCGGTGGCGCCAAAGCCCACGATGAGGGCGTTGAACCCCTCCGATACATAGCCCAGGGAATTTCCGTCCGCATCCCTTACCAGGGAAGCCACATTGATGGGCATCAGGGACGGTTCCTGCCGCTTTACTTGCGTAAAGACGAGTTCCTGCTTGTTCAGGAGGCGGATACGGGGATGCACGTTGGCATACAGGGCCGTGTAATTGTTGATATCCTGATTGTAACAGAACACCTTGGCTTTGAGGGTAGCCTGGGTCACCAGCAGCTGCAGGAAACGGAAGTTGTGGTCCTCATTGTCCGAAAGGATATATACGCAGGAGTTGTCTCGCTGCAGCAGTTTGTCCAAATAAGGCATGCCGATAGCCTCTGCCAGGCTGCTCTCACAGGAAGGGGCTGGCAACTGGCCGCGGATGAACATGAAGTGGTCGTAGCCCAGGATGTCCGCCAGGTTGCGTTCCGTGCGACGGGAGAACATGGCATGCAGCACCTCTCCGATGGAGAGTTCCCCGCCCACTTTTTCCGACGGATCCGGAAAATGGATAAACAGGAGTTCGTCCTCCGGGGCGTTTTCCCGGATGCTCCGGGCAAGAATGCGCGCGCTGGCGGTATCGCCCAGAAAAATATGTAGCTTCCGTTGCCCGCGAGATGACATGAATCCTTGCATCCGAAGACGGATGGCATCCTTGAACCCACGCGGGGCGATGAGGAAAAACAGCGAGATGGTGAACAGGATGGCCAGGACGAATACCGTAATGTACGATAGCAGCAGGAGCGGCTCACGGAACACCACGGCAGCGATGATATCGTCAAAGACAACGGTGTGGCCGATGAACATCTCCAGCGAGGCCAGCGATGAAATGAGCACCAGCTGGATCCAGTTGCCGTCCGTTACGGTATGGGACGAACGCGCCAACATGATGACGTGGATGATGGTGCCCGCCACCAGGATGAAGGTAAAAACGGACATGAGCGTCCAGCGCTTTCCTTTCCGGAGCATATGCACCAACAAGGTGATAAACAGGCAACTGACGATGATGAGACAGATAGCCCAGCCGATCATGGCGGGAACTGAGACAGGAAAATCTGGCGCGTGCATAACTACATCCGTTTATCTATACATACAAAGATAAAACTTTTTTTCGACAAAAAAGAACGTTATCTTTGCAACAATTATGGCAGAAAGCAACTTTATCGACTATGTCCGGATTTTCTGTGCCAGCGGGCACGGAGGAGCCGGCAGCGCCCACCTTCACCGGGCCAAATATGTACCCAAGGGCGGACCGGACGGCGGCGACGGCGGCCGTGGCGGCCACATCATCCTCAAGGTGAATCCGCAGCTGTGGACCCTCATCCATCTGCGCTACCGCAAGGTGGTGCGGGCCGACAACGGCGGCAACGGCGCAGAAGCCCTCAAACGGGGTAAAAACGGGGCCGATATCATCCTGGAAGTCCCGCAGGGCGTGGTGGTTAAAGACGCCGAAACCGAAGAAGTCATCACCGAGCTGGTAGAGAAGGATCAGGAGTACATCCTGTGCCAGGGCGGCAAGGGCGGCTGGGGCAACGACCACTTCAAGAGTCCCACCAACCAGACGCCGCGTTACGCCCAGCCCGGCGAGGAAGGCCAGGAAGGCTGGTTCATCCTGGAGCTCAAAGTCCTTGCTGATGTAGGCCTGGTGGGCTTCCCCAACGCCGGCAAGAGCACCCTGCTGGCCGCCATCACATCGGCCAAACCCAAAATCGCCAATTACGCGTTTACGACGCTGGAGCCCAACCTGGGAATTGTGCGCTACTTCGACGACCGTTCCTTCGTGATGGCGGACATTCCCGGCATCATCGAGGGCGCGCACGAGGGAAAAGGCATCGGCATGCGCTTCCTGCGCCATATCGAGCGCAACTCCGTGCTGCTGTTCATGGTGGCGGCGGACGAGCCGGATGTCACCAAAGGCTACAAGATCCTGCTGAAAGAACTGGAGGAATACAATCCGGAACTGCTGGTAAAAGACCGCGTGCTGGCCGTTACCAAAACGGACCTCATCGACGAGAAACAGCGGGCAAAGATTGAAAAGAAACTGCCGGCGGACCTGCCCCACGTATTTATCTCGTCCGTTGCCCAAACCGGCCTGAACGAGCTGAAAGAACTGCTCTGGAAAGCCCTGAATCCGTGACCCTGGACCAACTCATACAATGGGACCAGCAGGCCACCCTGTGGCTGAACAACCTGGGGAATACCACCTGGGACCCCTTCTGGCTCATGCTGTCGGATATCAAATTCTGGTATCCGGCCTATCTCATCCTGATTGTTTTCCTGATTAAGGAACTGGGCTGGAAAAAGGGCCTGGTGGTGGTGCTGTCCGCCATTTGCATGGTAGTGTTTGTGGACCAAAGCTGCAACGCTGTCAAGGCAGGTGTGGAACGGCTGCGCCCCTGCTACAATTCCTGGATGATTGCCAACGGATTGCGGCTCCCCTACGGCCTCGTCGGCCATTTGTTCGGCTTTTTCAGCGGGCATGCGGCCAATACCTTCGGCCTGGCCAGCTGCACCTACCTGGGTTTCCGGCTCAATGATCCGGACAAAAAGTACCGAGCATACGGGATTGGCATCTTTATCTGGTCCACGCTGGTGGCCGGCAGCCGCATAGTGATGGGCGCCCATTTCCTGGGCGACATCGTCGTGGGGGCATGCTACGGGACGGCGATAGGCTCGGCCCTCGCCTTCCTGGCACATTACATCATCGTTAAAGCGAAGCTATAACCTTCTCCATCCGCGTACTGCGGGAGCCTTTTACCAGCACCACACAGTCCTGTAACGGGTGGGCCTGCAGATAGGCCGCCAGTTCATCCGACGTGGCAAACGCCTGGATGCCGGAACCGGCGGCGGCCTGGATGAACTCCTCTCCTACCAGATACGCTTCCGTGCCTTTGAGGCGCGCTACCACCTTGCGGTGCTCCTCTTCGGACTCGGCGCCCAGCTCGCGCATGGCACCCAGCAGGGCCACTTTGCGGCCTTCTACAAGGGCCAGGTTATCCAGCGCCACAGCCATGGAAGACGGGTTGGCGTTGTAGGCATCGACAATAAGCGTATTTTTCTCTGTTTTAACCAGTTGCGAGCGGTTATTGGAAGGAACGTATGAAGCGATGGCTTCGATGGCATCCTTGCGCGGAACGCCAAAGAACCAGCCGATCTTGAGGGCGGCCAGGATATTGGCAGCGTTGTACGCGCCCACCAGATGAGTCTCCAGCAGGCAGTCCGGGAATTCCATCCTCAGGAAAGGATGCGCAGGCGAAGAAGGCAGCACTTTTACGTCCTTCATGCCGTAAGCGATGCAACTGAGTTCCCGCTCCCACAACATCTCCTGCAGGACTGCATCGTCCCCGTTGGCGAAGGCAATGCCGTCGTGCGCTTTCAGGTAATCGTACAGCAGGCCCTTGGCGTGCTTGACGCCTTCGTAGCTGCCGAAACCCTCCAGATGCGCCTTGCCCACATTGGTGATAAGGCCGTGCGTGGGCTGGGAAACGGCGAGCAGCGGCTTCAGGTCCTCCGGATGGCTGGCGCCCATTTCGATAATGGCAATCTGGGCGTCTTCCCCAATCTTGAGGACGCTCAGCGGAACGCCGATGTCGTTGTTCAGGTTGCCTTCTGTGGCCACCACGCGGTATTTGGCCGCCAGGACGCTGCGGATGAGCTCCTTGGTGGTGGTTTTTCCGTTGGTTCCGGTAAGGCCGATCACCGGGATGTCCAGCTGTTGCCGATGGTAAGCGCCCAGCGCCTGCAGCGCAGCCAGCGTGTCGGGCACTTTGAAGAGGCGCGGGTCATCGGCCTCCACCGTGTCGTTGACCACGGCACAGCAGGCACCTTGCTCCAGGGCCTGCAACGCAAAAGCGTTACCGTCGAAGTTCTCCCCTTTCAGGGCCACGAAGAGTTGGTTTTCCCGGATGGTACGGGTGTCTGTATTCACGCCTGCGCTGTGCAGGAAGATATCGTATAACTTACTGATTTCCATATTCTTATAACTATTTCCCCGTACTGCCGAAGCCACCGGCTCCGCGCTGGGTTTCGTCCAAAACTTCCACCTGCTCCCATTCCACCTGCTCGTGGCGGGCTATCACCATTTGGGCGATGCGTTCCCCCGGTACAATCTCGAAGGGTTCCTGGCTCAGGTTCACCAGGATGACGCATACTTCCCCACGGTAATCCGCATCCACCGTACCCGGGGTGTTGAGGACGGTGATGCCGTGCTTGATGGCCAGGCCGCTACGCGGGCGTACCTGCGCCTCATAGCCCTTGGGCAAGGCGATAAACAGGCCTGTGGGGACCAGCGTGCGCTGCAGCGGCTGCAGCACCACCGGCTCTTTCAGGTTGGCTTTGAGGTCCATGCCCGCACTCTGCTCCGTGGCATAGGCCGGGCAGGGATAAGGCGAACGGTTGACAATTTGTACCTTCATTATTTGGGAGCTTTGATATACAGGACGATGGCGATAATGGTATACAGGTAGTTGGGCAGCCAGATGGCAATGCTGGCCGGCAACGTATCGGTAATCACGAACATTTCGCTGAACTGCATAAACAGGATGTAGGAGAAGCCCAGCGCCGTGCCGGCAGCCAGGTTCCAGCCCATGCCGCCACGTTTTTTCTTGGTACACAGCGCCACGCCGATTATGGTGAGGATAAGGGCGCTGAACGGCAGCGAATAACGGTTGTTCTTCTCGATAAGCGACATGTTCACGGAAGCGTCTCCGCGCATTTTCTGTGTGTCGATCAGCTGGTCAAGTTCCCGCTTGTTCAGTTCCTGGATGGTGTAGCGGTTGCGGAAGAAATCGTCCCTGGTAAGGCTGAGGACCGTATCCAGCTGGCGGCCGGAACGGATGTGGTCCCCCATGCCTTCGTCATAGTCACGGATGAACCAGTTGCGGAGTTTCCATATGCCCGTGACGGTGTCGTACTGGGCGCTTTCCGCCGTCAGTTTGGAAGTGAGACGGCCGGTGGAAAGGTCCTCCAGGGTGAAATTGTACGCCGTATTGTTATAGGCGCTGAAACTTTCGATATAGACAAAATGGTCGTCTTCCAGCTTGTAGTGCATGTCGTGCCCCATCTTCACCTTTCGCCATGGATTGTACTTTTGCTCGAACTGCACCCGCGTGGCGTTGGCATGGGGCAGAATCCACAGGCTCAGCGTAAGGGACAGCAGGGCGATGAGGGCCGCCGACACCAGATAGGGCACCATGAGCCGATGGTAACTAATTCCGCTGGAAAGCATGGCCACCACCTCCGAGTCCTGCGTCATCTTGGACGTGAAGAAAATCACCGTGAGGAATACGAACATCGGCGAATACTGGTTCACGAAGAACGGGACGAAGTTGACGTAATAGTCGAAGACAATCTCCCTGAGCGGGGCTTCCTTCCGCACAAAATCCTCAATCTTTTCGCTGATGTCGAAAATGACGATAATCAGGGACAGGAAGGCGATGGAGACGAAGAACGTCACCAGGAACTTCCGGATAATGTACCAGTCCAGTTTTTGGAGCCCTTGGAATCTCATAGGCGCTGCATGAGTTTAGGCACCGTGGCGTTTTTCCAGGCGAGGAAATCTCCCTGGACGATGTGCTCGCGGGCCACGCGCACCAAGTCCAAATAGAATGCCAGATTGTGCTCGGTGGCCACCATGGCGGCGAACATTTCCTTGGCGATGAACAGGTGGTGGATATAGGCCCTGGTATAATAACTGTCTACGAACGAAGTGCCCTGCGGGTCCAGCGGGGTGAAATCGTCCGTCCACTTGGCGTTGCGCATGTTCATGATGCCGTCCCAGGTGAAGAGCATGCCGTTGCGGCCGTTGCGGGTGGGCATTACACAGTCGAACATGTCGATGCCGCGGGCGATGCCTTCCAGGATGTTGGCGGGCGTACCCACGCCCATCAGGTAGCGGGGCTTGTCCTGCGGCAGCAGCGGGCAGGTCACCTCCAGCATCTCGTACATTTTCTCGGTGGGCTCCCCTACCGCCAGGCCGCCTACGGCATAGCCGCCGCGGTTGGCATTGTCCAGTTTGAGGGCGTGCTCCACCGCCTGGCGGCGGAGTTCCGGATACACGCAGCCCTGGATGATGGGGAACATCACCTGCTGATAGCCGTACAGCGGATCCGTCTCGTCGAAATGGCGGGCGAAGCGCTCCAGCCAGCCCTGCGTAAGTTTGAGGGACTTGGCGGCATAGCGCTGGTCCGCGTCTCCCGGGCAGCATTCGTCCAGGGCCATGATGATATCGGCCCCGATGATGCGCTGGGTATCTACGTTGTTTTCCGGCGTGAAGATGTGCTTGCTGCCGTCTATGTGGGAGGAAAATTTGCAGCCCTCCTCCGTGAGTTTGCGGATGGGCGCCAGGGAAAACACCTGGAAACCGCCGCTGTCCGTGAGGATGGGGCCGTCCCAATGCTCGAACTTGTGCAGACCACCGGCTTTGTACAACGTATCCAGGCCCGGACGCAGATACAGATGATAGGTATTGCCCAGGATGATCTGGGCCTTGATATCTTGCGCCAAGTCTCTGTGATACACGCCTTTAACGGAACCTACCGTGCCCACCGGCATGAAGATGGGGGTCTGGATTTCCCCGTGGTCGGTGGAGATGACTCCTGCACGGGCACTGGAGGCCGGATCGGTGGCTATGCGTTGGAATTTGAACATCAATTCTTTTTTATACTGCAAAAATACGGAAAATATTTGTATTTTTGTATGATTGAAAACCTTTGGACGAATAATAACACTTTATACTATGAAGATTAAACCCGTTACCTTCAAGCTCATCGTGATGCTGTTCCTGGAGTTCGCCGTCTGGGGTGCGTACCTCACCTCCCTCGGCCGCTATCTGGGCAACATCGGCCTGGGCTCACAGATCAAGTGGTTCTTTGCCATGCAGGGCATCGTGTCCATCTTCATGCCCACCCTCATGGGCATCGTGGCAGACAAAAAGATGGAAGCCCAAAAGGTGCTTTCCATGTGTCACGGATTTGCCGGCCTGTTCATGGCCGGAGCCGGCGTATACTGCATGATTTCCGGAGACCAGGTGCAGTTTGCTCCCCTGTTCATCCTGTACAGCCTCAGCGTCGCCTTCTTCATGCCCACCATCGCCCTGGTCAACTCCGTGTCCTATAACGCCATGGCCAAGGAAGGAATGGATCCCGTGAAGGAATTCCCGCCCATCCGTGTATTCGGCACCGTAGGTTTCATCTGCAGCATGCTGCTCACCAACTTCCTGCACATCGGCGGCGTGGCCATGCAGGACAGCTACACCCAGCTCATCTCCTCGGGCGTCCTGTCCCTGATTCTGTGCGGTTACGCGCTCACCATGCCGGCCTGCCCCATCGACAAAACCAAAAAGAACGAGTCCCTGGCCGATGCTTTCGGTCTCAAGGCTTTCAGCCTGTTCAAGGATACGCAGTTCGCCATCTTCTTCATCTTCTCGATGCTGCTGGGCGCCTCGCTGCAAATCACCAACGGCTATGCCAACACCTTCCTGGGCTCCTTCGCCGCAGACCCTGCACTGGCCAACACCTTCGCCGTTAAGAATTCCAACGCCCTTATCGCCATCTCGCAGGCTTCGGAAACCCTTTGCATCCTGTTCATTCCGTTTGCCATGAAGAAATTCGGCATCAAGAACGTGATGCTCATCGCCATGTTCGCATGGGTGTTCCGCTTCGGCTTCTTCGGACTGGGCAACCCCGCCATGCCGGGCGTGCTGCTATTCGTCCTCAGCTGCATCGTGTATGGCTTCGCCTTCGACTTCTTCAACATCTCCGGTTCCCTGTATGTGGAGCAGAATGCCGCAGAGGACATCCGTTCCAGCGCCCAGGGCCTGTTCATGATGATGACCAACGGTTTCGGTGCCACCATCGGTACGCTGGCCGCCGGTGCTGTGGTAGATGCCTGCGACGTATTCAATACGCCGGCCAACTGGCCCAACGCCTGGTACATTTTCGCCGGTTACGCCTTCGTGGTAGGCGTCCTGTTCTGGATTCTGTTCAAGGACCCGCAGAAGAAAGCCGCCAAGGCCGCTAAATAACGGCTTCTCAAACAATTAGGTCGTCCGCACTGCTTTTCATGGTGGTGCGGACGATTTTTTTGATGCGCGTGGGCGTTTGCTCGTAGTGGATGTCGAAGCAGGCATACTGGTGATGGATGCCCGATTTCCGGTACGAGGTTACATACTCCAGGTTGTAGCCCAGCCCCACCAGCGTAAGGCGGTCCACGGAACGGACACCCAGCCGTTCCAACTTGTCCAGTATGCTGTGGTTGCGCTCCAGGATGCGCAGGACGCGCTGTTCCACCACTCCCCTGTGCTGATACTTCTTTCGGTTGTGCCAGCGGTTCTTGCAGGCTGCGCTGCAAAACTTCTTGTCCGGCCGGCCGCTGGGGATGGCCTTGCCGCAAGCCAGGCAGCAAACCGGATGTTCCATGTCTTCAATCTTATAGGCCATAGCGCAATCATTTGGGGCAAAAATGCACAGCGCTTTCCACATTTCCAAGCATCGTAAAAAAGATTTCCGGAAAAATTCACGTTTCGCTGGAACAACAAAAAACCGCGTTCATAAGAAAGATTTTTACGAGGGTCGATTTTTCTTACGAATCGTCGGTAGAAAGCGCAAATAATCGTAAAAAACGTGAAAATCTGCACCTCAGAGGGGTTTGGGCGGAACGAATCCGCCTGAGCCCCTTTTACTTTGCAACCGGACCGGAGCGGACAAGCGCGCACCGCCAGGCCGGCCCGCAAGTCAAACGTGATTAACTAAAGAGTCATGGAATTTTTAAATAAGATACACATTCGCGGCGTAGTGGGAAGGGCGGAAATCACCAGCTTCTCCAATAACAGCCGCGTGTGCAATTTCTCAGTCGTTACGGAATACGGCGCCTTCGACAAGGAAGGGAATCCCTCCCCTGAGACCACCTGGTTCAATGTATCGGCCTGGAGCGGAAGAGACGGGATGGAGAAAGAGGGCATGGACGATTTTTACGGCATCCAGCGGGGCGTATGGATTGAGGTGATGGGACGCCTGCGTATGCGTAAGTATATCAGCCAGTCCGGAGAGGAACGGACCGCCACCGAAGTCATTGCCCGGAAGGTGGCGCTCATTCCCAAGGGCGAGGATCCGATGCAGGTTCAAAGAGACTGGTAACGATGAGAACCGTCGGGAAAACACTTTTGGCCGCCTTGCTCCTTGTAGGCACAGCCGTGTCGGCGGCCGCCCAGCGCTTCACCGTGGGAACGGATGGCATGGGATGGCTGGCCCTGGGGACCGTGAACGCAGACGCTTCCGTGGCAGTGAGCAAGAATGTCTCCCTGCACGCAGGCGCGGCGCTCAACCCCTGGACCTACCGCAAGGATAACCCGGACAAGCAGCTGCAACTGCGGCAGCTCTCGGTCTGGGGCGGTGCACGCTGGTGGCCCTGGCACGTGTACTCCGGCTGGTGGGCCGGAATGGACGCCCGGTACATGGTTTACAATGCGGGCGGCATCATCAAACGGGAAACGGAAGAAGGAGATGCGTATGGAGCACGCCTGTGGGGCGGTTATTCCGTGATGTTGTCGGAGCATTGGAACCTGGACATGGGCGTGGGAGCCTGGGGTGGATGGAAGAAGTATACCGTCTATTCCTGTCCAAGCTGCGGAGTTACCCTGGAGCAAGGCGGAAAAGTGTTTGTGCTTCCCGATGCACGGGTGGCGGTCCAATTGATTTTCTGATATGGTTACGCGTAGAACAATCATTTGGAGCGCCTCCGTGGCGATGCTCCTGGCGTTCCTCCTGGGTTGTGGGCCTACAAGGAAGCTCGGGCAGATCCGTCAGCAGGAACTGGCGGCTACGCTCGCCTTGTCCCGGAACGAAATCGAGGAGGAACGCAAGGTCATCGCGGTGGCCCGTCGGGACACCCTTACGGTGAAGGACGACAGCGGCAACACGGTGCTCATCATGAAGGCCGTCAAGGACGAGGCCTCAGGCGAAATGGTGGCTACAGACGTGCTGGATGCGGCGGTGATTACCGCCCGGTTCCGGAACGTGGCCGAAAGGAACGGCCGGATCGACCTTCGTTTTGAAATTATCGTCCCGGCACTGATGCAGGACACCCGCTGGCAGCTCCGTTTTTACCCGGAGATGTACATTCTGGAAGATTCTCTCGCCTTGGAACCCGTGCTCATCACGGGCAGCCAGTACCGCCGGCAGCAGCTGCGCGGCTACCAGCAGTACGAGAAATTCCTGAGGAGCATCATCACGGACAGCACCCGCTTCCTGGACTACCGCAACCTGGAAATCTTCATCCGCCGCAACATCCCCGAGCTGTATGCCCTCAAGGCCGATTCCAGCTTTGTCTCGGACGATGCCTTCCGTTCGCTGTACGGCGTCACGGAGCGAGCCGCCATCGACCATTATACCAACCAGTTTGGGAAAAGCCTGAATGAGCGGCGGAAAAGCCGCCAGGATGCCATGTTCGCGCGGTATGTGAAGGTTCCTATCGTCACGGAAGGAATCCGGCTGGATACCGTTTTGCAGAACGCCGACGGGGATTTCGTGTACCATTACACGCAGCGAATTACCACGCGGCCCAAGCTGCGGAAAGTGGACGTGGTGCTGTCGGGGGAGATTTTCGAGAGCGACCAGCGGCTCTATTCCATGGCCCGCTCACAACCGCTCACCTTCTACATCAGTTCCTTGTCCTCGTTCACGGATGGGACCGAACGCTACCTGACCCGCACCATCGAACGGCGTGCGGCGGCCAATACGGCCTGTTACGTGGATTTCCGGAGCGGGAAGTCCGAGGTGGAACCTTCTTTGGGGAACAACCGGGACGAGCTGGCGCGGATTCGTGAGAACATCGTCCAGCTGCTTTCCAACGCGACTTTCGAGCTGGATTCCATCGTGATTGCGACTTCGGCCTCCCCGGAAGGGACGCAGGCGGCCAACGATGCCCTGGCTAAACAGCGGGCAGGCTCCGTGGCTGCGTACTTCGACCGCTTCATCCGTTCCTACCGCGACTCGGTGCAGCGGGCGCTGGACCTGGAGGCCCGGAACAGTTTTACCCTGACTGTCGGGGATGATGGAAAGGAGACGATGGGGCGCGCGAAAGCCCGGAAAGCGGACTTCCCCGCCATTGCCTTCAGTTCACGCTCGGCGGGTGAAAACTGGGACCTGTTATCGTATCTGGTAGACAGCGATTCCGTACTTACCGCATCGCAGAAGATGGCCTATGTCAAATGCTTACAAATCAACGACTTGGACCAGCGGGAAAAGGAACTATCCCAGCGCGCTTTCTACCCCCGTTTGCGGGAGGTCCTCTACCCTCGCCTGCGCACCGTCCGCTTCGACTTTTTCCTCCACCGGAGGGGCCTTATCCAAGAGACGGTGCAGACGACGGAACTGGACACTACGTACATGAAGGGCGTCGCCGCGCTCAAAGACCGCGACTACAAACTGGCCCTCACCTATCTGAAGGATTACAAAGACTACAATACCGCCATCGCCTATGTGTCGCTGGATTACAACGCCTCGGCCATAGCCATCCTGCAAGGTCTGGAACGGACGGCGCCGGTGAATTACATGCTCGCCATCGTGTATGCCCGCAACCAGGACGACCAGAATGCGGTCCAGTGTTATCTGGATGCCTGTAAACAAGACCACAGCTATGTTTTCCGTGGAAATCTGGATCCCGAAATCTACGTCCTCATCCAGCGCTATGGCCTCAACAAAGACGAATAAACCATTTAAACAATATGAAAAAAAGCAGTTATATCTATGTCTGGGTGGCTCTGGCCACTCTGGGAGTGGTCGCCTGCAGCCGGCAGGTGGAGGAACTCCCCCAACCCCAGGCCGCGCCTGAGACGGGCCTGGTACAAGTCCAGGTTACCCCGCCGGATGCTCCCGGGATGCTCACCAAAGTGGACGGGAACGCCCTGCAGAACAACAACGAACGCAAAGTGAACAACCTGCAGGTATTCGTGTTCAGGAAAAACGGCAGCGAACCCGCCGGCAATCCGCTGGAAACCGACAAGTATGTGAGCGGGAGCACCACTACCACCTTGAATACCCTCACCGGCGATAAAAGCATCTGGGCGGTCGTAAACGCCCCTCGCCTGTACGATGTCCGCACGGAGAAAACGCTGATGGAGAAGGTATCGTACCTGACGGAAAACCGTGCCGATAACCTGGTGATGTGCGGCCAGGCCTTGGCCAATGTGCAGCAATACAATGCCTCAGGCAGCGGAAACGTGGGAAGCATCACCCCGGTGGACCTCAGCGTCAGCCGCCTGTGCGCCCGCATTTCCCTGCATACCGTGGCCGCCGATTTCAGGGGGACCTCGCTGGAAGGTGCCACGCTTACGCTCCTGGAGGCTTATGTGATCAATGCACCCGCCAGCGTCCGTCTGGACGGAACGCCCCTGAGCGCGAGTGAACTCAACAGCAGCGCCGCCTGGTACAACTTCCGCAAACTGGGGACATCGGCCGATGAACAGCTCCTCAACAACACGAATAAGATCCTGACGGAAAGCGGTTTATCCCTGAATGTAAGCACTTCCGACGCACTGGTGGGCACGGCGGTGGACAAGCACTTCTATGTCTATCCCAACGTATCTTCCGTCAAGTCGGATGATGAATCGCCCGGCGCCCGCATGACGCGGCTCATCCTGCACACGTATATCGGCGCGACGGCGGACGGACGCGAAGGCCGGGACAGCTATTACAGTTTCAACATCCCGGTGTACGGAAGCGGCAAAACCATCGAAGGCAACCATATCTACGACATTAGCAAAATCACCCTCACCAGCGAAGGAAGCCCCGTTCCTCCCCCGTTCCCCGACATGGAATACGGAAAAGTGAACGCCAGCATCACCATTGGCGAATGGGGTGGCACCGAAACCCTTTTATACGAACTCTGATGAAACGTTTTTATCCACTGGTACTCCTCGCGTGCATGCTGGTTTCGTGCCGGTCGATGGTCGTGGAAGAACGGAGAAACTGTCCCAGTTTCCTCTTCTTCGACATTGCCAACCACGGACGCCTGGACTCCTATCATCGCGTGCGCATTGCCGATTTCACCTATCCGGAGAACGATTTCCTGCTGGCCGACACTACAGTTGTAGGCCGTATCCAGGACAAGTCCTTCTACATGAAGGTACCCAAATCCGATGCCGTACAAGGATTCGGCATCGCCGGATTTGACGGGGCGCTCATCCGTCATGGGAGCGAGGTGGTGGTGGATGACGGGAAAGACTTTGTCCCCCTGTTCCGCTTTCAGTTCCGGACGCCGGCCCGCGAAGAGCAGGTGCTGGTTCCGGTGGAGCTCAGCAAGGACTATTGCGCCCTCACGCTCCGTTTCAGCCGGACCGACAGTTTCTCCGCACCCAAGGGCGTGTTTCCCTTCTACCTGCTTATCCGCAGCCAGACTGTGGGCATCGAAGGGCTGAGCGGCAATCCGGTCCGCGGAGACTTTCAATATCTACCCCCGGAAGAGCAGGAAGGCGTTTTCCGAGCCATCGTCCCCCGCCAGGCCGACCGCTCCCTCACCCTGGAAATCTGGGCCAAGGAGGGCCTGTATGTGGAAGAAGGGCTCGTGGGCAGCTACAACCTGTGGAACTTCATCCAAGAGAGCCATGAGGGATTCAGCTGGGAGGCCAAAGACCTTCCCGACCTGGATATCGAAATCGATTTTACCGAGAGCAAACTGGCTGTAACCGTACAGCCATGGATTTCCGAAGGCGGCATCCATTACGACGCCTGATTAACAAAAACCTTTTAAAACCAATTACTTATGAGAACCAAATCTTTGTTTGTATTTGCGCTGGCAGCGGTTGCGCTGGCTGTCGCCTGCAAAAAAACTTCCCCGACCACTGAGATAAGCGAGGAAATCAGTTTCCGCATGGCCAACTCTCCCGTGTCGGTGAGCACCAAGACCGACCCGATCACCAGCCTTTCTTCCTTCGGCGTCACAGCCACTACGGGCACAAGCGGTGCCGAGATACCCGCCTGGGAAAATGTCACCTTCTCCGGCTGGGAAATCTTTACCGGCGGCAAATGGTGGCCGGAGACCGACCCGGGCTTCCGTTTCTATGCCGCCAACACCCCTATCTCGCTGGTGCACGGCGAGGCTGTCCTGCAGGTTCAGAATACCAGCGACGCCGTGGTCGCCTATCTGCCCAATCCGGCCTATAAGACCGTGAACAACATTGCCTTCCAGCACATCTTTGCCCGTTTGAGGAACATTTCGGTAGGCATCGAACCCGGTTATACGCTCAGTGACGTTTCCGTGCGCCTGACGCCCAAGACCGGCGGCTCATTCCACATCGCCAGCGGATATGGCCAGAACAACGGTACGGGCTGGAGCGATGTCACGGACGGCACCGTCCAGCAGCTGAGCGAAAGCACGGGCGGCAACAAGCTGATCGACCTGTATCTGGTCCCCGGCGAATACGTTCTCACCGCCTCCTGGACGGCCACCAAGGGCGATTTCTCCATCACGCATACCGACAAACGCTATGTAGCTGCGCTGATGGGCGGCAAGGAGAACAACCTCTCCATCACTTTATTCGGAGAGGAATCGGACGAAAGCAGCGCCCATTTCAGCGTAAGCCTGGAGCAGTGGGGCACGACGGAAGACGAAGCCCAGTTCACTCCGGACATTTTCAACGGCCACGATTATGTGGACCTGGGCCTGCGTGACAGCCAAGGCCAGAAAGTCCTCTTTGGTACCATGAACGTAGGCGCCACAAGCGTGTACGATTTCGGAGACCGCCTTCCCTGGGGCGAAACACAAATCCGTTATACGTCCACCCAGAACGGCACCACCTTCTCCGGCGCCAACTTTGACTGGCAGTCCTACCTGTTCGCCGATGGCCAGAGTAATCGTCTCACCAAATACTGCACCCAGGCCGCTTATAGCGCCGACGGTTATGTAGACGGACTATCGACCCTGTGCGAAACCGATGATGCCGCCTCCGTACAATGGGGAGGAAAATGGCAGATGCCGGAACGCGAGCATTTCCAGCTCCTGCTCAACAACTCGCTGGTTTCGTTTATCTGGGTCGATAATTACCAGAACTCCTCCGTTTCCGGCTATCTGTTCACAGGAAAGGGAGCCTATTCCAATGCCTCCATCTTCCTGCCGGCGGCCGGTCACTTCAGCCTCAGCAATCCTTACGACGTGAATAAAAAAGGCGAATACTGGTGCCGTTCGCTGGGTTCCGGAACGCCCGAGAAAGCCGTTTACATGCTCTTCTCGTCCACCACCTATCAACTGGGGCAGGAAGGTGTCGACCGTTTCCAGCCGCGGAGTGTCCGTCCCGTCATCCTTGTAGCCGAGTAGTCCTATGAAACCCATCAGAAGTTATTGGGGTGCCCTTCTGGCACTGCTGGCCGTCCTTTCCTGTTCCCGTGGCACATACGGTCACGACACGTTCCCCGGAAACCAAGACCAGACCGGGCAGGTGGCGCTGCGTATCACCACGGACACCAAAAGTGTACTGCCATCGACGCTGGAAACAGCGGTAAAAACGCTTCTGGTGGTCCTTTGCAGGGACGATGACCCTTCCCAATGGAAGAGCCTGTACCAACAGGGCGATGCACCGGTGATGGTCCCGCTGCGACTGAATCAGGCCTACACGGCTTACGCCTTCGTGAACATGGGGAATGTCCTGGCGGATATTCCCCGTGCGGAGGGCGGCGCACTGGATTTTCCCGCTTTCAGCTACACCATAAGCAGTTATGAACAGCTGAAAGAAGAGGGTTTTCCCATGGCGGGGAAACTGTCGCTTTCCGCTGACAAGTCGCTGAGCGAGAGCCCGTTCACCCTTACCGTGGACCGGCTCATGGCCAAGGTGTTGGTCAACGTGGACGGTGTGAGCATGGACGAAGGGTGCGTGTATATGCGGAATGTCGCCAACACCGTTTATCCCTTCGCCGCCGAAGAAGACCGGCGGGCCCGTTCCCGCGCCCAGATCTTTGAAGGAAACACCGACTGGGAAGCGTTCCTGAGTGCGGAAAGCATGAACGGACGGAGCCAGACGCTGGTGTTCTACGTGCCGGAGAACTGCCAGGGGCAGTTGCTCTCCACCCAGATGCAGTGGCAGAAATCGGCCGATTTCATGGACGACCAGGCCGCCACCCTGTGCACCTACCTGGAATTCCAGGCGCAGAAAGGTGGCACGCAAGACGGTGTCTCGGGGCCTGTCACCTACCGCTGCTACCTGGGAGAGAATACCGCCAACGACTTCTCCGTCGTTCGCAATGGCGTGTACCTGGCGCAGTTGTCGCTCAGCTGGGACGGACTTTTCTCCGGGCAGACCTGGCGTATCGACGCATCGGGGCTCAGCGACGCAAGGCAGCTGCGCCTGTGTACGCAGGCACGGACGCTGGAGGAGGAAGTATCGGACCTGGGGAAAGTGAAGCGGAGAAAGAGCTTCGCCCTTTATGTGAACTTCAGCCGGGACCTGGGCGCCAGTTGGGTGGAAGGTGCCAAAGACGTGAATACCTGGCCCTTTGGCTGGAACCTGTACATCGACGGTATCCGGCAGCAAGAGGGACTGGAGGGAACCGCCGACGGAGATATTGGCTGGACGTTTTCCAGCACAGCGTCCGGAGACTGCCTTCAGATAACGCCCGGCCCGGCCGCCGTCCTCAAATCCGAACATACTTTGCAGGTGGTCACCGCTGACGGCCAGGTAGCTTCCAACAGCGTCCGATTCCAAATCGAGCAGCCTTTTACCAGTCGATGGACCGGGAACGCCGTTCCGCACTTTGTCGCGCAGCGGGGCTTGCTCCAGTGTATCGACCCTGAAACGGATGCGCCGAGTGCGGAAGGGGTGTTTCACAGTGCCCGACCCGACAGAATCCTCATCCGCGACAACGGGGACGGAACGGCCCATATCAGCCTCCTGGCACCCTTTGAGGCCGATTCCACCGCCGTTTACCTGACCGACGAGGCAGGCGACAGGCGCTGCAACGTCCCCCTGGAGGCCCTGCTCCCCTACTTTGGCGGAAGCCCGCTGCGCACCTGCCTGATAGACGAATGGGCCAATCTCCGTTTTGCTTATTACCAGGACGAGGCATTGACTCAGGCTCTCACGCTGTCCTCCGATCCGGAAAACCCGGTGTGCGGGAACAGGCTGGATGCCGAACTGGCCGGGGAATGCCTTGCGCCACGGGCTGTTTCCGAGCAAGGGAAACTGGCCTTTGAGCGCCATGTGGCCAGGGATGGAAGCTTTTTCCTGCGAACCTATGTGTGCGACTATGCCGGCCTCTCCCCTTCCGGGACGGTCTTTGAGGTGGATCAGGTGCAGCTTTCCCTGGATGCTTACCCCTCCAGAGGCACGTACAGCACCGTTTTCCGGGCTTATAATCCGTGGGTGCACATCAGCGGCGTAGCGGCAGGAGCGGTGCTCAACGACTACACCCTGTACCGCGAGCCCAACCGCAATGCTCCCTATACTGGCTGGGAGTCCGCGCCGTCCGGTGCTCCGGAAGAAAGCGGGAACTACACTGTGGGGATTGGCCCCCTGGTTGCGCTGGGGAAGCTGCACGGATACGATGTCCGCTTCGCCGAAAGCGGAAGTACGGTGGGAAGCATCTGTTCCGGAACGCCCGGAACCGTATCGCCCGACTGCCAGCCGCACCTGTGGAGCCTGCGCCTGAGCGCATCGGCCAGTTTGTCCGAGACCGGGCAGGAGCAACTGCTGCGCTACCTAAGCAGGCAGGGCCACCCGTTCCTGAATACGGAAGACATGATGGACTGCCTGGCCCAGCGGGGCTACAGCTTCATTGTAGGAGGCGCCTATCTGTCGGAAGCAGCGGCCAATCAGGCCCGTCCCGGCACTACTATCCCCGGAAGCAGTTTTAGCGTATACCACAACGCTTCTTCATACAACTGGACACTGACCTACGGAATGAAAGGAGTGGGCCGTTGTGCCATCCTCACACACAGCGCCGGAAAGATCCGGGTCTCGCTGCAGCTCAGGTGCCCGTACGGCTCCTCTGCCCTATCCATGCCTGTCCTTGAGGCATACATGCGCCTGCATGTGTATCTGTGGCCGCAGGCGGAACTGGCAGGAGGAAACCGTTTCCGGGCATCGGTCAGTTTCCCGTATAGCCAGACGGAGGGCCTGCCGGACTTTTCCAGGAAAGGCGCCGGACTTCTGGATGTAGCTGCCTCCCTGAGCACGGGAGCCGGTATAGCCGGGCTGGAAAGCGGTGGTGAGGCCGCCGCCCAAATGCGGGGCGCAGCCACGTGGCGCTGGAGCGGAAGCACTCCGGTACAGAATCTGGGCACAGCACTGACCCCTTGTTCCCCCGCCCCCTTCACCTGGGCAAGCGCCGGAACGCTGGACACCCTGGCCCCCGGCTGTTTTTACCGGGTTTCCGACTTCGAATTGCGCTACGACCCCGGCGGCACCGCGCACACCTACAGTTCCGGAACCGCCAACGAACTGAAACTCTTTGTCTTCTACTTGTATACGGGAGAGGTAAGGACGCTCAAACCTTCCTTTTACGTTCCTTAGTGCACAGCCATCGGTTTTTTGCCGATGGCTGTTTTTTCATTATATTTGCAGGAATGTTCCGTCGCCTTGTATATCTGACACTTACCGCCGTGGTGCTCCTCTCCTGCTCCGCGACGCGGAAAGCCGCGAAGGCTACCAAGCAAATGCCCCTGACAGACCCCGTGGAGATAGCCCAATCGCAGCAGCGTGCGCAGGAAGTGGCGGATTCCATCGAACGGGTCCGTTCGGGCGAGGCGGCAGTCATGGCGACCCCGCCGCAGACATCCGGTAAGGGCGGCGCGAAATCATCGACAAAAGAAACCAAGGCGAAGACGCTCAGCGATAAAGTGGTGGCCTATGCCCGGAAATTCCTGGGCACTCCGTACAAACTGGGGGCATCGGGTCCGTCCCGCTTCGACTGTTCCGGTTACACTACGTACGTGTTCAAGCACTTCGGCTATGAAATTACACCCTTCACCGGTGCCCAGTACAAGGAAGGGCGGCCTGTCCACGGCTATTCCGAGCTGCAGAAGGGCGATTTGGTGTTCTTTGGCAAGCGCGGCAGCGTGCGGGATATCGGCCATGTGGGCATCGTGGTTTCTGTGGATTACAACCGCGGCAGTTTCCGTTTCATCCATGCCTCCACTTCCGGCGGCGTAATCGAAAGCGAATCCACCCAGTCCTATTACATGATGCGTTATATCGGTGCGCGACGCATTTTGCCTGACGAATAATTTTTATTATTTTTGCAGCCACGTTCAACCATCGGGGGTGTTTTGGTTTTGACAGCGCTGATGCTGGACGGTAAGCATGTCGGGCCTCGGAACCTGTCCCGTAAAACGCAGATTCCAAAAAATCAGTTGCCAACAACAACTATGCACTCGCTGCTTAATTTGCCAAGCAAATTAACTTAATCCGCCTCGCCAAGGCTGCGGGGCCGACGAGTATCCCTCGGAACTTCCGCCTCATAAGGGCCGATCAAGGGGTATCATTCATTTGGGGCCGCTCCGGAGGACGCCTCTAAATCCGGCTAAGACTTAAAGGCTAAGGGAAGCTTCGCCCGCCTTCCGGCAGGGCTTCTTCGAAAACCAAAGG
This sequence comes from Candidatus Cryptobacteroides sp., assembly GCA_045130395.1. Taxonomy (GTDB): domain Bacteria; phylum Bacteroidota; class Bacteroidia; order Bacteroidales; family UBA932; genus Cryptobacteroides. The sequence continues at coordinate 37,976 of JBGUPS010000014.1, forward strand.
ACGGATAAGCATGTAGAAAGCCGCCTGGTGCGACGTTTGGACAGCGGTTCGAGTCCGCTCACCTCCACCTTAAAAAGGGCCCTTCCAGGGCCTTTTTTCGTGGAGGTGAATATGCCCACGTTACCCCACCCCAACCCCCTCCCTCGGGGAGGGGCTCCGCCGCAGAAGCGGCGGGGCGCTCTTCGAGCGCTTTCGGCCTTCGGCCTCAAAGACAGGTAGAAGACATTTTTCTGTCCTGCCGCGATTGCAGCTAGAACTGCCTTAAATGACGATTTCTTGTAAACGCGGCATGGATTTCAGACTTTTTCCCCAAAATCGCTGCCGCGATTGCAGCCGAAATACCGTAGAACAATGATTTTTTGTAAACGCGGCGACAGCATCTCCCCCGTCATGCCCGGCCTGTCTCCTCATCCCGGGCTTGACCCTCCTCATCCCGGGCTTGACCCGGGATCACCTCCTACTTCATTGCTTTTACCACCGAGGCCTTTACGGTGAAGAAGTTGTTGGTGCCGGGGGTTAGGATGCGGTATTGACCCTTGTTGCCCCAGGAGGCGGGGCGGTCTTTGATTTCCATGTCTTCGCCGGTGTCGTTGGAGACGTAAGGGGCGATGACACTATGCCAACCCTTGATGCGGTTCATGGAAGCCTCGGCCTCGAAATCGCCCGCACAGAGCTCCTGGAGGCATTTTTTGTAGTAGGCCTTCCACTCGGGTTTGCCCAGCAACTTGACGATGAGCGGGTTGCTGTCCGAGCCCCAGCGGTAAGGGTCCTGTCGGCCGGAGTCACTCTGCGAACCGCAGTCATGGCTGGTGCCCAGGGTATTGTCGTAATCGTAAGGAATGAAGAAAAACTTCCCGTCGGGGTTGAAGTAAAAATAGAAGTTGTTGGTGTTGTTCCAATAATCGTCCCACATGCCTACGGCCACGTTTACGGCATAGGTTTTCAGGAGCAGTTCCACGTCCATGGTCTCCTCCGCCCAGGAGTAGAAGGCCTCCCCTTTCAGGCCATTGAGCTGGCGGATGAAGTTCCGGAGTTGTAACTTGGCCGCTTCGAAGTCTTCGGCCCCGGACTTGAGTTCGTAGGTGTAGTCGTTCTCGTTGTCATCGACCCCCATCCAGGCATTGACATCACGGAGAGAAGCGCCGTAGCGGGCCTTCCACAGGTGGCCGTCCTTGCCGCCGAAGAGGTCCTTGCGGTGCTTGAGGTAGCTTCCGCGCACATGCTCCATGAGTTCGTACACGCCCATGTAGGTTTCTTTCCCGCCGATGGTGACCCACAGCCGCGCATAGCCCGCACTGATGGCCGTCCATACGCCGGCACGGTGGAAAAGGTCGTAGCAATAGACTTCCCGGCAATAGGCGGGATCGTCCTTAAACCATTTGAGGTCCAGGCGGCTTGCACCCAGCAATTTCTGATTGTCGATGTACTCTTCGAAATGCAGGCCGAAGTGCACGTGGTGCAGGTTTCCGGCCTCTCCGGGATAGCGACGGGAGGTGTTGCCCTTGAGACGGAGGCCGGCGCCTTTTATCGACTCGGAAATGACTCCGTCGGAATACGAAACGTCACAATGGATGTACTGCTGCGTGTTGTTATTCTTGTTGAAGGCATCCAGGAGCACCTTCCACTGGGCCTCCGTGACGCTGATGCGCACCTCCGGCACTTTCCCGCTCGTGGGCAATACGGGAATGACCCGCGGGGGGATCTGTGCCAGTTCGGGGATCTCAGGCAGCTGGCTGTCGTCCGGCCCCGGAAGAATCTCCTTCCGCCCGCACGCCACGGCTAAAACAAGTAGCAATATTCCCAGTGTACGCTTCATGCTTACAAAGATAAGGTATTTTTCTATCTTTTGCCATGACGATGGGACCCGCGCTTGCCGCGATTGCAGCTAGAACGGCCTCAAATGACGATTTCTTGCAAACGCGGCACGGATTTCAGCCTTTTTACTCCAAATCGCTGCCGCGATTGCAGCCCAAATACCGTAGCACAGCGATTTTTTGTAATCGCGGCCGAAACGCTTTCCCTCGTCATGCCTCCCGCGTTCCGTCATGCCCTCCCCGCTTTCCGTCATGCCCGGCCCCGACCGGGCATCTCCTTGCGCGAAGGTCCAGGTGGTGGACCCTCAGTACACCTTCCTCCTGTGGTGCAAATGGTTGGCGGCCTTTTTGTCAATGGTTGGTTTTTACACTGCCAACCTTTGACATCATACCCCTAATCCACATAACTCAAGTGCCATTCCCCTGCAAAAGGTTGGTCGCACAAAAACCAACCTTTTGCGGGTCACACGCAAAATTCCGTGGGCATGCAATCAATTAACTTGTGCGGTAACTCTATTTTCGCTATCTTTAGACCATGAAACTGTTACTTGCATTAAGCTTTGTTGCGGCGCTGGCGGAGGAAGGCCTCCGCGGCAACTACGGCCTGCAAGTGGAAAAGACCATCCGCAATATTGGCACCATCGGCAGTGCCGGCATGAAAGCCGCGGACCGGATGATTTTGGAGATCATGCTATGCAAATGAAAAGGTGGTTTGCCTATATAGCCTGTCTGGGCGTGCTGCTGGTGGCTTGCAACAAGTCGCCGGCCATCAGCGCCGCGGCGGCATGCCTGGTGGTGGCCGTGGCCATTGTCCTGGGCATTGTTTTGGTCATGGAAACTCCCCAGCGGCTATTCTCTAAACGCATTTTACCCCATTGATATGAAAAAGCTTGTACTTGCATTTGCGGCCCTGCTGTTTGCCTTTGCAGCAGCCCTGGCGCAGACTCCCGAAGAAATTGTCAGCCGCATGGAGGCGGAAATGAACAGCCATGCAGGCGAAGGCATTGCCATGACGGTGGACATCAAAATTCCTATCCTGGGAACGGCCACCAGCCGCAGTTATGTGTATGGCAGCAAGCTCCGCGTGGAAATGAAGACGATGGGCGTCCAGGTAGTGACCTGGAGCGACGGCGAGACGTCCTGGACCTATGTTTCCAAGGACAACTCCCTTACCATCCAATCTGCCGGCCATAAAAAGGCCAACACCGGCGACACGGAACTGTTCATGGGCATCACCGACGGCTACGACGTGTCGATGAAGAAGGAAACCGCCGGCGCCTGGCATCTCCTGTGCAAGAAGTCCAAGGGCAACAAGGACGAGGACGACCCCAAGACCATGGACCTGGTGGTGTCCAAGAAGAACTATTATCCACTGAGTCTCAAGGCATCCATGTCCGGCATGACCATGACCATGCGCGACATTTCCTTTGACGTCACCGAGGCCGATGTCACCTTCGACGCCGCCCGGTACCCCGACGCCAAGGTCACCGACAAGCGGTAGGCGTCCAATTCTCCAACATGAAGGGCCTGCCCAAGGGGCCTGTCGTGGTAGCGGGCACCCTGGGCCGGAGCCCCCTCGTTGATGAACGGGTCCGAACAGGCCTGGTGGATGTCAAAAATAAGAATTAATATTTTGACATTCCATTTTGGAAAAGCAAGTTTTTCTGTCGTCAATGGGAATATAATTCTTTGGGCGAAAGGCCAAAAACTTTTGTAGTTTCAAGAAATAGCATTACCTTTGTACCGGATTCGTCAAGGGGAATTCGGGAAGAAGGGATGACAACCCTCTCAAGGAAACTTGATGCGAGCCCCAAAAGTCGCTGCCTAAGCGGCTTTTATTTTTTCCCCCTTGCCGAGATACAATACTGCACATACTCCCCCGTCGTTTCCTGCTTACCGACAATTAACAAGGCTGATTCCTGTCCCATAACCAAAATCTCCACATACGGTTTCTGGTTCTTATTATCCCGTTTGGGAGGTTTCTTCTTAATGAGTGCAGCGTGTGAGAGTATTTCAGTTAAGCGAAACACCTCCCGTGTGGACTCATAAGAAATAGAGGCCTGTCCAGAGGTCTCGTTTATTGACTTACCTTTTATGTATATGAATGCATTAAGGGATTTATTCCAAACACTTTTTGCAGGATTCTTCGCTATCCAATTTGAGTAAAAATCCTTAATCAGTTGTTTCCGAGCTTTTTTATCCTCTTTAGAGTCTCCCTTCGGTATTTCAATCCCAAGTATATCATTGGGCGTTTTTCTATGTTTCCTCTTTCCAGACATAGCTACTTTTGTCAATTTAGTGATTGTGAAAAGAATGATAAGACCACTAGGATTGGCCCTATTTCTTACTGAATTATTCTTGGTGAAGGGAGCCGCTTCCAGAAAGGAAGACTTACCATACTCCTGATTTCATTACCGGCCGATTCCAACGACCGTTCGCTTGGAACAAATATAGCCAATAAATCGCACGGAACAAAGAGAAACGGCCATTCTTTGCAGGACTCCCCCGTCATGTCGATTATTTAGGTCGATAAACTCGTCATGCCCGCCCCAGCACCTTGTCATACCCAACCCGAACATCGTCATGCCCGGCCTGATCGGGCATCTCTCCCCTGTCCAGCCGCGATTACATCTGGAACGGCCTCAAATAACGATTTTTTGTAAACGCGGTACGGATTTCAGCCCTTTTACATATAATCGCGGCCGCGATTGCAGCCCCAATACCGCAGAACAGCGTTTTTTTGCAAACGCGGCCGAAGCGCCTCCCTCCGTCATGCCTCCCTCGCCCCGGTGATGCCCTCCCTGCATCCCGTCATTCCCGACCTGCACCCCGTCATGCCCGGCCCCGACCGGGCATCTCTTGCTCGGTCGCATCATGCCTCAATTCTTTCGAGAGTTGAGGCTTTTTCGTTATCTTTGTATATACCCATCCAAAGCAATTATGAACGAAGACCTTTTAAATCTCCATTTCTCGCCGATCCGAGACTACAAATACGCCAGTTTCTTCGAAGATGTGCAGTACAATGGCAAGATACTCTCAGACAAGGAGCGAAAAGAATATGTAGCCATAATCGACGAAACCATAGCGAATTACACCGAAGGTCTTCCCCTCATGTACGACATATTGGAAAGTACCAAAGACAAGCAGGACGAGTATCACGAAATTGACCGAACAGTCGTTTCCGTGATGCAATTTGTACTTATAACAATGATAGACAGTATGGTGGCCAGCAAATACTTCATTCTGGCTGATAGGGACTATGACAAGCGTTTCATGCGAGGCAAACTGATGGTCATCCTCAACGAGGGCTTTAAGCGCCTGTATGGCTTTAAAGAGAAGAACCGCAAGAGGTCTGAATGGAATCGGCTCATGCCACTGATGGATTACTTCCCGAAGAAGATTATTCGCCAGTATCAGGAATTAACATATCTTTTGCAAAGGCACGCAAAATCCTCCTCTTGGTGGAAGGATGAACGAGACTATGAGACACACTTGGATACGGAAAAATTGTATGTCTCTCGTCAGGAAGAAATCATTGAGAGCAAGGTGATGATAGACTCGATGAAACTGTTTAACACGCTGTTAGCTGTTAATGATTTCCTGTCTAATCTCCACACCTGCCTCTACAACTATGTAGTTGACAAATATAATCGCGGAGAATTGAGATACGAGTAATTTTTGAGTCGAAGAATGAGTTAAATTGCGGCCATCAAACACTCTCCTGCACTTTTTTTTACCTTTTCTCACTGAGAATCGCTATATTTGAACTTAAATACCACTGAAACCGAATAATATGGCCGAACTAACCATAGCCAAGTCCTTAAATAAGGCATATCGTCAGGTCTCTGTAGACCGGCCCATCTTCGACGGCTTCAAAGCCCAACTTCGTAACTATTACGAGCAAATTTCTGTCATAAATACGGAAGAAAAGCTCAAAGGTGACCTGATGGACTTTCTGAAATTTACGTTTTACGGCCATAATTATAAGGTTTCCCCCAACGGTGATATTGACTGCGCCATTCATCTAGGTGTTAGTGTTGAAACCCCTGTGGGTGTCATCTTTGAGGTAAAGAAGCCCACCAACACAAACGAAATGATCACGAAGGAGGATCTTAACCGAAAAGCCCTTCAGGAACTTCTGCTTTACTATCTTCGCGAACGCCACACCAAAAAAAACATACAGTTAAAGCAGTTAATCGTCACAAACATCTATGAGTACTTTGTCTTTGATGCTCGGGAGTTTGAGCGCCTTTTCTATTCCAACAAAAAGCTCATCAAGTGCTTTGAGGATTTTAACAGCGGAGCTCTGACCTCAGAAAAGACGGATTTCTTCTACAGGGAGATTGCTTCAGAATTTATTGCGAAAGTCGTAGACCAGATTACGTACACCTGGTTTGACATACGCAAATACAAGTCCTTCCTTGATACTGGCAATGACAAGCGCCTCATTGAACTATTCAAGTTCTTCAGTCCTGAGCACTTGCTAAAGAAACGTTTCCAGAACGACAGCAACTCTCTCAACACCAAGTTCTACAGCGAACTGCTTTATATCATCGGACTGGAAGAAGTGGTGGAGAAGGAAAGCAACAAGCACATCATCACCCGCCGCAAGAAAGAAGAACGCAACCAGGCATCTATTTTAGAAAACGCTATCACCATACTCGATAGCGAAGACTGGCTGGATAATGTCAAAGATCGTTTTTCCTTTGGGAAAGACCGCCAGGAGCAACTATTCAGTGTTGCCCTCGCGCTCACCATAGGCTGGGTAAATCGCGTCCTTTTCCTGAAACTCCTGGAAGCTCAATTGGTAAATTATCACAAAGGTGATCAGAGCTACGCCTTTATGCGTCCGTCAGTCATCTCTGACTATGACGAACTCAACAAACTCTTCTTTCAGGTCCTTGCCAAGCGTATTGCTGACCGACCGGAAAGTATCAATTCTAAATATGGAAAAGTCCCTTACCTAAACAGCTCTCTGTTTGAGATTGGCCCTCTGGAGCGCCAAACCATCCGTATCAGCAGTCTTGAAAATAGCGAGCTCCCTCTGTTTAGTGGAACTGTACTCAAGGACGGTCAGAAACCTCGTTACGCCAAACTACCTACACTTCGCTATCTGTTGGAATTCCTCGATGCATATAACTTCGCCAGCGAGGGCTCTGAGGAAGTGCAAGAACAGGCCAAGACACTCATCAACGCCTCCGTGCTAGGGCTTATATTCGAGAAGATCAACGGGCATCGAGACGGATCGGTCTTCACGCCTGGCGCTGTAACGATGTATATGAGTCGCGAGGCTATCCGACAGACCGTCGTCCGTCGCTTCAATGAAGAATTAGGCTGGTCATGCAAAGACTATGAGGCTTTGAAGAACAAGGACATCGAAGATTATGGTAAAGCGAATGCTATAATTGACTCACTCCGCATTTGCGACCCCGCAGTAGGCTCAGGCCACTTCCTCGTGTCTGTTCTTAATGAAATCATCCGCACGAAGTACGACCTTGGTATCCTTATCGACGATTCTGGCAAACGCATCAAAAAGCAGGACTACACGATTGATATTGAGAACGATGAACTGCTTATCTCCGATGAAGACGGCAATCCCGTTAATTATAATCCTGGAAACCAAGAGAGTCAACGCATCCAAGAAACTCTATTCAACGAGAAGCGCAAAATCATCGAGAATTGCCTTTTCGGAGTAGACCTCAACCCTAACGCTGTCAACATCTGCCGCCTCCGTCTGTGGATTGAGTTGCTAAAAAACGCATACTACACCAAAGATAGTGACTACACTGAGTTGGAGACCCTGCCAAACATTGACATCAATATTAAGGTAGGTAACTCGCTTTTGCACCGCTTTGACTTGGGGCAGGACATCTCTGAAATCCTCCGTAAGAATGGTATCTCCATCAATGACTACCGTAAGGCAGTTAGTGATTATAAGAATGCTCACAACAAAGAAGAGAAACGTAATCTGGAAAACTACCTGCGTCAAATTAAAGGGAATCTTCGCACCCAGATTGGTCTAAAAGACCCTAAAGTGGTTAGTCTTAATAAACTGAAAGACGAACTGGACAACCTTTTAGCTCCCCAACTTTTTGAGATTAGCAAGAAAGAGAAAGCTCAGCGTGATAAACAAGCAAAGGAACTGCAAGTCAAGATTGATAAGATTCAGGCAGAGGTAGATGAAATAAGGGACAACAAGATCTTCGTTGGTGCTTTTGAATGGCTCATCGAGTTTCCTGAGGTCCTGGATGAAGATGGTCGCTTCGTCGGATTCGACTGTGTTATTGGCAATCCTCCTTACATCCAACTCCAAAAGATGGGGGCAGATGCCGATGCGCTCCAGAAGATGAACTACGAGACATACGAGCGTACCGGAGATATCTATTGCCTGTTCTATGAGATGGGACTGAAACTTCTAAAGCAAGGAGCACTACTGTCTTTCATTACCTCAAACAAGTGGATGAGAGCCGGTTATGGTAAATCTTTGCGAAAGTATCTTTCTTCCAAATACAATCCTACGCTGTTGATCGACTTTGCAAACAATAAGATTTTTGATTCGGCGACTGTCTTGGTAAATATTCTTTCGTTAGAGAAATGCAACAATCAGGGGCAAACACTATCTTGTTCCGTTGAGGACGGTTTTGATATAAGTAAATTGAGCGATTATGTGCAGACACACATACAGGTATCGTCTTTCCAAACTGATGATGCTTGGTCTATTTTGAGTGAAATTGAACTTAGTATAAAGCGTAAGATTGAGGAGGCAGGAGTACCTCTCAAGGATTGGGATGTGGAAATGTACCGAGGTGTTCTTACGGGATACAATGATGCGTTCATTATAACATCTGATAAACGTGAAGAGATCTTGATGAGTTGTGCTGATGAATTCGAGAGAGAAAGGACGGCGGAAATCATTCGACCGATTCTACGTGGCCGAGACATCAAGCGTTACGGTTACGAGTGGGCAGACCAGTATATCATAGCCACATTCCCATCCCGCCAGTATGACATAGATAATTATCCTACTCTTAGGGAGTATCTTCTGTCTTTTGGCATTGAACGCCTGGAGCAAACAGGGAAAGAGTACTTTATAAATGGTGAGAAGGTAAAAGCCCGTAAGAAAACCAACAATAAATGGTTTGAAACTCAGGATAACATCAGTTATTGGGACGAATTTTTGAAGCCAAAGATTATTTACCCTAACATGACTAAGTTTTTACCCTTCGTCTATGACACATCTGGCCTTGTCACAAACCAGAAGTGCTTTATTATCACGGGTAAACGACTTGCATTCCTCACGGCGTTTTTAAATTCGTCCCTTTTCAAATTTTGTTTTGCCGACAAGTTTCCCGAACTGCAGGGTAAAACAAGAGAACTTAGTAAAATATTTATGGAGGAGATCCCTGTAATGGAAGTTAGTGAGGACGATGAAGCTCGATTCCTCAAGATGGTTGAGGCAACCCAGGAGAGTATCTCGAAAGAAAAACTCTTAGAGATTGATAATGCCATCTTCGACCTGTACCAACTAACAAAGGTAGAGAGAGACTATGTCGGTTTTATTGATTACGGAGATATGCAAGCTCTTTCTCAGTAAAGTCAAACATTGATTCAACAATCTCCTCTAATTGCTTTTCCTTCAGGCCATCTGAAGCCTCCGAGTTAAGCACCTTTTCAATTGATGCCACGACATCTTCCCGAGGCTGCGGTACGGGAATCTGTTCTACAAACATAGGCTTATACTCAAAGAATCCGCCGTTTCTTACGACACCCAGATTTCGGATGTAGTAGTCAGCCACCTTTGAGTTTAGTACTGCCAAAAGGTATTGACTTCCAGGGACAATCATACATGCTGGGGCGTTGATAAACATGTTCTCGGGAGCCATTGCATAGCTACCTCTGGCATTGAGATTACCCCAAACTATTTTTGTCTTCGAAAATTCGTCCACATAAGCGCAGTTCCTAAGATTGTATGGAGTATCTCCTTTGTCAGCGCGAGATTCAATCTTATCCCAGTAATAATCAAGATGTTGCTTGATTGCCGGATAATCTTCAATCTTTATTCGTTCCATGGAGTCTTTCACCCCATTATGAGTGTTGATGAGCCATAAATCAGCCCAATCATAACCGTATCGCCTTATGTCTCGGCCACGTAGAATCGGTCGAATAATTTCTGCCGTACTCTGTCGCTCATCATCACAGTGGCAAGATTTAAGGATCTCGTTTCGTTTGGCAGAATCAATGATAAAAGCATCATTAAATCCCGTCTTGATGCCATAATTGATTTGGATATCCCAATCCCTTAGGGGAGCGCCTATGGCTTCAATCTTTGCCATAATAGATCGTTCTATATCGGATAGTATAGACCAGGATTCCGATGATGCGAAGTGGGAATTAACCGCGTGTGTCTGCACATAATCGCTCCTATTCTTTCAGAAAAGAATGAATATACCTGCCCAGAGTGTTCCGGTCAACCTTGCAGATCTTTGCAATCTTCCGCTGTGATACTCCGGCCTGAAGCAATTCTATAATCAGAGTCCGTTTGGGGAAGAGTTTGCGCTTGCTTTCCTTGGTCTTCCTACCAAGAGGACGCCCAAGTATTACACCTTCAGCTTTCTTTCTTGCCAGTGCTTCCTTTGTTCGCTGGCTAATGAGATTGCGTTCTATCTCAGCAGAGAGGCCAAAAGCGAAGGCCAGCACTTTACTCTGAATGTCCTCACCAAGTCTATAATTGTCCTTGATAGTCCACACCCTGCAATCCTTCGTCATACAGATGTTGAGAATCTCCATAATCATAAATAGATTACGTCCTAACCGGGAGAGCTCGGCGCAAATAATCAAATCATCTTTCTGTACCCGGTTCAACAGACGTCCCAACTCACGCTTGTTGTAATTCTTTGTTCCGCTAATGGTTTCTTCTATCCAGCCGTCTATACTCATAGACTCCTTGGAGCAGAAGTTATTGATTTCAAACCTTTGATTTTCAACAGTCTGTTTGTCACTGCTGACTCTGATGTAGCCGTAAATCATACCTGTTAATTTTTATAGAGTTTCTGTGTATACATAAAGTTGCTTATATTTGTATATCTTATTTTCCCTCATCATATAAATGGTACCGCCTCATACTTAAAGAATTTTTCACATGGTTCCCAAAACGTTTCATCATCAACGGTATATCAGCGCAACTACGACTGGAAGAAAAAGAATGTGATAGTTTTCGTATTGTCGGGATTTCTTAGGGATTATAAGCAAAATTTCCTACAATAGGGTCAAACATATTTCTTCAATTGGTGTCAAGAGTTTAATTATGGACTGGAGTATCATTCAACTGTTTCTCGTAATTATTACTCCTTTCGCTCTCGTTATTATATGGCGTAGGACGAAAGGGAAACGGGGTGAGAAGCAGGTGGCCGTCCTACTATCACTCTTACCCAAGAAGCGATATAGGGTTATTAATGATCTTTTACTACTATCAGGAGGACATAGCACACAGATAGATCACGTGGTTGTTTCTATTTATGGCATCTTTGTCATTGAAACAAAATACTATCAAGGATGGATATATGGAGGTGAGAACAGTGAATACTGGACGCAAAACATTTATGGGCACAAGTACCAACTCCGTAACCCTCTATGGCAAAATCAGGGTCACTGCAAAGCAATTGCTAAACTGATCGGTGATAATGGATCCATACCTATTCATAGTATTGTCGCTTTCTCGCGCCAGGCCAGCCTTAAAGTAGACCGATCACTTCCTGTTATGTATTGGTGGCGTGTAGTACCATTCATCAAGGGTTTCAAGCAATCGGTGATAACAGATATACAAGCCGAAGACGTCTATAATTTGCTCCTATCAGCAAATGTGACCGATAAGAAAGCAAGAAAGCAGCACGTATCCAGCGTGAAGCATAATCAAGCCCGTCGTAACACTGACGTTGCTAATGGAAGATGTCCTCGTTGTGGAGGCAGTTTAGTGCTTCGAAATGGCAAGTATGGTCGTTTTTATGGCTGCTCACATTATCCAAATTGTAAATACATTTTGAAATAGATTAGTTTGTCCCCCACCATAACCCTTTTAGCAGCAAATACTTTGAGGAGAGCGGCTTACGCTCGCAGGAAACATCGTCATAAGAACTAGGCATGACGGAGGGGGTACACTCAAACAGCAGGGTACCGTCGTTAGAGGCAGATTTTGACGGAGGGGGGCCAGGCAGGCGGCAGGGGTCCGGCGGAAGAGATGCCCGGTCGGGGCCGGGCATGACGGGAAAGGGTTGTATTGCAAGGAGCATAACATTCCGTTCTAATATTTGACAGGAAGATACAACTACCTTATACCTGCAACGGCTTCCGTTTGCGGGAAACATAGTCATTGGAGCCGGGCATGGCGAAAGAGGCTGGTATGCAAGTAGCTTATTTTCAGACTATTACGAGTATCGACACTCCCTCTTTTGAAGGGGGCTCGATTACTTATCTTACTGAGTATCTGCGGATTATGTGCCAGGCATAGCCGGCCATGATGACATGATGAAAAGAGATGGCCGATCAGGTCGGCCATGACGGGAAGAAGCCGGGCATAAGGGAAAAGGAGATCCCGGGTCAAGCCCGGGATGAGGGGAAAGAGCCAGCCATGACTAGGGTTTCAAGCACCTCACCAAATCCTCCAAACTGCCTACCACTTTATCAAACAGCTTGTACATCAGTTCTGGCTCTACCACTTCGGGGATGTAGACGATGACGCGCTTGCCTTGGCCGGACATCCAGCCGGCTTCGGTGTGGGCGCTGCGACCGCAAGGGAGGACGAGGACGCAGGTGTCGGCTTGCTCCAGGGCTTCCAGATCGGCGGCGAACTGACGTTCTGACAGCGGATGGTGCAATCCCTCGGCGTACTCTTCGAAGGTCCAGTTGGGGGCGTTTTTGTCTACGTCTGTCCAGTGGAAGCCGGGCCCGCCATGCGGAGGGTTCCGGAAGTCGTAGACATCGTGACCTTCGGCCCTGAGGCGCTTTACCACCTCGGGGTAATACGGGTTCCTCCAGCTGGAGGCAACATAGATACTTGCCATAGGCCCAAAACTATTTCAGGATTAGTTCCTGGATGAATGAGGCGGTGCGGTTGTCGGGGGTGAAGAGGTCGTCGGTGGAGAGGAAGGCGTTCATTTTTTCCACGAGGACGTCGCGCTGGAAATACAGCTGGTTGCGGATGACGGAGGAGCTGAGGGTAATGTAGAGCTTGCCGCTGCGGAAGAAGCGTTTGAGGGTGAAGGGGGCGGCGCCGGAGCAGGCGTCCCAGGCGGCGAAAACCCGCTGGGTGTTGAGTCCGGTGGCCAATTTCATGGATTTAATGTACTGCTGGACAATCTCTTCCATGCCCACCGCTTCCTTTCTATGGATCCTCACTGCCATAGCCTATACACGGGTAAAAGCACCGCCGGAAGCGGTAAAGTAAGCGCGGTCTTCGGTAATGCGGTCCACGATGCCGGAAAGGCGCGCGGCGTCCGTATCCGTAATAAAAATCTGGCCGAAATCCTGGCCGGCGACCATGCCAATTAAATTGGAAATTCTATTCAAATCCAGCTTGTCGAAGACATCGTCCAGGAGCAGCATGGGCGCAAAGCCGTAGGAGCGCTTCATGATTTCGTACTGCGCGAACTTGAGCGAAACCAGGAACGATTTCTGCTGTCCTTGCGAGCCGGCGCGGCGGATAGGATGGCCATTCATTGTAAAAAGGAAATCGTCCCGCTGGACGCCGGAAGCCGTGTAACGCAACTTAAAGTCTTGCTCACGATGGGCCGCGAAAACCTCTGACAATGAACCGTTAAACAAGTCGGACTTATACTCGATGGCCACCTCTTCCCCACCCCCGGAAATGAGTTTGTAATACTCCGCCACAACGGGCTGCAAGTCCTTGGCCAGACGCGCGCGACCAGCATGCACCGTAGCGGCCGGACCGGCCATCCGTTCGTCCAGAACGGCGAGCAGCGAAGCGTCCGGAAGCGGGTCCTTGAGGATTTTATTGCGCTGGGCCAGCAGGCGGTTATAGGCCTGCACAGCAGCCAGATATTCGCGGTCCATCTGCGACAGAACGGCATTGGAAAGCCGCCGGCGTTCTTCACCAGACTCACTCACCAGGGCGATATCCCCGGGCGAAACCATCACCAGCGGAAGCACGCCGATGTGCTCGCCCATGCGCACGTAGGGCTTATCGTCCCTAACCAGCTTTTTCCCGTCCTTGGTGACCTGCAGGGCAAAACGCGACTCCAGGCCGTTCTCCATGGCATAGGTGCCGCCTAAAGTAAATCCGGCCGTTCCATAGCGGAAATTGGCCGCATCCGGGGCCGGGAAAGCGCTTTTGGTCATGGACAAATAATAGATAGCATCCAGCAGATTGGTCTTCCCTTCCCCATTGTTGCCGCTGATACAGTTGACGTTGGGGCTGAACGAAAGTTCCTGGAAAGAGATGTTCCGGAAATCCTGTACTACTATTTTCTTGAGTGTGGGCATAAACGAGCGCAATAATCAATTGCAAATATATAATATTTTTCGTAAATTTGCGGGCTAATTGCAAGTCAAACGATAAGTAAAAACAACAAAATAGTATGGCAAAAGTAACTAAGAAAGAGGAAGAGCTCCGTCAGCAGAACATGCAGGAAGCTGTTTCCAAGACCGAAGATTTCTTCAAAAAGTATGGCAACATGATGTACGGCTGCATCCTGGCCATCCTTATCGTAGCCCTGGCCGTCCTGGCCTACAACCGTTTCATCCTGCAGCCCAAGAAGCAGCAGGCCACCGACCAGATGGCCCAGGCAGAGCGCTGGTTCCTGGCCGGTGAATATGAACTGGCCCTCAACGGTGACGAAAACGATCCCGGCCTGCTGGACATCATCGACCAGTATGGTTCCAAAGCCGGTGAAGCCGTGTACATGTACGCCGGTGTCGCTTCCCTTCAGACGGGCGACTTCCAGGGCGCCATCGACCAGCTCAAGAAATACGACGGCAAGGATCCTATCATGAAAGCCCGCGCAGAGGCCTGCATCGGTGACGCTTACGCCGAGCTCCAGGATTACAAGAACGCCGTTTCCTACTACCAGAAGGCTGCCAAAACCACGGACAACGCCCTTGCCGCCGCTTATCTCCTGAAGGCCGGCATCGTTGCCGAAGAGGCTGGCGACAAGGCCCAGGCCCTCTCCTTCTATAAGGAAATCAAGGACAAGTGGGGCAACGCTCCCGAGTCCATGGAAATCGACAAGTACATCTCTCGTATCGAAATCGCCGAATAATTATGGGAAGAGCGTTTGAATTCCGTAAAGAGCGCAAGATGAAGCGCTGGGGCCACATGGCCAAAACCTTTACCAAACTGGGCAAAGAAATCACCATCGCCGTCAAGCAGGGCGGTGCGGAAGTAACCGGTAACCCCCGTCTCCGCGCCCTCATCGCCGAGGCCAAGAGTGAGCAGATGCCCAAGGAAAACATTGAACGCGCCATCAAGAAGGCCACCGAGGCCAAAACCGGCGACTTCAAAGAACTTGTCTATGAAGGCTTCGGTCCCTTCGGTATCGCCTACCTGGTAGAGGCTGCAACGGACAACAACACCCGCACCGTGGCCAACGTCCGCAGCTACTTCACCAAGTGCGGCGGTTCCCTGCAAACCAGCGGTTCCGTTGCCTTCATGTTCGACCACAAATGCGTATTCCGCATCAAGGAAGATCCCGCCAAGCCCATCGACGTAGAAGAGCTGGAGCTGGAACTCATCGACTTTGGCGCTGAAGAAGTGTTCAAGCAGGAAGTGGAAGACGAAGACGAGAACGTGCATGTAGAGATTTCCATCTACGGAGACTATACCGCTTACGGCCAAATCCAGAAATACATCGAGGAAAAAGGTTATGAGCTGGTTTCCGGCGGCTTCGAACAAATCCCCAACGTTGACCTGAAGGAAGTAACCCCTGAACAACGAGCCACGCTGGAGAAACTCACCGGCCTCCTGGAGGACGATGAAGACGTGACCAACGTCTACACCACCATGGCTCCCGAAGCGGAGTAATGCGGAAAGTCCTACCAGTTATTTGTTTAACATTACTTCTCACTATGTCGTCCTGCGGCGTAGTGAGATTTCGTAATGCCCCCACGTATCATGCGGGGGTACCCAACAAGGTAGGATATGATCACGAGGGCATCATAGAAGAGGTTTATCACGATTGCAGCGTTCCCGGTCCCACGCAGCGCCGGATGATCGTGTACCTTCCCAAGGACTATTACGAGAATCAAAAACGCTACCCGGTCTTTTACCTCCTGCACGGGGCCCGCGGCTACGAAACCTCCTGGATCCGCAAAGGCTTTGTCTATGAAACCACCGACAGCCTTTTCCGGAGCGGCCTGGCCACGCCCTGCATCGTGGTGATGCCCAACATGAACCAGTACAACAACGACCGTGACTATGACGATTCCCGCTTCAAGGATGCCTTCGAGTCCATCCTGGAGGTAAACGGCGTGGTGGAAACCGCCTTCATGGACGATGTCGTTGCTACGGTAGACAGCCTGTACAGAACCATTCCAGACAAGGCGCACCGTGCCATAGCCGGCCTGTCCATCGGCGGCTGGCAGAGCGTCTGGATTGCCCTGAACAACCCGGAAAGCTTCGATTATATCGGCGCGTACTCCCCTTACACCTGGTGCATGAGCGCCCCCAACGCCTACCGCCGGCACTTCTATAGCGGCCTGTATCGCAAACTCAAGGTACAATTCCAGAACCCGCCCAAGGGCTATTACCTGTATGCGGGTAAAAAAGACATGATGCGGCCCTCCACCCAAAGCTTACACAGGGTGCTGGAAGAGCGTAACTATGCGCATGAGTACATTCTCTACCCCGGCGGCCACGACTGGCCGGATGGCTGGATAGACGAATACCGTGATATGCTCCAGCGCGTGTTTAAAGAGCAATAAACTATGAAAATCCTTTTTGTTTTAAATAACTTATATTCTACGGGAAACGGTCTGGCAGCCTCGGCCCGCCGCACGGTGGAATACCTGCGGAAAGCCGGTCACGAGGTCCGCGTCATGTCCGGTCCCAACCACAAGGATCCCAGCGTAAAGCCGGACTACCTGCTGGAGGACTACAAGTTTCCCATCGTCCAGCCCATCGTGGTGGCACAAGGCTACGGCTTTTCCCAGAGCAATCTGCCCCTGATGGAAGAGGCCGCCAAGTGGGCCGATGTCATCCACCTGGAAGAGCCCTTCGTGATTGAGTGCCGCATGATCAAAATCTGCGAGAGGCTGGGCAAACCCATCACAGGAACCTATCACCTGCATCCGGAGAACATCACCAACTCCCTGGGCCCGCTCGTGCACTGGAAACGCCTGAACTGGAAAATCCTGACCGCCTGGCGAGAGCACGCCTTCAATCATTACGATTGCATCCAGTGCCCCACGGAGAACGTCATGGATCGTCTGCGCCGTTACCATGTTAAAGCGCACTGCATGGTCATTTCCAACGGCCTTGTACCCGATGCCTGCATCCGCCCGGAAACGCCCCCGGCAGACTACGAAAGCCCAGAGCGGCCGCTCAACGTGGTTTATATCGGCCGCCTGTCCCGTGAAAAAGACCAGCCCACGCTGCTGGAAGCCATGAAACACAGCAAGTACGCAAAACGCATCCAACTGCGCTTCGCGGGCAAGGGTCCCACCGCACGGAGAATCCAACGGATGGCCCACAAACTGTACACGGACGGTGTGCTGGCCTATGACCCCATCTTCACCTTCGAAACCCGCGATTCCCTGCGCCAGCTGGCCGCCAATGCCGATTTGTGCGTCCATTGCGCCACCATCGAGGTAGAAGGCCTCTCCATCATGGAAGCGATGCAGCAAGGCGTCGTGCCCGTCATTGCCCAAGGTCGATACAGCGGCACTTCCCAGTTCGCACTGGACCGCCGCAGCATCTTCCCGGAGCAAAATCCCGAGGCCCTCGCCCACCGCATCGACTACTGGCTCTCCCATCCCAAGGAGCGCTGGGAGATGGGCAAGAAGTACGTGGAGCACATGGAGAAGTACGACATCCGCAAATCCGTGGAGCAGTTGGTGGAAATGTTCCAGATAGCTATTGATTCTAAGGCCAAAAAGCAGTAGCTTTGTAACATGGGAACGCAAAAAAAGTCAAGCTATTACAAAGTTGCCGGCCTGTGCTTCCGCCTGGACGGTCCTGTTCCGGAACTGGCCAACCTGGCGCCTTTCCGCTGCCAGGAGGAGGGCGAACTGCTGTTCACCTTGGAACTTGTAAGCAGCATGCCTTTGTTGACCGCCACGCCGGTTTTCTGCACCGACGACGGTCCCGGTTTCCCGGAAATCGCCATCGACCAGTTAGCGGACGGCAGTTACCGTTTCCGTATGCGCCCCCTGCCCGGTCAGCCTGTTGCGGCGGAACTTCGTACCAATAGCGAATTCACCCGGGCACAACTCATGTTTGTGGAAGGAGACACCCACTTTGCCCTGAACAACTCGCTCATGCTGCTGTATGCGTTTGCATCGGCCTGTAAAGGCGTGCTGGAAATGCATTCATCCGTAGTGGTAAACGACGGGAAAGGCTATCTGTTCCTGGGCAAGAGCGGCACCGGAAAAAGCACCCATAGCAGCCTGTGGCTCAAGCACATACCGGGCACGATGCTCCTGAACGATGACAACCCCATCCTGCGTCTGATGCCGGACGGCAGCGCCCGTGTATTCGGCTCGCCCTGGAGCGGAAAAACCCCTTGCTACAAGAATTTGGACTTCCCGGCCGGCGCCGTTGTGCGCATCCGCCAGGCTCCGTTCAACAAGATAGAAAAACTGCCGCCTGTGCAGGCTTATGCCTCCCTGATGGCATCGGCCTCCAGTTTCCGTCCTTTCAAAGCGCTGGCAGAGGGCTGGCACACCACCCTGGAAGGCCTGGTGGGCGTACTCCCCTGCTACGTGCTGGACTGCCTGCCGGACCAGGCCGCAGCGGAACTTTGCCACAAGACCGTCCATGGATAAACGCATCGTCGCCAACGAAATCCTGCTGGAAGAAGCCGCCACGCTCATGCAGGAAGGACGGGACGTAACGTTCACGCCTCTTGGAAGCAGCATGCTGCCTTTCATCCGCGGAGGCAAAGACGCCGTCCGGCTGCACAAGATGGACGATGTAAAGGTGGGCGATATGCTCCTGGTCCGCCTGGACGGCCGCTATGTGCTGCACCGCTGCATCGGCAAAGAAGGAAAACAGCTCACCCTGATGGGCGATGGCAACCTGGTGGGAACGGAGAGCTGTACCACGGACGATGTCCTGGGCACCGTTGTGGGCATCGTCAAGAACGGAAAAGAGCGTAAACCCGGCGACGGGCGCCTCTGGCGAACCACCCTGAAGCCGTTCAGAAGATATATTTTAGCCATATATAGGAGATTACCCTTATGAAAATCAAAGACGGATTCATCCTGCGCTCCATCTGCGGAGAATTCATTGTGGTGGGCGAAGGCCTGGCCCAGGTGAATTTCAACAAGATGCTCTCCCTGAACGAGAGCGCCGCCTACCTTTGGAAAGAGGTGGAAGGCAAGACGTTCACCCAGGAGGACCTGGTGCAGCTGCTGCTGGACAAATACGAAGTCAGCAAGGAGCAGGCTGCCGCCGATGTGGAAAAGCTCACCGCCACCTGGATCAAAGAAGGCGTAGTAGAAGCATAAGATGAAGAGTTTCAAGGCCTGCGTCAAGACCATCTGGTCCCTTTCCCGCCCCGTTAGGTGGCGGATCGCCATTACCGTGGCGGTCGGGGGCGTGGGTACTGCCGTTTCGCTGGCCTTCGTCTCTTACAGCAAATACCTGGTAGACATCGTCACTGGCGAGAATCCGGATCCGCTGGGGCCCGCCGTGGGCTTCTTTATCGGCATCCTGGTCTTGCAGCTCGCCACCATGCTTTTTGCCAACTGGTGGAATGCCTACAACCAGGTTAAGACGCAGAACATCCTACGCAAGGACCTTTTCGGCCATGTGATGAAAAGTCGATGGGATGGTCGCGAGCGTTTCCTCTCCGGAGACACCGTCAACCGCCTGGAAGAGGACATCCGCGTGGTGGCGGAGCTGATTTGCGACCGCATCCCGGGCATCCTGGTCACCATCATCCAGCTCCTGGCCGCCAGCGCTTACCTGCTCATCCTGTCCCCCAACCTGCTTTGGGTACTCATCATCCTGATGGGCACCGCCGTGTTGGGCTCCAAAATGTTCTTCCGCCAGCTGCGCCAACTCATGGCTAACATCCGCGCCCGCGAGAGCGAACTCCAGCAACTCATGCAGGAAAGCCTGCAGCACCGTGTGCTGGTCCTCACCCTCACCAACGTGGAACGCGTGCTGGAAAAATTCGGTTGGTTACAGGCCGATGTCGAGGACAACACCCGTAAGCGCCTCAATTACAACGCAGTAGCGCGCGGACTCATGTTCTTTGGTTTCCAGGCTGGCCACGCCGCCGCCTTCCTCTGGGGTGTCTTTGGCATCCGCGCCGGCACCGTCACTTTCGGTACGATGACCGCCTTCCTGCAACTCGTCGGCCGGGTTCAGCGTCCCATTGCCGATTTCGGCCGCCAGGTTCCCGCCTTCATCACCGCCCTCACCTCGGTGGAGCGCCTGATGGACCTGCAAGAACTGGAGCAGGAGCCGCTGGAGGCCCCCATCATGCTCCCCGGCGCCCCCACCATCACCGTCTCGCACGTCACTTACAATTATCCGGGCGTTTCAGAACCCGTGCTCAAGGACTTCTCCTGCACTTTCCCTTCCGGACAGATGACCGCCATCGCCGGCCCTACCGGCATTGGAAAAAGCACCCTCATCCGCATGATTCTGGGCCTGTTGAAGCCCACCGAAGGGGAAATTACTATCGACAATATCCCCGCCGGGAGTGCCCTCAGGGGCAATTTCATGTATATTCCGCAGGGGAATTCCCTCCTCAGCGGCACCATCCGTTCCAACCTCCTGCTGGCGGCGCCCCATGCCACGGAAGAAGCGCTACGGGAGGCGCTGGATACCGCCATGGCCCAGTTTGTCTGGGAACTGCCCAAAGGCCTGGACACCCCTTGCGGTGAGGTGGGCAGCGGCCTGAGCGAAGGCCAGGCCCAGCGCATCGCCATTGCGCGCGCCTTGCTGCGTCCGGGCGGCGTGCTCATTCTGGACGAGAGTACATCGGCCCTGGATCCGGAGACGGAAAAACGGCTGCTGGAGAACCTCCACAGCCGTTATCACGGGAAAAAGACCCTTCTATTCATCTCGCATCGCGAAGCCGTTACTCAATCAGCCGATGCTATCGTGCGCCTGGATTAGGCCCGGGACACGGTTTCCTTCAGGATTTCAGAAACAGTGGGATGCGGGAAAATCACCCGCTCCAGTTGCTCTACGCTCATGTGCTGCTCAATGGCCAGGGCTGCGCCATGAATCAGTTCCGATGCCGGATTGCCCAGCATATGCGCGCCAATGACGCGGTTATCGGCGTCCATCACCACTTTGCACACGCCCTCTCCCCGCTCGTTTTCCGCCACGAAGCGGCCGGAGAAGGCCATGGGGAGCGACAGCACGCGGGCACCTTCCAAGGCACCTACGCCGGCCACTTCCGGATTGGTATACACCACGCCCGGAACGGCATTGTAGTGCATCTCGTCCTGGATGCCGCGGATGGTATTCAGTGCCACTTCCCCTTCCCGGCTGGCGGTATGGGCCAGCATGGAGAAGCCGGTGACATCGCCGGCGGCATATACGCCCGGCACGTTGGTACGCATCTGGGCATCGACCTTAATCCCGCAAGGTTTGCCGGCCGCATTGCAGGCGAGTTCTACGCCGATAGTTTCCAGGCCGATACCCTGCAGACGGGCCCTGCGACCCACGGAGACCAGGATTTTATCGCCCTGTGCGCGGCAGGTCTCCCCTTCCGGCGTTTCGAAAATCACCTCATTCCCTTCTACGCCCACCACCTTGCAACTGAGGTGGAACTTGACGCCCTTCTTCTCATATTGCGCCTGCAGCATGGCGCTGAGTTCGGCATCCATCGGCCCTAAAATCTTGGGAAGCATCTCTACTACAGTTACTTGCGTGCCGATGGAATTGAAGAAACTGGCGAACTCCATGCCGATGACGCCGCCGCCGATTACCACCAGCGAAGCGGGTTGCTCGGTGAGGGAAAGGATTTCCCGGTTGGTGAAGACAGTGGTTCCCAGTCCTTCGCGGAGGCCCGGGATGGGAGGCACTACGGCCTCGGAGCCCGTGCAAACCAGGATATTGCGGGCTTGGTACTCTGTCTCGTTGCAACTAAGCGTAAAGCCATCGACACATTTACCAGTGATAACCCCTTCTCCGTTCACAACCTCCACGCCGGCATTGCGCATCTGGACCTTGATGCCGCCCACCAGTTTTTTCACCACTTTGGTCTTGCGCTTGAAAATGGCGCCAAAGTCGATGGCGGATTCCGGCACATTCACCCCGTAACGGTCCGCGTGACGGGCCGTATCCAGCACCTTGGCGCTGTACAGCAGGGTTTTGGTGGGGATGCAGCCTTCGTTCAGGCAAACGCCGCCCAATTCGTTCTTCTCGATCAAAAGCACTGACAGACCGGCTTCGCCGGCTTTTCCGGCAGCCACGTATCCGGCGGGACCGCCGCCCAAAATTGCAATATCGTACATAGTTTAGATTTGATATACAAACTTAACGAAAATTCGGGAAATAATCCCTATTTTTGTGCGATGATAGAAAGTCAAGAAATATTTCAGGACCTGAAAAAGGCGTTGCTGGCCAAATTGAAGGAGGCGCTCATCTCCGTCATTCCCGTCATCGTCCTGGTCTTCGCCCTCTCCATTACCCCTTGGGTCGATATTACGGCCAAGGAGTTGTGGATTTTCCTGGTGTCCGCTTTCTTCCTCATTTTCGGCATCGGCCTGTTCAATGTGGGGGCCGATATGGCCATGACCCCCATGGGGCAATACATCGGTGAAGGTCTTACCAAATCCAAAAAACTGGGCATCCTGCTGGGCGTCAGTTTTGTGATGGGCCTGCTGATTACCATCGCGGAACCGGACCTGGCGGTTCTTGCAGGCCAGGTTTCGGCGGTTATGAACGGTACCACCCTCATCTGGACGGTGGGTGTCGGCGTGGGGCTCATGCTGCTTCTCGGTGTCATCAAAATCGTCTTTCATAATCAGCTGACCAGCATCCTCCTGTTCGGATACATGCTGCTGTTCTGCTTTGCGGCGCTCCTCATCGAACGGGGCAACGGCGCCCTGCTGGGCCTTTCGTTCGACTCCGGCGGCGTCACCACCGGCCCTATCACCGTACCGTTCATCATGGCCTTGGGCGTGGGTATCGCCCTTACCGTGGGTGGCCACAACGCCAGTGAAAACAGCTTCGGCCTCATCGCCCTTTGCTCGCTGGGTCCCATCATCGCCGTGCTGGCCCTGTCCCTGCTGTCGAAGGGCAACCTGCAATTCACGGTGCCGGATTATTCGATGGAAAAAGTGCTGGAAGACGGCCTCAAGGAGCACCTGCTGCTCACCATGTGGGATGTAGGCAAGTCGCTGGTCCTCATTGTGGGTTCCTTCTTTATCCTGCAATTCACCGTCCTGAATCTGCCCATTACCAAAATCGGCCAGATTCTCTTTGGCATCATCTATACTTTCGTGGGGCTGGTGCTGTTCCTGGCGGCCGTGGAGATGTCCTTCATGCCCATCGGCTTCAAGATTGGCCTGCAGCTGTCGCAGCATCATGCGGGGCTGCTTATCGGCTTTGCCTTTATTATCGGCCTGGTGGTGGTGATGGCGGAGCCGGCCGTGCACGTGCTCAATTCGCAGGTGAACGACATTACCGGCGGCGAGGTAACCAAGTTGCAGATGATGATCGCCCTTTCCGTGGGCGTAGGCATTTCCATCGGCCTGTCTACCCTTCGCGTCTATTACGGTTTTTCCGTGTTGTATTACCTGGTGCCCGGTTATCTCCTGTCGCTGGGGCTCTCCTTCTTCGTCCCCAAGCTCTATACCGCCATTGCGTTTGACTCCGGCGGTGTAGCCAGCGGTCCCCTCACCTCCAGTTTCATCCTGCCCATGGTGGTAGGAGCCTGCGTTACCATGCAGGGGACCGGAAACGTGCTGGATTTCGCTTTTGGTGTGGTGGCGATGGTGGCCATGACGCCGCTTATCACCATCCAGACCCTGGGCTTCCGCGCGGTTGTAGCGGCCAATCAACGCAAGAAAGTGGCCATGCGCCGCATCAAGGCCGCCGCAGACGACCAAATCATCTATTTCGAGTAGCGCGCTATGGATAAAAAACAGAGAAATATCGCTCCCGTTAAACTGGAACTGCTTCTGGCCGTTGTCCATAACAGCAAGCTGGCCTATTATTCCAGTATTATCCAGTCGCACCAGGCCAATATGCAGTTTACCGTAGCGGCCAAGGGAACCACCCACCTTATCCTGAACTACCTGGGCCTCTCGGCCGACCGTCCCAAGACGCTCCTCTCCGCAGTGGTGCGCTCAGACCAGGCCGGGGACCTCATCGAGCAGCTCAAGGGAACCTTCAATAAAGGCGGAGACTACAAAGGCGTGGCCTTTACCGTCCGGCTCACCAGTACCATCGGCGCACTGGCCTACGGCTTCCTGGCCAACGAAAAAAGTATAAAAGAAGAACAATAGATATGGCTAAGAATCAACTCATTGTCTGCATTGTGAACGCAGGCTATTCCCAGAACGTCATGGAAGCGGCCCGCGCTGCCGGGGCCCGCGGCGGTTCCATCATCCGCGGCCGTGGCTCGGCCAACCCGGAGGCGGAAGAGTTCTTCAACATTACCGTCCAGCCGGACAAGGAAGTGGTCCTTATCCTGGTTCCTGACGAGATTAAAGACGCAGTAATGACCGCCGTCTATAAGAACAGCGGTCTTTCTACGGATGGTCAGGGTATTGCCTTCTCCCTCCCGGTGGAGCGCACTACTTTAGATTAAGTGCGCTCGCCACCAGCGGGAAAATAAGCCTTAGATAAATATATACTTGCAAATAAACAGCGCCGCAAGGATCCACATGGTGATGGAGATATCCTTGAAACGGCCGGCCACAGCGTGGCAGAGCACGTAGGAAATCACACCCAGGAGGATACCGTCGGAGATGCTGTAGGCCAGGGGCATCATGATCAGGGTGATGAAAGCCGGAATGGCCTTGCAATAGTCGTCCCAGTGGATACGGGTGACGGAGTGCATCATCATCACGCCCACAATAATCAGGGCCGGAGCCGTAGCAGCACCCGGGATAGCCAGGAACAGCGGGCTGAAGAACAGAGCCAGGACAAAGCAAACGGCCGTTGAGAAAGCCGTAAGGCCGGTACGTCCGCCCTCACCTACGCCGGAAGCGCTCTCCACGTAAGTGGTGGTGGTGGAAGTACCCAGGCAGGCGCCGAATACAGTGCCGATGGAATCGGCCAGGAACATCTGCTCCATGCCGGGAATGTCGTCCCTGCGGTTGCCTTCGGGAACCAGACCGGCACCCTGGTGCACACCGATGATGGTGCCCATGGTGTCGAACATGTCAATGAACAGGAAGGTGAAAACCACCACCAGCATATCCAGGGTGAGGACATTGTGCCACTCGAACTGGAAGGCGATGGGCTTCACGCTGTCCGGGAGGGCAACGACGCCGTTCAGTTTGGTAATGGCCTCCCCCGTTGCCGGATCCTTGATCACCAGGCCCAGCAGCGTGGTAGCCAGGATGCCCCACAGCATGCCGCCGCGCACCTTGGCCATCACCAGACCGGCGGTGATGAACAGGCCGATCATGCCCAGCAGGGCCGTACCTTCGGTGATATGTCCCAGCGACACCAGCGTAGCGTCGTTATTGACGATGATACCGGCATTCTGCAGGCCGATGAAAGCGATGAACAGGCCGATACCTGCGCCGATGGCTTTCTTCAAGGTGCCCGGAATGGCGTTGAGCAGCCAGGTGCGCACCTTAGTAAGCGTCAGGACGATGAAGAGCAGACCTTCGATGAGCACAGCCGTAAGGGCGAACTGCCAGGAGTAACCCATGCCCAGGCAAACGGTGTACACGAAGAAGGCGTTCAGGCCCATACCCGGAGCCAGGGCGAAGGGTTTCTTGGCATACAGGCCCATGACAAGCGTGCCGATAATGGCCGCCGCAGCCGTAGCGGTAAATACCGCACCACCGGGCATACCGTCCAGAGCGCTGAAGATAGCAGGGTTCACGGCCAGGATATAGGCCATGGTGAGGAAGGTGGTGATACCGGCCAGAATTTCGGTACGCACGTTGTGCTTCGACGAATCGAAGCCGAAAAGTTTTTCAAACGTAGGTTTCATGGTTCAGGCCTCCTATCTTAGAATGCCCACTTGACACCCAGGCAGGGACGGGCCCAGAAGCCCTTGGCGGAACCGAAGTCGAAGGAGAGTTCCAGCTCACCGCCGATATTCAGCTGGGGAACACCGAACCACTGGCCCACGGCATACCAGAGCTGCGGCTCGGAGATGAACACCACGTGGGAAAGTTCGGGAGTGGCCAGGGCGTTACCCTTGGCGTCCGTGTACAGCATGTGATCCTGCCACCAGAAATCGGCAAAACCGCTGAAAGTCAGGCCCTTGGCGCCAAAGAGGTCACGCAGGCCCCACACCACGGTGAACTGCATGGGAACATTGCTCTTGAAAGCGGGATTGTCACGATAGTCAATCCACTTGTAGAGCACCTTCAGGTTAAGCGTATTCCTGTAGTCCTTGCTGTGGAAGAAGTAATCCAGACCGGCCAGCACGGCGTTGTTGATGGCATACTTGCTGTAAATACCACCGTTGTACTCCACGTGGGCGCTCAGGCCACCCATTACGGTGTTCTGCCAGAAATTCAGGCAACGGGCAATCTCCATGTAGGTTCCGTTCGGGGAGAAGAGTCTTCCGTCGATGCGGTTGTTGAAGTCGTGATCGACAAAGAAGAAGGTGTTGCCCCAATTGTCATTGTAGAAACCTTCTACAGTAGTGGTTACGTGCTTACGGTCTTTACCGAAGTCGTAGAACA
This sequence comes from Candidatus Cryptobacteroides sp., assembly GCA_045130395.1. Classification (GTDB taxonomy): domain Bacteria; phylum Bacteroidota; class Bacteroidia; order Bacteroidales; family UBA932; genus Cryptobacteroides. The sequence goes on from JBGUPS010000014.1 coordinate 64,807, forward strand.
CCTGGATGTTGGTCTGGGCCTTCGCCACAGTGAGGGCCGCAAAAGCGATGCCCAAGGTAAGAATAGCTTTTTTCATAAAACGTAGTTTATGTTAATAATATATTGATGATTATTTTCTCAAAGAAGGGTTAATCTCGAAGTTGACGGCTTTGTCGGCGTTGGGGTTGGCGCCGAATTCATAATCCTTGCCCGGAAGGACAGCGTTCAGGATAACGCCCACCAGGGCAGCTACGGCCAGGCCGCTCAGCGAGGTGAAGCCCAGGCTGATGGCGTCGTTGGCGCCGTATTTGATACCGATGGCCAGCACCAGGATGAGGGCCATGACAATGACGTTGCGGCTCTTGGTGAAATCGACCTGATTTTCAACCACGTTACGTATACCCACGGCGGAAATCATACCATAGAGCACCAGCGACACGCCACCGATGGTGGAAGCGGGCATGCAGGCGATCAGGGCGCTGAATTTGGGGCAGAAGCTCAGGATGATGGCGAAGACGGCGGCGATGCGGATGACGCGCGGGTCGTATACCTTGGTGAGGTTGAGCACACCGGTGTTTTCACCGTAAGTGGTGTTGGCCGGAGCACCGAACAGGGAGGCCAACATGGTGGCGAGGCCATCGCCCATCAGCGTGCGGTGCAGGCCGGGATTCTCCAGGTAGTTCTCGCCCACTGTCGAGGAAATTGCGCACATATCGCCGATATGCTCCATCATGGTAGCCAGGGAAATGGGGACGATGGCAATGATGGCACTGACGACGAGGCCCCAGTTGGGATTGGTGAACACGTGGAAAGCGGTATCCTCCCAGCGGAACGGAACGCCTACCCAGGCAGCTTCCTTGAGGGCGCTGAAGTCGCACAGGCCGAAGCAGGCCGCCACGATGTAGGAGCCCAGCACACCCAGCAGGATGGGGATGATCTTGACCATCCGCTTACCCCAGATGTTGCATACGATAATAATAATAATGGCCAGCAAGGCGATCCACCAATTGCTGTTGCAGTTCTGGATGGCGCTGCCGCTCAGCGTAAGACCGATCGCGATGATGATGGGTCCCGTGACGATGGGCGGGAAGAAGCGCATTACCTTCTTGGCGCCGAATGCGGCGATGAACCCGGCCAGCACGAAATAAAGAATGCCTGCCGAGAAAACTCCGATGCAGGCATAAGGTAAAGATTCCGAGGCAGTGAGTCCTTGTTGAGCTCCCAGGGCGACAACGGCTGCGTAGCCACCGAGGAAAGCGAAGGACGACCCCAGGAAGGCCGGTACCCGCATTTTGGTGAGGAAATGAAAAATGAGCGTTCCCAAACCTGCGAAAAGGAGAGTGGCGCTCATCGAAAGACCGGTAATAACCGGAACCAGAACTGTGGCTCCGAACATGGCGAACATGTGCTGGAGACCGAGGGTAAGCATCTTGCCCTTTCCCAGAGAACGGGCGTCAAAGATACCTTGCTGTGTTTTTGTCATAAATATAAAGGTTTGTTAAGTGTAGTTCTAACCCTTAGGGTCTATTATGACCGGACAAAGGTAGATAATAAAAATTTTTATTACAACCTTTTTCGGCAAAATCGGGGAAAAAAGTTTTCAACAAAACTTATCAACAGGTATAAATTTGTTCAGATGTTCAAATGTTTGTGCTTCCGTTTTCAAGGTGTACGACCTATGATTATTTTCGTTAACTTCGTACTGTTGACACTAACACATAATCACATAAATCTTATGAAAAAAGTAATCATTCTTCTTGCTTCCATGGCCATGGCTATGAGCCTGCAGGCCCAGGAACTGTCCAACTTTGCATTCTGGGGCGGCCAAAAGCCCATCGTCTCCCCTGAAATCCAGAACGACAGCGTCACCTTCCGCCTCAAGGCCGACTATGCCACTGTGGTTAAGCTCAACGGTTCCTGGATGCCCAATCCTTGGATGGATTCCATCGAAATGAAACGTGGTGAAAACTGCGTATGGGAAGTGAAGCTTCCTCTCCCGGAGCCCGAGATTTATACCTATCATTTCATTGTGGACGGTGTTTCCGTCAACGACCCTCAGAATGTTCTGGTTCAGCGCGACGGTACCCGTTACCTCCCTATGCTCACCGTTCCCGGAAAGCGCACGGAGAATTATGGCGAGGCTAACCAGCACGGCACCATCAGCCATCCCTGGTATCACAGCGAAATCCTGGGCATGGACCGCCGTCTCACCGTTTACACTCCTTATGGCTACGAGGCTGGTAAGAAGAAATATCCTGTGCTTTACCTCCTGCATGGTGCCGGTGGTGACGAAGAAGCCTGGAGCTCCATGGGCCGCGCCGCTCAGATCCTTGACAACCTCATCGAAAAGGGTCTTGCCGAGCCGATGATCGTGGTTATGCCCAACGGCAACCCCGGACAGGCTGCCGCCCGCACCCTGAATATCCCCGAGAAGCCGTACGACTGGCGCGATCCCGCCAACCGCGACCTCTATGTCAAGAGCCTCTGCACGGAGATTGTTCCTTTCATCGAGAAGCACTTCCGCGCTGTTGCCAAACCCGCATCCCGCGCTATCGCTGGTCTGTCCATGGGTGGCGGTCACACCATCTCCGCTTCCATCCTCTATCCCGAGATGTTCGACTACATTTGCCCCCTGTCCGCTGCCGGCAGCGCAACGCCCGAGCAGATTGCCGCTCTTAAGAAAGCTGGCGTAAAGCTCTACTTCCTGGCTTGCGGTAACACCGACTTCCTGTTCAAGGGTGCCGAAGAAATGCACGCCAAACTGCTGGAGCAGGGCCTGGAGCACGAATACTTCGTATCCGATGGCGGTCACGTCTGGTCCAACTGGCGTCTGTATCTGAATACCTTCGCCCAGAAACTCTTCAAGTAATGCATAGCAGAAACTTAGTTATGGCGGTCCTTGCGACCGCCATTTTGTGCTCCTGTGGGCCCAAGTGGCAAAGCCGGGAGGCTGATGGCTATAAGCTCATCACCCAGGACGGCGGCCCTTGCCTCACTTATACTTCGGCCCCCATCCTGGAGCAGGACCGGTACGCGTTCAAAGACCTGAACCGGAACGGTGTGCTGGACCCTTACGAGGACTGGCGTCTCTCCGCCGAGGAGCGCGCCAAAGACCTGGCAGGCAGGCTCTCGATTGAGGAAATCGCCGGCCTCATGCTCTACAGCAGCCATCAGGCGGTACCTGGCAGCGCCTATGGTTTTGGTGCAGCCAGTTATGAATCGGAGGATCACAAGTCCTGGGACCTCACCGTGCAGCAGAAAAAGTTCCTCAAGGAGGACAATCTCAGGGCCGTGCTGGTAACCAGCGTGGAAAGCCCTGCCGTTGCAGCCCGCTGGAACAACAACCTGCAGGCCTTTGTGGAAGCACTGGGCCAGGGTGTTCCCGTGAATATTTCTTCCGACCCCCGCAACGAGACCGCAGCCACGGCCGAATTCAACATGGGTGCCGGCGGACAGATTTCCCTCTGGCCCACTCCCCTCGGCCTGGCCGCTACTTTCGATCCCGCATTGGTGCGGAGCTTCGGCGAAATTGCTTCCCGTGAGTATCGCGCACTGGGTATCGCCACGGCCCTCAGTCCGCAAATCGACCTGGCTACCGAACCCCGCTGGAGCCGTTTCAACGGTACCTTCGGCGAGGATCCGGCCCTGGATACCGACATGGCACGTGCCTATGTGGATGGCTTCCAGACCAGCCCGGAAGGCGGTTGGGGTATGGAAAGCGTGAACGCCATGGTAAAGCACTGGCCCTCCGGCGGTCCTGAGGAAGGCGGACGCGACGCCCACTTCAACTACGGCAAATTTGCCGTATACCCCGGCGGAAACTTCCAGACCCACCTGCGCAGCTTTGTGGAAGGCGCCTTCAAACTGGAAGGTGGCACCGTCGAGGCCAGCGCCGTGATGCCTTACTACACGATTTCCTACGGAATCGACCCTTCCGGAAAGAATGTGGGCAACAGTTACAGCCAGTATATTATAGGTGAACTGCTTCGTGGCAAGTATAACTACAAAGGTGTAGTTTGCACCGACTGGAACATCACTTATGACAACAGGTCGATCGAGTCGTTCGACGGCAAATGCTGGGGTACGGAAACCCTGACCGTAGCCGAAAGGCACTACGAAGTGCTGAAATCCGGCGTGGACCAGTTCGGCGGCAACAACGACAAAGGTCCGGTCCTGGAAGCCTACCAGATGTGGGTACGGGACTTCGGCGAGGAAGCCGCCCGCAAGCGTTTCGAGGAATCGGCCTGCCGGCTTTTGATGAATTCCTTCCGCACGGGCTTGTTTGAGAGCCCCTACACCTCTCCTGAAACCGCCATGGAGGTGGTTGGCCAGCCTGCATTCATGGAGGCCGGCTACCTGGCCCAGGTGAAGAGCGTGGTCCTGGCAAAGAACCATGCGAAGGTGCTGCCCCTGTCGGGCCGTCCCAAGGTGTACGTTCCCAAGCGCTTCTACCCGCAGATGCCCGGCATGTTCGGCCTGTCGATGGGCCCCGAGTCGCATTGGGACTTCCCTATCGATCGTGCGCTTGTAGAGAAATATTATGAATGGGTCGATAGTCCCGAAGAGGCCGATTTCGCCCTTGTGCTCATCCAGGAGCCTTCCACCGGTGCCGGTTATGACGTGGCCGACCGTAAGAAGGGTGGCAACGGCTATGTGCCCATCAGCCTCCAATATCGACCTTACAAAGCCGATTATGCCCGTGCGGAATCCATCGCCGGCGGCGACCCCAAGGAGTCCTTCACCAACCGTTCCTTCAAGGGAAAGAGCGTGAAGACGTATAACGAGGCCGATCTGGACCTGGTCATCGACACCCGTAAAAAGATGGGCGACAAGCCTGTGGTGGTGGCGGTGAGCCTCTCCCGTCCGGCCGTTCTCTCCGAGCTGGAGCCTTATGCCGACGCCATTCTTCTTCGCTTCGGCGTGCAGAACCAGGCGGTGCTGGACATTCTGAGCGGTACGCATGAACCCTCGGGCCTGCTTCCAATGCAGATGCCTGCCGATATGCGCACGGTGGAAGAGCAGTACGAGGATGTGCCCCGCGACATGCGTCCGCTGCTGGATGCCGACGGCCATGCCTGGGACTTCGGCTTCGGTCTTAACTGGAGCGGCGTTATCAATGACGATAGAACACAAAAATACAAATGATGAAGAAAATGTTTGTTTTGGCGGCACTCCTGTGCTGCCTGCCCGCCTGGGGCCAATGGTTCCGCGAGCCTACTCCCAACGACACCCTCCAGTCCGTGCGCGTGCTGCCCGACGGGAAAGTGCTGTTCCAGATTTATGCACCCAAGGCCTCGTCGGTGATGGTTACCGGCGACCTCCCCTGGGACAAGCCGGTCAAGTTTGAGAAGGCCGATAACGGCGTGTGGAAAGGTGTGTGCGAAGGTCTTGGCGACGGCTGCTTCCGTTACAGTTTCACCGTGGATGGCGTGAAGGTCCAGGACCCCAAGGCTCCCCTTTCGGCCGAACAGGCCTCGGTGCTTACCAAAGGCGAAGGCTATGTTCGAAATGTGCCTCACGGCGCCCTCTCGCAGCGTTTTTACGGGTCCAAGACCTTGAACTGCCAGCGCCGTATGCATGTTTGGACGCCCGCCGGTTACGAGAAATCCTCCGCTGCCCTGCCGGTGCTGTACCTGATTCACGGCGGTGGCGACAACGACGCCTCCTGGCCGGGCGTAGGTGCTGCCGGCTGGATCCTGGACAACCTGCTCGCAGAGGGCCGTATCGTCCCTATGATTGTGGTTATGCCTAACGGAACCATTCCTTCCGGCGACATGATGGGCGAAGTTCCCCTCTTTGCCGATGACATGGTCACCAGCATCATTCCTTTCATTGAGGCTAACTATCGCGTTGTGGCCGACCAGGCTCACCGCGCCATGGCCGGTTTGTCGATGGGTGGCATGGAGACTATCGAGACGGCGTTCCATCATCCGGAACTCTTCTCCCACGTGTGGGTGCTCAGCTCCAGCTTCTCCCCTGGCAAGCAGAAGGAATATGTGGAGCAGATCGGCCTGAACAAAATGGCTCCGGCCCTCAACAGCAACTTCAAGGCACTGGTGTTCACCCAGGGCGGCCCGGCTGATATCGCCTACCGCAACTGCCAGGAAGCCCTTGGCTACCTGAAAGCCGCCGGTATCAAGTACGACTACATGGAGAATGCCCAGGCCGGCCACAGCTGGACCACCTGGCGCGCCGACCTCCAAGTCCTCGCCCCCACCCTGTTCAAGTAGCAGCTCTTTTACTGCCCCGGCTTGTGCGGGGTGATCGCTATAACATTGAGCCTCAATAACTTATTAGAAAATCCTCGTCGCGTTTTGCGACGAGGATTATTCTATATTGTACTATGTATCAATTACTTAGTGATCACTACGAGCGGCGGCGCTTGAGCCAATGCTCGGTGAGCCACTTGCGGGTGGGCTCGTCGAAGGCCTTGAACAGGGCGTAGGCCATGCCGACGGAGAAGAAGAATACGCCTACCGCAACCAGTACGTGCTGCCACAGGGGGGCATCGGCATACTTTACGGCAAAACTCATCTGGGCGTAAATCAAGGGATAGTGCGTGATATACAGCGGGAACGATACGTCGCCCAGGAATTTGCAGAAGCGGGTGGAGAACGCGTCCGTGGTTTGGGAGCCGGCACCGGTTAGGACGATGAGCGGGAAGAGCACGAGAATGCTCGCGGCCTGGAACAGACCGTCCGGAACGCCGCTTTTGCCGCCGATGCAAGGCATGGCCAGGATACCTGCCAGCACAAACGCACACCACCAGAAGCCTCCACGGATGCGGATGGGAGAGCCGCTGGGGTTATTTTCCGTTCTACGACCCGGAAGAATGCGGGAAATAAGCAAGCCGCAAAGGAAAGGATACAGCAGCCGCGTAAAGCCGACATACATCTGCTGCCCGGTGATGCTCCAGCCGCCGATTACAGTATACTGGGGCCCGTCGGGGAAAAAGCCGAAGACATCCCAGCCGAGGGCAAGGTCCAGGGTAAAGAAGGCGCAGAACACGCAAAGTGCGGCCAGGGCGATTTTAGGCAAATGCCTGAATACCAGCGCATAAAGGATATTTCCGCAATATTCCAGCAGGAGCGTCCACTGCGGCCCGTTCAGGCCGAATTCCTCGTTCCAGCCGCGAATGTCCATCGACCCTCCGGTGGGAATCATCAGGAACCCGCAAAGTACGCAGAGGAGGATTTTCCATAGCGGAGCCTGCAGGATATTCGGGAAGGCATCGGCCCCAAAATATAAAAGGAAAAAGCCTACAAGCGTGCCGATGATGACCATGGGATGCAGGCGCGTGAGACGGCGCTTGAAGAAGCCCCAGGTGGTCATTTTGTCCCAGCGGTCGTCGTAGGCGTACCCGATGACGAAGCCGGACAGGACAAAGAAGAAATCTACGGCCAGATAGCCGTGGTTGATGATTTGGTAAGCGGGGCCTTTGGAATAAGTCTCGAATAAATGGAAGACCACGACCATCATGGCCGCCACGCCGCGCAGTCCGTCCAGAATCTCGTATCTGGGCTTGGATGCCAGGTAAATGTTTTCTTTTGCCATAGTATACAAATATAGTCAATTTATCCGGATGAAAAAAACGCCGCCGTATTTTTGAAAAAAGCAGGAAAATTCCTAAATTGTAGGCATGAAACGTATTGCCCTTACCCTTATGGCGCTGGCCGCCTTTGTGACGGCTTCCGCCCAACAGGCACTGGGGCCCGGTACGGGCCTTGTGTCTCCCGAGATTAACCCGGACCATAGTGTGACTTTCCGCCTTCACGCCCCCAAGGCCGTTACGGTGCAAGTCACAGGTGACTTCCTTCCTACTCGTCCCATTCCCTTCGAAATGAATGGAAAAACCTTGGTTTACAATGCTCCCGGTGTGGCAGATTTGCAAGAAGGCCCCGGCGGCATCTGGACTTACACAACAGAACCTCTTCCCGGAGAACTGTACTCTTACAGTTTCCTGGTCGATGGCAGACGCGCGCCGGATCCGTCCAACGTCCACCAGAACCGCGACGTTGCCACCTGGACCAACATCTTTACGCTCAGCGCCAAAGAAGGCGACGCCGGATGGTACTATGAAGTACACAACGTGCCGCACGGAACGCTGTCCCATGTCTGGTACGACAGTCCCACGCTGTCGGCCCAGCGCCGCCTGACCGTCTATACGCCCGCCGGCTACGAAGACGCCCATGCCAAGTATTATCCGGTGCTGTATCTCCTGCATGGCAGCGGCGGAGACGAGGATGCCTGGACCGACCTTGGCCGCACCGCCCAGATTCTTGACAACCTCATCGCAGAGGGCAAAGCCAAACCCATGATCGTGGTCATGCCCAACGGCGTATGGTTCAACCAGGCTGCTCCCGGTGCCGCTGTGAACATGTTCCAGCCCACGTTCGAGAACAGCCGTTCCCAGAGCACCCGGGAAATCGAAGACAGCTTCCCGGATGTAATGAAATTTATCGAAAAGCATTATCGCGTGGCCAAAGGCTATGGCAACACCGCCGTGGCCGGTCTGTCGATGGGCGGCCGCCAGAGCTGCATGCTCTCCCTGAAGTATCCGGATACCTTCGGCTATGTGGGCCTCTTCTCCGGCGTTGGTACCGTGGAAGGGAACGAAAAGGCTTTTGCCAAAGTGTTCGCCTATGGCCCCCACCTCTACTGGATGGGCTGCGGCAAGGAAGACGGCGTCATGGTGAATACCAAAAAGCTCAAAGAATGGTGCGATTTCCAGGGCTTCCCCGTCACCCTGTACGAGAGCGAAGGCGGCCATATCTGGCGCAACTGGAGAGTCTATCTGACCATCTTTGCCCAGAAGCTGTTCAAGGACACCCCGAAGTCCCCCAAGCCCGTCAGCATGCGTAGCAGCGTAGTGGATACAGACGAATAATGAGACGCTTTCTTTTATCCATTGTCGCGGGCGTGTGTCTGTTCGCCTGCGCAAATCCGCAGGGGCCGCTTCCCCGCGGAAAGGCTTCTCCCGAGTTGACATCGGCCTTTGAATCCTATATCCAGGCCGTTGCCGACAGTGCTGTCAATATGCACAGCGTCATGGTCCTGCAGCATGGGAAGGTCCTGTGCGAGCATTTCTGGGCGCCCGACACGGCGCACATCATGAACTCCGTTTCCAAGACCTTCACTTCAACGGCCGTCGGCTTTGCCATCTCCGAAGGACTGCTGTCACTGGAAGACCGCATCGTGGACTTGTTCCCGGAAAGTGTGCCGGCCAACGCTTCCGACACCCTCTCGCGGGTCACGCTGCGGCACCTCCTTACCATGAATTCCGGCCACGGCACCGACCCCACCTATGCAACGCGTGTGCAGGACTGTGACTGGATCAACGCCTTCATGAGCTGGCCGTTCAAGTTCGAGCCTGGGACGTGCTATTGCTACAACAGCCTGGGAACGTACTTGCTGTCGGCCGCCGTCCAAAAAGTGACCGGAGAAAAGATTGTCGATTACCTGGACACCCGCCTGTGGCAGCCGCTGGGCATTCCCAAGCCGTTCTGGCAGGAGAGCCCCGCCGGCATCAACACCGGTGGCTGGGGCCTGTACATCCACACGGAAGACATGGCCCGCATGGGACTGTGCCTCCTGAATGGCGGCAAGTTTAATGGCAAGCAGGTGATTCCTGCCGATTGGGTCCGTGAGATGACTGCCAACCAGGTGCCGTCCGTGGGCGCCGGCCTCAATGAAAACCAGGTGAAGGAGATACTTGCCCAGCATCCCAACTTACCTTACTTCCTGCCCGAAAACAGCGACTGGGTGCAAGGCTACGGCTACCAGATGTGGCGCTGCCGCCACAACGCCGTACGCGCCGACGGTGCCAACGGCCAGTACATCATCGTGATGCCCGACCAGGACGCCGTCATCGTCACCACCGCCCATGTCAAGGACATGCAGCAGGAAATAAACCTGATCTGGGACCACATTTTCCCCGCGCTGCAGTGATCGCTAAGTAATTGACACATAGCGCAATATAGAATAATCCTCGTCGCAAAACGCGACGAGGATTTTCTAATAAGTGATTGAAGCTCAATGCTTTAGCGATCACCCAAAGCTAGAGGGCATCAGTGCGCCAGCATCCAGTTCATGGGGCTGTCCTGGGAGTAGTCGTCCAGGAGCGGGACCCAGGAGAAGTGGGCCATCATGGGCGATACACCCCAGCTGATCAGGTCTTCGTCGGAATAGATGAGGACCTTATCCTGGGTGGCACCCAGGCGTTTACGGGCTTCGGAATAGGCGTAGGTGCTGGCCACCTTGCAGGTATTGTCGGTAGCGGCATGCACAAAGAACATGGGCAGGTTCACGAAAGCCTGCACGTCCATCGGGCTCAAAACCATATTGGAGCCATCCCATTTATAAACAACAGGACCGTTCCAGACTTTGACAAGATCGTCCACAAACTGACCGGGATACTTCTCATCGACCTTGTGAATAGGGACGATGGGATCCATGGCGCAGCAAGGAATGGCCGCGGCAAAGCGCTCAGCAAACTGCATCATGAAACGCATGGTGCAACCGCCGCCACTGGAGGCGCCGGCGCAGTACAGATGCGCTCCGTCCACGGTACCATCGGCAATAAGCGTGTCGATGAAAGCCATCTGGAGGGCATTGTTGCGGTCGATGAGTTCAATCTTCTCCGGATAGAGCGATGCGCTGTAGTGGTAGTTGGGATTGGCGATGGCAAACACCAGCGCGGCACAGGGAATCCCCTGGGAGGCCAGCGATACCAGGCAGCGGTTAGCGGTTGCTACGGTCTGCATGTCGCGGTCGTATTCACCGCCGCCGATCTGCCAAACCATCAGCGGCACGTTCTTAATCACGTTTCCGGAAGCATCCTTGGGCAGGTGCAGCATGTATTCGCGGGTCAGTCCACCGAAGGAGAATTCCCCGTGAATGCAGTCGTCAAGGACGGCCATGTGCTGGGCAGTGACCTGCTCGGGCGTCACGTTCAGGGCCGAATCGACCGCGCAGTGCAGCTCCCAGGGCAGGCGTTTGAAGAAGCCTTCCATCTTGCCATCCTTTCCAAAAGGCTTGGCCTCGATGCGAAGGACGTTCTTCTTGCGGGAAAGGACGATACCATCGTCTTCGTAAGCCTCGGAGAACTTACCTGTAGCAGCATCGACAAAGGCACCGGACGTATTGTTGACCAGGTCGAAGTCGGCGGCGGTGAGGCCCTTCAGCGAGCGCGGGTTGGCCACGGTAATCTCGATGGCATCCACCAGGACGCCGTAGTCCCCCACCTCGGTGCATATTTCTACCTTCTCCACTTGGGCAGAAGGTCTGGGGCCGCAGGCTGCCACCAGCAGCGCGGCCCCGAGTACCCATAATTTCTTCATACTAGATGTTTACAGTAGCTTTCTCACGGATGTCGTCGGAAGCGCTGCCCAGCAGGAGTTCCAACTGGCCGTGCTCCAACTGCCACTGAGCGGCATCCACATCCCAGTAACGCAGTTCGCAGAGCGGAATCTCCAGGGTAACCTTACGGGTCTCCCCTGCCTTCAGTGAAACGCGCTTGAAAGCCTTGAGTTCCTTAGCGGGCCACTCTACGGCAGAGTCGATACGACGGACATAGAGCTGGACCACCTCATCGGCATCCATCTCGCCCTCGTTCTCCAGCTCGAAGCTCACCTTTACGGCATTCTTGCCGGCTGTGGCCTTCAGGTCGGAGTAGTCAAACTTCACATAGGACAGACCGTGACCAAAGGCGAACATCGGCTTCACTTCCTTGGTGTCGAACCAACGGTAGCCCACCAGGGAGCCTTCCGTGTAGTGCGACTCGGGCTTAGGCAGGGAGTCGATGAGTTTCTGGCGCTCCTGCGGGCTCATGGCCATCACGTCGGGACGGAACATGAGGGAGAACAGGTCGCCACCGGCGTTGGAGCCAGGGAAATTGCCAAGGGCATAGGCCGGAGAATCTTCCAGCTTCACCGGGAAGGTGAAAGGCAGTTTTCCGGAAGGGGCGATGTCGCCGAAGAGCACCTGGGCAAGGGCCGTACCACCCTCGGTACCATTCCACCAAGCCTGGACGATGGCCGGAGAAGCGGGCTCCAGCACCTGCAGATCGGTGGGACCGCCGGAAACCAGCACGCTCACGAGGTTGGGATTGGCAGCACGAAGGGCCTGGACCAGTTCTTCCTGGCCGCAGGGCAGTTTGATATCCTTGCGGTCGCTGCCTTCGGTTTCGATACTCTTGTTGGTACCGCCGAAGAACAGGACAAGGTCCGCCTCCTTGGCAAGCGCCACAGCCTGCTCCAGAAGAGCGGGATCGGCGGGCTCGTCGATAGCGGCAGCCTCAAGCGGATCGGGAGCAGCACCGGCAGGCCTTCCCCAACGGAAAATGCCAGGGAAATTCTTGTAACCGGGAGCATACACCACCTCCACACCGGCACCGGCACGTTTGGTGATGCCTTCCAGCGGAGTCACTTCATAGAGAGCCTTCACACCGGCACCCATACCGCCGCTCTGGGTCTTGAGGACGGCATTCTGGCCGATAACGGCAATCTTCTTGACATCGGCCTTGATGGGCAGCACACCCTCGTTCTTAAGCAGGACGATGGACTTCTGAGCCACCTGCAGGGCAATCTGCTGGCTGGCGGGCTGGGAAGTCATGACGGTGTTGGCAACATCGGCAGGAACAGCCTCGATGGCCAGACGGACACGGAGGATTTCCTTCACCTTCTCATCGACCATAGCCTCGGTAAGGGCACCGGTGGCGATGGAGTCGATGACAGGCTGGCCCAGGTAGTTGGAACCGGTCATCTGGACGTTCAGGCCGTGCAGCATGGCGCCCATGGTGCTGTGCGTGCCGCCCCAGTCGGAAACAGTGAAGCCTTTGAAGCCCCACTCGCCGCGGAGGATCTCGTTCAGCAGGTGCTCGTTCTCGGAGCAGTAGTCGCCGTTCACCTTGTTGTAGGCCGGCATCACGCTCATGGCACCACCTTCGATGATGGCACGCTCGAACGGCTTGAGGTAAATCTCACGGAGGGTACGTTCATCCACGATGGCATTCACGCTGCCGCGGTTGGTCTCCTGGTTGTTGACGGCGAAGTGCTTGATACACACGGCCGTTCCTTCGTCCTGGCAACCCTTGGTGTATTCCAAGGCAAGGGCGGCGCTCAGGATGGGGTCTTCCGACAGATACTCATAGGTACGGCCACCGACGGGCAGGCGCTGGATGTTCACGGCCGGGCCCAGGATCACATCCTTGCCACGGAGCCGGGCTTCCTTACCCATGCCGGTGCCATATTTGTAAGCCAGTTCCTCACTCCAGGTAGCGGCAAGAGCGCTGCCCGTAGGGAAATAAGTAGCGCTGTCCAGCGTCCAGCCGGCGCTCATGAAGCCATTGGGCTGTCCTTCTTCGCGGATGCCGAAAGGACCGTCGGCGTAGTTCATATCGGCAATGCCGAGGCGCTCTACACCGGCCGAGGACATGTTGGTCTTGGAGTGCAGCATGTTCACCTTCTCTTCCAGGGTCATCTGGGCGATAAGGGCGTCGATCTGCTTGTCATTTACGGTCAGTTTGTCCTGCAGATTCACTGCCTTTTGACCGCAGGCAGCCGCCACAAGGAGGGCGGCTGCAAGATAAAGGGTTCTTTTCATGGTCTATTTGAAGATCAGAGGAACAAATTCGCTAAGGTAGACACGCCAGTTGCGCCAGATGTGACCACCCTCGGTTTCCATAAAGGTGTAAGGATAGCCTTTTTCGTCCAGCTTCTTCATGAAGTCCCTGTTGGCCTGGATAAGGAAGTCGGTCTTGCCGCAGCCAATCCAAAGCAGCGCGGGCTTCTTGGCGAAGTAGGTGTCCAGCTTCTTGTCGAAGTCCTGGTAAATAGGGCTCACGGAAGTGTCGTTCACACCGATGGCAGCACTGAACATACCGGAATAGTTGAACAGGTCCGGATAGTTGATGGTGTTGTAAAGGGTGTGGAAACCGCCCATGGAAAGGCCGCAGATAGCACGGCTCTGCTTCTTGGCGATAGTGCGGTAGTGGCTGTCGATGAACTTGACAATCTCCGGGAAAGCGGTCTCAAAGCTGCCTTCCATGGTCTGAGGAAGCGCCATGGTAGGACGGGTGTAACCATCGGCGTTCTCCAGCGGAGCAGCCTCCTGGGAGATGTTGCCATTGGTGAATACCACGATCATGGGCTTGGCCTCGCCGCGGGCGATGAGGTTGTCGAGAATCTGGGTGGCACGACCCTGGGTTACCCAGGCGTCTTCGTCACCACCGATGCCGTGAAGCACATAGAGCACGGGATACTTGGCCTTGGAGGCTTCGTAACCGGCCGGAGTGTACACAGTCAGGCGACGGTCGAAACCGGCCTTATCGGAATGATACCATACCTTGGAAACGGAGCCATGGGGCACCTTGTGAATGGCATAGAGGTCGGAACGCTCCCCTGCCGCCGGTACGAGCAGTACGCTGGTCAGGCTGGCGATATCGCGGTTCACGAACACATTGTTAGGGTCGATGGTGGTAAAGCCGTTCACCCGGAACGTGTAAGTGTACATCTCAGGAGCCACAACGAAAGGAGTGGTGTATTCCCAAACGCCGTTAGGGCCTTCCTTGAGCTCGGCCACGCCGGGAGCGTCGTACTCCATCTTGTTGCCGTTCATCTCGAAGGTGAGCTTCTGCGTAGGGAGGAAATCGCCGGTAACTTCCACTTTCACGGCCTTGGGGGCCTGGATGCGGAAGGTAACGGTGCCGTCTTCGTTAATCACGGGAGACTCCACCTGAGGACCTCCCCAAAGAGCCTGCTGTGCATTGGCGCTGAAGCCAATGAAAGCAGCTGTGAGTAAAAGTGCTAAACGTTTCATCTTATCTAGTTACGATTAAAAGATTCACCAGCCTTTTTAAGGGCTTTGGGAAGGCACTCCTGCCAGAAATCCCAATAATGGATACCCGGACGGGAAATCCATTCGCAATGGGCAACTTCATTGATAGCGTCGCTCAGTTCTTTGGAATCGGCATTGCTGACAGTAGTATCCTGCTCCCCTACCTCAATGGTGAAATCGGGGCATGAAGCGGCGTCTGCAAGCGCAGCGGCCTTTTCCTTCATGACGTCCAGACTTACACCATACCAGGCCATACTGGCAGCAGGGCTCATAGCATAAGCGTAGGTGAACTTCTCAGGATAAGTCAAAGCATGATACAGCGTACCGAAACCGCCCATGGACAGGCCGGCGATGGCGCGCTTGCCATTTCCGCCGAAAGTTTTCTCGACGTAAGGCATGAGCTCTTCCTCAAGATATTTCTCGTAGTTGCCAAGGTAGAAGGAAGAAAGGCCGTTGGGCATGACGATAATCATGGGAACACCGCCTTTCTGTACATAATCTTTGGCAATTTCACGGGCATTCCCCTTCTGAACCCAGTAACGGTCCAGATGAGCCTGGTCGCCACTTTCATAGCCATGAAGCAAATACAGGAAAGGATATTTCTTACTGGAGTCATATCCGTTGGGAAGCCACACCGAATAGGTCATCTTCCCGCTCATGTTTTTGCTGCTTATGACCAGGTCCTGATACAACTTATCCTCACTGTTCAGGAGGTCAAGGATATCAACCTGCTTGTTGTCGTCCTGGGGTTGCTGTTTGCCGCAGGCACTGAGGGCGAACGCCCCCAGTGCCACGACAAACATATACAGTATTCTTTTCATTACTGGTTAGCAGGTACTATGTTACCGGTAATTGTATAACCGGGCCCGACAAAAGTATAGCTTTCGTCTGCATTCTTAACAAGGGTCATGGTCTCGCCTTCGTTAATCAGGACCAGGTTTTCACCACTGTAATAGTAGGAGCCACCGATACCCCAACCCCAGGCAGACAGGTCGTAACCATTACCCATCACGTGATCCTCGGAAGGATAGCTCTTGCAAGTGTATGATCCGGCAAGGTTTCCGCCCTCTGCAATAACCAGTTCCATGCCGGCTACAACATTATTCTGAGCATCGGCCATGGTCATGGTATGCTTCTCTACACCGGCAACAGGCTGATAGTTGGCATCGGTAACAGCGCCCACCGTATCATAAATGTTGAGGCCCTCAAGGTTCACAGAGAACTTAGCGTTGATGATATAACCATTCCCTTTGAAGGTGTAGGTTCCATCAGCATTGGCAGTCAGGGTCATCGTTTCGCCCTCTTCAATGAGGACCAGTTCTTCTCCCTTATAATAATAGGAGCCACCGATACCCCAGCCCATGGCGGTCAGGTCGTAACCATTACCCATCAGGTAAGCCTCGGAAGGATAGCTCTTGCAAGTGTATTCACCGGTAAGAACGCCGCCCTCGGCAATAACCAGTTCCCAACCGGCCACAACATTATTCTGGGCATCCTTCATGGTCAGGGTGTGCTTCTCCACACCGGCAACAGGCTGCCAGGAGGCATCAGTCACAGCACTCACAACATCGGTAATATAAAGACCACCGATCTCGATTACCTTTGCATCGCCGGCATCCTCAACGGTGATATCGTAGATATGGACCTCTGCAGGTTCCTCGACGCCGCTGAAGGTGAAGACCATCTTAAGAGGTTCGCCAAAGCCCGCGGTCTTTGCAAAAACAAGGACAGTCTCGGTATAAGCCTCGCAATCGACTTCCAGCGTACCAATAGCCTTCTCGGCATTCACCGTACTGGCAGGAATGACACCCACTTTCATGGCAGCACCGGTCCAAACTTTGGCGGATACCTTGTAATATCTGTCTTCGGAGAGGACGATGTTATCAAGCGGCATCAGCTGCAGCTGGCCTTCGGTCTTGCTATCCCAAGTGAAGGAATAGTGACCGCGATCCTGGGTGATGGTCGGGAAACCAGAAGTGGGATACTGGAAGTGTTCTTCATCTGCAGCAAGCCACAGGTTGGTTGCAGCCAGATATTCCTCGGAAGGATTGTACTTGAAAGTAGGAATGGGAGGTTCCTGGCCTTCTGCCAGAAGCCCGTCAACAGGACCGGTAAAGGAGGCTGTTACAACCTCAGATTCCAGCGTGAAGGTGAACTTGCCATCATTGAAGCCAATGGTAAGCGTACCGTCAAGGACATTTTCAAACTGATTACCGGCGGCGGTGTGGTGTACCCAGTTGGTACCGGAACCGGGGCCGTAGTCTCCGGTATAGCCAATACCGAACTCGCCCTCACCAACGGATCCGCCAACAGCGCAAGCCTTGTAGACGCCGGGTTTGACCTTACCGTCTTCGGTGTAGAATTCGAGTTTGAGGAAGTCGCCCTCTCCGGAGTAAACATTGCTCCAGGTTGCAGCATCGTAAGTGGAGGTAACGCTGCCGTCAGAGAGTTCGATGCCGATAAGATGGACATCATATCCTGCATAAAGCTCGAAATAATTGGTCACATTCATCACCGTGTTCAGGAGCTTTGCTCCGGGGACATAACCTTCGGGAGCGCAGAAGAAGCTGTAACCGGTGCTGCCGTCGATGGTGTACATACCGTCACCCATAGCGGTTACGGTGATGGTTTCACCAGGCTGGATGATAACGACATTTCCATCCTGCACATAGTAAGAGCCAATTACCCAACTGCCGTCGGGAAGGCCCACATACTGACTCATATCAAAGCCGTTGCCGGCGGTAAGGTCTTCGTGGGCATATTCCTTGACCGTGTAGGTACCGGCAAGGTCTTTGGTGCCGTTCGGGCGGATCAGTTTGATCTGTGCGGCAAAGTCCCCGTTCTTATCGGTAAGATAGAGCGTATGGGACTCTACATCGGGATAGGCGACGTTGTCACTGTCGGTGCAATCATTGGCAACCGTGTCGGTATAGTAGAACTCGGGCTCCAGGATAGCATCTTTCTCAAAAGCGATATCGCCCTTCCAAGAGGTCTTGTAAGGAGTTCCGTCCTCAAGGAAAACGATAGTACTGATCGAGTAAGCGTTTTCACAGCCTTCCTCGGTAGCAATTTCCTGCAAGAGCTCCACGTTTACAAAACCCTGCTTAATGTTCTTTCCACCGATAGTGGACTCGCCAAGTATGAAGTTGCCGTTCTTGGCAACAGCATCGATAGCCTCGGTGTACTGGTTGGCGGTAAGGAAGTACTTATTACCTACAAGTACGAGGTGCATGGGGGTGGAGCCGGTGAAGTCGAGGGTAAAGAGACGCCGACCGGTTTCGTCCATTTCAGCATCAGCCGTAACGCTGCTATACTGCACTTCCGTAGCATCCGGGAACTTGCCTGTCAAAGGCGCAATCTCGGACTTGGCGCAGGATACAACGGCCAGAGCCGCCACCATCATTGCGTATATAAGTGTTCTTTTCATAATTCGTATCTATTAGTAGTTGGGATTCTGCTTGCAGTTCTTGTTAAGCATGGTCTCGGTGTAAGGATACGGGAGACGCTCGTGTTTATCCTTCTTGTAACCATAGATAGAGCGGCCGGTAGTGACATACTCAACATTACCGTTCGGCTCCATCACGGGATAAACCTTACCGGCTTCCTTCAGGAGGTCGTAGGCATCACCCCAGCGCTGGATGTCCTGGAAACGGACACCTTCGGCGCAGAGTTCCAGACGTTTTTCCATCTTGATGTCGTTCAGAGTAACACCGTTGAGAGCGGGAAGCTGTGCACGGGTACGAACACGGTTGACATAATTAACGGCTACATCGGGATGACCGGCCTGGAGGTTGGCCTCAGCACCCAGCAGGAGCACCTCGGCGAAGCGCATCCACAGCGGGTTCTTGGTGTTGATCATACTATAGAAAGAGAGTTCTTCCGTGAGGTAGCGGCCCTTCCAGTTGTAGATACCGGTAGAAAGCGTAGGCATATTCCACTGAACACCCATTTCCTTAAGCTCATCGTAAGTCTTGAGGGTCTGGAGGCGGCGGTAGCTGTCCTTGCCCTCCCAAGACTCGAAGGCAGCCAGGAGTTCCTCGGTGGGGACCATGAAGCCCCAGCCGGGGCCGGCCACATTCTCGGGAATGGTCATCTCACCGGAAGATGCACGCCAGCTCACCATGGCACCATACATATCGAAGTTGTCACCCTGGTTGTCAAGGTCGTTCACGCGGATGCTCTCAAAGAGGTCCTCGCAGTTCATCTTGTACTGGGGGTGACGCTGGTCGCCGTAAGGGCCTGCGGTAAAGAGGTCGTACAGATTGGAATTGACAACGGCATTCAGCTGATCGGCAGCCTTCTGGTAATAGCTGTTGTCATTGAGAGCCCATGCCATCCAGATGTAAGCCTTGCCAAGGAGGGCCTGAGCAAACTGTTTGGTCACACGCCAGGTAGTGTTGTCGTTGAGGCTGGTCTTCTGGGCCAGAGCGCCGGATTCGATGGCATAAGTGAGGTCGTCCTCAATCAGTTTCCACAGGTCCTCGGTTTTACCGTTGGCCTGAGCGTACTCGGACGGAGCCAGTTCGTGGTCCACGATGGGCGGGTTGCCCCAAAGAGTGGTGAGCTCGAAGTAGGCCCAGCCACGGAAAAGGTGAGCTTCTGCCACAGCTTGTGCGGCGGCTCCGCTTTGTTCGGGTTTGATATGACCCAGGATTACGTTGGCCTTATAGATGAGTTTATAATAGCCCTCGAAGGTACCCTGAATCTGCTCGGACTCGGAGTTGAAGGCGAAGTCTCCAAGGGCATCCATCTGGGCGTTGTCACCACGGGAAGCGCCACCGGAGAAGTAATCGTCGGAGAGAACATTCTTCACCAGCATCACGTTGTAGTACCAGCCACGGACGTCGCTGTACATAGTAATACCGGCAGATTGAATCTCGTCGTCGGTCTTATAGAAAGTATCGTAGTCGATGACGCCTTTACGAGGAATATCCAGCTGCTTGTCGCAGGAAGGGACGAAGATAAAGGCCGTCAGGATTGCAAGGATGATATATCTTGTTTTCATATTCGTACCGGATTAGAAAGTGACATTTACACCGAAGACCACCTTCTTGGAGGTAGGATAGTTACCCTTGTCCACGCCCATGGAAGCACCCTGACCAATGATTTCAGGATCGAAGCCCGGATACTTGGTGAAGGTGAAGAAGTCGTCAAGTGAGACATAGAGGCGAAGGTTGTCGATGAAAATCTTGCGGGTGAGGTTCTTCGGGAAGGTGTAACCCAACTGGATCTGCTTGATTTTCATGTAGCTGGCATCGAAGACAACGCCACTGGACACCAGATACTGGGTGTAGTTGGGAGCCTTGGCAGCGGGAGTGGTACCATTGGGATTGCTGACAGTCCAACGGTTTTCGGTAAGGAAGGTTAGGCGGTTGGTGGGATAGTCAACGTTGCAAAGGGCGTTGAGAATCTTGTTGCCACCGGCGCCGGACAGGAACAGGACGAAGTCAATTCCCTTCCAACCAGCGTTGAAGGTGAGACCGTAGTTGTAAGTAGGGATACCGGAACCCAGGTCGCGACGGTCGCTGTCGGTAGGAGCCGTAGTGGGTTCCTTGGTGCCGTCTTCGTTATAGTGGTTGAAGAGAGCTTCACCAGTTTCGGGCTTAACGCCTAAATACTCAAAACCATACAGGTGCCATGCCGGATAGCCTTTCTCGAAGCGGGTCACAGCACCGTAGTTACGTACGGAGGTACCGCTGATACCATCCTTCAGCGTGGGGTGCAGATAGGTTACACGGTTCTTAAGGGTGGAAATGTTACCGCTGATGCTGTAGAAGAAGTCACCCACCTGGTCTTTCCAGCGGAGTTCCAGTTCAATACCCTGGTTGTCGATGTTACCGGCATTCAGAGGAGAAGCGCCGATACCCACGATAGTGGAAGTGGTAACACCGGTTACGATGAGGTCCTTGGTGGCCTTGTCAAACCAGTCGAAGGTAACCGACAGACGATCCCGGAGGAAACGGACGTCGAGACCCACGTTGAACTGCTCGGAGGTTTCCCACTTCAGTTCCTGGTTACCGGCAGCGGACGGGGCATAACCGATAATGTATTCGTAAGAGCCGTCAGCCTTGAGCAGGCCGGTAGGATACTGGCCGCTAGAAGCGATGTCGTTTGCATACTGATAACCGCCCAGACCGGCGATGGAACCGTTCTGACCCCAGCTCACGCGCAGTTTTGCAAAAGTAACGGCGTTCTTGATAGGGGCGAAGAACTTTTCTTCGGAGAGGGTCCAACCAGCCGATACGGAAGGGAAGTAACCCCAACGCATGGGCTTGGGAAGGATGGCCAGGTCGGCAGCATCGGCACGGAAGGTAGCCTGAACATTGTACCTGTTCGCGTAGCTCCAGCCCACACGGCCGAAGTAGGAATATCTGCGGCTAAAGCTCTCCATACCACCGCCAACGCTCTTGGTAGCGGTAGGGGTTGCCTGGCTGATGTAGTAGAACAGAGGGTCGTCGCGCTTGAGACCGAAGTCGATGACGCCACCATTGTCGGAACCGCTAACGCCGGAGTTGGCGCCGTAGCTACGGTTCTGGCTATAGGAAACACCCACCATGGCACTCACATTGTGCTTGCCGAACTGGTGCATCCAGTTGGCGAAGTTTTCCCACTGATAATACATATTGTTGCTGGCGCTGGCGCTCACGCTCATATAATATTGGTGTGCGTAGCTGTCGTTTACAAAGTAGTCGTGGCTGTAACCATAGGAGTCGCTGGAGCTGAAACGATAACCCAGGCGGGAGGTGATGGTCAGGTCACGGTAGGGCTTGAGGTTAAGGGACGTAGAACCGTTGATATTGAAGCCCTTGGAGATGGAGTAGGATTGATCACGCTGGATCAGGGGGTTCGGGGTCTCGGAGATAAGGAACTGGGAAATACCGTAGATACGGCCTTTTTCGTCCCTAAGGAGCGGCTTGCCCTCGGCAAGATACTGCTTGATGAACTCAGGTTCCTGACCTACCTCATATACTGCAGGGGTCAAGGGATCCAGCTGCAGGGCAGCGAGAACGGCAGAGCCGTAATCGGAACCTTCCGTAATGGTGCGGGCCTTATAGTACTCAATCTGGTTGTTGGTCTGGACTTCCAACCAAGGTTTGAACTTCCAGGAACCGTTCACCATACCGGTCACACGCTGATAGACATCGGCGTCTCCCTTGAACATACCGTTGTTATCCAGGTAGGAACCGGAGATGTACAGGCCACCACGGTCGTTACCGGCCTGGAAAGTGAGGTTGTGGTGGTGCATCAGGGACGTCTCATAAGACTCTTTAATCCAATTGGTGTTGGTGCGCTGATTCCACTTGCTGTAAACATCGTTCAGGGTGAAAGTGCCCTTTTCGAGATAGAACTGGAGATAATCCTCGCCGTTCATCACCTGCGGGGTCTTGCCAAGACTCTGGGCAGTGAGCTGGTAAGAGTAGCTGATCTTACCGTCGCCCTTACCACGGCGGGTGGTAATCATCACAACACCGTTACCGGCTTCAGCACCGTAAATAGCGGCAGAAGCAGCGTCCTTCAGCACTTCCATGGACTCGATATCGTTAGGGTCGATACCGGAGATGGAGTTGGTGAGACGGCCGTCCACAACGTACAGCGGGTTGGCGTCGTTGTTGGAGGAGATACCACGGACACGGATAGCTGGGCTCTTACCCGGAGCTGCAGAGGAAGCGAAGGTCTGCACACCGGCAGTCTTACCGCCGAGGGCCTGCTCAGGGCTGGTAATGGTACGGTTCATAATGTCCTCGGACTTCACCTGCGAGATAGCGCCGGTGACGTCTGATTTCTTCTGGACACCGTAACCCACCACCACAGTCTCTTCGATCATCTGGGTGTCGGGCAATAATTTAATGGTAAGGGTTTCGTTACCGTTGACAACAACTTCCTGGGTAACGTAGCCAATGGTGGAGAAAACCACCGTGGCGCCCTTGGGAACCGAGAGCGTAAACGAACCGTCCACATCGGTGATGGTACCGTTGGTGGTGCCCTTCTGGACAACACCAGCTGCAATCATCGGCTCGTTCTGCTCATCAGTAACAATACCTTTCACGGTCACGTTCTGTGCGAACGCGGCCCATGCGGTACAGAGCGACAGTGCAAGCACCGTCAGAGATTTCATTACTGAATTTCTCATTGTACGATTGGTTAAATGGTTAGTTAATAGATGATAGTATATCAATTGTCAAAGTTTTTGGCCAGGTCTCCCACGCGGGCATCCCGTCGGCCTCCGGCTTGCCGGTCTTGGCAAAGGAGGTCCACAGGCGGCTTACGCGGTGACCCAGTTCAACAGCGTCGACTCCCCCGCCCGTGTATGTACGGTGAAGGAGTACGTTGTCAAAGACAAAAGGAATTTCGATGCAGTGCGGACTGCCCAGGGCACCGTCCAGTACCGGCGTTTCCCAGCGGAACAGGTACTTGTAAACAGGCGCACAGCCTGCCTGGGTGCGGACCTCGGCCTGTTGGTCGGCCAGGGGCTTGAAAATGGGATCCTCCATATTACGGGTGAACTCATGGTAAGTACTACCTATAATAACAGGGATGTCCTTGGAGAGCGCCAGGGCTTCGGGCGTGGCAGGCTGGAAAGGAATGACCTCGCCGTCCACAACCGGAACCTGGGCGTACAGAATCATGGAAAGGAAGTTCTCCGGAAGCGTACCGTCTTCGCGGGCTTCGTTTGTAACGCGCTGAAGGGCTGCATTATAAGCGTCCAGCAGCTTCTCGTAAGGGATATCGGCCAAAGCGTCCACCTTGGAGGGAGCTACCCCCAGTGCTTCCACGGTATAGGCGCCCACCTTGCGGGACACCTTGGGAACGGCCAGTTCGGTAATGGAGCCGCTTTCCACGATGGCTTTGCCAAAAAGACCCTGGGCCGAAGGCATGGCCATGAGGGTGCAGACCTTTCCGCCACCGCCGCTCTGTCCGAAGATGGTCACGTTGGAGGGGTCTCCGCCAAAATTGCCGATATTGTCGCGTACCCATTCAAGGGCCTTGACGATATCCAGCATACCCACGTTACCGCTCTTGGCATATTTTGCGCCGTAAGCGCTGAGGTCCAGGAAACCCAGCACATTGAGTCTGTGGTTCAGGGTTACTACCACCACGCCGTGGTCACGGGCCAGGTTGGTGCCGTCGTAAGAGATGAGTTCCTGGCCGCTGCCGGCGCGGAAACCGCCGCCATGGAACCAGACCATCACCGGACGCTTGGCACCGTCGTTGATGCCTTCCGTCCACACGTTCACCCGCAGGCAGTCTTCACCGGGGAAACCGTCGTCCCAGTGCATGGTGAAAGCCTGGTTGTCGTCCTGCCAGCCGGCGCGCTTGTCCTGAGGGCAAGTGGGGCCGTAAGCCCGGCTTGAACGGACATCCTTCCAGGGTTCCGGATCGGTGGGTGGCATAAAACGCTGTGCCTGGGCATAAGGGATGCCCTTGTAGATGAACACGCCGTCGTCGATGTAACCGGCCACGGGGCCGCTTACCGTTTGCACGGTGGTGTTCTTAGCCGATGTTTCAAGCTCTCCCTGGCAGGCTTGGGCAGTACGCCTGGAGGCGTTCGGACCACAGGACAGGGCCAGCAAAAAACAGCCAATTACAGGAATGAGGTGTTTTAGTATCATCGTTACGTAGTTTTACGTTGCAAAGTTGGCGAAAGTCCGCCGCAATCTCTTTTTATTATTGTCAAATGCTTTCATATGCGTACGTAAACATTCTTTCATTTGTTCACTTTTGTGCGTAAATGTTCAAAAATGTTTTATATTTGTACTTATGAACAGCAAGTGGTTAATAATTCTCACCCTGGCACTTACCGCCTGCGGCCAGCGGCAGGAGATGGAAATCAGCAGCGTGGTCATATCGGACCGCCTGTCCAATCAGCGAATAAACAGTTTTGCCCAGGATTCCGACGGCCACATCTGGATGGCCACGGGCCGTGGGCTGAACAAATACGTAACGCAAGACTATTACCAGTATTTTTGCGCGGAGGACTCCCTGAGCCTTCCGGACAACCAGGTCAACAATGTGTTTTTCCAGCGCAACGGGCGCCTGTGGGCAAGCACGATGAACGGCGTTGCCTGGCTCACGCCCCAGGACCGTTTCAAGCGGGTGGAGATTCCCGATGGAAACAGGAATATATCGACCCTTATGGAAAAC
Source organism: Candidatus Cryptobacteroides sp. (assembly GCA_045130395.1). GTDB lineage: Bacteria > Bacteroidota > Bacteroidia > Bacteroidales > UBA932 > Cryptobacteroides. The sequence goes on from JBGUPS010000014.1 coordinate 89,764, forward strand.
CGCGAAGGACAGATGCTCCTGAGCAACGGCAGCAAGATCTTCGTCTATGACGAGTCGTCGGAGCGCCTCCGTACGGTCATCCGCGACCTCAATTCCTTCGGCTCCCCTGCCATCATCATGGGCTCCGACAACCGGATATGGGTGAATAACGGCATGGCGGTGTGCGTCTATAGCGCCTCCACTTTTGAACTTCTGGACCGGATTGAAACACACTTTCTCTGCTATCACATTTGCGAAGTGGGGAACGAACTGTGGCTCTCCGGCATGGGTGGACTGGACATTCTGGATACCCGTTCGCTTCAGTGGAAACCGCTTCCGGAGGCCATCAGCCGCAACCGGGGCATCATGGAGGGCGACGTTGACCTTATTTATGCTATCGACAACCGCAACATCCTGCTGAATGTCATCGGGAAGGGCATGTACTATTATTCTCGCGCGCGCGAAGAAGTTCTCTTCGAAGAAGATGGCGGCTTCCCCTTCTCTCTCCCCGATGCAGAAATCCGTACCATCTTCCGCGACAAAGACCACAATTTGTGGTTCGGCACCACCGACCAGGGCTACGGCGTTTCGTATGAGTATAAAGACCAGTTCAACAGCGACAAGTTCATCACCGATGCCTTCGACCATAAAACGGTCGTTTCCGTTACGCCCGACCATAGTGGAAACGTGTGGATTTGCACCCAACACCATGGGCTGTACTGCTATAATATCGGCAGGAAACAACTCAAGAGCATAGATGTTTCGCCTCTCATTCCGGACCGCAAGGTAGGCTTTATTCGTTGCTCAAAGGTATTCTGCGACGCAGACGGGGACCTGTGGCTGATGTTCTCTGACAAGTATCGCGTCCTTCGCTGTCGCTACGACGGCCAAAACCTGCACCCGCTGGACCAGGTCGACTTCCCCGCCCCGCTTATTGCCATCGCTCAGGACGACCAAAAGAATATCTGGCTGGGCGGCTGGAGCCCGGAACTGATGCAGTATAATCCCGTAACCAAAACCGCAGCCATGGTTCCTATTGCGCTCCAGACAGACTGGACCGCTGCCGTAGCACTCTTCATGATGGAGCCCGGGAGACTGCTTGTGGGAAGTATCGGCCAGCCCATCGTCTCAGTCAATACCTACACGCGGGAAGTATCGGCCACCCATGTCACCGAAGAAGGACTGAACCAACTGGTCAGGCGCTCCGTACTTATTCCCAATGTCCTGTTCAAAGACAGCGCGGGCGATATCTGGGTAGGAACCACTGCAAACGGACTGTTACGCTATAATCTAAACGAAAAATCCAGCCAGATGTTTGCCGATGTCCCCTGCCTGGACATCACGTCCATCCAGGAAGACCGCCAGGGAAACGTCTGGGTATCCACCCTCAACGGCCTGGCCAAATACGACCGGACTGTCAACCGGATGGTAACCTACTTCGAAAACGACGGTATCGGCGGCAATCAGTTCAGCGACCGCGCCTCGTGCCTGCTGGAAGACGGGACCCTGGTATTTGGCGGCACGCACGGCCTCACCTGGTTCAATCCGCTGGAATCGCAGGCCGTCCGGACCGTCCCGCTGGTTTTCGAAAGCCTTTCTATCCATAACAAGCTGGTGGCCCCGTCGCCCGGCGGTCCTATCGAGACCATGCTGTCCCAGAAGCCGGAAATCACCATCCGTCCCCACCAGAATGCGTTTGACATCTCTTTTGCCGCGCTCGACTACAGCGAGTTCGAGCAAATCCGCTACGCATACAAACTGGAAGGCTTCGACCAGGACTGGGTGAAAATCGACACCCGTCACCACGCCTATTTCGCCAATATACCTCCCGGGCACTACACCTTGCGTGTGCGCATCGCCAACGGCAGTCATACGGTAGCTTCGACCCAGGAAACCCTGCTTATACACGTGCTTCCGCCGTGGTACAGAACCTGGTGGGCATGCCTTCTTTTCATCCTCGCCGATCTTGGCATCTTGACTGTTGCATATAGCTTCTACAGACATTTACGCCGCGTGCGCAAGGAAGCCGCCAAGCGCATCCGTGAGGTACGCCGCGAACGGGAAAAGGCAGAAGAATCGGAGCGGGCCGAAAAAGAGCTGAACAAGATCCAAATGAACTACTTCTCCAACGTGGCCCACGAGTTCCGTACGCCGCTCACCATGATAGCCGGGCCGGCGTCACAGCTGGCTACGTCGGAGGGTATCCGGGGACAGGACCGTAAACTGGTGGATATTATCCGCCGAAACGCCACCTGGATGCTCTCGCTGGTGAACCAGCTGCTGGATTTCAACCGGATCGGCAACAGAAAACTGCAGATGAAGGTGGCCAAGATGGACATCGTGGAGCCCCTGCGGGAAATTGCCGAACTGTTTGGCTACAATGCACAGTCCAAGGGCATAGAATTGAGCACCCACGGCTTGGAAGACAGCTTTGTCATGTGGGTGGACGGTGACAAAGTGCAGAAGATTGTGATGAACCTGCTCTCCAACGCCCTCAAATTCACTCCCCCCGGTGGAAAGGTGTCGCTGTCCTTCGACGTTATCTCCCGTGAGGAAGCCGCCGGCAAATTCCCCCTCACCGAAGCCGATCACGACGGCCAGTATGCCTGCATCAGCGTTGCCGACAGCGGCTGCGGTATCCCGGAGGAAGAGATGGAAAGCATCTTCGAACGCTTTTACCAGACCGGCAGCGGCAAGGAAAACTACGGCTCCGGTATCGGTCTGTTCTACGCCCGCGCCCTGTGCACACTGCATCACGGCTACATAAAAGCCTGGAACCAGGAAAGCGGCGGTGCGCTCTTCAGCGTGGTCCTGCCCGTCAGCGCCTCGTCTTACAGCGAGGACGAAAGAAGCACGGAAGCACCTGAGCTTCAGCTGCATACCCTGCTGAGCACGCAAACACCGGACACCTCCGCCACACCGGAAGAAGAAGGCGAACGCAAGCAGATCGTCATTGTCGATGACGACATCGACATTGCCAACTACCTGAAAATCCTCCTCAAACCCACGTACAAGGTTAGCGTGTATTTCGATGCCACATCGGCCCTGAAGGGCATGGAGGAAGAAGGGGCGGATCTGGTGATTTCAGACGTGATGATGCCCGGCATGAACGGCTACCAGCTGTGCGAAAACATCAAGAGCTCCCTGCAGCTGAGCCACATCCCCGTCGTGCTGGTAACGGCCAAGGTAGCCGTGGAAAACCAGGTGCAGGGTCTGGATAAGGGGGCCGATGCCTACGTGACCAAGCCGTTCCAGCCCGCATACCTTTTGGCCCTGGTGAAATCTCTGCTGGAGAATCGCGAGAAACTGCATCGTCAGCTGGGAACCGTTACCACTACCGAGGAAATTGCACCGGAAGCCCTCTCCCCTCGCGACGCCGCCTTCATGAAGGAGCTGTACGAACTCATGGAGAAGGAACTGGCCAATACCGACCTGGATATCCTGCGCATGACGGAAATGATGAAGATTTCCCGCACGAAGTTCTATTATAAGGTAAAAGGCCTTACCGGTGAGAATCCTTCCGTGTTCTTCAAGCGCTATAAACTGAACCGTGCTGCAGAACTGCTGAAAGAGGGTAAGTACAACATGTCGGAAATCGCTTACATGACCGGCTTCAATACCCTCTCCCACTTCTCCACCTCCTTCAAGAAACAGTTCGGCGTTCCGCCGTCGGAGTACGTAGGGTAAAAAGAGACCCCCGGTCAAGCCGGGGGTGACGAAGGAGAAAAAATCCTCCCATGCGAAATTGCACGGGAGGATTTTTAAATATATGCTGTTAGGTTAATTTGCAGCGGGCAGGCAGGCGGCGTGGGCGGCCCAGGACTGGGCTTTGGCCTGCTTGAAGTGAGCTTTGGCACGGATGTCGGCTACGGAAGCACCGAAGTGGGCTACGTAGTTGCCGGCAGCCATTTCCCAAGCGCTGGTCTCAGGGTTGAAGGAGGCCAGGGTGTAGGCGTCTACCTTCATGGTGAGCACCTGGCTTTCACCGGGCTGCAGCTCAGCAGTCTTGGCGAAGGCCTTGAGCTCGCAAGCGGGTTTCTCCAAACCACCTGCAGGAGCGCTCACATAGAGCTGGACAGCCTCTTTACCTGCAACGGAACCGGTGTTCTTCACGGTGATGCTGGCGACAACGGTGCCATCCTTCTCTACCTTCACGACGGGCTTGCTGTACTCGAAGCTGGTGTAGCTGAGGCCATAACCGAAAGGATAGGAAACATTCTTACCGGCGGTGGTGAAGTAGCGGTAGCCAACGTTCAGGCCTTCGGCATACTCGGTGTAATCCACATCTTTCTTCAGCTGCTTCTTAACAGAGGCCGTAGAAGCGAAAGGATTGAAGGAAGGATCGGCCTTCACATTTGCCGGGAAGTTGAAGGAAGAAGGAATGTCGTAGTAGCTGATCGGGAAGGTCATAGGCAGTTTGCCGGAAGGATTGGCTGCACCGGAAAGGACATCGGCCACGGCATAACCACCCTCCTGACCAGGAGTCCAGGCGAGCAGGACGGCATCGGGAATGTGTTTCCAGGAAGCGGTCTCGATGACACCGCCGATGTTCAGGACCACGACCACCTTCTTGCCAGCGGCGTGGTAGGTATCGGCCAGGACCTGGAGCATTTCGCGCTCCTGTCCGGTGAGGGTCCAGTCGCCGTCGTTGGCTTTGCGGTCGTCACCTTCGCCAGCGTTGCGGCTGATGGTGAAGATAGCCATGTCGCTGACAGCCTCTTTCTTCTCGATATAGGAACGGGAAACCGGCATTTCGGGAACTACGGCATCGCCAAGCAGGATGCCCCAGCTGCTGGAAGCGTTGTTACGGGCCTCGGTCTTGGCGAGGGTGATGTACTGGTGATACCAAGTCTCGATGTCGGCATCCACCTCGAAGCCATTGACGCGGAGACCTTCGGCAACGCTGCGGACATAAGCCTTGTTCACATTACCGGAACCGGTGCCACCGGCGATGAAATCATAGGAACCGGTGCCATAGAGGGCCACCTTCTTGACATCTTTCAGCGGCAGAACGCCATTGTTCTCCAGGAGGACCAGGCCTTCGGGGGTAGCGGCGCGGACAAGCTTGGCGTGACCGGCGAGGTCGGGCTTGTTGGAATACTTGTAACCGGCGTAACGAGGAGTGCGGACGATGTACTCCAGCATGCGGCGTACGTTGCGGTCCAGGTCTTCCACGGGCAGGGAACCGTCCTTAACGGCGGCGATGATGCGCTCGATTTCCTGCTCCATACCGGGTTCCATGAGGTCGTTACCGGCCTTTACAGCAGCCACGGTGCCTTCCTTGAAGCCCCAGTCGGTCATGACGATGCCGTTGAAGCCCCACTCGTCGCGCAGGATGGTGGTGAGGAGGTCGAAATTCTGCTGGGTGTAGATGCCGTTCAGACGGTTGTAGGAAGACATCACAGTCCAGGGATCGGACTCCTTGACGGCGATTTCGAAACCTTTGAGATAGAGCTCGCGGAGGGTGCGGACATCCACGCGGCTGTCGTTGTTCATACGGTTGATTTCCTGGTCGTTGGCGGCGAAGTGCTTGATGGATACGCCGACACCGTTGCTCTGGATACCGCGAACATAAGCGGCGGCCATCTTACCGGTAAGATAAGGATCCTCGGAGAAATACTCGAAGTTACGGCCGCACAGCGGGTTGCGGTGCAGGTTCTGGCCGGGAGCCAGGAGAACGTCGGCGCCGTATTCCTTCACTTCCTCACCCATGGCGGTGGTGAGTTCCTCTACAAGGGCGGTGTTCCAGGTAGAAGCCAGTACGGTACCCACGGGGAAACCGGTGCAGTAGAAGGTCTGGGTGGTGCCAGGACGGGTGGGATTGATACGCAGACCGGCAGGGCCGTCGGCCAGCACGGTGGTAGGAATGCCCAGACGGGGAATGGCACGGGTGGTACCGGCAGCACCGGAAACCAGCGTTTCGTTGGAAGCGGTGAGGGAACCGGCAGTCATGGAGCCCCAGCCGCCGCCCACTACCAGAGTAGCTTTCTCTTCAAGGGTCATGGCCTTGAGGACAGCGTCGATGTTGTCTTTCTTCAACATGGGTTGAGCTAAGAGGGAGATGGTGCAGCCGAGGGCTGCGAAAAACATAAAGATTTTTTTCATATCGGATGAATTGGTTATTAATCTTATGCTCAAATTTAAGAGAAAATCTACAGATAAAAAAATATGCGCCATGCAATTGAACATGGCGCAACATATTTGAACAAAAAATAAAATCTTAAACAAGTCCCTTACCGTGGCAATTCTTGTACTTGAGACCGCTGCCGCAAGGGCAAGGATCGTTACGGCCCACATGTTTATCGGCCCGGATGGGCATCCGGCTCTTCTGCTCGCCGTTGGTGGAGAGCTGCGAAGGGTCGTTGGTGCGCATCTGCTGCATGTTGCGGTTGGGCTGGGTGGCCGGACGGGCCTCGCGGGCGTCCGAAGCGTCCCGGAGCGGGATGAAGGCACGGAGCAGGAAGGTCAGGACTTCCTCGTTCAGTTTCTCCAGCATCTCGGTGAACAGGTTGTAGCTTTCCAGCTTGTACACCACAAGCGGGTCTTTCTGCTCGTAAGCGGCGTTTTGTACGCTCTGACGGAGGTCGTCCATGTCGCGCAGGTGCTGCTTCCAGTAATCGTCGATATAATACAGGATGATGCTGCGGCTCAGGGCCTTGGCGATTTCGCGGCTCTCGGTCTCGTAAGCCTTCTTCAGGTTCACGGACAGGGTGAGCTGGCGCTTGCCGTTGGTGATGGGGATGGCGATGTTCTCGTACATGGAGCCCTGTTTCTCGAACACGGTCTTGATGACGGGATTCACCTTCTCGATCATGGTGTTCATACGGCGGTCGTACACCTCTTTCATGTGCTCTGCCAGTTTCTGGGCAATCTGCTCCGGCTTGGCATCGGCAAAGAAAGCCTCGTCGAATCCAAGGTCGATGGAAAGCTTGGCGATGATGAATTCCTCGAACTCCGCGTAGCTCATCCCTTCGCTCTGTTCGGCGAGGATGGTGGCGGTGTCCTGCATCATGTTCTGCACGTCGATTTCGATACGCTCACCGGAAAGGGCGTTGCGGCGACGGGCGTACACAGCCTCACGCTGGTAGTTCATCACATCGTCATACTCCAGTGTACGTTTACGCCAGCCGAAGTGGTTCTCTTCCACCTTGCGCTGGGCGTTTTCGATGGCGTTGGAGAGCATGCCGCTCACCAGGGCCTCGTCCTCCTGCATACCCAGTTTGTCGACGACGGCGGCGATGCGCTCGGAACCGAACTTACGCATGAGGTCGTCTTCCAGGGAAATGTAGAAGCAGGAGCTACCCGGGTCTCCCTGACGGCCGGCACGACCACGCAGCTGACGGTCCACACGACGGCTGTCGTGACGGGTGGTGCCGATGATGGCCAGACCACCGGCGTCCTTCACCTCCTGGGTGAGCTTGATATCCGTACCACGGCCTGCCATGTTGGTGGCGATGGTGACACGGCCCTTGTGACCGGCCTGTGCCACGATTTCCGCCTCGCGCGCGTGTTCCTTAGCATTCAGCACATTGGCTGTGATGCCGCGGATGCGCATCATGCGGGCCAGGAGTTCGGACGTTTCCACATCCGTGGTACCCACCAGCACCGGGCGCCCGGCATTGGAGAGTTCCACCACCTTGTCGATGACGGCGTTGAACTTGCCTTTCTTGGTCTTGTAGATGATGTCGTTCTGGTCGTCACGGATAACGGGACGGTTGGTGGGAATGACCACCACGTCCAGCTTGTAGATATCCCAGAACTCCCCTGCCTCCGTTTCTGCCGTACCGGTCATACCGGCCAGCTTGTGGTACATACGGAAGTAGTTCTGCAGGGTGACGGTGGCGAAGGTCTGCGTGGCGGCTTCCACCTTCACGTTTTCCTTGGCCTCCACGGCCTGGTGCAGACCATCGGACCAGCGGCGGCCTTCCATGATACGGCCGGTGCTCTCGTCCACGATCTTCACCTTGTTATCGACAATTACGTAATCCACGTCCTTGGTGAACATGGCGTAGGCCTTCAGGAGCTGTATGACGGTATGGACACGCTCGCTCTTGAGGGAGAAGTCCTCCATGAGGGCGTCTTTCTTCTCTGCCTTTTCCGCGGGGCTCAGCGACTCGTCGTTGGTGATTTCCGCGATGGCAGTGCCCATATCCGGGAGCACGAAGAAGTTGGGATCGGACACGCTGCCGGCCAGGGTATCGTGGCCCTTGTCCGTCATATCGACAGAATTAAGGACCTCGTTGATCACGAAGTACAGCGGATCCGTAACGGTGGGCATCTCACGCTCGTTGTCCTGCATGTAGTAGGCTTCCGTCTTCTGCATGAGCTGTTTCATGCCGGGTTCGCTGAGGAACTTGATGAGCGGCTGGTACTTGGGCAGGCCCTTGTAGCAGCGGTACAGCAGCAGGCCGCCGTCTTTCTCGTTGCCCTCTGCGATGAGTTTCTTGGACTCGTTCAGGGTCTGGGTGACCAGCGTGCGCTGTTTGTTGTACAGGTTCTCCACATAGGGACGATACTCCATGAACTGCTCGTCGCCCACGGCCTTTTCCATCGGACCGGAAATGATGAGGGGCGTACGGGCATCGTCGATGAGCACGGAGTCCACCTCGTCAACAATGGCGTAATGGTGCTTGCGCTGGACCAGGTCGGTCATGCGGGAGCACATGTTGTCACGCAGGTAGTCGAAACCGAACTCGTTATTGGTACCGAAGGTGATGTCGCAGTCGTAGGCGGCCTTGCGGGCGGAGGAGTTGGGCTGATGCTTGTCGATGCAGTCCACGGACAGGCCATGGAACATGTACAGGGGGCCCATCCACTCGGAGTCACGTTTGGACAGATAGTCGTTCACGGTAACTACGTGCACGCCTTTGCCGGCCAGGGCATTCAGGAACACGGGAAGCGTGGCAACCAGGGTTTTACCCTCACCGGTGGCCATTTCCGCAATCATACCGCGCTGTTCCTTATTGATTTTTACACCACCATTCAGGACGATACCGCCAATGAGCTGGACGTCGTAATGCACCATGTCCCAGGTGATTTCGTTACCTCCAGCCACCCAGTGGTTGTGCCAGATGGCTTTGGCCTCCCCGTCATTGCCGGCTTGACCGGCAATCTCCACGAAATCGCGACCCTGGGCTGCCAGGAGTTTATCGAACTCCGTGGCGGTAACCTCGATGCTTTCGCTCTGGGCGAAACGGCGGGCGGTGCTCTTCACGATGGCGAAGGCCTCCGGCAGGAGCTCGTTCAGGATGGTTTCGATGGCGGCGTCCTCGTCTTTCACGAGTTTGTCGCTTTCCGTTGCCAGGGCCTCCTTTTCCTCCACAGGGATGTCTTTCTCCATCTCCAGCTTGATTTCCGCGATACGGTCCTCGAAGGGCTTCTCCACAGCCGCAATCTTGTCCTTGAGGGCCTGGCTGTGGGCACGGAGTTCGTCGTTGGAAAGTTTGTCGATATCCGGATAGATGGCAAGAATCTGATCCAATACGGGACGGATGGCTTTCATGTCCCTGTCACTCTTGCTGCCAAAAATTTTCTTGAGAATATCTGCTATTGCCATTTTGTCATGTAATCTTAAATCTTACAAAGATAAATAACTTCGGCCGATATTACAAATATTATACCTCGTCGTTACGTTAAAAATAGAAGGACAATTGCGCGCGGATAATCAGCATATTGGTATAGCGCCGGCTGTCGCTCTGGCTCAAGGTATTCCAGGTGAGCCCTCCAGACAGAGCAAGGTTGGCGGTAATGAGCCAGTTTCCGGACAGCGTCACAAAAGTATTGAACTTATTGTACATGCCGCCTGTATAATAACTGTCGATATATTCCAGATCCGGTGCCGTACCTCCGCCCCCTTGCAATTCCACAAAGTGGCGGCCGCCCACATGGGGAAGAAAACGCACCCGAAGCAACCCGTTTGCATAAAAACGGCTGCGCATGCTACCCAGCGTCGTCTTTCCGCTCAGGTTAAAATGCCCCAGAGAATAGGTTAGCGTAGCGGTAGCGCCTATCAGGTGTCCATCGTCCCGCAGAAGACGGTACTGGGCGCCCACTTCCAGTTCCCATGACTTGGGCAGATGTAGCGAAGTGTTTACATCGGCCGTCCAGCGGGAAAAATAGGCCGTGGCATAGCCCACTCCTGCCGATAAACTAACTACAGGGCTAAAGTTGTGACTGTATTGCAGACGGAATTGAACGCCCCTGCCGCCCCCGGAGACATAGCGTTCGCTTTCGCTGTCCCAGGAGGCGTCGCGCCCGGTATAGCTCACGCTTCCGGATAACGCATCCTTTTCCCAATTGTGCTTGTAGGTAGCGCGGAAGATGCCGGTCAGTGGCGAGCCATCCGTCCGGCGGAACAACTCATAACCGGCGCTGACCGTATTATGGAAGCTGCGGTTTTTCAGGGACCGCATCCGGGACAGGAATTCCGCCTCTTCGGGCACCGAAGGCTTATAGCAGCTTTGGTAAACGTAGGCCGAATCCCACTGCCGCTGCTTTTCGAACACCTGCCCACGCGCATAACGGATCTCCTCATCGGCCGGAGCATACACCAGCGCAGAATCCAGGACGACGCCGGCCGAATCCCACTTCTTTTCCTTGCGGAATTTTTCCGCTTCGCGGAGGTACTCCTTGACAAGTTGCTCCCGCGAAGCACTGTCGGGCCTTTCCTGTGGCTGATTCTCACTGGCTTGCTGCGCCGTGACAGGTGCCGGCTGGGCCGACACGGCGGGAGCCGCTCCACAAAGCAGCAGGACGGACAACAGGATGTTACTCGGGCTTCGCATGGCTTCGCACAGATTTGCGGTAGGTTTTTATCTGCGAAATTTGCCCGCAGATGGTGAGGAAATGCTTGAATGGAAGGAGACTGCGGTATTTAAGCGCTTTTACCAGCGTGAACAGGCACACGAAGAGGAAACGCTCCCAGAGGGGACAGTTCACGTTGCACAGGCGCACGAGCGAACCCGTGTAGTAGTTCCGGTGAATCACCTTTTCCTTTGCCTCCTGCCGCCGGGCGCGGTCGTGTACGGCCTTGGCCTCCGGCACTATGCCCACTTTGTATCCAAGATGCCTGGCCCGGTTGCACCAGTCATCATCCTGTCCATAGAACGGAAACAGTTCCTCCTCGAACAGCCCGATGGCCTTCAGAGCTCCCACCGGTACCAGCCAATGCGCCGCCATAACCGTATGAAGCGGAATAATGGGAGATACGCTCGCTTCGCTCGGTATGACAGAGGTGCTGTTTTTTGTCATTATGACAGAGGTGCTTTTTTTTGTCGGTATGACAGAGGTGCTTTTTTTTGTCATACCGAGGGCCCGAAGGGCCCGAGTGTATCTCTTACCGAACTGCGCATCCAGTTCTATGTATCCATCCTGACACTGGAGGGGGCTCAGGACGGCGAAGTCCGGATGGGCTTCGGCGGCGGCGACTAGGGTTTCCAGAGCACCGGGAGCCAGCCAGGCATCCTGGTTAAGGAGGTAGACGTAATCGTAGCCCTTTTTGATGGCCCATTCAAAGCCCATGTTATTGGCCTTGGAAAAGCCCACGTTATCTGCGCTGCGCACCAGGTGCGCCTGCGGGAAATGCGCCGCCACATAGTCTGCACTCCCGTCCGTGGAGTCATTGTCCCAGACATACACGTCCGTTGTCATCCCGAGCGAAGCCGAGGGATCTCCTGCACCCCCTGTCATCCCGAGCGAAGCCGAGGGACCTCCTCCACCCTCTGTCATCCCGAGCGAGGCCGAGGGATCTCCTGCCACGGAGCGCAGGCAGCGCTCCAGCCAGTGCAAGCCATTGTAAGTGACAACTATGACAAGGACTTTTTTCATGGCCGGAAGCGGATAAAGGTTTCTTTGGCCGAGGAACGGTCAAACACGGAACGCATAATGTTCCGGGCCGTGTCGCAATGGCCCAAATGCTTTAGATAGCGAGCCGCCTCGACACACCAGATAAACAAGGCTAATGCTTTCGTTTTCAGCCACTTCCCTTCCCCGTAGAACAGCAGGGAGCCTTTTACACGCGCCGGCTTGATAGCCGCCTCCATGGGGCCGGCCGTGCGGCCTGCCAGGTGGGTGATGACCACGTCGGCATCGGCCCAAACCGTATAACCGGCGGCATTGAGTTTGTGCCCCAGGGCGATGTCTTCCGGGGTGAAGAAATAGCGCTCGTCCAGCCAGCCCATCTCCCGGAAAACGGCGGTTTTAATCAGGAAACAGGCGCCGTTGAGCGTGTAGCTTTGGAAGAGACCCGGCTGCATGGACCAGCGCGAGGGCTTGGTTTCGTCTACCAGGTGCAGGTAGTGGCGCATGTACCGCCAGGCGGTCCAGGGCGTGCGGCCACAGGTTTGCACCCGGCCGTCCGGGAAAACAATCTTGGGCTGCACCACGGCAGCATTTTCCGGCAACTTGGAAAAATCGGCCAGCAGACGGTCCACAACCGGCATGGACTGGAGGGTATCGTCATTGACGATAAAACAGTATTCGCTATCTATCTGCCTGAGCGCCAGGTTGTTATTCTCCGCGAAGCCCCGCACCTCATTGCTCTCCACCAGGTGGACGGAGGGATAACGGGCGGCGAGGGCTTTCCGCTGCTCCTCGCTCATGAGATAGGCCACCACCCAGACGTCCAGCGGGGTCCGGTTTTGGGCGGCCAGGCTGTCCAGGCAGGCATACAGATGCACGGCAGGATTGCCCATGCAAACTATGACGACGCTTACCTGAGCCATAGCAGCATGAATTTGCGCCACAGCAGGCGCAGGTTGTACTTCAGATTGGCCCAATTGAGTTTTCCGGGCACATTCTCCTTGCCCGTAAGCGGGTGGAGCGAGTAGCGGATATAAGGCACGTTGCGGGCGTTCAGGCCCGGGCCCAGCAGGAGTGCGGCCTGCAGGCCTTCCAGGAACAGCGCAGGAGTGAGGCTTAACTGATCCCGCGTGCAGCGGGAGGCTTCCAGCAGGGTCCACCATTGCTCGTCCAGGGCCACGACGGCGGCTTCCTTGTGCCGGCGCAGCACCACGTTGGTCTCATAGAGCCCGAAGTGACGCGGCATGGCCATCTGTTTGTATCGACACAAAAGGCCTTTGGCAGCGCGGGTGGAGAGTTTGTCCTTGAGGTAACAGTAGCGGAGTTCCTCGTACACGCAGTCCCGCGAGGGATGTTCCAAAAGGGCCAGCGGAGTTTCCTCCAGGGTCGATATACGCTCGTAAAACGCCTCGCCGGTGATGCAGAGATTGGCGTCCATGAAAACGGAAAGTTCGTATTCCGGCAGCAGCAGATGCGGGTGCAATTTGGCATAACGGGCCCGCAGGATGGGGTTCGAGGAGGCGAAAGGGATTTCCCGCAGCTGCCATACACCGTCCTGCCCCGCCCTGTCCGTGAAGCAGACATAGTCGAACGCGGGATTAATCACCTCCGGTTGCACCAGATGGTCATAGTTCCCCGTAAGGACGGTATAAATCACTTTTTTCATGCCGATACAAAATTAACATTTTGCAAGGAAAGCACAAAATCATTACCTTTGTTTGTTGTTATGACCGGATTTGTCGTTCTCCATTACCTGGCGTACGAAATGACGCTGCAGTGCACGGAAAGTCTCCTGGGGCTTGCCGGGGAAAAGCATATAGTCATTGTGGACAACGCCTCCCCGAACGGCTCCGGGCAGCGCCTGGCGGAGCATTTTGCCGGTAACCCGGAAGTTACGGTGCTCCCGGCCCCGCAAAACGAGGGCTTTGCGCGCGGCAACAATCTGGGATACAGGCACTTGCGGGAGCATTTTTCCTGCGACTTCATCGTAGTCCTCAACAACGATGTCCTCATTCCGGATGCGTCTTTCATCGACAAGGTAAAAAACATTTACCAGGCAACGCCGTTTGCCGTGCTGGGGCCGGATATTCTTAATCCGGGCTCCGGGACGCACCAGAATCCCGCCCATCGGCAGGGATTCACCCGGGAGGAACTGCTTTTCCGTCTGGAGCGCTACCGGAAAAACCTCCATCACTTTGCCTGGAGGCGCTTCAAATGGCAAATCAAACGGGCTTTCCGCCCGGCCCCGGTTCCGGAACCTGTACAATGGCAGGAGCCGGCCTGGGATGTGGTCCTGCACGGGGCCTGTTTCGTGTTCTCGCAGGATTTCATCCGTGTGCGGGAATACGCTTTCCATCCGGGCACCTTCCTCTACTTTGAGGAGGATATCCTGCATTACGAATGCCTGCAACAGGGTTTACGCCTGCTGTACAGTCCCCTGGTCCAGGTGCAGCACCTGGAGGATATCGCCACCAACAAGGCTTACCGGACTCCGGCCCGGAAAGAGAAAATGAAACTGCAGGAGAGCGTCCGTTCCATGGAGGTCCTGCTTAACCTGATGAACCGCTGACGCATGGCTACTTCTTCCATCAAAAATGCGGTTTACCTGAATGCCGCCGCCCGCTATTCCACGCTGGTGCTGCGCCTGCTGTTCAATGCGGCGCTGGCCCGTATCCTGGTGCCGGAAGACTTTGGCGTTGTGGCGGTTGCGATGGTATTCACCACCTTCTTCAGCCTGCTCTCGGACATGGGGCTGGGCGCCGGCATCATCCAGAACAAAGAACTGAGCCGGGACGATATCGGCAGCATCTTCGCCTTCTCGCTGCGACTGGGGCTGGTACTCATGGGCGCCTTTGCGCTGCTGTCCTTCCCCATGGCCCATTTTTACGGCAACCAGGCCCTGGTGCCGGTGGGCATGCTGCTGTCTATCCAGCTGTTCTTCAATACGCTCAACGTAGTTCCCAACGCCTTGCTGCTCAAGCAGAAAGAGTTCAAGAAGGTGGCGCTCCGCATCCTCTGCGCCTGCCTCACCTCGGGCACGGTGGGTATTGTGCTGGCACTTATCGGCCTGAAATATTATGCGCTTGCGGTGCAGGCCATCCTGGATGCCCTGTTCATCTTCGGCTGGAACTACTTCTCCACGCGGCCGCCCATGGCCCGGAAACCCAGCCGTGCCAGCCTGGAAAAAATCCGTTCCTACTCCAGTTATCTGTTTGGTTTCAACCTGGTCAACTATTTTGCCCGCAACCTGGATAACCTGCTCATCGGCAAGTATATGGGTGCAGCGCAGCTGGGCTATTACGACAAGTCCTACAAACTGATGCTGTACCCGGTGAACAACCTTACCCACGTGATTACGCCGGTGCTGCATCCCATCCTGTCGGAGCACCAGAACGACAAAGCGTATATTTATGACAAGTATCGGCAGGTAGTGAAGGTGCTGTCCCTGCTGGGGGCCTTCATTACGCCGTTCTTCTGGTTTGCCAGTGAGGAAATCATTCCCATCCTGTACGGGAAACAGTGGCTTCCCGCTATCCCCTGCCTCCAGTGGATGGCGCTGGCCATGTGGGCGCAGATGATTCTGTCATCGGCAGGAACCATTTTCCAAAGCCTGGGAGATACCCGAAGGCTGCTTTGGAGCGGCAGCATGAACGCCGTCCTGGTGGTGGTGTTCATCATCGCCGGTCTGGCGGAAGGCAGCATTGTGGCCGTGGCGCGGAATGTGGCCATCGCCTATAATCTGCAGTTCGTGGCTACTTTCTACATCCTCGTGCACCTGTCCTTCGGTTTCCGCACGAGGGAATTCCTCAAGGGACTGTTGCCGGACCTGTGCGTGATGGCGGCCGTGGCGCTGGCCGGATACGGCTGCACCTTCCTGCCGACGCTTCCGCTGGTGGGTTCCTTCGCCGCCAAGAGCGCCCTCATGGGTGCAACTTACCTGCTGGCGTTGGTCCTCACCCGCCAGTTCAAGCCGCTTCTGGGCTTGCTTTTCCGCCGATAACGGCGATTATTCCGGCTTATAGGAATCCTTCAGGGCCGTGGTCTTGTTGAAGACGGGGTGCTCCGGGGTGGAGTCCTTATCGGCAACGTAGTAGCCGGTGCGCTCGAACTGCACGGCGATGCCGGACTTGTCCTCCAGGAGAGCAGGTTCTGCCCAACCCTTGCCGATGACCAGGGATTCCGGATTCAGGAAGTCCTTGTAGTCCTTGTCTTCCGGCACCTGGGACATGTCTGCCAGGGTGAAGAGCTTGTCGTAATTGCGGACTTCCAGCTCCTTGGCGAACTGGGTGCTCACCCAATGGATGGTGCCCTTGACGGAACGATATTCCGGTGAAGGGTCGTAGGTGCACTTGAGTTCCACCACGTCTCCGTTCTCGTCCTTGATGACCTCGTTGCACTTGACGATGTAGGTGTATTTGAGACGCACCTCGCCATCCGGCTTGAGGCGGAAGAACTTCTTGGGAGCATCCTCCATGAAATCGGCACGGTCGATGAGGAGCTCGCCGGTGAACGGAACGCGGCGCTTGGCACCTTCCGGATCCGCCGGGTTGAGCGGGCAGTCGAACCACTCCACCTTGCCTTCCGGCCAGTTGGTGATGGTGAGCTTGACGGGATCCTGCACCACCATGTAGCGGTTGGAGCGCTCGTTGAGGTCCTGGCGGACGCACCACTCCAGCAGCTGGAGGTCCATGAGCTGGTCACGTTTGCTCACACCGATTTTGTCGCAGAACATGCGGAGGGCCTTGGCCGTGTAGCCGCGGCGGCGCACACCGCAGAGGGTGGGCATGCGAGGATCGTCCCAGCCGCTCACCAGACCCTTCTGCACCAGCTCCAGGAGCTTGCGCTTGGACATCAAGGTGTACGTTAAGTTAAGACGTGCAAACTCGTACTGGTGAGAGGGATAGATACCCAGCGTCTCGATGAACCAGTCGTACAGCGGACGGTGGACGTCGAACTCCAGGGTGCAGATAGAATGGGTGATATGCTCGATGGAGTCGCACTGGCCGTGGGTGAAGTCGTACATGGGATAGATGCACCACTTGTCCCCGGTGCGGTGATGGTGCGCGAACTTGATGCGGTACAGCAGCGGGTCGCGGAACATCATGTTGGGATGGGCCATGTCGATTTTGGCACGGAGCACCTTCTCACCCTCGGCATACTTGCCGTCCTTCATCTCGCGGAAGAGCTTGAGGTTTTCCTCCACGGAACGGTCCCGCCAGGGGCTGGGCGTACCGGGTTTGTCCACGGTGCCGCGGCCGGCGCGGATTTCGTCCTGGTTCTGGTCGTCTACATAGGCCAGCCCGCGCTGGATCAGTTCCTCCGCCCAGGCGTAGAGCTGGTCGAAGTAATCGCTGGCGTACAGTTCCTTGTCCCACTGGAAGCCCAGCCACTTGATGTCCTCCTTGATGGAGTCCACGTACTCGGTGTCTTCCTTGGTGGGGTTGGTGTCGTCGTAACGGAGGTTGGTTTTGCCGCCGTACTTCTGCGCCAGGCCGAAATTCAGGCAGATACTCTTGGCGTGTCCCAGGTGCAAGTAACCGTTGGGTTCCGGCGGGAAACGGGTCATGATGCTGTCTACTTTGCCTTCGGCAAGGTCTTTCTCTATGATTTCTTCCAGAAAATTGAGTTTACGCTCTTCCATAATCAAATTTAAATAAGCCCTCAAAGGTACGAAAAAATCCCCACAAATGTTCAGATACAAAAAAAATTAGTATTTTTGCATGTTTAATCAGACTAAAACCTACTATAAATATGGGACTTTTACACGCGAGACTGGCCAAATATGACCTTCCGCAGAAGATGCAGGAAAGAGGGATTTATCCCTACTTCCGCCAAATCACCAGCAAACAGGGCACCGAAGTTACCATGGATGGCAAGCAAATCCTCATGTTCGGTTCCAACGCCTATACCGGCCTCACCGGTGACGAACGCGTCATCAACGCCGGCATCGAAGCCCTGAAAAAATACGGTTCCGGTTGCGCCGGCTCCCGTTTCCTGAATGGCACGCTGGACATTCACGTTCAATTGGAAAAAGAACTCGCCACGTTTGTGGGCAAGGACGAGGCCCTGGTGTTCTCCACCGGCTTCACCGTAAACAGCGGCGTCATTCCCCAGCTCCTCACCAAGGACGATTTCATCATTTGCGATGACCGCGACCACGCCTCCATCGTGGACGGCCGCCGCCTGTCCTTCGCCAAGAGCCTCCACTACAAGCACAACGACATGAAAGACCTGGAGCGCTGCATCAAACGCTGCCCCAAGAATGCCGTGAAGCTCATCGTGGTGGACGGCGTGTTCTCCATGGAAGGAGACCTGGCCAAACTGCCGGAAATCGTGGAACTCAAGCACATGTACGACAATGTAGCCATCATGGTGGACGAAGCCCACGGCCTGGGCGTCTTTGGCAAGCAGGGCCGCGGCGTGTGCGACCACTTCCACCTCACCAAGGAGATTGACCTTATCATGGGCACCTTCTCCAAGAGCCTGGCGGCTATCGGCGGTTTTATCGCGGCAGACAGCGTCATCATCAACTGGCTCCGCCATACCGCCCGCACCTATATCTTCCAGGCTTCGGATACGCCGGCCGCTACGGCATCTGCCCTGGAGGCCCTTCACATCATCCAGAAGGAGCCCAAGCGCATCACCAACCTTTGGGATGTCACCAACTATGCCCTGCGCCGCTTCAAGGAGGCCGGCTTCGAGATTGGCGAGACGGAAAGCCCTATCATCCCGCTATACGTGCGCGACATGGAGAAGACCTTCATCGTCACCAAACGTGCCTTTGACGAGGGTGTGTTCATCAACTCGGTGATTCCGCCGGCATGCGCCCCGGAAGATACGCTCATCCGTTTCTCCCTCATGGCTACGCATACCCGCGAACAGGTAGACCGCGCCGTAGAGGCCCTCACCAAGGTATTCAAGGAAGAAGGCATCATCAAATAATAAAAAACCGGGGCTCTGAACGAACCCCGGTTTTTTTATTGCATCTGTTTTTATTGCAGCAGGCTGGCCGCCTTTTCTACATCCTCGGCCGCAACCACTACTGAAATACTGAGCTCTTCCCCGCCCTGGGCGCTGGCAATGATATTGATGCCGGCTTCTCCCAGTTTGCCAAATACGGCAGCGGAAGTGCCGGGCAGGTTGCGCATGCGGCTGCCGAATACCGTGATGATGCCCACGGCCTGGTTCAGGACCACGACGTCGTCCAGCGGGAGCAGCGGATTGTCTTTGAACAGGCCGCGGATGGCCTCCTGGGCCCGTTCCTGCTCCTGGGAGCGGACAGCAAAGCTGATGGAATATTCGGAAGAGGTCTGGGCGATGAAACGCACGTTGATGCCCGCCGCTGCCAGGCAGGAGAAAATGGCGCCTGACATACCTACGCGGCCCAGCAGGCCCGTACCGTACACCGTGATAAGATCCAGGCTCCGGTCTGCCAGAACAGCGGTTTTGTGCGCAGAGCCCGTGGAAATGACGGTGCCGCTGAACTGATCGTCCTCGATATCTTTTACCAGGATGGGGATGCCCGCATTCTTGGCCGGCCAGATGGCATAGGAGGAGAAAGGAGCACGGTCCGAGGCGCAGTAGTGCGCGGCTTCGTCGTAAGTAATGGCGTCGAGGCCTTCCACGCCGTGAGCCTCCACATGGAACTCGATGGTCTGGGCCTTTAAGACGGCGGCGATGAGCGCAGCCATCAGATGGGCGCCATCCTTGCCCACGCGCACCACATAGCCGGAAGTGAGGCGGCCGTAACCGCCGGAAATCACCAGCGGACCGTCACTCTTGCAACGGGCGATGATCTGCTGCTTGGATGCGTTCCAATCGAAGTGCTGCTCGCCTTTTTCGTCGCTGGTGCAAATCATGAGCTCCGTACCGTCCAGGAGTTTCCCCTGCACGTGCTGGTTCACGGCCTCTGCACACAAACGGGCGCATTTGGCCATGACATAGTCCTCGATGGCGATGGACGAAGTCTGCACGTACATGGCCTCCCGCAGGTAAGTGGATATGGTGTCGATGGTTTTTTCCACCATCTCCGAATAGGCCGGCTTTACAGACATGGCCAGGAAGTACTTCTGGATGGCCTCCAGATCCTCCTGGGCCGATTTTTTCTCCTGGATGGTCTTGCGAATGGCTTCGCGGAACATGCCTTCGATGGTGCGCTGCGGCCGGATGACGGCGATGGTTTCCGGCCCGCACAAACGGGCAATCTTCTCGATGGAGCGCTGTTTGAGGACAAATGCTTTTACAATCATGGTGCAAAATTTAATTAGCCATTACGAACCACAAATATAACCATTCCGTTCCGTTTGGTCAAGAGAAGCGGAGGGTTTTTTCCCACCTTTGGATATGTCTTTTTTTATTCCTACCTTCGTAATTCAGTAAACCACATTGATTATGAACAACAAAACCAATAGCCTTCTTGTCCGTTACGGAATCTCCACCCTGGGACTTCTGGTAGTAGCGTTGGGCGTGGGCCTGTCCATCAAATCCAATCTGGGCATCGCTCCCCTTTCCTGCATCCCTACCGTCCTGAGCCTCCGTTTCACCCACATTTCCGTAGGCACGTTCACCTGGGTGTTCAACCTGCTGTTCATCGTGCTGCAGGCCTTTATCCTGCGCAAAGACTTCAAATGGGAACACGTGATGCAGGTCCTGCCCATCTTCATCTTCGGCTACATGGTAGACGGCGCCATCTGGCTGTTCGACGCCCTGCAGTCCCCCGCCACCAACTATGTGATGCAAATCCTGCTGTGCCTGGGCGCCGTGGTGCTCACCGCCGTGGGCATCCGCCTGGAAGTGGTAGGTCAGGGATGGATTCTCCCGGCCGATAACACCCTGCACATTATCACGCAACGCACGGGCGCACGCTTTGCCATCGTCAAAATCATCATGGACGTGGCGCTGGTGGCCATTACGGCGCTGCTGGCCCTGTGGTTCTTCGGCCTGCTCACCGGCAACGGCCACACCATGGTGGTCCGGGAAGGCACCCTTATCCAGGCCGTCCTCACCGGAGCCTGCATGCATGTGACAGACCCGCTCCTGAACCGCTGGCTGGAGCCGGTAGTTGCCAAAGCTAAGGAATAACCCTTCCTATTTCTTCACCTTCTCTGCGGTATAGCCCAGTTTTTCAATGGCCTTCTGGAGGGTAGCTTCGTCGGTCTTGGCTGGATTGTAGGTGATGGTGACGGTTTTCTCGTCCAGGGAAACCTTCAGGTCCTCTACCCCTTTGAGGAAAGAGAGGTTATCGGTGATCTTGGCAACGCAATTCTTACAATGCATGCTCACCGTAAAAGTAACCGTTTCGGTCTTCTTTACTTTTTTGTCTTGAACGGAAACGGAAGACGGCTCCGGAGAAACAAGTCCAGTCGCCGGGCTTATCGTCAACAAAACAGAAAGGAGGGTAACGAGTATCATATGCTAAGTGTTTATTTCCAAATGGTTACGCGGAATCCCGCATAGACTTTTATGCCCATCAACGGCCCCCATACAGAAGCGGCGTCAAAGGTGGAAGAGAAAGGATTCGTCGCGTCAATAATGGGGACGGGCTGGGTATAATTGGTAAGGTTTTCTCCGCCGAGATAAATGTCGAAGCCCTTAAACCGGCGGGTAACCTGAGCGTAGAGCAGCGGATAGACGGCGGTCCGGCCCTTCGGGTAAAGGTCCAGCATGAAATCGTACACGCGCGCAGAACCGTTCAGGGAGGCCGTAAAGTCGAAGATCCACTTGCTCAAGCGGGTCTTATACTGGACATTGAAAACGCCCTTGAACCGGCTTGTAAGGGCGGTCTCGCGCACTTGACCGGAAGGCTGCCAGGCACGCGCGTCCGTGTATCGGGCCGTCAGCGTGAAAGTAAGGCGCTCCACCGGTTCCATGGAAAAATCGGCCTGGAAGGTATTGGACCAGGATTCGTGACCGTCCAGCGTGTAGAATTGAATGGTCGATGCGCTTTCGCGGTCCAGAAGAAGTTGCTGCACAAACCGCGTGTGGAAGAAATCCAGGCTCAGGTAAGTGGTCTCCGTGAAATGGAGCGTGGCGTTGCCACCGAAGGTCCATGAGTCTTCCAGAAAACGCTTGGTAAGGTCTCCGATGATAGTTTTTCCCGTGGACAGGATACCGAAATTATCCGCGACAGGATTCGCCCTACGCAAGCCTCGGCCCGCATTTGCACGCAATACCAGTATCTTGAAAGGCTGGTATTTGAGTGTCAGGCGAGGGGCAGGATAGAAGATATCGGCCACATATCCACTCACGCCCACGATGGCGGAGAATACCTCTTCCTGCTTGAAAGTATATTCCGCATAGGGCGACCATTCGTAGCAGAACGTCCGGATGGCGTTTAAATGCTGCCCGCCGGCAAGGATGCTCTCCCGCCACCAGTCGGCCGTGAAATTGATTCCGGTTGTAAAATCGTGATGATCATTAAACTGATTCCTGTAGATCAGGTTAGCAAAGGCGCTGTGCTGCAAGGCATTATAGGCATTCTCGCCAAATCCGGCATCCATTTTCTGGAGAGCGTAATCCCCTACCAGCGCAATGCTGGCCGATCCGTCCTCGCGCAAGGAGCGGGCCACCTTCAGATAGCCGTTCAACAAGGAATTGAGCACGTTAGATTTCCAGGGGCCGTTCATCTGACCGCCTTTCCGGGTGTCCCGAATGGCCCTCACGCCCCAGCGGACCTGCCACTCCGGCGTGTAATACAGCCACCGGTTGGCCAGATTGAACTGCAGGAGGGCCGGCTCGTCCACAAAGCCGTCACCGTTCATGTCGTGGGTCTTGAAATTCCCGTCCACATGCCCTGCAATCATCGTATAAACTTTGTCAGAAAGTTGCAGGGAGGACACGACATTCAAGTCCGCCTTGGTGTCCGTCATGATGGATCCATTCACAAAAAGGGGCTTCTCATCCGTAGGTTTTCGATGCTCCAGGTTAATCTGGCCGGTCATGGACTCCACCCCGTTGATCACAGAGGGAGAGCCTTTGGCAATCTGGATGCTCTCCAGCCAGGAACCGGGAATATAAGACAGGCCGAAAGGAGCCGAAAGTCCGCGCATAATGGGTCGATTTTCATCCAGCATCTGCGTATAAATGCCCGAGAGGCCCAGCAGGCGAATCTGACGCGCGCCGGTGGTGGCATCGGAATAACCCACCGTAACGCTGGCGGAGTTCTCAAAACTCTCAGCAAGATTGCAGCAGGCCATCTTCATGAGTCCTGCCGATGAAATGACCTCGGTTCTCAAAGGCTTCCCGCTGGAAATGTAGTTGGCCTGCGTCCTGGAGGTAGCCACGGCGGCATCCAACGTATCCACCTGCTGCGCCCGGAGACACAGCGGGAAAAGCAGAAGAAACAATATGCCCGAAACTCTTTTCATTCTGGACACAAATCTATATAAAATCTGCCGATTATTGGCCGGTTTATCGAAATATGTCATTATATCGACCAAAATGATTATCTTTGCTCTCAGTGATTTGGTCGTCAGAATCGGCCGGTAATGAAATCAGGAGCAAGGTAAGTCCTCCAGTCTGGAGGCGGCTCCCTTCACCAGAATATCTCATTTTGATAGGAGTATAGTTCCTTCTTGAAGGAGAACTATACCATTCACAGCCACCATTGGATTATGCAGAATAATATAACGATTCCGAAAGGGAATACACCGGAGGACAACAAGGCACGAAAAAAAATAATAGGTGATTTCTACGCATCCTGGATTGCGAAGAATCCGGACAAGATTGTCTGGAATAGCTCTTTGCGGGCCTACATACATGTCAAAGGGCAATCGATTAACGAGACGAAAGGGCATGCTGCATTATCCTACAAATCCACGTTAGCAGTGTTTAACTTGACTGAAATAATGGAAAATGCCACCATTGCTGAGGAATGGGCACCTAAACACAATAACAAAAATCAAAAAGCATATGCAAAGATGGTTCTATTGCGTTGGAAAACATATCGACTGATTGTAGGGTTCCAAAGAGCCAAGAGCGAATACGTGCAATACTATGTGGGGAGTGTATAAAATTAAAAGCCGCCAGGTAGCGACTTTTGAAATGGGGCTCGGATCAAGTTTCCTTGAAAAGGTTGTCATCCCTTACACGAATTCCCCTTCGACGAATCCTGTTGCAAATATACGGCTTTTTACGCAATCAGCAAATCATTCCCAACAAATAATTGTAAAATCAGTTTTCTATTCTTTTTATTCTCCCCACACTTCGTGGGCGACTTCCTGGACCAGGCGGAGTTTGTCCCACTGCTGCGCTTCGGTGAGTTTGTTGCCGATTTCGCAGGAGGCGAAACCGCACTGGGGGCTCAGGCAGAGCCGGTCCAGCGGGATGTACTGTGCGGCCTTAAGGATGCGCTCTTTGACCAGGGATTTGAACTCCATTTTGGGAGATTTGGTGGTGATCAGGCCCAGGACTACCATCTTGTCGGCGCTCACATGGGCAAGGGGCTCGAAGCCGCCGGAACGGTTGTCGTCAAACTCCAGGAAGTAGGCGTTCACGTTCTCTTTTTCGAAAAGGACCTCCGCCACTTTGTCGTAGGCGCCGCTGTTGGCATAGGTGGAATGATAGTTGCCCCGGCACACATGCGTATTCACGAACAAGTCGGCAGGCTTGCCCTCCAGGGCCAGGTTGTTGATGCGGAGGTTCATCTCCTGCACCTTCTTCAGGCCCGCTTCGTCCGTTCCCCACATGTACACGGCTGCAGGATCCACCAGCATGCCCCAGGTGCAGTCGTCGAACTGTAAACGGCGGCAGCCGGCGGCATACACAAGCTGGATGAACTTGCGGTATCCGGCGGCGAGATCCTGGATAAGTTCCTCATTGTCAGCATAATATTTCCGGGTATTCTCCAGCGCGAAGGGCATCACCATCTGGGCCAGGAACTGGGCCGGCGCGGGGATGGTCAGTTTGGCCTCCACACCTTCGCGGGCCAGCGACGCCACAAAACGGAAATGGTCTACAAATGGATGATGCTCCCCGAGGGACAGCTTTCCGGTGAGGAACGTATCGTCAATCATGGCTTGCTCGCCATGGAAAGGCAGGCCGGTTTTGGTTGGCGCATGCCCTACCCCGTTGAATCCCCACATGAAATCCAGGTGCCAGGCCTGGCGGCGGAATTCACCGTCGGTAATCACCTTAAAGCCCAGGTCCATCTGTTTGTTCACCAGGTCCCGGATGGCCTCGTCCTCCACGGCCTTAAGCTGCTCCGGGGTAATCTCCCCTGCTGCAAACTGTATTCTTGCTTTCTTTACGGCCTCCGAACGGAGGAAACTGCCAACGAAGTCGGCACGCATGGCGGGTAGTCTATTCATAATCTCTTGTTTTCTTTCACAAATATAACCATCGTCGTTCGTTTTTCCAAGCTAAGTAAAACAGGCACAGTTTTTTTTACTAACTTTGTGAGTTGATGAAGAGAATCGAGCACATCCGTACTGCCCTCGCAGTTTTGTCATCATTGTGCGTATGCGCAGTGATGAACGCACAGGAACATACCGATTCCACAGATATCTTCCACCAGCATCTGGAACTCAATGCCGTAGTGGTCACGGGCCTCACCGGAGACGTTCACCTGAACGAAGTCCCGGCGCCCATTTCGGTAGTCCGGCCTGTCGATTTGCAGGCAAGGGCATCGACCAACATTATCAGCGCCATCGCCCGGGAACCCGGCGTGTCGCAAATCACTACCGGCGGCGCCATCTCAAAGCCAGTCATCCGCGGACTGGGTTATAACCGCGTGGTGGTGGTCAACGACGGCATCCGCCAGGAGGGCCAGCAATGGGGTGACGAACACGGCATCGAGGTCGATGGTGCCAGCGTCCATTCCGTAGAAATCCTGAAGGGGCCCGCCTCCCTGATGTACGGCTCCGACGCCATGGCAGGCGTGCTCATCTTCCATCCGGTTCCCGTAGCGGCTCCCGGAACAGTCCGGGGGAACATCGCCACGGAATATCAGAGCAACAACGGCCTCATCGACTACTCCCTGAATGCCGCCGGCAATCACAGCGGGTTCATCTGGGACGCCCGTTTCTCCGACAAATACGCCCACGCGTACCGCAACAAGGCCAATGGCTGGGTGTCCAATTCCGGTTTCCGGGAAAGGGCGGCATCGGCCATGCTGGGCCTGAACAGGAACTGGGGCTACTCCCGCCTGAAGTTAAGCTATTATCACCTGACGCCAGGCATCATTGAAGGCGAAGAGGAAGGGTACACCGGCTACAGGCCCGGACTTCCGTTCCAGCAGGTCTATCACTATAAAGCCGTGCTGGACAACACATTCCGCGTGGGAGATGGCCGGCTGAAGGCCCTCGTCGGCTGGCAGATGAACCGGCGGCAGGAGTTTGAAGAATCGGCCCAGGAATATGGCCTGTACTTTCTCCTGAATACCTTGAACTATGACATAAAGTACCAGCGAGAAATCAAGGGCTGGAAATATTCAGCCGGCGTCAACGGCATGCTGCAAAGCTCAAAGAACAAAGGAGAGGAATATCTGATTCCTGACTACCGGCTTTTTGACGTAGGCGTGTTCGGCACGGCCTCCAAACAGCTGGGAGCCTGGGTGCTTTCCGGTGGTATCCGGGCCGATGTCCGCCTCCTGCACAGCCTGCCGCTGGAAACGCGCTTCGACGATTTCAGCCGCACCTTCCCGGGCATCAGCGCAAGCATCGGCGCGGTGCGTTCTTTCGGAGAAAACGTCCACCTTCGCATCAATCTCTCCCGCGGATTCCGTGCCCCGAACCTGAGCGAGCTGGCCTCCAACGGGGAGCATGAGGGCACTTTCCGCTATGAGGTCGGCAACAAGGATCTGAAGCCCGAATACAGCCTGCAGGGGGATATCGGCCTGGATTTCTCTTCCAGGTATGTTTCTGGGCAGTTGGCCGTATTCGCCAACAAAATCGACAATTATATTTTCCTGACGCGGACCGAGGATGGCCTTCCGCCAGTCTTTACCTACACCAGCGGGAACGCCCGTCTGTTTGGCGGCGAGGCTCAGCTGGACGTTCACCCCATCCACAGCCTGCACCTGGGCGCGACCTTCTCCTACGTGAACGGCAAGCAGATCGGAGGCACCTGGCTTCCGATGATTCCCGCCCCTCGCCTGCTGTCGTCCGTCAAATATGAGTTCTCGCATGATGGAAAGGTCCTGAACAACGCGTTCGTGGCCATAGAAGTGGACTGGAACGCCCGCCAGGACCATTTCTACGCGGTGGATGATACGGAGACCGCCACACCCGCCTATACGCTCCTGAACCTGAGCGCAGGGACCGACCTCATCATCATGGGAAAGAAACGCGCCAGCATCTACCTGATGGCCGACAACATCCTGAACACCGCCTGGCAGAGCCACCTGAGCCGCCTCAAGGAGGTGGGCATCTACAACATGGGACGGAACATCACGGTGAAAGTGATTATCCCTATTTAAAGCCCGGAAAAAACGCTATCTTTGCTCCTATGAAAAAACTGATCTGGATAGTATGGATTCTCTGCGCCGTACAGCTGCAGGCGCAGGACCTTCCGCACTACAAGCGTGTGGTGAAGGAACTCAGCAGCGCCAAATACCAAGGCCGCGGCTATGCCAAGGGCGGCGCCAACAAGGCCGGCAAGTTCCTGGAGAAAGAGTTCCGGAAGGCCGGTGTCGATGAGGTGACGCTCCAGCCTTTCACCATCGACATTAATACCTTCCCCGACAAGATGGAACTTTGGGCCGATGGGAAAAAGCTCACGCCCGGCGTGGATTTCTCCATGCGTGAGTACTCTCCCGGCGTCAAGGGCGAGTTTCCGCTGTACTATGTGGACACCCTGAACTTCGATCCGGACCGCATCTTTGCCGATTTGCAAAAGACTGAAAACCAGGACTGTATGGTGGTCTGCGACTTCTGGTTCACGTACAAGCACCGCGACGTGTTCTCCAAGCTGCAGAAGGCGGGCGAATGCCCCAATGCAGGCCTTATATACACCTGGGCCTCCCCTATCAAGTTCTTCAAGGCCTACGGCCATCACGTGGTGGACAAACCCATCATCTGGGTAACCCCTGAGGCCATCCAGGGCGTAAAAAGGGTCAAGGCCAATGTCGATCAGGTCTTCATGAAAGACTGCGAAATCTTCAACGTCATCGCCAAAGTGGAGGGTGAACGCCACGACAGCTGTTACGTGTTCACGGCCCATTACGACCACCTGGGCAACTTGGGCAAGAAAGTATTCTACGCTGGTGCCAACGACAACGCTTCCGGCACGGCTACCATCGTCACGCTGGCAGCGTACTACGCCAAGCATCGTCCCCCCTACGACATGTATTTCATGGCTTTTTCCGGTGAAGACGCCAACCTACGGGGCTCGGAATTCTATGCCCAGCATCCCCTGGTACCGCTTGCGCAGATCCGGTATCTGTGCAATATCGACATGATTGGCGATAACAATCCCGTCCAGTACTGCGAGTGCAGCGACGAAGGCCTTCGCGGTTTTGCCCTCTTTGAGCAAATCAACCACGAGAACCAGTATTTCAAGGCCCTACATCGCGGGGAGCTGGCGGCCAACAGCGACCATTATTCCTTCGCTACCCGCAATGTGCCTTGCATCTTTCTGATGAACGAAAGCGGCGATGCCTTCCAGTATTATCACACCATCTTCGACAACTGGAAAACAGCCATCTTCGACAGTTACGAACCCGTCTTCAAACTGGTGACAGAATTTGTAAGCAAATATTGACTATAAGCTGGCCTTGAGGATGTCTACGAAATCCTGCTCAAAGAGCGGTACGTAGGCGTTTTCAAGGCCCTCATTTTCGGCGATGTGGTGTGCCATTTCGCCGATGCGGCTGTCATCGATTCCCACTTCCTGGAGATGCATGGGCATGCCGATGCTCTCGAAGAACTTATAAGTGGCGTCGATGGCTTTTTCGGCAATCTCCCACTCCGGAAGGCTTGCGTCGATACCGAAGACATTCACGCCGTATTTGACGAAACGCGGCAGCGTGCGCTCGCTCAGGATGTGCTTCATCCAGCGGGGCGTGATGATGGCAAGGCCCTCGCCGTGGGTGATGTCGTAATAGGCGCTGAGGGCGTGCTCGATGCCATGCATGGGCCAGCCGGATTCGCTGTTGCCCAGGGACATGATGTTGTTGCAGGCCAGCGTGCACACAAACATCATCTCGGCCCGGGCGGTGTAGTCTTCCGGGTTCTCCAGGCATTTGCGCCCGTTCACCATCAGGCTCTTGATACCCGCTTCGCAGAAGCCGTCGTTCATGAGGGTGGCGTCCGCGCAGAAGTACTGCTCCAGAATATGGTTGATGGCATCCGCGATGCCTGCGCAAGTCTGTTTCTTGCTCACCGTGAAGGTGTACACGGGATCCAGGAAGGACACCTCAGGAAAAAGGAGCGGGTCGATGTAGCCGATTTTGTCGTTGGTCTCCGTGCGGGAAATAACGCCGCCGCAGTCGTATTCGCTCCCGGTGGCCGCGAGGGTGAGGATATCGACAATAGGAAGAGCCGCTTTTGCCTTCACCTTGTAGGAAATGAGGTCCCAGGGGTCCCCGTCGTAGCAGGCACCTGCGGCGATGGCCTTGGAGCAGTCCAGCACGCTGCCGCCGCCGACGGACAGGATGACATCGACCTTATGCTCTTTGCAAAGACGCACGCCTTCCAGCACGCTGGGGTCGTATTTCGGGTTGGGCTGGATGCCGGGAAGTTCCACAATCTCAAACCCTTTCAGCAATTCCAGCACCTTCTGGTACAGGCCGATTTTCTTGATGCTGCCTCCACCGTAAGTAAGGAGGATTTTCTTTCCGTACTGCGCCATCACCCCGGGCAGTTTCTCCACCACGCCCTTACCAAAGATGAGGCGCGTGGGGGTCCTATATTCAAAGTTCTGCATATTGAGTTAATATTTCGATTTAACGACCTAAAGATAAGCATTTGCCATTCATACAAGAATCATTTTTGATTCAGCAGGCTGTCCAACTGTTTGGCGTAGTTCAGGTTGGCGTCGATGGATTCCTTGTCCGGATGAGGCTTCATGAAATCGGAATAGTCCGGCATGGGGCCTTCCTCGACGGCGACATCGGCACGGGCATCCGTGAAGGCGAAAACCTCTTCTTCGGGAATGCCTATCAGCTTCATATTCTTGCGGTTCATGCGCCGCAGATTATCGGAACAATACGCGAGCCAGGCCTTGAATGCATTGGGCATCTGTAACTGCTTGCGTGCCAGGTCATCCCGTAGCAGTTTCTCTGTGAAAGTTTTGCCGGGATATTCCGAAAAATGATTGAATATCCGCGCCTGATGTGAAGTGTATTCGACCGCTTCTTCGTTAATCTTCCCTTCAATCCAGTTCATCTGCGAGAAACACGCCCCCACATTATCGACAAACTGGAAATTTCCCATATTTTTCCACGTGTCGATGTTGCTGCTGAAGATGGTTTCCGCCGTTTGGTCGTGACGGATGATAGGGGCTTGGAACACCTCATTGACCGCATCTGTAAAAGGTTCTTCGCCCAGTTTTTCCACCTCTTCTATCGGCAGGCGCAACAACCATACGGCAACACTGTCCAGGCGGTCCCATACCTCTGCCGATTCATCGATGCTGCGGGCAAAGGATTCGATGCTGCTCATGACCATCAGGGCGGTGAGTCTGCGTTCTTTCTTCTGATTGTTATGTTCAATCCATTTGCTCGTGCCGAAGGTCAGGACAATAGAAACGGTTGTGGCAAGGATGGCAACTACAAAGTCCTTCCACCAGCTCCTGTCAAAGAATTTGTCTGGCATAGTTCAATTTCGATTTAACGGCATAAAGATAGCAATTTTGGCGCAGGTGAGCATTACCAAATATATGTACGGCGTTCCGGGGGCAGGTAGAGGATATTGTTTCTATCCACGTCGTACAGTTTGTACCAAAGATCGGTATTCATCACTACGCCATTGATCCGCAGGCGGGCATGAGAGTGAACGTCGGATTTTTTGAGAATGTCGAACTTGGCGTCGTCGTATTGGATGCACCAGGCATGGGCGTAACATTCGTAGAACTTCCGCAGCTGGTTGTCATATAACTTTCCGATATAGCCTTCTTTCTCCAAGCGGGCCTTGTAGGCGTCCAGGGCGGCCAGGAAACCTCCCAGGTCGGCGATGTTTTCTGTCTGGGTGCGCTTGCCGTCCCCGTATACACCCGGGGCCCGCTCCGGGTCCAGTTCCAGGTGATTATAGCACTGGATAATGTTCTCCCGGCGCTCTTCAAAAGCCATTTGGTCGGCCACCGTCCACCAGTTGTGCTTGTTGCCTTCTTTGTCATATTGAGCCCCATTGGTATCGAAGCCATGGGTAAATTCATGACCGATAATGGAAAAGACGGCATAGGAGTAGGCATCACTGACCCCCGCGGGTAAGAATGGCGGCATCATCAGGGCCGGATAAATGAAAACGCAGTTATACGAGGGTTCGTACATGGCATTAGCCAAGGTGAGGTCACAAGGGATTAAGTTCTTATTACTGTCCACCAACATTTGGATAATTTGGGAACTAAAAAGATCCCGACCGCCCAGCAGTTCAGCCTTCAGGCGGGCGACATTGCGTTTATTGATATGAACTGCCTCTACCAGCGTTTCGCAGGCCGTGAGGGAACTCACGCAGTCCAGGTGCCACTCGTCGGGGTATGCGACACACAGTTCATAATGGTCCATTTTGTCTATCGCATTGTTCCTGGTGGTTTCGCTCAGCCAATCGACCCGCTCTATCCTTTTTCTCAGCGCCTGCTGAATCTCCTTGGTAATGGAAACAAGGTGCTCTTTGGTGGAGGGAGAAATATACTTTTCTGCAAAGTGGTAAGATAAAGTGTAACTCAAATATCCCCTCGCTTCCAGCAGCACGGCCTGCTTCTCTTTTTTGTGCTTCTGCATCTGTTCCTGGCTCACATACATTTCATAAGTATCCCAGGCTTCGTCCTGCATCCCACAGAGTTCGTCCAGCGACAGTTTCTCCAGCTCTGCCCAGAGCAGCTCCGTTTCAGTGCTTGTTACAAATTGCGAAAGATCCAGCCCCATCCCTTTGACCACAAGGGCGTGGGCCGATTGACCATCGGCCTTGGTCTGGGTAGCGGGAATGAGTTCCTCGGGATTGGTATAGCCGGAAAGGGTGGGAAGATCGGGAAGAACGAGAGGAGGGGTAATCATTCCCATCAGCTTTCGGTCTTTCCAGACAAGATCGAACATAGGCATAGCAGCGGACTCCCCGTATGCAACGCCATCGGCTAACATGCGTCCCATGGTGAGGAAGGCCTCCTCCCTGGTGGTGGGTTTGGGGAAACGGGCTTTCTGCGCATCAATATATGCCTGGGATTTCTCCGGTTGCTCGTGCATATGATCCATCAGGTCGTAGTAATGGCCGATATCCGGCACGGAAGCCCTCAGTTGCTTGACGCGCTCCTCCATCACCGGTTGCAAAGCATACAAGCCCCCAATGCTTCCTGAAGCGGGAATGGGATTGAGCTGGAGCCACGTCCCATTGCAATAATCAAAGAAGCTGTCTCCCGGCTTCACAGTAAGGTCCTTGTTTTTCTCGATTTCCTGCGGCAGCGGCAACGGATCCTCCGTTGACTTCGGTTCTATCTTTGAACAAGCCAGGATACCGATTACAATCAGACAAGAAGCAAAAGGCCTAATGGAATGGGACATAAACATGATGCATTCGTTTTAATACCCCAAAGATAATCATTTTTAATCTTTTCCTCATCAGTAGTGTCGTTCATCCCTGCTGCAAAACAAAGTGTCAATGTCGATCTCGGTAAAGAGAGGAATCGGGGATTGGATTAGTTTGATATTGTGGTTGTTTGTATTACATATTTTTGTTAGTTTTGTATCAAAGAAATTTCGCTGGTAATTAGCGGTTCTTTGAATGTATAGATCAAACTGCACATCTTCTAACGATATAAGAAAGGACAGAATAACATATGAAGAAATCATTAATTACTATCGGTATTCTGGCATCGATGGCTTCTTGTGCGACAGTTACGACAAAGGATGAGACCATACAGCCTATGACAATCGACGACTTAGCTATCCAAGTCAGTAAGGATGAAAACCGCGAGTTTTCATTTACCAACAAGCGTTCGGCCTATTGGTATGGTAGGACTCATCAAGACCACTTCGGCGAGTATTTTGCGGGATGGAATATTTCCACCCGCCGTGTTCTCTCAGACTATTCGCTGTCGATTGACGGCCAGCTGCTGCTCAGGGCCGAAGCGGAGAATACTTCGGTAGCTCCCGATGGCATTATCAGGCAGTGGTCACAAGCCAGAGAACAGATGACGATGATTGATAATGAGGACCTGATTCGGATTGCTGTCGAAGCTCCCAAAGCCCAACATATCAGCATTGGCTTCGACAAACGGCTGATCGGCAAGACACAAGGACACAAGGAGTCAATCTGCCTTTTCCCGGAGCAGACACCCGAGCGGATGATCAAGGTTGTCCCCGTAAAACCTGTCGATATCCAAACGGACGACAATACTTTGATCGCACCGGCTGAGGCTGGCGGATTTCTTCTGGCATACGGCACGGAATCGCATTGCGACTCCCTGATTAGTATGTATCGTCTCCAAGGAGACCGTCTGCTGGAAGCCCGCCGACAGCGGATGAACACGCTCCTGAGCGAGAATGTTCCGATAAACAGCAATCTGCCGGAACTGGACAAGGCAATAGCCTGGCTGGCACTAACCATGGACCAGCTTATCACCTGTCAGCAAGGTAAGGGTATCTATGCCGGTCTGCCCTGGTTCAACACCTATTGGGGGCGAGACATCTTTATCTCGCTGCCGGGCGCCACGCTGGTAACAGGCCAGTTCGGCGAGGCGGAGGAAATTCTCAGAGACTTCGGACGCTTGCAGGACCGCCGCGAGGATTCGCCTACTATGGGACGTATTCCGAATCTGGCTACTCCCGACGGTGTGTGGTACAACACCACCGACGGCACGCCCCGCTATGTGATGGAAACAGAGGAACTGCTTCGTTATACGGGTGACAAAAAGTTCCTCCAGGATGTCTATCCTACCATTGTCCTGAGCATTGATCAGGCCATCGCACGCTCCACCGACGAGAAAGGATACCTGCTTCATGCCGATGCCGACACCTGGATGGACGTAAAACATGAGGTGCCGGCTTCACCCCGTGGCGACAGGGCGAATGACATTCAGTGGCTCTGGTATCGGCAGCTCATGGCTGGCGTTGGCCTGGCAAGACTGATGAATGATACCGCAAATGCTGATAAATGGGAGCAGAAGGCCACGCAACTGGCCAACAACTTCGAACACGATTATTGTGACAAGGCCGATATCCTGATATACGACCACCTGAACAGTGACGGCACACCCGACAAACAGTATCGTCCCAATCAGCTTTTCTGCTTCGAACTGATTAGCGATGAGGACTTCAAGAAGGCGGTGACTTTAAAGGCATGGCAGAATCTTGTCTATCCTTGGGGGGTGGCTTCGTTGGAACAGCACGATGATCAGTTCCATCCCTATCACCATTGGGACGAGAAATACCATTTCGATGATGCCTATCATAATGGAACGGTATGGCTCTGGCTGAATGGCATATTCATGCAGCGGATGATTGAATTCGGCGAGGTGGAGACCGCATGGCAACTTTTCTGCAATATGAACAGACAGGCTTTGAAAGAAGGAGCCATCGGCAGTCTGAGCGAATGTGCCGATGCTCACCCGCATCCCGGCAAGCAATGGGCCGATAGGTCGGGTACCTTCCTTCAGGCATGGAGTAATGCCGAACAGCTCAGGGTGTGGTACCAGTGTTTCCTGGGTATCCAGCCCGACCTGCTGAATGGCGTGGTAACGGTGAAGCCTATGTTGCCCAAAGAGATCAGCCGTCTTTCCCTGCGGGTCAAATTAGGCAAGGGCTATCTTATCTTCAACTATAAAGATGGGAAGTATGACATCCGCCTGAACGGTTTAGATGCCCAATTGCAGCTGATTCTACCGGAAAAAGGTGCCTCAAAGAGCAATATTGTCCCGTTTTGTAAACCCGACAACACGATAATCCTGTAACCGATGGCGCAGGTCCGCTGAAAGTGCCCTGACCGGCGCCACTGTAGCGCGTACAAGCCATATTTGCGGCGCAGGTCACCCACACAAAAACTGACCTGCGCCAAATACAAGCCTTAATCGACAGGCTTGACCGACAAATTGGAATTTATCTGTGCGAAAAAACCCAATCAAGGCGGCGTGACGTGTAACTTTCTTTACACGTCTTTTCGTGGTCCCAATCATCCTCTGTGTCAAACTTGTAGAGACCACCTGCAGTTTTCACGTCATCCAGGAATAACTGAAGATTCACTTCGTCCGGTTTCATAATCGTGTCGGAACCTCCCATTACGGCATATACGGGGGTCTTAGCCACGTTGGAAGCGTCGCATGCCTTGGGGTTACCTGCACAGGCCATACCAGCCGTAAACAAATCAGGATACGAAGAAAGCATATTCCATGTTCCTGTCCCTCCCATTGAACCGCCAAAGATATATACCCTGGATTCTGGCGATATCATTTCAGATTTGATAAGGAATTCAAGGGCCTTTCCCATCTTTACCCAATCCATCATCTTTCCTTGAGAATCCTTCTCAGGACACTGAGGAACGATAAATACAGCGCTTATCCCTTTTGCGCTGGCGTAATCCGCAATAGTCTTGATGCCGGGTTCCTCCATCTGTTTGGAATTGTCGTTCCCCTTGGCTGATCCGCCGTGAAGATAAACGATTACGGAGGGGGTGACACCTTCTTTAGGATTAATACCTGCGCGCCTGTATGGCCTGTCTGCGTTGGCGAAGGTATAGGTCCTGGCGGTAAAAACAACCTCCTGAGGCGTTGACTCATTGTCTGGCACGTCACTTTTTGAGCAAGCAACCAGAACGAGACACGCAACCAGTATAGAATATGTAATTAACTGTTTCATACTATATTAGACGGCTAATAGATAGAAGAGTTTAAATTTCAATTTATCAATATAAAGATAGGGTTTTTATCGCGGTTGTCCAAATCATGGCTGACTCGCTCGTAGATCGGTTAAAGCACGGAATCTGCCATAGAGGGGCTGCTCAGAATACAATACCTTATTGATGATTCGGACCGACTTTCCTCCAGCGTTTAAGCATGGGGAAGAAGCCGCGCATCATCTCCACCATTCCCTCGTCCACAAACTGGGCGCAGTGGTCTATCATTTCCTCCATTGTGCATTCCTGCAGGAAGTTGCCGTCCTGGTAGCAGTACTGGCAGTAGTCGAAGTTGATGCTGCCGTCGGCATTGTGGCCGCAGTCTTCATCCTTGGTGAGCGGCATGCCGCAACTCTGGCAGAACTGAGGAAGTTGACCGGGGGCCAGATGCTTCTCTTTGGGAGGGAAGCCTGCCTCGTAGGTCGCGAAGGCTTCCGGCTGTGCATCGGCCACAAAGTAACCCGCGGGCGGGCAATACGTTCCCTCGCGGTTTCCCCAATAGCCGGGAATCAGTTCCTGGGCCAGGAAATACGGCACTTCGCTTTCGGCAGGCTCGCCGTGATAATGAATCCGGAACTTACTGGCCAGGTCAAAGCCGGCATGCTTGTAGAATTCAATATTGCCTTCCATCTGCAACAGGCCGATACCCATTGCCCGGGCCTTCTCCAGCGCATATTGCAAAAGTTTGAGGCCATAGCCCTTACGTTTGTAATCCGGATGGATGCTGATGGGGCCGAAGGTCCAGGAAGGAAACACTGTTCCATCGACCAGTGTAATACCGGCCTTGGAGAACATTACATGCCCGATAATGCGTCCGTCTTCCTCCATTACAAAGTCCAACTCCGGTATGAAAGCCGGATTGCTGCGGTATTGATTGAGTACAAAGTGCTCCTGGCATCCGGGACGATACACGTTCCAGAAAGCCTCCCGCGTGAGGTTCTCCACCTCCCGCCAGTCTTGGGGTTGTTCCAATCGGATAGTCATTTTTCGGTTTTATATCTATCTATCACGCATTCTGCGAGGAACCAGCGTGGGATATGCCTCAACAGCATCGCGTAATGTGAGGCCTGCGTTCTCCCGCAGCCAGCTTTGGAATTCCACCTTGAAACGGAATCCTTTGCCAAGGTACTGTTCAAAGAATGCCCGCAGGTCCTGAGAGCAAACGATGTCGGGAGCAATGACCTCGTCCAGGGATGTGGGTACCTGGCGATTGACCGCGCTCCTCTTTGCCTTTGATTTGCCTGACATCAGTTCCGACAGTGTTGCCCGGATGATGTCCTCCAGATAGTCCCGGTCATCCACATTCGTGATATAGAAATGGTCCCGGGCGCTGGGATAAGGCGGCCGGAGGATAACCTCTTCCAACACGGCTTCTCCCGCATCTGTCATCTTGATATACAAATTGTTGTCACAGATGAGGCCGAAGAGGACGCCATCGCAGTAGATGCAATAGTCTCCCATCATCTTCTTCACGGCAATCTCACCGGCACCGGAGCACTGGTCGATTATGAATTGAACGAAATCGGGGTTACAAGCCATATAATTACGCTACCTGTGCATAATGGTCAAGGTATCTATTGAATGCCGCTAATTCCGTGAGGTTCCGCTCGAGGAAGGCCTTACAGTATAGTTCCCTGAATCGGCAAAGTTCTTCCAGCATGGCAGATCGGAGCATGGGCGAGGCATCGGCCCGGCCGTATTTGATGGTCAGGTCGATAAGTTCCTGAAAACGGGCGAAAGCACTCTCGGCCCTGGCTTCTTTCCCTGCCTCAAGCGCCCGATAAATACGGGAAGTCTCGCTGCCGATGTTTGCCATCTGCTGCGGGAAAGTCAATTCGGCCCATCGGCCGTTTTCAAGTCCCTGATGCTGCATTAATCTGTTATGAACTTATTGACGATGCCTGCTATCTTTTCTCTCACTTCCTGGTCCAAAACATCCCGAACGGGATTACCTTGCCACGACCGGATATTGATAAGGGAATCATATTCGATGAAATCATCACCAGTTTCATCGGGGTATAGGTTAAATCCCCAGAGAGATGCCTGTTGAGAGCCATTTTCCAGCAACAATCGCTCAAGGTCAGCATGCAAATCGGCATCAATAGCCAGCAATCCCTTATCCACATCCGCTACACATTTTATCATGTCTCCAAATGTGTTGGCGGCATATTCTTTCAATTCGGCTCTTGATATTGGGCGTTCCAGAATAATCATAGCAAACCGTTTTTGCAAAGATAACAAAAAAAGAGGACTTCCTTTCAGAAATCCTCTGTAGTAGACCAAACACTCCGAATCTCGAACTTATCGGTCATCGAAGGGCTGCTCCAAATACAAGCCTTTATCGACAGGTTTGACCGATAAAGTAACTATGTTTGTAATCCAAATGAAGAACGCTCTCAGGGGCTTGTCGGCCCCTGCCGCTTGGCAGACCCCCGAGAAGT
>JBGUPS010000015.1:0-22770 GCA_045130395.1 Candidatus Cryptobacteroides sp.
GGAGACTTCATCTTCCGTGACAAGGAAGACGGCGTAGAGTACATCTCCATAATGTTCGAAATGAAGAACGAAGGAGACGAGACCGCCACGAAGCACAGGAACGCGGACTTCTTTGACAAGCTCGACCGTGACCGCAAGAAGAAGGGGTGTGAGTTCGCCGTCCTGGTGTCCATGCTGGAGTTGGATAACGATATGTACAACAACGGCATTGTAGTAGCCCCAGGATACGAGAAGATGTACGTCGTGCGTCCTGACAACTTCCTCTCCATAGTCACCCTGCTGATCCAGACCTCCAAAAACGCCCTTGAGGCCAAGAAGCAGTTGGTAGCAGCACGCAGCCAGTCTGTAGACCTCTCTAACTTCGAGGATCAGTTGAACGCCTTTAGGGACGGTTTCGGCAAGAACGTACTCAACGCCAAGAAGAAGTACGACGAGGCCATCGAAGGCATCGACAAAACCATCAAGACCATGGAGGCCATCAAAAAGGCCCTGCAAGTCTCTGCCGGTCACCTGGATGCCGCGGAGAACAAGGTCGAGGGACTCACCATCAAGAAACTTACCAAGGGCAACGCCACGGTAAGCGCCCTAATCGAAGAGGCTCGCGCCCAGAAGGCCTCAGAAGGCCCGGACGAGCAGTAGCTCCTATATAATCAGTTTCACGCGGAAGCCACGGGCGGTGATGGGACGGTATTGCGTATTGGAATAGAATCATTATCTTTGTTTTTTATAAGACCACAAAAAGTACATATATGAAAAGATTTAGGTGTTATTGTTTGTTTTTCCTGCTGGGACTTGTGACAGCGGTGTCCTGCAACAAGAATTCGCCCGAATCAGATGGGACTTTTGTCAGTGCCGATGACTCCGGCGTGCTGTTGGCAAACCTTGTCATCATGGACGAC
Organism: Candidatus Cryptobacteroides sp.; assembly: GCA_045130395.1. GTDB lineage: Bacteria > Bacteroidota > Bacteroidia > Bacteroidales > UBA932 > Cryptobacteroides. The sequence continues at coordinate 900 of JBGUPS010000015.1, forward strand.
GACGATAATATAATTGGCAACGTTACAGGCTTCAGCCTCAACGAGGCAAATCCTGGAGAAATCACTATCCACGCAGAATCTCTGGAAAATGCACAGGAGATTTTCCGCAGCTGGATTACGCTTGATGCCGTGGTAACGGAAGGGGCCGACGGTTCCATCAGCTGGCAGATGACAGACATTGAGAAGAAGAGCCAGGGTATGGCTGTTTTGAAGCCCGGCGGAGAAAAGGGCGCTGTGGCGCACGTGGAGCTGCCCGCCGGCTTCCCCGTCATCACCAAGATCCTCTTTGTTCCCTCCACCTCCATGCCGGAGAACGCGGAACTGGATTTCGCCGATGCCTTAGAGCAGTTTTATTTTGGAAATGTTATCAATGTGCTCAAAGGCGACTTCCCGGAAAAAGACCTCAAGCACGGTAGTGGAGCCATGGTGGTAATCAGGGAATATGACCAGGATACCAACACTTCCGGTATCCTGCTGGCCCTTCCTCAACATACGGTTGGGGACGGCACTTATTGGGGAGGCGATGTATTTGATGAGGACTTTGGACGCAGCAGGAAGCTGGCGGAGCTTCAGGGACCCATCGGCAAAACCTATCGGCAATACAGGAAATACATAGATCCTATTCTCACGAGATTGAATTATGTAAACGGAGACCGCTGGTTCTCCTGCACAAATGACTCAAAGTACGGTAACAGGACCCTGTACAACCTGGTTTCGAATGCTGACGACGGGAAGTATTATACCACAAGTTTTTGGAATATGACCTGGGGCAAGACGCATTATGAGTGCTGGGCCTATTTCTTCACGCTGGAAAAGGATGGAAACGGTGGTTACAAAGTGGTTTTAAAGTAAGTTCCTATGAAAACAAGATATATCATCGGCATGGCCCTGGCCCTGATGATGGCGGGTTCCTGCCAGAAGGGGAAAGAGATTGAACCGGAGGTTAAAAAGGATTTCGACTATGGCCTCAGCGTCCGCAACCTGGACTATACGGAAGAGGTGATACTGGATGGAGTTGGCGCCACCACGCTTGTTTCCGCCGACAACCTTCCCGCCTGGATTACCGGCGTGACGCTCCGTGAAACCCTCTCCCAGGGGAATCCCGTGGCGCTTGTTTCCATAAAGGGAGACAATAATCTGGAGGAAGAAAGGGAAGCCGCCATCATCCTTAAAATGGGCAGCGGCGCCACCGTTAACCTCAAACTCATCCAGTGGCCCTTCCTTAAGGAAAAGGAAAACGATGAATACAAGTCCGTAAACAGGGATTTTGAGGCCGATTGGCTGGGTACAAAGAAGATTACCCTTGTCCTTAAGAAAGAAACCACAAACGGCGAAACGAATACCTATACGGACGAGGTTTCACTGCCCTGGGATTTTGACCATCTGCCGGCCTGCTATCTTCCCAAAGGCGGCGCCGATGAGCTGAACAAGATGATTGAGGACAAGGATGACTGGTCACTTGTATTCAATCTCACCGGAATATACAAATCTCCCAATGACAACTACTTTGGCCTTTATAACCGCTACTTAGGCATCCTGAGGGTATTTTACTATTTCACGAAGGATCTTGTTCCCACTGAAGCCAGCGACCACATGTGGGCGTTTGCCTTGAACAGGGACCTGGCGGAGCACATTTCCGCCCAGTTTTCCATTCCTTATGAAGAGACAGTCACCGGGCCAATCAAGGATGTTGCAGCAAGGCCGGTTCTTATCTCTCCCACAACGGACCATTACAATCCGCTGCTTAGTGAAAGCGGATGCGTACCGGCCATTGGCTGGTGGGCCTTTGACGTCAATATGACGGCCTTACGGAAAGACAGCTTTTTTAACCATACCCTCTCAAGCAGCGCCATTAACATAAACCTGTGCACTTACAATAAGAAGGGCGTATTCCTCAATTCCATTTTGCAGGGGACCCTTTCCGGGCATGTGCAGGGAACGGTGAACCTGGACCAGTTGGCGCCCATGAGCACCAGCGGCTGGGCAAAGGTTGTGTCTCCTATCTTAAGCACCGGTGCCTCGGTGGCCATGAACACCTACGTTCTCAAAGAGGGATTCTCACAATCTGCGGGCACCGGAAACAACCATCAAGTAAACAACAATCTGCCGGCGGAACTGCCGGACGACCCCCCTGCCAACATCCAGCTCAGGTCCGTTACAGCGGGTGCTGTCATATCCATTGTGGTGGGCTCCCTCCTTTCCCTTGCCGCAAAATATATAGATACATACGGCAAGCAAAAGGTGGTTGATCAAAACCTGGGGGCCCTGAATGCCACCATGAACCTTGATCTCAATGCCATGATGACAACAGAGGGCACTATAGGCGGTCCTATAAGCAACACTGTTCCTCCGGCATCCATGACCATGGGCTACATCAAACAGAATAATCCTGACGGTACGCCCACCGGCCTTGGAGACGGCATATGGAACCTGAACAACCATCCGGTGATCTACGTTGTGAAGGATGCCTACTGGTATGAGAACAACTTCAAAGCCTTCAAAGAAGCCAATTCACCCCGGGTGGAGTACCCGTTAAATGGGGAGGATGTGTATTCGTACGACCTAGGCGGGACAAAGGGCTCCCGCCCGGGCCTCAGGCTCATCTCTTTCCTGGATCCCACGTCTATTGGTGGCGTTTCATTCAACGAGAAACTCTTTGACGGGGGCGTAGACAAGATCAGGGTTTACCTTTCCTACGGCGTGTATCCCGGTTCCACCCCCGGTTATTCGGACGCCTTCCGTCAGGCTGCCAAAATGGATTATCAGCGGACGTGGAGTTTGTTTGACAGGACTTCAAAGAAGGAGGACTTTGATTCGGCCCGGGACCTGAAACTGATCAAGAAGCCTCATACGGATGAGCTTTTCAAATGGACCAAGATGGATCCGGAGATCAAGGATGTGGCCGCCTACAGGCTTTGCAGCCAGAAATTAAGGACAGACCATCCCGGTCTGGAGCGCAGGTACTTTGGTGCATCCATGTACTATTCCAAACCCTATGCAACAGACTTCGACGTGGACCAGGTCCAGTTTGTCTATGATCCCCAGATCTATGTCCCGTTCGATGATGCGGGGCACAGAATCTATGATCCTCAGGTGCCGGACCTGGTGGTATCGGCCGCCATCTTCGGCTACGGTAAGGACAGTAAAGACAATGAACCGGCTACGCTCACCAATACGCTCCGTTTCCTTCCAAAGGTGGTTCTCATATCGTATAAGGACCTGCCCACCGTCTATGAGAAGATCCAGAACAACAAGAAAAAAATTACCGGGCCCAAGAATACAACCACGGAATATGTGGATATGGAGTCTCAGATAAACCACATTGGAGATATTGTGGAGGCAGTGAAATGACCTACTTTTCTCCAGTATGTACCGTAATTGATATTTCTCCCGGGGCGGCGCTGCTTCAGGGGTCTGCACAGTCATCGATAGAAGATATTGACTATGAGGATCTTCCGTAATTTTGCAGCAATTTTGCTGGCGGCGGTTTCCTGTTCCAGGGAGAGCATGCCTCCGGAGCTTCCGGTGCATCATGCCATCCAGGCATCGGCAGGGGAAGAAGCCCCGGATGTCAAGACGGCTGTAAATCCGGAGAATGACACCAAGGTACTGTGGAGCCCCCAGGAAGAGGTCGGGATTTTCACGGGCACCCTGTTGGAGGAACCCTATCTTTTCACTGGCACCAATGCCACCAAATCGGCATCGGTGCGTTTCGAGGGGGACGGGCCGTCCAGTCTGGGTACTTATGTCATGGTGTATCCGTATGACGTCAACACTTCCTGGGCATTGCCCTATGTGACTGCTACGCTCCCTTCTTCCCAGGTGGGGAAGGCCGGCAGTTTTGCCGACGGAATGGCTGTCATGGCGGGGACTTCGTCCACCTCGTCCGTGGTATGCAGGCATGTCTGTTCCGGCATCCGCTTCAAGGTGACCGGCAGCGATATCCTTTCCGTGAGCCTGAAAGGAAACAACGCCGAGAAGATAGCAGGACGGTTTGAATTCCAGTTTGTGGACGGCATACCCGTGGCCGGCTCGGGCACGGAGGATGAAGTGATCCTCACGCCTGATGGCGGCGGATGCTTCACCCCGGGTGAATGGTATTATATAACCTGCCTTCCCACCGTCTTTACGGGAGGCATTACACTTACGGCCGTTTCGGCAGAAAGAGGTGTCGGTACCTATGCCATCAACTCCTCACTCACGTTCACAAGGGCCATTTTTAAGAACAAAGCGAATCTGGACGGATCTATGTCCTGGACCCCGGTTTCGGCCTCTGCAAGCAACACTTACTACGGCCCGGCCAACAGTTTTTGCCTGGCTGCCGGCCAGTCTGTAAACATTGATGTGGGACCCGGGTTCATCGCTCCCGGCTGGAAGCGCAGCGGCGTGAGTATCGGAGGGACTGCGGCTAATGCCTGTGAGATATTATGGAATACCGGTACGGTATCGGCCTCCCTTTCCGGTTCTACGCTTACGGTCAATGCCGGCGGGAGCAACGGAACTGCGCTGGTGGCCATCAAAAATGGCAGTACCATCCTGTGGTCCTTCCTGATTTGGGTGACGTCCTCCAGCCCGGCTTCTACAGACCTGGGCGGGAACCTCCTTTTCCAGTGGGGACGCAAGGACCCTTTGGTCGCAGAATACGCTTCTGTGCCCAACCAGGGCAATGACGGCCTGGTTTACAGCATTCAGCATCCCACTGTTTTAATTAACGAAGGGGACAGCGCCTTTGACTGGTTTACGGATACACCGGGCAATAGTGACACCTCTCTCTGGGGCAGCTCCAAGACGGTGTGGGACCCCTGCCCGGCGGGCTGGAAAGTCCCGGAATCCGGGGCTACCGGTTTTACCGGATGCTGGTCCTCTATATCTTATCTTTCGGCCGGAATAGCCTGGGCGGTGTATTTTGATGGTTCAGGAAAAACTAAAAACTGGGCTCGACACAATGCCGGATCCGTCCGCTGCGTCCGGGAATGAGGCGTCTTGCAATCATATGGTTTCTGCTTCTTCTTGCCTCCTGCGCAGGCAAGGAGGTCCCCGCCCCTGAACCGGAAGGACAGGGCCCCAAAGTGGCGATGATCTTCCCTCAGGCCGAATGGGAAACCCTAAAGCCGCTGGCCGCCTGGGCGCTGGAATCCTCCAAAGGGATTCTGGAGTTGGAGTGGATAGACGAGAACGGGGCCGATTTCCAGGCCCGTGTAAAGGCCGTCACCCACGACAATTCCTATGCCGCCATCATTGGCCCGGAATACAGCAGCACTGCCCGGCTGGTGGCGCAGCAGAGCCTTTCCTACCGCATCCCGGTGCTCCTGCCCATGGTCACGGCAACGGAGTTCCAGCGCATTTACTCGGAGAGCAACAAGACGGATCCCAACATCTTCTGCCTTGCACAGAGCGACCTTTCCCAGTGCGAGGTGGTCCTTAACAAAATCAGGCAGGATGGCTGCAACTATGTAATTATTCTGTCCCGGGACGGAAAGAAGGACGACTACAGCGCCTCCTTCCAGCAGTATTTCCCGTTCATCGCCGTTGAGATGGGGTATATCCCTTTTTCCCCCATCTACGAAACGCCGGCCGACATAGAATTTACCCTGCATTACCTGTTCATCCCGGAAGCCCCGGAGTATGCATTATTCTTTGTGCCATCCTCCCTGCAGGATATGCTGGATTTTGACCAGGTTGTCGCCTCCCATAAAGGAGAGCCCATGCCGCATATCTATTGCTCAGACCTGGCACATGACCCTTCCCTTGAGGGGAAACTGCAGGGCGGTCCCTACGAGGGCTTCTCCCTTGGCGCCAGGGATAGTTTTTACGCATCCTGGAAATCCCGTTTCGGCAACGATCTGCCCGGGGGATATGCCCAGGTCTATGACTGTCTTACCCTTGTGGCCGATGCCGCCTCCCGCGTGGAGAAGGGCGCCGCAAAAAGCGTCCGTGAAGCGCTCGTGTCCATTTTGAACGGTACTTACCCGGGCGTTTCCAACTACCTGCATTTTGCCGGGAATCCCTGGATTGCACCGGAGGAGACCATTTATCAGAACTGGCGTTACCAGGACGGGAAATTCACCATCAAGGGGACGCTTCCGCATCAGGACGAAGGCTGGGACCTGATACCCTCTTCCGTCGAGGAGTACGAGGAACCGTTGTTTGAGCCGGAATATGAGGCGCAGACCGGAAACTTTGCGGTTGTGGTGGCCACATCCACCGGGATGAAGAATTACCGCCACCAGGCCGATGCCCTGGCGATGTATCAGACGCTCAAAAGATTCGGCTACACGGATGACAACATCATCCTTATTATCGAGGACGATATTGCCGCCCAGACGGGTGGCGTTGTGAAGGTGCTTCCGGATGGGGAGAATGTCCGGGCGGGCGCCTCCATCGACTATCGCCTGAGCGACCTTACGCCGGAGGACTTTGCCAACATTGTGGACGGGACTGTCACGGAAAAGACGCCTACGGTGGTTCGGGGCGGCAAGGGGACGAATGTCCTGCTGTTCTGGTCCGGCCATGGCAGCCGCAACGAGATTCTCCAGTGGGGGAGCGGCACCATTGACAGTGACGCCATTGTGACGATGTTAGAGAAGGCGGAACCCAACTACCGCAAGATGCTGGTGGTGTTGGAAACCTGTTACAGCGGCTCCATCGGGGAGGCCTGTTTTACCCTGCCGGGCGTCCTGCTGCTTTGCGCCGCCATGCCGGGGGAAACCAGTATGGCCGATGTTTACGATGACGCCATCGGCACGTACCTCTCCAATGGATTTACCCGCGCCTTCCGGGATGCCATCACCGCTTATCCGAACATCTCGCTGTACGACCTGTATGTGAGCCTGGCCAAACGGACCACCGGATCCCACGCCGGTATTTACAACGTCCTTTTCTATGGCAGCGTTTACAAAAACACCTTTGACGAGTATCTTGTTCTATGAAAGAAATCAAATGCCCCAAGTGCGGAACCGCCATCACCGTCAATGACGCAGATTTTGCCGAACTCATCAGCCCGGACGAGCAGTAGTTCAATCAATCTTTGGGTTTCCTGACGCGATTGGGAATGTTCTCCGGCAGGACGATGGACAGTTCCATGAAGCCGGCGTACTCTTCTCCGTCATACCAGGGTGTTTGGAAGATGAGCTTCTTAAGTCCCTCTTTCTCAACCGTATAGATGTTCGTGCGAGGGTTCTTGAGCATGTCGTCCAGCATTGAACGGGCCGGCTCGGGATGGCAATCCAGCACATTATGGCCGATAAGTTCTTCCCGTCCCGGCTTCAGGAAGGTCTTCCGGGATTTCTGGTTCATGTCCAGGATGGTGCCGTCTTTGGCGCAAACGGTGACCGCAATATCGGCCCCTTCAAAATAATCTCGCTTCATGGTACAGATGTTTCGTTACCCCAAAGTTATAAAAATCTCCGCGTTTATTTTGTAAATTTGCATTCGATATGAGCACCACCAACGAAAAATACCGTGACGATCTTACCGCTTACCTCCTGGAGGTCGCAACCGGCGGAGGTTATCTCAAAGGTACGCTGCTGAATACGCCCGACCTGGACGATGCCTGGCAGCGCTATGCGACGTCGTTCTATCCCGAGGCCGTGAGGGAATTTAACGCTTACCCGGAGTACTGCCTGGCTTGCGCCGGTTATCTGGGCATGGCCGTCGCGCAGCTTTGGGACAAGGATTGGGCCAAGTACAAAGATGCGCAGTACAGTTTCTTCCAGAGCGACAGGGGATTTGACGATATGGACGATTACATCACCGGTAACATCCTCAAGGAGAGCAAGTTGAGCGTCGCTGCCATGCAGTCCTTATCGGCCGAAACCTATCATTTTCTGATGAAATCCGGCGCCGAAGCCGGCACTGCCGAAGCTTACCGCTTTTTCCTCATCAGCATCGACACAATGTACAAGCTAGGTGCCGCCATTTGGCTCAACCACCTGGGCTACAAGTTTGAAAAAGTCAACCTCGCATAGAGATGAAAAAGAAAAGGAGCTAATGGACCACCTTCCTCTAAGCGACATCCCCATGCTGGTCTCGACCATCAATTTCCTGTTGCGCGACGGGATTTTTGACAACCTGGACCAAATCTGCTACTGCTTCAGCGTGGAGCGGGAGGAGATGGACCGGCTGTTGGCCAGCCAGGGCTACGCCTATCAGGAACAATACAACTGCGTGAAATGATTGAGCGTTCCTCCATCGAGCAGGCCTATGCTTTCTTCCATCAGAAACTGAAGGTCTACGAGCACTCCACCTCCGAGCGGGAGATGGACCACATCGAGGCTAGCATTGCCTCCTACGCCGATGCAATGTCCCAAGAACTCTTTGCCGAACTCTCCGGCGGCAACCCCGCCTTCCTCCACGAACACACATCGTTCCAGGACGACCTGCAGCGTGCAGTGGACACCATGGAAGACTGGCTAAAGCAATGATTCTTGCCGCGTGGACAGCAGAAAGGTGCTGGAACAGCATTTTCTTGTCAACGTGGCGAGGAAATCGCCTGTTTGGCTGTAATTTGTTGCCGCGTGGACGTTAAATCGGCAATAAGTGCGATCTGCTTGTCAACGTGGCAAAACTATAGAATTTAACTATAGAATTTGAAGGGCTATAGCTGCACAGGCTTCGGCATCGGCCAGTGCGTGGTGATGTCGTGTCAAGTCGTACCCACAGGCAGCAGCAACAGTCTGGAGTTGATGATTGGGAAGGGCGCGTCCAAAGTGTTGACGAGACGCCCGTAGCGTATCATGGAACTCATAATCTGGATAGTCCATTTGATACACCTTGTGTACAGCTTTGAGGCAGCCTTCGTCAAATCTGGCATTATGAGCCACTAATGGTAAGCCTTCAATGAGAGGTTGTATCTTGCTCCAAACCTCGGGGAATACCGGCGCCTCTTCTGTGTCCTCTGCGCAAAGCCCGTGCACTTGCATGCAGAACCACTGGTAATACTCCGGCTCCGGATGAATCAGTGAATAGAACGAATCCACCACCTGGCCATCCCGTACAATCACAACACCTACGGAACATACGCTGGACGGGTACTCATTCGCCGTCTCAAAATCTATTGCAGCGAAGTCTTTCATCGTAGGATTTTTACGAAACTCTCCGGCAAACAAACATTTTCCAGGCCAACAGCCTCGCTGAAGAGCGGTGCAATCTCCTTGTCCTTGAACCCGGCGATGCCGCAGCCGATGCGGGTTACGTAGAAGAACAGTTCCGGGTGTGCCTTGGCGAATGAGATGAAGTTACTCACGTACGGTTCGATGGTCTCAACGCCGCCTTGCATGGTGGGAATGGCGTAGCTTTGGCCACGTAGACCAACCCCACAGCCCATCACAGCACCGAATTGCTTCCAGGCAACGTAGGCAGCCCCACCGCCATGTATCCCGGCCAGATTACTGCCGAACACAAATACCTCATCGGCCTTCAGCTCAGTGATTCGCTCCGGCGTATACTCCGGACGCTCAATTCCATTATATATTCTCATAACAATCACGAAGATACAAAGTATTCCCGAAAATTTAGTATTTTTACAAAATATTATAAGCACTTGATATTGGTTATGAAAGCCCTCGTAATTGGCGCCACTGGCGCGGTTGGAAAAGATTTGGTCCAGCAACTTATTGACGATAACTCCGTGGAGCGCATTGACATCTTTGTGCGGCGCGAAGTCAAGATCGCTGCAGCCAAACTCGTAGTCCATGTTGTCGATTTTGACCACCCGGAAACCTGGGCTGAGCAGCTCCAGGGCGATGTGCTCTTTTCCACCCTCGGCACCACCATCAAGGCTGCTGGCAGCCAGGAAGCCCAATGGAAGGTGGACTATACGTACCAGTACGAGGCCGCCAAGGCCGCCCAAGCCAACGGCGTCAAAACGTACGTTTTAGTCTCGTCCGTTGGTGCCAACGCCCAATCCAAGGTGTTTTATTCCAAGATGAAAGGCGCTCTGGACGATGCCGTACAAAAACTTGGCTTCGAAGGCTGTTTCATTCTCCGTCCTCCGTCCTTGATTCGCAAAGGGAGTGACCGCTTCGGCGAAAAGGTTGGCATCGTCCTGCTCAAAGCCTTCAACGCCATCGGCCTTCTTCGCAACTATACGCCCATGCCCACCGAGGCCGTCGCCGCAGCCATGATCCGCCTCGCCAAATCCGGGCGCAGCGGCATCGAAATTCTTGATTCTCAGGAAATTCTAAAGGCGTAACTATAGCGAATTTTCTATTCCGGCAGGTCGCTCTGTTTCAGGAAGCCGGCACGGAGCGTTCTGAAGACGCCATTGTCAAACTCCACATCGAAGCTGGTGTAATCCTTGTTGGCCCCGACAATCTTCCCTTCGCCGAAGACGGGGTGGGTGACCGTGTCTCCAAGCTGGAAAGGGGAGTCGTTGTAATCGGCCCGTTCATCCTCGAAATCCTCGTCCAGCACATGTGAGAGGTTCTTGGTGCCTTTCCAGAGCTCCGGTGAAATCGCGCCTTCCGTCACCACCAGCTCGCGCTTGATTTCGGCCAGGAATCGCGACGGGTATTTGTTGGTTTTGGTCGATATGTTGAACCCCTCTGACTCCGTCAGGAACAGCGCCTGCTCGGCCCGCGTGATGGCAACGTACATCAATCGACGCTCTTCCTCTTCGCCGTCCTTCTTCCCTTCGCGGATGGTGCGCATGTTCGGGAAAATGCCTTCGGAAAGGCCGATAATGAACACATACGGGAACTCCAGGCCTTTCGCCTGATGGATGGTCATCAGCTTCAAGGTAGGCGTATCCTTCCGATGGTCCTCATTGGTATAGAGGGCGATGTCCTGCAGATAATCGGCCAGCGTGCTCTCCTCTGGCGTACGGGTGCTCTCGTAAAAGCGGATCGATGTCAGCAACTCGTCCAAGTTCTCCAACCTGTCCTCGTCCTGGTCCTCCCGCACCATCTGCTTGTAGCCCGAACGATCCAGCAGTCGGTTGAGCAGGTCGGAAACCCGGTTCTCGCGGGCAAACTGCTTCGCATCCTCAATAAGGTCGATAAACGCCGCCGCCTTGGCATCGCCCTGAATCTGCAGGGCACTGTATAGCGAGATACCCTTCACCTCGGCCATGGCCCGCACGGCGTCCAAAAACTTGCGTCCGAGCTTGCGCGAAGGCACATTGATGATGCGCTCGAAGGCCAAATCGTTGTCCTGATTGTTCACCAGATGGAGGTAGGCGAGGGCATCCTTGATTTCCCTCCGCTCAAAGAAGCGCGTGCCGCCCCAGATGGCATACTCTAGGTGCGCGTTCAGCAGTTCCTGCTCCAGCGCCCGGGACTGATGGCTGCTGCGGTACAGTATGGCCACCTGATTGGGCTTGCCTCCATTCTTTAGAAAGGTCTTGATCTGCGTCACAATCCATTCCATCTCCTCTTTCTCGCTCTTCCCGTGGAAGTGAATCACAGCCCGTCCCTCCGGCTTACGGGTAAAGAGGTCCTTTGGGATACGGTTCTGGTTGTTGGCAATCACGCAATTAGCGATATCCAGGATACGAGGCGTGGAGCGATAGTTTTCGTCCAGGACGATGGTCTTGTCGGCGGCAAACTGCACGAACAGGTCCGGCCGGGCACCGCGCCACTGGTAGATGGCCTGGTCGGGATCGCCCACCACAAAGAGGTTCCGATGCTTGGCGCTCAGGCGCTCCACCAGGTCCCAATCGTCCAGATTGCAGTCCTGCGCCTCGTCCACCATAATATAATTGAGCATGCTTTGCCAGTGCTCGCAGGCGTCCGGGAAATGGTCCAGGATGTACTTGGTGACGTTCATCAGATCGTCGAAGTCCAGCGCATAGTGCTTCATCTGGCGGCTCACATAGCCGCAGAGCCGCGAACTCCGGCGCATCTCATCGGAAATCTTACAGCCCGGAAGCATGTACGTCTGGATATAACCGTTCAAGGCCTTGTCGGCCCCGATACCCGTCAAAAACTGCTTCACCGTCTTTTCCGTGCGCTTGATGCCCATTTCGTCCATCGTCTGCTTGGCGATGGCCTTCGAGTCCTCCTCGTCCAGCACGGTGAAGCTCTTAGGAAACCCCAGCCGATAGATTTCCTGCCGGAGGAACTTGACGCAGAACCCATGCAAAGTGCACACGAAGTCGTTGTAATCGCCGCTCTGCACCATGTTGGATATACGGCTGCGCATCTCGGCGGCGGCCTTGTTGGTAAAAGTCAGGCAAAGGATATTGGCCGGGTCGATACCCAGCACATTCACGATATAGGCATAGCGGTGGGTGAGGGCCTTGGTTTTGCCCGTTCCGGCGCCCGCCACCACGCGTATGCGGCCCTCAGTTGCCCTGACGGCCTCCGCCTGCCTGCTGTTCAGTCCTTTAAAGATATCTTCCATGGCGCAATTTTATTGGATTAGGAACCCGAATCCGTCAAAGAAATCGGCATAGCGTTCGTTGTGAAGGTCCGTGCCGATGACATCGAACAATCCCTCGGCAAGAAGCGCCTCGCAGCGGACGCTAACGGCTTCACCGTACAAGCCTTCCAAAGATCCCACGTTCCGCTGGAAAAGAACGCCGGCATCCTTCAAACTGTGATAGCGCTCCATATCCAGATAAAGATAACGCTCGGGATGTGCCAGGACGGGCTGGTACCCCATGTCCAGCAGACGTTTGATTTCGTCTTCCGGGACGATATTCCCAATCCGGCTGGCTTTATGGATAGGCAGTTCGATGAGAATGTGATTTCCTTCCCAGGGCAGCAGCCAACTCTTCTCCAGCGTCTCCGGCCAGGTTTCCGGGATAAGGCGATACTCCATGGAAGGCGTCAGCTCCAGCGGGATATTCCGCTTGTGAAGCACTTCCTGCAGCATTTGGCAGGTGGAGATGACCACCTCCGGAACATTGGGATACTTACCCACCCGGTGCGAGGTACATACTGCGCGGCGGAATCCCCACGACACCTGCCTCAGGGCAAGCGCCACGGATTCCTCCAGACTCCCGGCTCCGTCGTCCAGGCCGGGCAGGATATGGCAGTGACAATCTGTTCTCGGGTCAATCATTCTGCTAAGTTACCAATTTTCGCCGAAAATGCCTATATTTACATTCCAAACTGGATGGATTCTGATAACAAAAGAATAGAAGATGAAAGTTGGTCTTTTCATAGACACTTGGTATCCCATGGTGGACGGTGTCATCAAGGTGGTCGATAATTATGCCCGCCGCTTGTTACAGTACTGCGAGGTGGTGGTTTTCTGTCCGGAAACCAAGGGCTATTCGGAAGAGGAAGATGCCAAACTGCCCTACAAGGTGATTCGCTGTAGCTCTTTGCCGATGCCTCGCAACGATTATGAAATCCCGACGCCGGTTCTGGACCCTGCCTTTGAGGTCCAACTGATCACCAGCGGCATCGACCTGGTGCATATCCATTCTCCGTTTACGTTGGGCATGGCGGGTGCGATGTACGCCAAACTGCGCAAGTTGCCGGTGGTGGCTACGCTTCATTCCCAATACAAGCAGGATTTCGAGAAACCGCTCAAATTTAAGCCGGCCCTGAATGTGGCCATGAGCGGCATTATGCGGGTGTTCAACTCTTGTGACGAGTGCTGGGCCGTGAACGCCGGCATCCAGGAACTTTACCAGAAAGAATACGGCCTTACCGCACCCTGCAAGGTCCGGCTCAATGCTACAGACCACAAGCCCGTAGCCAATCCCGAAGAAGCCGCCCGTTGGGTGAACGAAACTTATGGCATTCCCGCCGATGCCACAGTCTTCCTCTTTGTAGGTAGGATTAACTTCATCAAGAATCTGGATTTTACAGTCCGGGCCTTGGCGATAGCCAAACGGAAAGGTCTCAAGAATTTCCGGATGCTCTTTGTGGGCAAGGGACAGGACGAGGAAAAACTGGCCGAACTGGTAAAGGAGCAGGGGCTCTCAAACGAAGTCGTGATGTGTGGTCTGGTGTCCGGCAGGGAACAGCTGGAAAAGCTTTACTCCCGGGCCAAACTCTTCCTTTTCCCGTCGTTGTACGACGCCAATTCTCTTGTGCAGATCGAGGCTGCATGCCAGGGGACACCCACGGTATTTTTGAAAGGTGCCCGCACGGCAGCCACTGTTCAGGCTGGCGTAAACGGCTATGTGTCGGCCCCCGGCGAAGAGAATTATGCCAATTTGCTGCTGGAAATCCTGGGGAATCCGGATGCCTATGAACGGGTTGCCGCCGCCGCGCGACGTGACCTCTATCTTAACTGGGATGATGTCGTGCGCGAAGTCTATGCCGATTATTGCTCTTTCGTGGGTAAGTTCATCCCTATCAGCACGGAAAAGGCTCCTGCTGCCATCGGCCCGTATAGTCAGGCCATCGACAGTGGTGCCGGACTGGTCTTCGTGTCCGGCCAGTTGCCCATCGACCCTGCTACAGGTGCTTTCCCCGAAGGCGGCGTCCGGGAACAGACCCGTCAGAGCCTCACGAATGCTACCGCCATCCTTTCTGCCGCCGGCATGAGTCTGAAGAACGTTGTCAAGACCACCGTCTTCCTGGCCGACATGGCTGATTTTGCTGCCATGAACGAGGTCTACGCCCAGTTTTTCCAGGCACCTTTCCCTGCCCGTAGCGCCGTGGCCGTCAAAACCCTCCCGAAAGGCGCCCTTGTAGAAATCGAGTGCATCGCTGCACGGAAATAATGCACCTATGTGGGTTTTGTTTCTGTTGAGCACCGCCACGCCTTTGGCACCGACTTCCAAAGAATGGTTTATACGGTATAAAAAACGGACGGCCGAAGCCGTCCGTTTGTCTTGTGGAGTATCCCTTCACTATTGTTTTTCGCCGTCTACAGTGGAAATGCTGACGGTAGCAGAAGCCTTATCGGCACCCTGGTGAACCTTGACGTTCTTGTAGATGTAACTGCCAAGCTTTTCGGAGGTGTCGCCGTTGATGATATCCCAGGTAACCGAATAGGTGCCCTCGGGAAGCGCCATGATGGCTTCCTGTCCTTTACCATAGGAAGTGGTAAGCTGGGCGACAGGTTTACCGGTTTCCTCGCCGGACTTAAAATACTTCACGTGAGACATTTCGTTGCTGGTAGCATTCCGCAGATTGATGAATCCCCAGGGAGTACGGTTCGGGGGCGTCAGATCCCAGGAGATGGCGGGCAGATTGATATCATAGTTTTTGCGGTTGCTGTCAAACTCCGCGGCTGCACGCCAGTGATACCATGAACTGTAATTCAGTTTGATGTTGGTCTTCAGCTTGAAGGATTTGGTATCTCCATCTTTCACCTGTGAACTGGGAACGAACCAAGTCCAGGAGGTATGGGCAGTGAATTCCGTGCGTACCGGAGCAGGGTAGTCCTCGTTGTTGATCTTGTTCCAGTCGTCGTAATGGTCTGTAAGTTTAACATTCTCCGACCAATACTTGTACTTTACATCCGGGGTCGAAGAATCCAGGGAGAAACTGATAGTCTCCAGCGTATAATTGGTAGAACTGGTCCAGGAGGCGCCCAGGGAAAAGGTACCTGTAAGGGTGAGACCTGCAGACTTTCCACCATAACCGCCATTGACCGTACCGCTCATGGAGGTGGTTTTTCCGTTGGAGTATTGCTTGGACGAATTCTTGTTCTCCGGGATGGGACGTTCGTAATACTGCAATCCGGCTATGCTGGAATTATCCTTATTGAGAAGGCTTGTGGTCACCTCCATGGTATTGAACCAGTAGCCGTAAACGCGGTTCCTGCACCATCCGTGCTTTCCTACGAAGGGGCCCCACATACTGGCGTTATGCGGTGTGATATGGGAAACGACGATGTAATAATCACCGGCATGTTGCCCGTTGGAAGACTGCATATAAAAAGGAAATACACGGAACTCCGCATCCAGGCTTCCGTTCTTATTCAGCACGTCCGGGTCGCTGCCAGTGGCCTTGTCGATGGTTTTGTTCAACGAATAAGGGAAGTTGTGGGTAAAACGCTGACCGGATTGCTCAACGATGGCCTTGACATTCTCGAAAGGAGTGCTTTTAGTAAGAGTCTGCTCCATAATGCAGTTCTCCAGCCAGTCGACGAAAGGATCTAATCGGATCTGGTAGTAATTCTCGTTATGGTCGGGTTCATTGTCATAATCGCTCAGGATGACACCACTCTCTTCCCCCAGAGCCTTGTTCTTTTCCATGAGCTCGGCCCATTCTGCATCGGTGAAATCAGACTCTTCGTCCTCAATTTCTGTATTCTCGGGCTCTTCCCACATGGTATAGTCAAGTCCCATCCCGTAGTTACTGCTGCAATGGAAGAGGACGGAATACTCGTGGGGATCCATAAAACTGGCTTGCTGGTTATTTAGCCCCAGCTTGCTCATGTCCACATTTTCCGGATATACAATGAAAGCATCTTCTTCGATGGCCTCCTTAAGCTCATCGGCGTGAGCAGCCACTTCGGCGGCGCTCAAGAAAACGATGGCCGATTCGCTGATATCGGCGTGGCGGGGAAAACGTGACTGGATGACCTTCTGGAGATCGGCGGGCAGCCAGGAAATGTCACCGACATAGGCGGGCAGGTCAAAGGTATTCCACTGTTTGCCCGTGTTCACGACAATACTATGGCCTTCCTTCTCCTGCTCACCGGGGGTGATTTCTTTTTTAGCGCAGCAGCTCATCCCAAGAGCCACGGCAGAGATTACCAAAATTTTGAACAGAGTCTTCATATTACAGTTCGTTAAATTACACAAATATAATAAAAAATGTTGAATGAGAAATATTTGCCACCGTAAAATATGGGCCGATTCGCAAACTTTGTCAATTCGAGAATTAGTTGTATCTTTGCATCGATCAGTTAAGACACGGCAGTGAGAGCTGTTCACAGCGTGCAAAAGTCCCCGACCCGAGAAGGCTCACTCATCTGAGTAAACTCATTCCGCGCATGACTGGGGCAGAATTAACACCTCGCTTTTTGCGAGGTGTTTTTTATGGAAAAATATCTACGATCCTTGCCGATTGAAGAAAACGTTATACCACCCGAAGGCTATTCTTATAGACGAGACAGAAGGATGTCTGGATCAGTTTCCGACATCAGAGATACCGCGAACCATTTCTTGCCTAGGTCTTTAAGGGAAGCGCCGATGAGATAAACCTGATTATCCAGGATTAGGAAACGGTCATGAGATCTCTGAAACTCTTTCACTACGATGGCCGGATATTGGGCGTTGTGCTTAGTTATATCAAGTTGGAATTGTTGCGATATCTTTTGTGTGTAGACAGTTGCCGAAACGCCCGTCTCCCGTTTATCCAACATGGTTAGGACAGTCTCATCCACGTAGTTGTCAATGAGGACGATTCTTCTCTTGGCGCTTTTGATGAGCCCGCAGATAAATTCATAAGCATCGTAAATTTGGCCGTCGAAAAAGATGCCCTCTATTGGAGGCAGTGATGTCTTAATAAAGAAGTCGATTTTTTCCTCTGTTTTAGCCACGCGCCTCTCAAGCTGCTCCAATCGTGGATTAATAGCATATCCTTTTATGAGGTATTCTTTTAAAACCATATTAGCCCATTGCCTAAACCGCGTCCCGCGAACGGATTTTACACGATAGCCAACAGAAATGATTACATCCAGGTTAAAGAAACTTACATCTTTGGTTTGAGTATGGCCAACAGCACGTCCATATTCTCCGGTATGTGCAAATTTTGCACATACCAAGGACGGGTCCAGTTCTCCCTCAGAAAAGATATTTTTGATATGTCTTCCTATTACCGTTCTATCCCGGTCAAACAATAATGCTAACTGTTTAATTGTTAGCCAAACTGTCTCATTCTCCATCCAAACATTTAGTTTGATGGAGTCATCTGGGTTATAAATAATTATTTCTCCAACTCCTTTCTTTATCGATGTATTATGCATCTGATTACTGTTTGGGGCCGGGTTAAGGTTAGCGTCATGTTCCACTGGCCCCGATGTTTTGGTATTATCCTTTGCCATTGTAAATTGGTATATTATGGTTTGACAATAGGGGAGAAGAATATCATCCCCATACGATAATAGATATGTTTGCGAAGGGAGTCGCTTCCAAGAACAGGAAGGCTGATTACTCCTGATTTCATCACCGGCCGATTCTGACGACCGTACACTGGTAGCAAAGATAGGAAATAGGGTTGATAGAAACAAGCCCGATATGATTTAAGGTTGGTGAATTGCCGATTGAATGAAATAGGCGAGTCTTTTAAAAATATGGAAGGGGACTACTCAAAGTACGAAAGTGCATTTCGGTGTCGATATGTCCGGGAATGTGGCTATATTTGTATCGGTATATGAACCGGGAGAAAGAGATATATAAGGTAACCTTGGTGGGGAGCGCCGGCAATCTGGTGCTGCTGACATTCAAGTTCGTGGCCGGCGTGCTGGGGCATAGCTCGGCCATGGTGGCCGATGCCGTGCACTCGCTGTCGGACTTCTTTACCGACCTTATCGTCCTGCTGTTCGTGAAAGTAAGTGCCAAACCGCAGGATGAGTCTCATGATTACGGACACGGAAAGTTCGAGACGATTGCAACCCTCTTCATCGGCCTGGCCCTTGTGGGAGCAGCTATCGGCATTATCGTTTCCGGCGCCATGAAATTCGTCCACTGGCTGGAAGGAGAAACGCTGGAGGTTCCGGGAAAACTGGCTCTTGTAGCAGCACTGATTTCCATCCTGGTCAAGGAGGCCCTTTATCGATATACGGCTGTAAAGGGAAAGAAGTTAAACTCGTCCGCCATGGTTGCAAATGCATGGCATCACCGAAGCGATGCGTTTTCCTCCATCGGCGCGGCTATCGGCATTGGCGGCGCCATCCTGCTGGGAGAGCGCTGGGCAGTGCTGGATCCCCTGGCGTCGATTGTTGTGGGTGGGATGCTGATGAAAGTGGCCTGGGACCTGTTGAAGGGTAGTTTGGGAGAATTGACGGACCAGTCCCTGCCGGCAGAAGAGGAACGCGAAATCGAAAATATCATTACATCATTTGACGGCGTTTCCGAGCCCCACAACCTTCGGACCCGCCACATCGGCAACCGCATTGCCATCGAGTGCCACATCCGCATGGACGGAAACCTTTCGCTGAGCGCCGCGCATGAGCAGGTAACGGCCATCGAACGCAAGATCAAAGAGCGTTTCGGCCGCGAGACCTTGGTTACCATCCACATGGAGCCTAAGAAGTAGTATAAATAACTATGCCACAACTAATAACCTACGGCAACGAGCTGATCAGAATCAACCCTGCCAACAACCGAATCGAATATTCAACCAATCGCGGAATAAGCTGGATGTCCCGCTATTCCGGAAGCAGTTGCGGCACCTTCCGCGACCTTGTTCCGTATAATGGTAAGATTGTAGCCATCACTGACAAGGGCGTTTACTATTCCCCAAACAAGGGAATCAGCTGGATGTGCAGAAACTCCAGCTCTCCGGCCAAGACCTTCATTGCCATTCAGGATGCCGGCCGGGAACTGCTGGCCCAGACCAGCGATGGCCACCTGTACTATTCCACCAACGAAGGGATTTCCTGGATGCGGCGCAGGTAAATCCTGAATTTGGGGGCCTGAACGGAATATACACGGTATCCGACAGAGATGATCATGTCCAAATTATGGTACTGGACAGGTTTGTCGGAAAAAGCAATTTGCATTTTTTGCAAAGTGCTTTCCTTAGAGAGTACCCCACGAGTGTATACGTCGCGCAGGTAGTATTTCGCAGCAAAGGTGGGTAGTTTTTGCTGATGAAAAGACTATCTCCGGAATTTACGCTGGATGTAGGAGCCACGCTCAGTAAGCCAGGCTTTCAGCTGTTCACCTTCTTCTACATCGATTTCACTGGCAAGGCCCAGCACAAATCGTCCGATGGTCTGTCCTGTCTGAAGACGGACTCTACAATCTGATGGAAGACCTGGATGATCTGATGCACACTTTTGAAGAGCTCCAGGATAAATTCGCCGCTGATTCTGATCTGGAATTGAAACTGCAGGACTAAACCTTGCAAAGATTTTGGTGTTCAGATAAACTTTATTAAATTTGTACCCGGGTTCCCGAATTTCATAGGAAAATCGGACTTGACCTCCATAAATTCTAATGAACGATGTATAAGCGACTATTCGACATAGAGAACCAACTGGATGAAGGAATGTTCCTCTTTGGGGCACGCCAGGTGGGTAAATCCACCCTCCTGCAGGAGCGTTTCCCGGATGCCATCTACTATGACCTGCTGATTGATTCGGTCCGCAAGGCGTTCAAGCGCAACCCGGACTCCTTCAGGGAGGCGCTGCTTGCCAAACCTGCCGGAACGCTGGTGATTGTAGATGAAATCCAGAAAGTGCCCGAACTGCTGGATGCCGTCCATTGGCTGATGGTGAATCGAGGCCTGCATTTCATTCTCAGCGGTTCAAGCGCCCGGAAACTCAAGAAGTCCGGAGCCAACACCCTCGGAGGCCGGGCGAATCCCAGGACGCTGTTCCCTCTGGTCTGGAAGGAGGTCACAGACTTCCAGATAGACAAGGCTGTCCAGAACGGTATGATTCCTCGTCATTATATGATAGATGATGCCACGGACCGTCTGGAAGGATACGTGGAAGTCTATATCAGGGAAGAAATCCGTGACGAAGCCGCCGTCCAGGATGTCGATGCCTTTGAACAGTTTATGGAAGCGGCCGCCATTTCTGACGGCGAGATGATCAACTATGCCAACATCGCCAGCGACTGCGGTGTCGCGGCTAAGACCGTCAAGGCTTACTATCAGATCCTGAAAGATACGCTGATGGGATTTGAGATTCCGGCCTACACGAAGGTGGTCAAACGGAAAGTGGTCCAGGCTCCCAAGTTCTACTATTTCGATGTGGGTCTGACCAACTACCTGATGGGCAGGCATCACCTCAGGCGCGGTTCCGACGATTACGGGCACGCCTTCGAGCACTTCATTATGCAGGAAATCATTGCCTACCGTGGATACTACCGCCGCCGGGAGAAGATATTCTACTGGCATACATATAACAACCAGGAAGTGGATGCCATCATCGGAGATGCCAAGGTGGCCATTGAGATTAAATCCAGCGAGGAGGTGAAGACCCGTCACAAGAACGGACTGAAGGCCTTTAAGGAAGAGCATCCGGACTGCCGCTTGATTCTCGTCTCCCTTGATCCGATAACCCGGCCGTCCGGAGAAATTGAGCTCCTGTATGTCAATGACTTCTTGAGAATGCTCTGGAACGGAGAAATCTTCTAAAGGAAGGGCTATGGTGTAGATAGTAAAGTAGATTTCCGCCAAAATGGATTTGAAAAAGGGGCCAGCGGAAGGCCGTTTCAAAGGTAAGTAAGTCTCGGTTATTTTCCAATTTGTCGGTCAAGCCTGTCGATTAAGGCTTGTATTTGGCGCAGGTCGGGAATAAAGTGGGTGGCCGGCGCCGCAAATCGGCCACTCATGCATTCTGGTGGCGCTGGTCAGGGTACTTTCAGCAGACCTGCGCCATTCCAGTTGCTCACCTGCGCCAGGTAGCCAGCAGGCCCTGATCGGGCGGAGATTCCCGGTCGGAGCCGGGAATGACGGGGAGGAGATCCCGGATCAAGTCCGGGATGAGGAGGATCAAGTCCGGGATGAGGAGGGCAAAAGTGGGCCAGTTTGGACAACTGCGGCAAAACTCCTATCTTTATGCCGTTAAATCGGAATTTACCACCATGGACAATATCACCAAAAGACCCGATCCGAACGCAGTCTTCCCGAATCCGAAGATTCCGAGTCTCTGTTTCATCAAGAACGTGGTGAAGAATCCTCGCATTATCATCGGGGACTACACGTACTATGATGACGTGGATGGTGCAGATCAGTTTGAGAAGCATGTTACCCACTTCTACGATTTCATCGGCGACAAACTGATTATCGGGAAATTCTGCGCCATCGCCAAGGGCATTGAGTTCGTGATGAACGGG
>JBGUPS010000016.1:0-8535 GCA_045130395.1 Candidatus Cryptobacteroides sp.
ACCCACTTCTACGATTTCATCGGCGACAAACTGATTATCGGGAAATTCTGCGCCATCGCCAAGGGCATTGAGTTCGTGATGAACGGGGCCAACCACAGAATGGATGGGGTGACTACCTATCCTTTCTACATCATGGGCGGAGACTGGGGCAGCGCCATTGCCCCCGTGAAAGATGAATTGCCTCAGAAGGGCGATACTGTGGTCGGCAACGATGTCTGGATTGGTCAGAATGTAACTGTAATGCCTGGTGTACATATCGGTGATGGTGCCATCATCGGCGCCAATTCTGTAGTCGCCTCCGACATCCCTCCCTATGCTGTTGCTGCAGGCAATCCTTGTCGGGTTATCCGGAAGCGATTTGACGACGAATTCATAGCCTACCTCCTGGACTTGAAGTGGTGGGACTGGGACATCAAAAAGATTGAAGAGAACTTCGAAGCCCTTTCCAGCGGCGACCTTTCATTGAATCACAGGAGATTTTGAAAGTTCAGTAATCATGGTATTTCTCATTGAATCTCTTGTGGCGTGTGCTGTATTCACGCTTTTCGTATTCTTAATGTCCAGAGACCCAATCAAGATAGTTTTCAATTATCCTCCGGCCATCATTGAACGCTGTGATAAGTTGGGCTTGGTTGATGCTGGCAACAGGCCAGGAGGAGTGATTTTCTATGTGAAGAAGGTTGTCGCCATGATGATCTTTGGCATCTTGCTGGGACTCCTGGTGCGATATGTCAACGGATGCAAGTCGTTCTGGTACGGTGCGCTGACGGCATATGCTTTATGGGTGGTGGTGAACTGGTTTGACGCTATCGTCCTTGACTATATCTGGTTCTGTCACGACAAGCATTTTGTGATTCCCGGAACCGAGGATATGGTAGGGGAGTATCACAACTACTGGTTCCATATCAAGGGATCTCTTATCGGGATGCTTCTGGGCATACCTGCCGCCATCGTGGCCGGTCTGATGGCTATTTGGATCTGATGGGGGGTTGAGAATTACATCAATAGCCTCCTTCTTCCTTTTGCGGTAAAATGGATTTTTTGAATCAAATAGTTGGCCCACATATCTTCCTGCTCTTCTACAGGTAGAGGCATAACGTTGTGAGCCGCCATTTCAAAGCGGTAAGCATCCTCATCATACAAGATGGGCGTTTCTTTGATTGATCTTGGCATAATTCATTTTGTAGTTTAAAGAAAAGTACTTACATTTGCAACGAGACAGTAAAACGTGATACGGACGGACACAGGGTAGTGCGAAAGTCCCCGCCGGCTTAATCCTCGCTTTTAAGTAACTCCGCCACGTAGTCTTGGGGCGAATTTTAACAGGAGGTCATTGGCCTCCTGTTTTGTTAGTATTAATTGCCGTAATACAATACTGGACCTTTGTTTTATCGCGTTTCTTTACGCCTACCATCATTTTTACAACACCTATTCCGGGACAGTTATATGACATCCGTAACATGCTTATAAAACCTATTTGGTTCTTTTTCTTTGGATTTGCTGGTGTCGATTCCACTAACGCGGCATTGGAAAGAATGGCATCCAATTGAAGTACTGCTAGAGTAGACAGATATGTTAATGATGCCTGCCCAGCAGTTTCCTCAATGGATACATATCGTATGTTTATATCGTCTTTAAGGTTAATATTGTATCTTTTTGCATCTGGATTTACCTCTTTCCAGTGATGATAAAATGACAGAATGATTTTCTGCCTTTGACGTCTATCCTCCGTAGTATCACCCGTAGGAATGTCATCCTCTGAAATAAAGACATCATCACAGGCTTCTTCATACGATGCATAAGGGGGGATAGGATCTGGCTCCTCAATGTAACCGACAAGCATTTCAAACGGTACACCCATAACGCCCGCTGCTTTATAGATGGTCTCTAAATTCTTAGATTTGAACAAGGCTTTTACGTTCTGCTTCCGGATCCCCATCCGTCTGGCGAACTCAGTTTTACTCATCCCTATTCTTTCCAGTAAGGCCTCTCCCTTTGCCTCAAAATATATCTGATTCATATCCTATCTTTTTACAATGGTAATATTAATATATTACTCTTACAAGAGCTGTATTTTCGAAAGAAAATGTATATCTTTGCAACACTAGAACTCGCCGAGCCTCTTGACAATGCTCAAATAGGCGGGTCTTTTTTTATAACAGGCTGTCTATGCGCGAATTCATGTACTTCCTTATCGGCATTAATGTCCTGACTTTCCTATTGTACGGCATCGACAAATGGAAGGCCAGGAGAGGGAAGTGGCGCATCCCTGAAGACACCCTCATCTGGCTAGCCATCGCCGGCGGCAGCATCGGTGCCCTCCTGGGCATGTACTTGTTCCATCACAAAACCAAGCACCAGAAGTTCACCCTGAGTGTCCCTGCTATTTTCCTTGTACAGGTCCTCCTAATCTACTTCTTCATTCTTCGCTAAACAATACACGAGAAGGGATGTTAAGCCGCGATTGCAAAAAATCGCCATTCTACGGCAGTTTAGGTGAAAACGCGGCAACGATTTGGGCCGAAAGGGGCGTTTCCCTTGCCGCGATTACAAAAAATCTGCCCTACAAGGCTCTTCAAGTGTAAACGCGGCTGAGAGACAGGGAGATCCCAGGTCAAGCCCGGTATGAGGAGGCCGTAGGCCGACCGGAGGGGGTGCGCGAAGCGCAGCGGGGGAGTCCTCTCACCCGTGCCCCTGGGGGCGGCCGCGAAGCGGCGGGGGATTAGATAGAGCTTGCTCCACAAAAAAAGCATCGCTTTTTGCGATGCTTCATTTTTTGTGGAGCATAGGACTCCATTTTTCTCTTGGAAGTCGGGAGCATAGAATTTACTAACTACCTGAATATTAACCTTATAAGGGTAATGGCGTAGAATAGAGTTTATTTGGAAATCTGAAATTTTCTGCGTAACTTTCTGCGTAAGTTTTAAGTGTTCGAGAGTTATGCCAGTAAAATTTTATCTGGAGAAAAGGCCAAGTATGAGAACCGGGGAATGCGCCCTCCGGGCATCCTTTTCAATCAAGGGGGTGAAGCTCATCACCACCACCGGCATTTCGCTGAAGGAGGCGAATTGGTACGGCGACAAGGCGGATGAAGAGAAATACGCAAATGGAAGAAGGAAGTCTCCCGTTGATTATAAGAACGTCAAAGGGCAGACTTGTGCTGATATCAACATGGTGCTTGACAGGATCAGGCTGCACTTTGCGGAGTGGGAGCCCAAGCTTGAGGATAAGCCGACCTCAGAGGATATCAGGAAGCAGCTGAAGAAGGCGATGAAGGTCAAGAAACCGGATAAGGTGTACCCGGCCAGAATCCCGCGCGTCGGCTTCTTCGACCGCCTGAAGGAGTTCACTACCGAGGAGAGCGCAGCCAACGGCTGGGCCTATGCCACCCTGCAGGTCTGGAAGACGTTCGAGAACCACATGCGAGAATTCAACCCTCACGTGAAGTTTGAGTCTTTCAATGAGTCCGGCATCAACAAGTGGGTAATCTTCCTCCGGAACCAGGATCTGGAAGAGAAGAGTGTCCAGAAGCACTTCAATAATCTGCGCTGGTTCCTGTACTGGGCGCTGCGTAAGGGATACACCCAGGAGGACACCATCAAGCGCTACCGACCCAAATTCAAGGTGCTGGAGAAGCCGGTCATCTTCTTGACGAAGGAGGAACTGCTGCGTCTCTACCATTATGAAGTGCCTGGGAACGGCACCAAGGTCAAATTGAAGAATATGTACGGGGAAGAGTATGAGAAGAAGGTAGAGGATGCCGGAGGTCTGATCAAGACCAGGGACTGTTTCTGCTTCTGCGCGTTCACTTCGCTTCGGTATTCTGATATGGCTAATCTGAAGCGGACCGACATAGAGGGAGATACGATGTACATCACCACCGTGAAGACTCACGACCGGCTGCCCATCAACCTGAACAAATTCGCCAAGGAGATCCTGAAGAAGTACGAGCACTGCAACTTCCCGGATGGCCTGGCGCTGCCGGTGCTGCCCAACCAGCTGATGAACCGCTACCTGAAGCACCTCTGCGAGCTGGCCGGATTCAATACTCCTATCACGAAGACTTGTTACAAGGGAGGAGAACGTCAGGAAGAGACATATCCTAAGAGCGACCTGATTGGCACCCACGCTGCCCGCCGTACCTTCATCTGTTTCGCACTCGCCAGCGGCATCCCGCCCCAGGTTGTGATGAAGTGGACCGGTCACTCCGACTACCAGGCGATGAAGCCTTATATTGAGATAGCCGAGAAGACTAAGGCCGACGCCATGAAGCTCTTTGAAACCGAGATGGAGAAAGAGGAGTAACATGCCGAATCTGCCTCATCAAGCACTTTTTCTGCATCATTTTCGCAAATTTGATGCAGATAATTGTAAAATGAGGCAGAAAAACGCTATCTTTGCACTATAAAAGAAACGCGCTATGCACGAGTTCGATTTCATCAACCGCCCCAAAGACCTCCTCACTCCGGAAGTCGTCAGCATCCTGACACGCCTCCATGAATGCCGTGGCAGGCAGGAGCTTTACATCGAAGCTGAAGCGGATGTCCTCACAGCTCTGCTGGAGGTGGCAAAGATCCAGAGTACCGGTGCATCCAACCGTATCGAGGGCATCTATACTACCGACGAGCGCCTGAACGCTATCGTCCAGGATAAGGTCAAGCCCCGCAACCGCAACGAGGAAGAAATCTCCGGCTATCGCGACGTCCTGGCAACCATCCACGAATCCTACGAGTACATAGCGCCGCGTCCCAACAACATCCTGCAGTTGCACCGGGATCTCTATTCTTTCAGCAGCAGCGCTGTTGGCGGCGTGTATAAGAATTCCGACAACATCATCGCAGAGAAGCACGCTGACGGAACGGAGACCGTACGCTTCCGTCCAGTGCCGGCCTTCCAGACGGCCGATGCCATGCTGAATCTTTGCACCCGATTCAATGATGCCATTGAGGCCGGTACCTATGACCCGCTACTCTTGATGCCGGTGTTCATCCTGGACTTCCTCTGCATCCACCCGTTCAACGATGGGAACGGCCGTATGAGCCGCCTCCTGACGCTCCTGCTGCTGTATCGTGCCGGCTTTATCGTTGGCAAGTACATCAGTATTGAGATGCTCATCGAGAAGAGCAAGGATTCCTACTACGAGGCCCTGCAGGCCAGCTCCCAGAACTGGCACGAGAACGGCAACGACTACCTTCCTTTCCTTAAATACATGCTGGGTATAGTAGTCAAAGCCTACAACGAATTCGAAGACCGCGTAGAATACCTGCATCACCGGAAAATGTCCAAGGCCGACCGGATCAAGGCCCTTATCGAGAAGATTCCCGGCAAGATATCCAAGAAGGAAATCGCCCAGGCCTGCCCGGATATCAGTGTCACCACCATTGAGCGCACCCTGGCAGAGCTTGTAGCCAGTGGATTTATCGATAAGGTCGGTGTCGGGCGCGCTACGGCCTACGTTAAGAAGTAACGTTGAGAATAAAAGAATCCGGATGTGACTGGCTCCTGTAGCCGGTCACATTGTCTATAAGGATGAACTGGGCGTGGACCTGGATCTGCTCGAGTTCGAATCCCACTTGCTCCGTGTACCCCGGCACCGTTACCCGGATCTGCGCAGCATCACAGTTGGCATCCGCCAGATAGTTCCTGAGAAGTCCCGGATGGCGCCCCTTCCCAGGCTCCGTCAGCTGCAGTTTGGCCAGCAGCCGATACCGGCCGGCATCCAGGCCCTCAGCCATTGTGACCACAACAGGAATCACCAGTGAACCATTCACCCTGACAGCATTCTCCATCTTGACGGCGAACGGCGGGAACTTCACAAAGCGCTGCGGCGTGGGAATATGCTCATCACCCAGGGTGACGAAGCCGTGATAAGCAGAGACGAAGAGATTCTGGCCAGAGATGTGCGCCTTGTTGTCAAACGGCGGCTTGTGGGGCACAGCCTCCTTCCCGTACTCATGCCAGACTATCTGCGTGGCCTGGTCCAGCGTCCTCCAGGCGGCCAGCGCCCGGCGATGCACATCCAGATGTGACAGCTGGCCGGGAGTGCCCGGGTAATTTCCGGCAGAACGCTTCCTGTAATAGCACTTGCCACCCCTGTGATAGAAGGTGATATCACCCACGGAACCGTAGGCGTCACTGATCAGGACCGATGGCTGAAAGGCAGGCATACCGCTTTACAAGTTTTGAACAAGGCAATGGCTCAGAGGGACCTCAAAGGAGGATCATACTCTATACAAAAATACTAAAAATCACTGACATACGCAACCACAGCGGCGCCAGCCGCTGCCCCTTGTTGTATATATATAAACCCTTTCTCTTCCGGTCGGGCGGGTGATGCCGCTCGATGTGTCACTGACGCTCAAGCGTACGTCAGCTTGAGGGCCTTGGTTGTTGGCAGTCTCATTGACGGCAAGAGCGAGCGTGGGATTGCGGCTGCCGGCAATGAGTCTGCCAATGACCAAGGAGCCGGAGCGACCGAAGGGAGCGGAGGCTTGGCCCCGGAGGCGGTCTGGTGCGGGAGGGCTGACTGGCTTTGACGGGACCACGGACGGGAGACCTCAGGCTCCCGGCCGCCGGCAAAGACAGGCAGCAGAAGGGTTGGGCAGACGGCCTCCGGGGCCTGGGCCGGAACGGCCCAAAGGAGTGAGCGCGCACCGACGTTGATGCGGGGCACGACGGTATTCGCGAACAGGCACTGTCGCACGAATCTAGGTACAACGCAACACCGCTGATGCGGGGGAACCGGCACAGTCTGTGGCTGGCAGCACGAGTTCTGGGCGGCGGCGTTGATGGCCATCCCGCCCCATCCGCAGATGCCGATGATGCCGATGCGCTCCGGATCGACCAGGTCACAGGTGGAAAGGAAGTCCACCGCCGCAAGGAAGTCCTCGGTATTGATGTCCGGCGATGCCATCCTGCGGGGTTCTCCGCCGGACTCACCGGTGTAAGAAGGATCGAAAGCGATGGTCAGGAACCCGCGCTCGGCCATGTGCTGGGCATAGAGGCCGGAGCACTGCTCCTTAACCGCGCCGAAGGGGCCGCTCACTGCGATGGCGGGAAGCTTGCCTTCCGCGTTCTTGGGAACGTACATGTCGGCAGCCAGTTCGATGCCGTAGCGGTTGTGGAAGGTGACCTTGCTGTGGTTGACTAGTTCGGATTTTGGAAATGTCTTGTCCCATTCCTGGGTAAGGTTCAAGGTGCTCATATTCTCGTTTGTGTTTGATTTGCAGGCAAGCAGCATCAGGGATGCAGCAAAGACCATAAGGAAGGATTTGATATTCATGTCTTTGATGTTTGATGGTGCAAAGGTAGGCGGTCTGACCGAGATTCTTTTACCGATTTTTGTCAGATTTCTACCAATATCGCAGAACTTTATGTATTTTTGCCGAAATAAACACCCTTACCGGCAATATGAAGAACATTCTGCACGTCACAAATCCCAATGTGTACGCCCGCTTCGTAGGAGCGCCGGAACTGCACCCTATGGTTAGTGTCATTCACTACGATGAAGTGTCTCCGTTCCGTTCCAGCCTGAATAATTATGGAGTGTACGGCCTCTTCATCCAGAAGAATTTTCCCAAGAATCTCACCTATGGGATGAAGATGTTCGACGTGGCCGATGGCTCCATCATTGCCGTGGAACCGGGCCAGATTGGCGGCAAGGAAGACGACGGCGAGGACCTCTACATCAGTGGATGGGTATTGCTTTTCTCGCCGGAACTACTCCGTGGAACGGATCTGGAGGCCAGGATGAAAGACTATCACTTCTTTTCCTATTTCGCCACGGAGACGCTCCGGATGGAAACTTCAGAGTGGGGCCGCATCACGCAGCTTGTCACGCAGCTGAGGCACGAACTGCAGGAGAACGAGGACTCCCCGGCGCTAAGGGCCGTCATCCTGGGATACATCCGCCTGGTCCTGGAATACTGCCAGCGCATCTACCAGCGCCAGCTCTCGCAGGAAGACAAGACCTCATCGGACATCCTCAAGCGTTTCCACAACCTGCTGCGGGAGTATTATCTGGAAGGCAGGCAAATGGACCTCGGCGTCCCCTCCGTCCTGTACTGTGCGGGGCAGCTGGCTTATTCGCCACGCTACCTGGGCGACGTGATTCACAAATCCACTGGCGGCACAGCCATCGGCTACATCCATTCCTTCGTGATTGAACAGGGCAAGAACCTCCTGATGAACGGCCACAACATAGGCGAAACCGCCCACCTTCTGGGCTTCGAGTTCCCGCATCACTTTACCCGCCTTTTCAAGAAAGTTACCGGCATTACGCCCACGGAGTTTCTAGGGAAATAAGGAAACTGGCCGAAAAATCTGAATTTATTATAACTGATTCTTTTGGACTCTTCCGCCGACAAGAGTGGAAGCCACCGACGGCAATTGCCGATACATTATTGCGTACAACCCGGTTGCCAGGCCGATGACAAGCAGGCACAGCAACAAGTAGAATCCCAGATGGGCCAGCGGCGTCTCCGGATCGAGCAGGCGTCCAAGCCAGGCCATCAGGTTGGGGCTGTACAAGAAATG
>JBGUPS010000017.1:0-25715 GCA_045130395.1 Candidatus Cryptobacteroides sp.
TTCGAGCGATACGGAAAGGCGTTATTTCACCATCTCCGGTGTGTATAAGAGCTACATTATTGGCAACCTGACCGGCGTGGACCCGCGTCCCAGCGCCCTGTTCTATGGGGAGGTTGGCAGTATGAGTTCATGGATGCCGCATACCTTCTTCAAAGTCCGGCCGGAGGCACTACCAAAGGTTCGTCAAGCGCTGGAGAAGGCCTTGGAGGGCCGGGAAATCAACATCCTGTCTTATGAGGAGCAGATGCGGGCGGCATACGCCGACAGCAAGAAGATGCGGAATACAATGGCCATCGGCGCTGTGTTCAGCCTGCTGATCGCACTACTTGGTCTCATCGGCTTCATCCGGGACGAGAGCCTTCGCAGGAGCAAAGAGATGGCCGTCCGGAAGATCAATGGCGCCACCACCCGAGACATCCTGAGCGTCTTTGCCGTGGATATCCTGAAACTGTCCGGAGTGATGGCCGTGATAGCCTGCATCGGTGCCTTCTTCGTGGCTCGCAAGTGGCTGGAGCAGTTTGCCGAAAAGGTGTCCCTGAGTCCGCTGTATTTCATCGGTGGGGCGCTGTTGGTACTGCTTATTGTCCTTGGCGTGGTGGTACTGAACTGCCTGAAGATTGCCCGGGCGAATCCGGTGGAATCGTTGAAGAATGAATAAACGCGTATGAAATCATACCTGAAATTCCTATCCCGCAACAAGCTGTACACTGCCATTGAATTCATCGGACTGGCTGTGAGCCTGGCTTTTGTGATCATCATCGGCTCCTACGTTGTGCAGCAGTTCGAAGTCAAGTACGAGAATCCGAATTGGAAAGATGTCTATACTTTTGCTATGGTAGAAGATGGACATTCGGACCAGCTGGGCCTCACTTACACTTTCAGAGATGCCATTCAGGCTGCGGCTCCGGAAGTGGAACTGGCAGGTGCGCTGTCTCCGGTGGAGATGATTATGACACCGAAGGATGGGACCCTCCAAGCGAAAGTGGTAACCGCCGATAAGAATTTCTTTGAGATCTTTCCCAATCTGAAGTTTGTTGAAGGTGGTCCGGAAGTCCTCTCGGATGCAAGCAATATGATTATCAGCGAGGAGTTCTCCCGAAAATCCGGCTTGAAAACCGGAGACACCTGGACATTGGGGACAGACTCCTTTACCGTAGCGGCCATCATAAAAGACTGGAAGTCCACGCTTTTTGAATACACCGACATCGTCCTTTCCATCGACGGCCCCATCAGAGGGTTTTCCGACCCGAACGACCAGTTCGGCAGCGTCTACACCTTCGTAAAACTACGCCCGGGGGCCGATAGAAATGCTTTGGAAGAAAAAGCTGTATCCGTCTGTAAAACCCAGTACGATCTTTACGGATCCGTCTTCCTGAAGGGTGTACATGTTTACAGGCTGGATGAACTGCTATTCGGAGATGTTCACGGAGATACCATCAGCGGTAATATTTCGCACAGTGACAAGCGGACGCTGGACCTTCTTCTTGTCGCCGTCCTCCTTCTTCTTGCCAGCGCAATCCTTAACTATATCAACCTGAACATGGCACTCAGCGTCAAACGGGCCAAAGAGATGGCTACCCGGATGCTCGTTGGCGAATCCAAGGGGGCCGTATTTGGCCGGAGAATCGCAGAGTCCATTCTTTTTACACTGGTCTGTTTTGCTGTCTCCATTCTCCTGGCGATATGGTGGACGCCTGGCATAAACCGCTTGCTGAATGACCCGGACATTGCGATCCGGATTCAGTTTACGCCCAAGTATATCGCTCTCTTCCTGACATTGGTTTTGCTTGCCGGCGTCTTGGCGGGCATCCTTCCGGCCCTTTTGTCCAGCAGATGGAACCCCATTGATGTAGTCCGGGGCACTTTCAGGGCGCATAACAAAATGATTTTCAGCAAAGTATTCATCGTCCTGCAGAATGCACTGGCTGTTTTCCTGATGTCCATGGCCATCGTCATGGAAGCTCAGTATGATAAATCGCTGAACAGGCCTTTCCATGCCGATATCGGCAATAAATACTTCCTGCAATCTGCGTCATTCGGTCTTGAGTCCCTGCGGAATTCTTTGGAAGCTTTACCTTTTGTTTCACGTACCGGTCTTGCATTTGGCGTACCGGGGATGCCGGGAACCGGACAGTACAGCAAAACGGTTGATGACAAGGATATTCTTTACAGGGTATTCCACATGGATGAGGACGCCTTTGATATGCTTGGATTTGAAAAACGATCGGATTACGGCGCCCCCATCAACAACACGGTCTGGTTCGGGGAATCGGCCTTCGCCGCATCAGGTTTTACCGATGCGTCCCATGATATTGGAGTTTTGAGCCAGAGGATGAGAAACTGTGACAATGTAGGGGGTGTTATCGAAGATTTCCCGGTATCCCTGAACAATATGGGGGTAAATGAAAACCTCACTGTACTCGTGGAGGATATCCCAAAAACTTATCCTTATACCTATGGAATTCTTATGGAGATAACCGGCGAGCCTGAAGCCGCAAAGAAACAAATCGAAGTAACTTACGAGACCTGGAAGAAAGACAACATGGTTTATTATGAGCTCCAGAACGGTTTTATAGCCGATTTCTATGTGGAAGCCCTCAAGCCGATCCGGAACAATATGCGACTGATGGAAATTTTTATGCTCCTGTCCATTATCATCGCCCTGCTGGGGCTGGTGGCCATGAGCACGTATTATGCCGATGAGAAATCCCGCGACATTGCCGTCCGGAAGGTCTTCGGCGGCACGGTTGACTCCGAAGCCAGGAGAACAATCCGGGACTACATGTTGCTCGTTGGAATTGCTTGCGTCATCGGCATTCCGATTGCGGTCTATGCCGCGCAGGAATACCTCAAGGACTTTATTTACAGGCTGGAAGGCTATTGGTGGATATTTGTAGTAGCGGTGCTCCTCACAGGATTAATCGCCTTTGTCTCCGTCATCTGGCAGGTATTGAAGGCCGCGAAGACGAATCCGGCGGTAGAGCTGAAAAAAGAATAGAGTCTTCGCTAATGCTCAGAATGACAGATGCATTCAGAATGAAAAATCAGTCCTCCATGTTTTGCTGGAAACCAATCTTTCGCCGAGGCTCCCGCTTCTTCTCCTCCATGCGGGAAGAGAGTTCGCCGATGGCAAGGTACAGGTTGTCAATGTCCTTCCAAACATCTTCGGAGAGGTCGTTGACAGCGCCCAAATCATCTTCACGCTGGAGTGCCAGCAAATCAACCTTCGCTCTGAGTTCCTTGACTTCTGCAGAGAGCGACGAGGCAGCAAGAAGGTATTCCCTTACCTGCACGAAGGCACGCATGATGGCAATGTTGGCAGCAATGGCGACATCGCTCTTCAGTAGTCCGGACAGCATGGCTACACCCTGCTCCGTGAAGGCGAAAGGAGGCGCAGATGCCTTTCTTTTCGATGATATCACAATTTGTGACATCATTTTGACTTCTTCCGGCGTCAACTGGAACATAAAATCCGGAGGGAATCGTTTGATATTACGTTTCACCGATTGGTTTAGTTCTCCTGTCTTTACCTGGTACAATCTTGCTAGATCAAAATCCAGCATTACTTTCTGCCCTCTTATCTCATGGATGAGGTTCTGCACAAGAATCAATTCGTCGCTCATAGCCTTCAATAATTAGAACCGATACAAATATAAGCATTAGTAGACATCCGAACAAGATCGGACAACAGCAAACATGAAAAGTTACCTGAAATTCCTATCCCGCAACAAGTTATACACCGCTATCGAGGCGGTGGGGTTGGCGGTGAGCCTAGCGTTTGTAATCCTGATTGGCAGCTACGTAGTGCAGCAGTATGATGTGGCACACGAGTCGCCGGAATGGAAGCACACCTTTGTGCTGGGGACCAATGAGTTCCTGGGCTTGACCTATTGGGACAAGGAGGAACTGGAGATGAATATCCCGGAGGTCGAGGCAGCAAGCCGCGTGGCCTTGCTGTGGCAGCCGCTCATCCGTGAGGGCGATGATCTGCTCCAGTGCTCTGGAATGGAGACCGATGCCGACTTCTTCAAGGTATTCCCGGAATACCATCTTGTAGAAGGCAGTGCGGAAGATTTTGTGGGCAAGGATGATGTCCTCATCAGTGAATCACTGGCCAGGAAACTATCCATAGATGGAGGAAGACTTATTGGGCGTACTATCAATGTGGATGAATCGCCCCGTACCATTAAAGGAATCTTTGCCGATTTTGACGGGACCTTCTTTATGCCCTACGACATCATTACGCACATTTCGGGGACCTGGGCTGCAGTGCAGGAGCGGAACTTTGGCAGCATCGGCAACTACACGACCTGGTTCCGCGCACGAGAAGATGCGAATCCCGACGATGTGAGGGGCAAAGTGAAAGCGCTGCTGCACAAGAACTACGATGCTGTCTGGAGTGGGGAAAAGGTAGATTCCTGGAAAGCTTACCGAATGGATGAGGCTTTCTTTGCGACAGGAAACAGCAACGGGCTTACCCGTCAGGGTAACGCCCAGATGCTCAGGCTCCTGACTGTGGTTGTGCTTCTCCTGCTCCTGTCGGCCATTTTCAACTATGTAAACCTGAGCCTGGCTTTGACGGGAAAGCGTTCCAAAGAAATGGCCACCCGGCGCCTGCTTGGAGCCGATAAAACGGGAATCCTTTGGAAATACATCGGAGAATCCGTGGCTTTCACCGCCGTCTGCTTTGCCGCGGCGCTGCTGCTGGCCGACCTTCTGGCTCCTATGATGAACAGCCTCGTTTCTACCAGCGACCCGGACGAACTGATGCTGGGCATCGGCGATACCAGCGTGAGGCTATCCTTTATGATAACACCCGGGTATATCCTGGCATACATCGCCGGCATCCTGTTCTTGGGCACCCTCTGTGGACTTCTTCCGGCCATCGTAGCCTCGCGTTACGAACCCATCGACGTGATCAAAGGCTCGTTGAGGCGCCGCAGCAAAATGGTACTGAGCAAGGTGTTCATTGTGGTGCAGAACGTCTTGTCGGTATTCCTGATTGCCCTGGCTCTGGTGATGGAAGTGCAGATGCGCCATATGCTCACCCGGCCGATGCACTCCGCAACAGAGAATCTCTATTACATTGAGTACTCTGCCCGCGACTACGATATGATGAAACTCTTCAAGGACAAGGTGGAACAGTTGCCCTTTGTGACAAAAGCTGGTGTGGGGCGCGGTATTCCTGGACTCATCAATATGACCATGGGAATCAAAGTGGATGAGGAGCATCGCGTCGATATGCCCGTCATCATCTGCGATTCCACCTATTTCAAACTGCTAGGGCTTGAGGTGGAGGAGGATTTCGGCCATCCGCTGACGCATTCGCTTTGGATGAGCCGCAGTGCTTTCAACGCGGCAGCGGTATCGGATACATCTACTGTATTCCCCAGAAGAATCAACATGAACGGCGCCCAGCCGGAGTTCATTGGTGGCGTGGTGACGGATTATCCAACCCGGCCGGCTTCGGAGAGTAGTCAAAACCCCAATGGTGGAGTCATCGTTACCCGGGCAGAAGAACTCCGCTATTCCAACTGTATGTTGATTGGCACCACGGGAGAGGACGAGTCATACGACAAAGCCATCCGGCAGGCTTATAGGGAGTATCGTCTGGAAACTGCCGGAGTGGAAGAGCCAGCCTGGCGGTATGGCTTTGTAAGTGACATTAACAAGAAAATGCTCGCCCCGGTCAAGAGAACGCTGCGCCTGGTGGAACTCTTTGCAGTACTTTCCGTGCTGATAGCGCTTTTGGGCCTGCTGGCCATGAGCACCTACTTTGCCGACGAGAACACGAAACAGATTGCTATCCGGAAGGTCTTCGGCTCTGATGTGACACATGAAACCTGGAGGAATGTCCGCAGCTATATGATTCTTGTTGGCGTGGCTTGCCTTATTGGCATTCCGCTGGCCATCTGGGCGGCCCAGGTTTATCTGCAACGCTTTGCCTACAGGGCTGAAGGCTACGGCTGGGTGTTCGTGGTGGCTGTCATCATCTCCCTGGCCATTGCCTTTGGAACGGTGCTATGGCAGACGTTGAAGGCGGCGAAGACCAATCCAGCAATAGAGCTGAAGAAGGAGTAAAGGCTTCATAAGCATTGATAAACATAAATACTTTCTATCCGGATGCCAGGCGGGGCCTGGGAAGGTCCTGCCTGGTGGAAGGAGAAAAAAAGGTTTATCTTTGTATTTTCATCTTTCTTTTTCTATGATATGCCGAAAATGTGAATTTTTTCGAAAAATCATTTTCGGAAATGTGATTTCTTTCCTATATTTGCTTCCGGAAATGTGATTATATATGGAATTACTGAAAAGAAAGATAGACGGATTCCTGGCGCAATGGAAGCAGAATCCGGAAAGGAAACCCCTCATCGTCAAGGGGGCGAGACAGATTGGGAAAACCGAATCCATTCGCTCATTCGGCCATAAGAACTATGAATCTGTCATAGAGATCAACTTCGTCCTTCAGAAGAAGTTCCGCGCCATCTTTGACAATGGTTATGAAGTTGATGCCATTATAAAGAACATTTCCCTGTTAGAACCATCCTGGAAGTTTATACCTAATAAGACACTCATCTTTTTCGATGAGTTACAGAAGTGTTCTGATTGTGCAACATCTTTGAAATCTTTCAATGAAGACCGCCGGTACGATGTCATCTGCTCCGGCTCCCTGATGGGGATTTACTATGAGGAGATTGAATCCAACGCCGTGGGAAACAAAGAGGACTATGAGATGCACTCAATGGACTTTGAGGAATTCCTTTGGGCAAGAGGATACTCCGAAGCGCAGGTGGAGGACCTTTACACCCATATGTCCACGCTGACGCCCTTTTCTGAGCTGGAACTATCGACTATCATGGATGTCTTCCGTGACTACATGACGATTGGAGGTATGCCGGAAGTCGTCAAGATGTATATTGACAATGGCCACTTTGGAGGAACATTAGAATTACTCCGCCAGCTCCTGCTGGACTATGAGGAGGATATTACCAAATATGCCAGCCAAACGGACAAGGCCAAGGTTCTGGCTGTATATAACCATATCTCCACCTTTCTAGCCAAGACCTGCAAGAAGTATCAGATTACCAAGATTGCCAAAGGAGCAAGGAATCGCGAGTATATTGGCGCTGTGGAATGGCTTGAAAAAGCAGGCGTTGTCAATGTATGCTATTGCTTGAATAATCCAGAGCTTCCGCTAAAGGGGAATTATGAAACCGACACGTATAAGATCTACTACCACGATACCGGTCTGCTCATCGCTTCTCTGGATGAAGAAGCACAGGAGGACTTACGGGCCAACAAGAACTTCGGCACATACAAGGGTGCCATCTATGAAAACATCGTGGGAGAGATGCTTCGGAAATCCGGCTACGATAAGTTGTACTACTACAAAAGCGACAGTCCGGCTTTGGAAATGGATTTCTTCGTCCGGGATGCAGATACGCTGATTCCCGTGGAGGTGAAATCCAAGGATGGTGCAACTGCGTCACTTAACCACCTCATCGATTGGCCTTCATTCCCGGATATCTCCTATGGAGTCAAGTTCGGTTACAAGAACATCGGCTGGGGCGGCAAGTTCTACACCTTCCCTTACTTCCTCGCTTTTCTCCTGAAACGCTTTTTGAAAGAAGCCGGACATCCGGTACAATAAGAACGATAATAAGAATATATCGGTTTAAACTAGATTTCAAAAATGAAAAGAATCTATAGGAGGAAACTCAAAACAAACGGATGCATAACCCCTCTATGTATTCTCGTGTCTATGCTTGGTCTCACTGAAACCGCATTTGGGCAAGAAGTTAACCATTCTGGACAGACTATTGTAGCGAGCCAAGACACATTTTATGTCGAAGCAAATCGCATGTTCCTTAAAGCGCAGAGAGACCTTAAGGAGGGGAAAGCTAATCTATTTATTATTGGAGGGGATTCTCCTATTTACTATCGTGGGCAGAAAGTGTTTAAAAGGAAGTATGGAATCGATTATTATGATTTCGGTTGTGTAGCGGATTATTCCTATCAGGAGATACGCGAATATAACGATGCTCTCTTTTTATGGCTTGATGAGAACTATGGAGAGAAATGGCAAAAAGATGTTAGAAAAGACGTTGTAGGTTTCGACAAATGGGTGTTATATACACATGAAGCTGTCCCTTATCCATTTACAGATCCCAAACCCATGTTTAATGGTAGTGGTGGAGGAATCTATGCCATGGACAAATGGGTTAAAGACCATATGCGATACAAAGAAACCGGAACAGTAAGACTGCATATCCTTTTGTCCGAAGAAGGAAAGGTCATCGACATTGATGATTATGGAGTTGAATCTCCTTTGACATATTCCTATGTCTCAGCTATAAAACAGGCTCCCTCCTGGAGCCCTGGATTCCATGATGGCAAAGCCTGCAGAGTTGTATTGACGGTGTATTCCCGCATTACGGCAGAGCAGTGAGACCAGATTTTGTTGTGCAAACGTTGTGCAATTATAACTAAAAACCCCGTCTGAAGTGTGTCAGACGGGGTTTTGAAGTGACTCCAACAGGACTCAAACCTGTAACCTTTTGATCCGTAGTCAAATGCTCTATTCAATTGAGCTATGGAGCCATTTTGGAGGGCCGTTAGGCCGCTTCCTTATTTTTCAGCAGCGTAGACTTTCTCGCGGATGCGGGCCTTCTTGCCGGTGAGGTCGCGGAGGTAGAAGATACGTGCACGACGCACTTTACCGTATTTGTTAACCTCGATGCTCTCAATGAACGGGGACTGGAAAGGGAAAATTCTTTCTACACCCACGCCACTGGCGATTTTGCGGACGGTGAAAGTTTTGGTGAATGCATCCTGACCGCTGATCTGGATAACGACACCGCGGAACTTCTGAAGTCTTTCCTTATCACCTTCCTTAATTCTATAGGTAACGGTGATGGTATCACCGGCCTTGAACTCCGGATAGGAGGCTGCTTTCTCGTTATTGAAAGCCTGCTCTGCAATTTTAATCAAATCCATAATTTCTAAATCCTTTAAGCAACATTGCGGTTTGGCTCCTTACAAGAGGTTGCGTTTGTTTTGGGACTGCAAAGGTAGTAATTTTTTGCAAACCTCCAAAACTTTTCAAGAAAAATTTAGAAAATATTCTTCACTTTGTCGAAGGTGGCTTTGTCTTCCCGGGAAAGATCCGGTGTAAAGCTGCTGCTGCTGCGCATTTGCTCCAGGGCTTCTTTCTCGCTGCGGGAGAGTTTATGGGGGACCCAAACCAGGAATTTGACATACAGGTCACCGGTGCCGCGGCCATAGCCCTGAACGCTGGGAAGACCCTTTCCGCGCAGTTTTACTACGGTGCCGGACTGGGTGCCGGGTTCCACCTTTACCTTATAGCTGCCATCCAGGCAGGGGATAGAGACCTCGCAACCCAGCATGGCATCCATCACGGAGATGACGCGGGTGAAGAAGAGGTTGTTGCCATCCCGCTGCAGTTGCGGATGCTGGACTTCGTTAATGACTACGAGCAAATCTCCATTGACACCTCCGTGCGGTGCGGAATGGCCTTCGCCCTGAATGGTGAGCTGCATGCCGTTCTCTACACCGGCCGGGATGCGTACCTTTACGGTTTCCCGGCGGCGTTCCAGACCCGTGCCATTGCAACGGCGGCAAGGGTTGCTGATGATTTTGCCTTCTCCCTGACACTGCGGACATACGCCTACGGTGTAGCTCATGCCAAACAGGCCGCGTGCCTGCTGGCGTACGCGGCCCTGGCCGTTACAGGTGGGACAGGTTTTGATGTCGGAGTCGTTCTTGGCGCCTTTGCCGCCGCAGTCCGGGCAGGGACGGGCGCGCTCCAGGGAAATCTCTTTTTCGCAGCCGGTGGCAATCTCTTCCAACGTGAGTTTGACGCTGGTGCGGATATCGCGTCCGCGAAGGGTGCGCGGCTGACTATCTCCGCCAAAGCCGCCGAATCCACCGCCGCCGAAACCGCCAAAATCGAAGCCGAAACTACCACCGAAGACATTGCGCAGGAAGTCGTTGATGTCCATGCCGCCGAAGTCGAAGCCGCCGGCGCCGCCGCCCATCTGTTCTGCGGCAAAGCCAAACTTGTCGTATTTGGCACGCTTGTCAGGATCGCTCAGGATGGAATAGGCCTCGGCCGCTTCCTTGAAGTTCTCCTCCGCGGTCTTTTTCTCCGCATCCGTGCCGTTTACCCAACGGTCCGGGTGCCATTTGAGGGCCAGTTTCCGGTAGGCCGATTTGATTTCATCGGCCGAGGCGGTTTTGGCTACGCCCAATACCTCATAGTAGTCTCTTTTATTTGCCATAGCGTTATGCTCCTACAACAACTTTTGCATAGCGGAGAACTTTTCCGCCCAGGGTATAACCGGTTTGAACTACGTCGATCACTTTGCCCTTCAGTTCCTCCGACGGGGCGGGGAAGGTGGTGACAGCCTCATGCAGTTCCGTGTCAAAGTCTGCTCCCTTGGCCTCGATGCGCTCCAGCCCTTTGCCTTTCAGGTAGCTGGTTAACTTGTTGAAAATCATTTGGGTGCCTTCCTTGGCGGCCTCGCTGTCCGCGCTCTTCTCCAGGTTGGCCAGGGCAATCTCGCAATCGTCCAGGATGGGGAGAAGTCCCTTGATAGTGTCGGCCGAGGCGCTGCTCACCAGGGCAAGTTTTTCTTCTGCCGTACGGCGGCGGAAGGTATCGAACTCTGCCATCAGGCGCAGGTAGTCTGCTTTGGTGTCATCGGCCTTTTTCTTGGCTTCTTCCAATTGTTCGTTCAGGCCTTCTACACGGGCTTCCAGGGCTGCCAATTTCTTGCTTTCAGCTTCTTCGGTTATATCTTTCTTCTTTTTCTCTGCCATAATGCATACAAATTTCCGCAGAGAGGTTTATCAAAATGCTTGCCAGCCTGTCTTCTTCTGCCAAACTGTCAGTATCCGGGTCATCGTCCCAGTCGCTGTCCCAGTTTTCCTTGGTGTACGGGTCCAGTATTTCGGCCTTTTCCCAGTCCATTTTTCCTTGCAGCACAAGGGTATTGACGCGGTTACTGTACCGTTTGCGTTCCTTGGCGCTCATATTGTCGAGGAATTCCTCCAGGGTTTGCCCGCCTTTGATGGCATTGCAATGAGGGCAGGAGCATACTTTGTTGTCCATGCTGTTGCTGCCGCCCAGGCTGAGGGGCTCGATGTGATCCACTTCCATTTCTTCCAGTTTTACGGGGTGCCCGCAGTAGATGCAGTGTCCGGTTGCTTCTTCCCAAAGCAGTTGCCGATGGTTTTTTTGTCTTTTCATAACGGTTCTCTTTTAAAATTTTTGGCAAGTTACACCCGTTTGGAGCCGTTTCCATATTTTGGCAAGCCTTGCCAGAATTTGGAGAAAAGAGAAAAAATGCTATGAGGGAAGCACAAAAAAACAACCGGTCTCCCACTGTGGAAAACCGGTTGTTGAACCTTGTGGCTGCAGAACTTATTTCTTGCGGCTCTTGTATCTCTGATAGAACATATCCACACGACCGGCGGTGTCCACCAGCTTCACCTTGCCCGTGTAGAACGGGTGGGAAGTGTTGGAAATTTCCAGCTTCACCAGCGGGTATTCTACGCCTTCCACAGTGATGGTCTCCTTGGAGGGAGCGCAGCTGCGGGTGACGAAGACGGTGTCATTGGACATATCCTTGAAAGCTACAAGACGGTAGGTTTCGGGATGAATTCCTTTCTTCATTTTACGTAAAAACTTAAATTGTTAACAATTTTGGACCGCAAAGATAAGAAATCTTTTTGGATTTGCAAAATAATATGAGATTCTCTCGCTTCGCTCGGAATGACAAGTCATACGGAGGCCCGGAATGAGGCCGAGCTCGGAATGACATGTCATACGGAGGCCAGGAATGAGGTCGAGCTCGGAATGACATGTCATACCGAGGCCCGGAGGGCCGAGCGTATCTCCTATTTCATCCTATACGGCTGATCGTCGTACAACGTGTAGCGCTTGGCTTTGCGGATCCACTTTTGCTCTTCCAGTTTCACGTGCTCCTGCACTACGTCGAAGCCAATCTCCTCCTTGAGGTAGGCCTCCAGCACCGGGTCCGCCAGTTTGGTCCAGAAAGCCGGTTCAAATTCGAAGGCCGAATAGTGCTCGCGGAACCAACGCATCAGGTGCAGCGTATGCAGCAGGCTGTGGTAAGGTTCTCCGGGCAGGAGCATAATCTGGAACCCGAAGCAACGCTCGGCGGCATATCGACCCGCAGCAGGGGTAAAGGAACAAGGCCTGAGCAATGCACCCTGCGCCTGCGGCAGTTCCTCCGGCCGGAGCGGCTTCACAAACGGCGCGCCGATATATTCGTAAGGTCTTGCCGTGCCGATACCCGGCGTAAGGGTGGTGTTGTTCCACAGGCCGCCGCCGCTGTACAGATAGGAACTGAACAGGCCTGGAATGTCGCTCGCGGGCGCGATGGTCCAGGGCATCAGCTGCCGGTTGGCATCCGTTGCCATGGCCGATATCACGTGGATGGGGAACTTGGCGCCAATCTCGCTGGCGTACAGGTTCACCAGTTCTCCCAGCGTAAGACCGTGTCGATGCGCCACCTTGGGAACGTACATCTCCCCGGCGACCGCCGGAATGGAACCTTCCACCACGCGGCCGGAAGGGTTGATGTGGTCTACTATATATAAGGAAGGGGCGTCGTCACCGAGCAACTTGAGCATCTCCATGAGCTGCATCACGTCCTTGGTGTAGTTAAAGTACCGCACGCCTACGTCCTGGATTTCCACCACGACGGCATCCAGCGCCTGCAGTTGGTCGCTTTCAAAGACAACGTGGTTGGTGCCCGGCGTAAGCTCGGCCTCGCGCGGGTTGAACACCGTGACCAGGTTGCCCCGCTCGCGGAAAATATCCCACATCCATCGACCCCGGGCGGTGTCCCAGCAGTTTTGCGTACAGAAACACCCCACCTTGCCTTCCCGCAGGGCTTTGTCCAGCTGGTCCTCTAAGGGAGTGGTACGGAACGAAAACATTAACCGATGATTTGATTAGCAACGGCAATGACCTCATTGCCAAGGGCTTCCGCCGCTTCCATGGTAGAGGCCTCCGAGTAAATGCGGATGATGGGCTCCGTGTTGGACTTGCGCAGGTGCACCCACGTCTTGTTGGCCTCGAAGTTAATCTTTACACCGTCGATGTCGTTGATGTTCTCCTTGGCGTAGATGCGCTTGAGCTCGCTCAGGATTTTGTCGATAAGGGCGCTGTCGCTGAGCTGGATCTTGTTCTTGGCGATGAAGTACTGCGGATAGGTCTTCTTGAGTTCGCTCACCTTGAGACCCTTGTGGGCCAGGTTGCTCAGGAATAAAGCGACGCCAACCATGGCATCGCGGCCGGCGTGGATGGCAGGATAGATGACGCCGCCATTGCCTTCGCCGCCGATCAGGGCGCCCACCTTGTGCATGAGGGTGGTCACGTTAACCTCACCCACGGCCGATGCATAATACTTGCCGCCGTGCTTTTCCGTCACGTCGCGCAGGGCGCGCGTGGAACTGAGGTTGGATACCGTGGCGATGGGTTTGCCTTCCTTCTCGGCAATCTCGCAGAGATAGTCCGCAACGGAAACCAGCGTATATTCTTCCACAAACGGCTCGCCGTTTTCGCAGATGAAAGCCAGACGGTCCACATCCGGATCTACGGAAACGCCCAGGTCCGCTTTCTCCTTTTTGACAGTCTCGCAAAGGTCCACCAGGTTGGCGGGCAGAGGTTCCGGGTTGTGTGCGAAGTCTCCGGTAGGGTTGCAGTTAAGGCCGATGCACTTGACACCCAGCCGTTTGAGCAGGCGGGGCATGATGATGCCGCCCACCGAATTGATGGCATCGACAACCACCGTGAAATGGGCGGCCTTGATGGCTTCTACATCCACGGCCGGCAGGGCCAGGACGGCATCCAGATGCTGGTCCGTGAAATCTTCTTCTTCGATATTGCCCAGCTGGTCTACTTCCGCAAAGTTGAAGTCCTCTTTCTCTGCCAGGTCCAGAACGGCCTGACCTTCTACGGCGGTGAGGAATTCGCCTTTCTCGTTTAGGAGTTTAAGGGCGTTCCACTGGCGCGGGTTGTGGCTGGCGGTGAGGATGATGCCGCCGTCGGCATTGGCAAACAGGACGGCCATTTCCGTGGTAGGGGTGGAGGCGAAGCCGCATTTGACTACGTCGATTCCGCAGCCCACAAGGGTGCCTACTACCAACTGTTCCACCATATCGCCGGACATACGGGCGTCTTTGCCTACAACAATTTTATAGCGCTCTCCGTTGGGTTGAGGTTTGCGCTGGGGCAGGGTAGCGGCATAAGCAGCCGTGAATTTGACAATGTCGATAGGGGTAAGGGCGTTGCCAGGAGCGCCGCCGATGGTTCCGCGGATGCCGGAAATGGATTTGATAAGAGTCATGTGGTTGTTTGTTTAATCATACAAAGTTACTAACTTTGCGCCCCAATTACAAAT
Source organism: Candidatus Cryptobacteroides sp. (assembly GCA_045130395.1). Lineage (GTDB taxonomy): Bacteria > Bacteroidota > Bacteroidia > Bacteroidales > UBA932 > Cryptobacteroides. The sequence goes on from JBGUPS010000017.1 coordinate 14,454, forward strand.
TTAATATGCAAGGTTTCTGGACCATCATCATGCTCATCTTCTCGAACGTATTCATGACGTTCGCGTGGTACGGCCATCTTAAGCTGCAGGAAATGAAAATTTCCACGGGCTGGCCGCTTTTCCTCATCATTCTGTTCTCCTGGGGCATCGCTTTCTTTGAGTATTGCCTTACCGTACCGGCCAACCGGATTGGTTTCCAGGGCAATGGGGGACCGTTCAACCTGATGCAGCTCAAGGTGATTCAGGAGGTGATTTCGCTCACTATTTTCACGGTGATTGTCACGTTCATGTTCAAGGGACAGCCGGTGCAGTGGAATCATCTTGCCGCATTTTTCTGCATGATTATGGCTGTTTTCTTCGTGTTCTTGAAATAAAAATTTGCAGAATAAAAATTTTATTGTACCTTTGCATTCCCAACCGCTGGGTTCGTATAACGGTTAGTACTCGAGATTCTCAATCTCGCAATAGGAGTTCGATTCTCCTACCCAGTACCAAGGCGCCAGACTTCAAAGTCCGGCGTTTTTTAGTATAGGAAAGGCCGCTCGGAGTACTTCCGGGCGGTTTTTTTCTGTCGATTCCAGGAAGGTACCGGCGGGGGTGAAGGCCAGCACGCGATGGGCCACCTGGAGTGCGTCGTGCAGGTCGTGCGAGGAGAAGAGCACGGCCATGCCGGTCTCCTGCGCCACTTTCCGCAGGGTCCGCAGCACCATCACGCGGTTTTCCACGTCCAGGAAGGCGGTGGGTTCGTCCAGCAGGAGGACATCGGCCCGGCGAGTCAGTCCCACGGCGATGCACGCTTTCTGGAACTCGCCGTCACTGAGGGTGGAGATGTCCTGCCCTGCCTGGGCACGGAGTCCCAGCAAATCCAGCGCACCCTGCAGCCGCCGCTCCGTCTCTGCCGACAAACGTCCTGCCCAATCGCTCTCGCGGAAACATCCCGTCCGAACAAACTCTTCCACAGTAAATCCCTTTACCTTAGGAATACCCGTAGGAATCAGAATGCATTTAGCGGGAGAGGGTGTTGTTTCGCAAACCCATGGCCACCCTCGGCCGTGTAAGAGGGAGGGGCCCACAGCCGCCTTGTCGTTAGACGGGTCGGTGCGAGTTGGGAGGGGCCGGAGCGAAGCGTAGGCGGTTTGCGAAATAACACCCTCTCCCGCCAACACGTTTAAGAGTGTACTCTTTCCACAACCATTGGCACCGGCGAGGAGGACGCATTCGCCGCCTTCCAGATGGAAACTGACATCCGGGGCAAGGATACGTGAGCCATAGGCAAGGCGCAGTTGTCTGACTTCCAGCATCATAGACGATTCCTCCATAATAAGGCCACAATGAGCGGAATGCCGATAATCGCCAGCGTGCTGCCGACCGGCAGGGGCGTGCTGCCCACGTGGGCAAGAATATCCCCGGCAAGGGCGAGGCAGGCGCCGGTCACCAGACTACCGGGTATAACGGTCCGGTGGGCCGATGTCCCCGTGACGCGCCGTACGATATGCGGTGCGGCAATGCCCACAAAACCCAGCGGCCCGCAGAAAGCCGTAACGGCGCCCGTGGTGAGCGCACAGCCCAGCATGATGCGGAAGCGCAGGCTTCGGAGCGATGCGCCGCTAAGGGCGGCATAGGCATCGCCAAAGAGAATCAGATCCAGCGCCTTCATCTGGGACAGGGCCAGCGCCAGACCTGCCAGCAGCATGGCCGTCATAAAGGCCAGCCCGGTGTACGAAACGCCGGAAAAACTGCCCGCCATCCAGCTGTAGAACAGCTTGAGGCTCTCTTCACCGGCCGAATATTGCAAAATGGAACTGACGGCACTTAGGACAAAGCCCAGCATGACGCCCACCAACAACAGGGTAGTGGTGGATTCCGTCCGGGCCGCGACGGCCGTAATCACCAAACCGGTGAGCAAAGCGCCCACAAAGGCGGCCGATACCAGCGTGAGTCCGCCGGTCCATGCACCGAGCCCCGTTACCGCCAAGGCTGCCAGGGCGGCACCCAGCCCCGCGCCACCGGATACGCCCATCAGGTGCGGATCGGCCAGGGGATTCCGGAAAATGGCCTGCATCTGGGCGCCGGAGAGCGCCAGGGCGGCCCCGGCTACCACCGCCGTGAGCATGCGCGGCAAGCGTAACTTCCACAAAATGGCTTCCGAGGGAATGCTGAACCCGTTTCCCGTGAGCAAATCCAGCCCGCCCAGCACCAAAAGGCATAGGCAAGCGAACAGCATATTCCGGGAGGGCTTCATATCTTGCGGGAGGGGAGTAGGGCCATCAGATAGCCGATGAGCGCAACGCCCCCAACGGTCCACAGGATGTCCGAGGCGCGCAGCGCTACCGGGTAAGCATCGACAACGAAATTGCCCGGCATGGGCACCAGGCCGAACTCCTGCTGCACCAGCACCAGCGCGATGCCGATAACCAGCCCAACGGCCATGCCCAGCAGGGACACCAGCCAGCCTTCCAGACGGAAAATGTGGCGCACCAGGCCATCGGTGGCACCCAGGCTGCGCAGCGTGGCGATATCGTCCTGCTTTTCGATGACGAGCATCCGCAGCGAGCTGTAAATATTAAAGGCGATGATGAGCACCACGAAGATGAGGATGGCGTAAATGGCCAGCTTTTCGTAGCGCATCATCTTGTACACCGAAGCGTTTTGCTGATAGCGGTCGAGTACGCGATATGCGGTTCCCAGCCGTTCCTGGAGGGCCTTTTGCACCGCTTTCGCGCTTCCCGCTGCGGTCCATATTTCCAGGGCCGATATTTCCGTCTCGTAGGCCAGCAGTTCACGGACCGTGGCGATGGGAACGACCAGCAGTTTGTTGTCCAGTTCCGAGCTGATGGACAGCACGCCGGAGAGGCCCAGTTTTGCCGAGCGCAGCGAAGCGGCGGGATTGGCCAGCGAAATGGCGTCCGTACGGGAAGGGTAGTGGAGCTCCAGCGGAGCAAGGAAACGGGGATTCAGGCCCAGCTGGGCGGCCAGTCCGGCTCCGGCAATGGCCATGGGACGGTCGCCGCGATGGAGTTGCCAGATTCCGTCTATCATGTGGCCCTGCAGGGGCGATTCTTCCTCACCGGCTTCGTCGATTCCTTTTACCAGCACCAGCCCCTGTTTCCCGTCGCAGGAAAGGAAGGCCTGGTCCTCCAGCACGCTGGAAAGACGGACGATGGACGGGTCGTCTACCAGCCAAGCCAAACTGTCCGGCTGGAAAACTTTTCCGCTGGCGGGTTTGATGACCAAGTCCGGATTGGCATCCGTAAGCGATTGACTTACAAGCGAATCGAAACCGTTAAAAACGGAGAGGATGGTAATGAGCGCAGCCGTACCGACAGCCATGCCCGCAGCACCTATCCCCGAAATCATGTTGATGACATGGTACGATTTCCGGGAGACCAGGTAGCGGAGTGCAATCTTGAAAGGAAGCGCTGTCATACCGAGGCCAGGGCCGAGTGTGTTTTATTTTTTCAGGAGTTCCTCAATGTGCTCCGCATAATCCAGGGTGGTGTCCAGCAGGAAAATGAGTTCCGGAACAATGCGGAACTGCTTGGCCACCACGTGGCCCAGTTCTCCGCGAAGGGCTTTGTTGTTCTCCTGGAACCATTCCATCACGGCCGGCTGCTTGTCCGAGGGGAAGATGCTCACGAACACCTTGGCCACCGACAGGTCCGGACTCACGCGGACTTCGCTCACGGTTACCAGGGCACCGCCAAAGATGGCCATGCCCTTGGCCCGGATGATTTCCGCCAGGTCTTTCTGGATTTCACGGGCAACTTTGAGTTGCCGGGTGGATGCTTGTTTCTCCATAAGATTATGAGATACGCTCGGCCTCCGGCCTCGGTATGACACTGTCATTCCGAGCGAAGCGAGAGAATCTTATTTTACGTTGATAATGAAGTAATTCTTCTTGCCCTTCTGGGCCAGGATGTAGTGACCGTTTACAATATCGGCCTCCGTAACATCGGCATTGATATCTGTCACCTTGTCCTTGTTGATGGCGATGCCGTTGCCCTGTACCATCTTGCGGGCCTCACCCTTGGACGGGAGGATGGCGGTCTTGACGGCCAGCAGGTCCAGGATGTTGCACGGAAGTTCGGATTTGTCGATGTCGAAAGAAGGAACGTCGCCGAAGACGGCCAGGAAGGTGCGCTCGTCCAGCTTCTTCAGGGCTTCCGAGTTGCCGCCGAAGAGCATCTGGGAGGCGGCTACGGCATTGTCATAGGCCTCCTGTCCGTGGCACATGATGGTGACCTCCTTGGCCAGGACCTTCTGCAGCTTGCGCTGGCCGGGATCCTGACGGTGCTCCTCGATGAGGCTCTCGATGGTGGAACGGTCCAGCAGAGTGAAAATCTTGATGTAACGCTCTGCATCGTCATCGGCCACATTGAGCCAGAACTGGTAGAATTCGTAGGGCGAGGTGCGCTCTGCATCCAGCCAGATGTTGCCTTTTTCCGTTTTGCCGAACTTGGTACCATCGGCCTTGCGGATGAGCGGGCAGGTGAGGGCGAAGGCGGTGCCGCCGTCCATGCGGCGGATGAGTTCCGTACCGGTGGTGATGTTGCCCCATTGGTCGGAGCCGCCCAGCTGCAGCACGCAGCCCTTGTTCTTCCACAGCCAGTAGAAGTCGTAGCCCTGCATGAGCTGGTAGCTGAATTCGGTGAAGGACATGCCTTCCGAGCTGTCGCGGGAGAGGCGTTTTTTCACGGAATCCTTGGCCATCATATAGTTGACGGTGATATGCTTGCCGATGTCGCGGATGAAGTTGATGAAGCTGTAGTCCTTCATCCAGTCATAGTTGTTCACCAGTTCCGCCTTGTTGGGGGCGTCCGACTCGAAGTCCAGGAAGCGGGCCAGCTGGGCCTTGAGGCAGGCCACGTTGTGGTTGAGGGTGGCCTCGTCCAGGAGATTGCGCTCGGCGCTTTTCATGGAGGGGTCGCCGATCATGCCGGTTGCACCGCCTACCAGGGCGTAAGGCTTGTGGCCGCAGCTCTGGAAATGCTTGAGTATCATAACGCTCACCAGGTGGCCGATGTGCAGGGAGTCGGCCGTGGGGTCGATGCCCACGTAAGCCGCCTGCGGGCCTTCCATCAGTTTCTCTTCCGTTCCGGGCATGATGTCTTGTATCATGCCACGCCAGCGTAACTCTTCTACGAAATTCTTCATATTAAGGTATTCCTTTTTAAATATTGTGCAAAGATACTATTTTTATGTATTTTTGTAAAGTTTATGTCTAGGTAGTTATTCGTAAGTTCATAAGTAAATCTATAAGTCTATGAGAAAAATTTTCCTTTTTGTGCTGGCGGCCCTGGCGGCCGTGGCTTGCGGTCCGCGGTATGAAAGCGTGAAGGGGGACCCGCTGCAGGCCAAAATCTACACGCTTGACAACGGGCTCAAGGTGTACATGACCGTAAACAAGGACGAACCCCGCATCCAGACTTACATTGCCGTCCATGCCGGCGGTAAGGATGACCCGGCCGACAACACCGGTCTGGCCCACTACCTGGAGCACATGATGTTCAAGGGAACGGAGCAGTTCGGCACGCAGGACTATGAGGCGGAAAAACCGCTCCTGGCCCAGATCGACAGCCTGTATGAGGTGTACCGCACCCTTAAGGACCCGGCCGAGCGCGACGCCCTGTACCGTCAGATTGACGAAGTGAGCCAGGAGGCCTCCAAGATTGCCATCGCCAATGAGTACGACAAACTCATGAGCATCATCGGCTCGGAAGGCTCCAATGCGTTCACCAACAACGACGTAACCTGCTACGTGGAGGAAATCCCTTCCAACCAGGTGGAAAACTGGGCCAAGATCCAGGCCGACCGCTTCATGAACTGCGTATTCCGTGGTTTCCACACGGAACTGGAGGCCGTGTACGAGGAAAAGAACATGGGCCTGACGGACGATAGCGAAAAGGCTTTCGACGCACTGGACAGCATGCTCTTTGTGCACCATCCTTACGGTACGCAGACGGTTATCGGCACGCAGGATCACCTGAAGAATCCTTCGCTCAAAGCCATTCGTTATCAGAAAGATACGTACTATGTGCCCAACAACGTGGCCATCTGCCTCTCCGGCGACTTCGACCCGGACCAGATGGTGAAGACCATCGAGAAATACTTCGGTGCGTGGAAACCCAATCCGGCCCTTCCGGAGCGCAGCATTCCGGCCGAAGACCCTATCATCGCCCCCAAGGTGAAGGATGTATATGGTTATGACGCAGAGTTTGTCACGGTGGGTTGGCGCACGCCCGGTGCCAGTTTCCCGGAGAGCGAACTGTCCACTATCGTGAGCTCCGTGCTGTATAACGGGAATGCCGGCCTGGTGGACCTGGACCTGGTGAATACGCAGGCTTTCCTGGGCGGCGGTATCTTCTCGTACAATCGCTCCGACTGGGGAATGATGCTGGCGGAAGCCATGCCCAAGGAAGGACAGAGCCTGCAGCAGGTGCTGGACCTCATCCTGGCAGAGGTAGAGAAACTCCGCAAGGGTGAATTCTCCGAAGAACTGGTGGAGGCCGCCAAGGCCAATTACAAACTGAGACACATGCAGGGGCTGGTTTCCAACCGCTCCCGCGTACGGCTGTTCATGGATTCCTTCATCAATGGCACCTCCTGGGAATGGGAAGTGGGCAAACTGGACCGCATCGGCAAAATTACCAAGGACGATGTCGTCGCATGGGCCAACACCTACCTGAAACCGGAGAGCTACGCCGTGGTGTTCAAGCACCTGGGTGAGGACAAGAGCATCAAGAAAATCGACGCACCCAAGATTACACCCATCGCCACCAACCGGGACAAGCAGAGCGCCTTCCTGGCGGAGATTGCCGCTTCCGAACCTGCTCCCATCGACCCTGTTTTTGTCGATTTCGAGAAGGACATGACCGTGAGCGAGTTCAAGGGCCTGCCGCTGCTGTACAAGAAGAATTTGCAGAACGATATCGCCACGCTGAGCTTCCGCTACGACTGCGGTTCGGACAACGATCCCGTGCTGGATGTCACCACGGACTACCTGGGCTATCTGGGCTCGGACAAATACAGCCTGGATGAGTTCTCCACGCGCATGTACAGCCTGGCTTGCTCGCAGGCCTTCCGCGTGGGCGGCAACACCACCGTCATTTCCGTCAGCGGCCTTAGCGAGAACCTGGCCGACGCCATGGAAACCTATGCGTATCAGCTGCGGAACGTCCAGCCGGACGATGCCGTTCTGGAAGAACTGAAGGCAGACCTGCTGCGCTCCCGCGCCGATGCCAAGAAGAACCAGCGCGCCTGCAGCAGTGCCCTGCAGAGCTATTTGACCTATGGCCCCGACTACATCAAAGCCGGTACGCTCAACAACAAGCAGCTCCAGGCCCTGACATCGGCCCAGGTGCTTAGCGCGGGTGAGAACCTGCTGGGCAAGCAGCATACCATTCTTTATTATGGTCCCGCTTCGCTGGAAGAGGTAAAGGCCATGCTGGAGAAAGTCCATCCCGTAGAGAATTTGCAGCCGCTGGTGAAGACGCATGCCGTCAAGCAGCTCACCCCGTCCAAGGAGGTGATTGTGGCCCATTACGATGCCCGTCAGTTCAACTACGTGCAGTATTCGGATAGGGGAGAGAAGCTGGACCTTTCGGAAGACCCGGCCATCGAGCTTTTCAACGAGTACTACGGCGGCGGCATGAACGCCATCGTGTTCCAGGAAATGCGCGAATCCCGTGCCCTGGCCTATGGCGCCGGTGCCCGTCTGTCGGACCCTGCCTTTACGGATGACACTTATTCCTTCCGGGCCTATATCGCCTCGCAGAATGACAAACTCAAGAAGGCCTGCGAAGGCTTCGACGAGATCATCGAAACCCTGCAGGAAGCTCCCGAGAACCTGGAAATCGCCAAGGCTGCCATCCTTGGAAAACTCCGCACCCAGCGCGTGATGGGCGAGCGTGTCCTCTACAGCTATCTGAATGCCAAGGAACTGGGTCTCACCGAGCCGCGCGAGAAGCAGATTTTTGAAAAGGTGGACGCCCTGACGATGGATGACCTCCGCGCCACCCACGCCAAGTGGATCAAGGGCCGTACCTATCATTATGCCATTCTGGGCGACACCAAGGATCTGGATATGGACTTCCTCAAGACCCTGGGTCCCGTGAAGCTGGTATCCCTGGAAGACATCTTTGGCTATTAATCGTATGAAACGTATATGCACACTGGTGGCAGCCCTCATGCTGGGGCTGCTGCCGTTAAAAGCCCAGGAGCTGGTGGTGTTCCCTTCCGAGCACCTGCACTGCAATGACTCCGTGCTGGTGTACTCGCCGACCTCGCAAATCATGGCACGGGAACTGCCCACGCTCTTCTTGTTGCACGGTTACAGCGGCTGTTATGCCGACTGGGGCCGTCACATGGACCTGCAGGCCGTGTGCGACGCTACCGGTTTCCGCATCATCTGCCCGGACGGCTTTTACAAGAGCTGGTACCTGAATGACGCCAATCCGGAAAACATGCAGTGGCGCAGCTTCTTCTGGGAGGAGTGCTGGCCCTTGCTGAATGCCCGCTACGGCTTTGCACCGGAAAAGACCTTTATCGACGGTTTGTCGATGGGTGGCCATGGTGCCATGAACCTGTTCCTGGACCATCCGGAGCGCTTCCGCGGCGCCGGCTCCATGAGCGGTATCCTGGCCCTGCACCATTCCGGCGGCTCCCGGCAGATCATTCCCGCCATCCTGGGGGTAGAGGATATCGAGGATCCGGTGGTGGCGATGCAATCGGCCGTTAACCGCCTGGGGCGCATTAAGGAAATCTGCGGCGACGCCCCCAAACTCATCGTGGTCTCCTGCGGCCTCCAGGACAAATTCCTGCCTGCCACGGAGGAATTCGTCGCCGCCCTCAAGGACTCGGGACACAAGTACGTGGTACTCTATTCTCCGGCGGCCCACACCTGGACCTACTGGACCTGGGTACTTCCGCTCCACCTGAAATTCTTCGGCGAGGCGTTGTAGGAAGGATTGAACACAATGAACGGGACCCCCAACGGGCCCCGTTTATTTGTTTTATCGACACGTACGCTGTGATTTACACACCGTGTATGAAATTTTGTAAATTTTTATTGCGTTTCAATAAATAATTATTATATTTGCAGAAACAAACCAAAACGAAAGCCTTATGATTGCTACTTGGTGGGCTGAACTCAGCCTTGTTATGAAAATCTTGTGGGTGGTTACCCTGTCTGCCTCCCTGATATTTGTCATCCAGAGTATCCTCACCTTTATCGGGGCGGATGCCGACGCCAACTTCGACGTGGATGTAGATACCAGCATGGACGGGGCGGATCTGTCCAACATCGACACCGGCGCCAACCTGTACACGTTCCGCAACTTCGTGAACTTCTGTCTGGGCTTTGGCTGGAGTGCCATCCTGCTGCAGGCCAGCATCTCCTCGCCGGTTTTGCTCATCCTGGTTTCCACCCTCATCGGCGTGGCGCTGGTGATGGCCGTCATGTACCTGTTCAAGTTGCTCTCCTCCATGCAGCAGAGCGGCAACATCAACGTGCAAAAACAGGCTGCGGGCTGCGAGGGAAAGGTGTACCTGACCATTCCTGCCGCACGCGGTGGCTCCGGGAAGGTGCAAATCACCATTGCCGGCAGCGTACGTGAATACGATGCCCTCACAGAGAGTGAGACCGTTCTCAAAACGGGCACGCCCATCCGGGTGGTGGACGCTCTGGACGCCAATACCGTTTTAGTAGAAGAAATTAATTCATATACCGTATAAATTATGCCTACACTAACCCTGATCATCATTTTGGTGGCCGTGCTGTTTGTAACGCTGTCGGCCATCCTCAGGCGCTATCGCCGCTGTCCTTCGGACAAAATCCTGGTTATCTACGGTAAAACCGGTCGCACGGCCTCTGCCAAGTGCGTACACGGCGGTGCCGCCTTCATCTGGCCTGTCTTCCAGGACTATGCCTACCTGGACCTCAAGCCCATCTCCATCGAATGCAACCTTACCAACGCCCTGTCCAAGCAGAACATCCGCGTCGATGTCCCTTGCCGCTTCACCGTGGGTATTTCCACCGAGCCGGAGAGCATGACCAACGCCGCCGAGCGCCTGCTGGGCCTTAGCGTAGACAGCATCCAGAACATCGCCACGGATATCCTCTTCGGTCAGCTCCGTCTGGTGATCGCCACCATGGACATCGAGGAAATCAACGCGGACCGCGACAAGTTCCTGGCCAACGTTTCCACCAACGTGGAGGCGGAACTCCGCAAGATCGGCCTGCGCCTGATCAACGTGAACGTAACCGATATCCGCGACGAATCCGGCTACATCGAGGCCCTGGGTAAGGAAGCCGCCGCCAAGGCCATCAACGACGCTAAGAAGAGCGTGGCGGAGCAGAACCGTTACGGTGAAACCGGTAAGGCCATGGCCGATAAGGACACCCGTATCAACGTGGCCGCCGCCGATGCCGATGCCGTGAAGGGTGAAAACAACGCCAAGATCGAAATCGCCAATTCCGATGCCCTGCGTCGCCAGAAGACGGCTGAAGCAACCCGCCTGGCTGTGGCTGCAGAAAAGGTGCAGGCCGCCAAGGCTCTCGAGGAGGCTTATCAGAGCGAGCGTGACGCCGAACTGGCCCGTGCCGCCCGTGAAGAAGCCACGCAGAAGGCCAACATCGTGGTTGCTGCCGAAATCGACAAGGAAAAGAAAATCATCGAGGCCGAGGCAGAAGCCGAGCAAATCCGCCGCAAGGCAAAAGGTGAAGCCGACGCTATCTACGCCAAGATGGACGCCCAGGCCCGCGGTATGCTGGAAATCCTTACCAAGCAGGCCGACGGTTTCAAGAACCTGGTGAATGCCGCAGAAGGCGATGCCCAGAAGGCTGTTCTCATGATGATTGCCGACAAGCTGCCTGAACTGGTGAAGACCCAGGTAGAGGCTGTCAAGGGCATCAATATCGACAAGGTAACCGTTTGGGACACCGGCAACGGCACCGACGGAAAAACCGCCACTTCCAATTTCATTTCCGGTATGATGAAGAGCGTACCTCCGCTTGACGAACTGTTCAAGATGGCCGGTATGGAACTGCCGTCGTACCTGAAGGGAAAGGCTGAGAAACCGGACGAGCAAACGGCTCAGGAGTAAGCGCTTATGCCCATCATCACCAATATCGATGTTATGCTGGCCCGCCGGAAAATGTCCTCCGGCGAGCTGGCACAGAAAGTGGGCATCACGCCAGCCAATCTCTCTATTCTGAAGTGCGGCAAGGCAAAGGCCGTGCGATTGTCCACCTTGGAAAGCCTG
>JBGUPS010000018.1:0-12461 GCA_045130395.1 Candidatus Cryptobacteroides sp.
ACATAATAACTAATATAGTAGCATGGCAAAGGAATCAATGAAAGCACGCGAAGTAAAACGCGCGAAATTAGTTGCTAAGTACGCCGCCAAGCGCGCTGCTCTGAAAGAGGCCGGTGATTACGCCGCTCTGGACAAGCTCCCCAAGAACGCTAGCCCCGTACGTCTCCACAACCGCTGCTCTCTCACCGGTCGTCCCAAGGGTTACATGCGCGAATTCGGCCTCAGCCGTATCCAATTCCGCGAGATGGCTTCCCAGGGTCTCATCCCCGGCGTAAAGAAAGCCAGCTGGTAATCGACAACACAAGTATTTATTTATAATTAACAATCGGATATCGGGCGTAAATATGCGCCGGTCCACAAAAAGACAAAACAATGACTGATCCTATTGCAGATTATCTGACCAGAATTCGCAACGCTTATAGCGCTGGCAAGAAAGTGGTGGAAATCCCTGCTTCCAACATGAAGCTCTCCATCACCAAAATTCTGTGTGAGAAAGGTTATATCCTCAGCTACAAGCTGGTTGAGGGTAACCCGTTCAACACCATCAAGATCGCCCTCAAGTATCACCCTCAGACCAAGGCCGCTGCCATCAAGAGCATCGTTCGCGTGAGCACCCCCGGTCTGCGTAAGTATGCCGATGTGGCCAACATGCCCCGCGTCCTCAATGGCCTGGGTATCGCCATCCTGTCCACCTCCAAGGGCGTCATCACCGACAAAGAGGCCAAAGAGCTGAATGTAGGCGGTGAGGTTATTTGCTATGTATACTAACAGAACAAAACTATGTCAAGAATTGGTAAATTACCTGTAGTCCTTCCGGCCGGTACCAAGGCAGAGCTCCTGGACGGCAACGTAGTGAAGGTGAAAGGCCCTCTTGGCGAGATGTCCCAGAAAGTAGATCCGGACATCACCGTTACCATCGAGGGAAATGAAATCAAGTTCACCCGCCCGAGCGACCTCCCTCGCTTCCGCTCCATGCACGGTCTGTACCGCGCTCTCGTTCACAACATGGTTGTGGGCGTCAGCGAAGGCTTCACCATCAAGCAGGAGTTCGTGGGTGTAGGTTACCGCGTGGCTGCTCAGGGCCAGCTCCTGTCCATGTCTCTGGGTTATTCCCACGACATCCAGATCATGCTCCCCAAGGAAGTCACCGCCGAGACCCCTCAGGTGCGCAAAGGTGAGAACCCCGTCCTCATCCTCAAGAGCGCAGACAAGCAGCTTGTCGGCCAGGTGGCCGCCAAAATCCGTTCGTTCCGTCGTCCTGAACCTTATAAGGGTAAGGGTATCAAGTTTGTCGGTGAGCAGCTCCGCCGCAAGGCTGGTAAAACTGCTTCGGCCAAATAATTAGGAGGAAAGAGTTATGGCATTGAATAGAATTGAAAGAAGAAGAAGGATTCACTACAGAATCCGCAAGCACGTCAATGGCACTGCCGAGCGTCCCCGCATGGTCGTGTTCCGCTCCAACAAGCAGATCTATGTCCAGGTGGTGAACGACCTCGAAGGCAAGACCCTCGTGGCTGCCGCCTCCAATGACAAGGCCCTCGCCGCAAAGACCAAAGGCCTGAACGGTAAAGACGCTGCCGCCATCGTTGGCAAGGCCATCGCTGAGCGCGCCCTCGCCGCCGGTATCACCCAGGTGGCTTTCGACCGCGGAGGTTATCTCTTCCACGGCAGAGTTAAATCACTGGCAGACGCTGCCCGCGAAGGCGGCCTCGCTTTCTAATCATTGAGACTACTATGGCAAATTCTAATGTAAAAAGAGTAAAGACCTCTGACCTTGAACTCAAGGACAGACTGGTGGCCATCAACCGTGTGACCAAGGTCACCAAGGGTGGTCGTCACTTCCGCTTCGCTGCCATCGTCGTAGTCGGCGATGAGAACGGTGTGGTCGGTTACGGACTGGGCAAAGCCAACGAAGTTACCGCCGCTATCGCCAAGGGCGTAGAGGACGCTAAGAAGAACCTGGTGAAGGTCCCCGTGATCAACACCACCATCCCTCACGAGCAGGTGTATCGCTTCGGCGGTGCAGAGGTGTTCATGAAACCCGCTGCTGCCGGTACCGGTGTAAAGGCCGGTGGTGCTATGCGTGCCGTGTTCGAGAGCGCCGGCGTTCAGAACGTGCTGGCCAAGAGCAAGGGTTCTTCCAACCCGCACAACCTGGTAAAGGCCACCATCGCCGCTCTCACCGAGATGCGCGACGCCTATACCGTGGCTGGTCTGCGTGGTATCCCCATGAGCAAAGTTTTTAACGGTTAATTCTGAGAGAGACTATGGCAAAGCTTAAGATTACCCAGGTCCGCTCCAAGAATGGAGAGACCAAGCGTCAGATCGCAAACCTCAAGACTCTCGGTATCCGCCGGATGCACCAGACCGTGGAAGTGGAAGATACTCCCATCACCCGCGGCATGCTGGCCAAAGTGGCCCATCTGGTTACTTGTGAAGTAATTGACTAAGGAGGACTAAGAGATGAAACTTGAAAATCTGAAGCCCGCAAAGGGCGCAACCCATAACAGCAAGCGCGTAGGCCGCGGCCAGGGTTCCGGTAAAGGTGGCACCGCCACCCGTGGTACCAAGGGTGCACAGGCTCGCGCCGGCTATGAGCACAAAGTAGGTTTCGAAGGTGGTCAGATGCCCATTCAGCGTCGTCTTCCCAAGTTCGGCTTCAAGAACCCTACCCGCGTAGCTTACAAGGCTGTCAACGTGGCTACCCTCCAGGCCCTGAGCGAGAAGCTCGGCGTGAAGGCCTTCGACGTGGACACCTTCATCGCTGCAGGTATCGCTTCCAAGGGCGAACTCGTGAAGGTGCTCGGTAACGGTGAACTCACCGCTGCCGTAGAGGTGAAAGCCAACGCTTTCTCCGCATCCGCTACCCAGAAGATTGAGGCTGCCGGTGGTAAAGCAATCGTTATCGAATAGCCACAGCTATGAAGAAGTTTATCGAGACAATTCGAAACATCTACAACATCGAAGAACTGCGCAAGCGGATCGGTTACACGATCCTGCTTGTGCTGGTTTACCGACTGGGTAGCTTCATCCTTCTCCCGGGCCTGGATCCCGAGTATCTGAAGGGTGGTATCAGCGGTACCCAGGAGGGCCTCGTCGGACTCCTTAATATGTTCTCCGGCGGCGCCTTCGGTAACGCCAGTATCTTCGCTCTGGGTGTGATGCCGTACATCTCGGCATCCATCGTGGTCCAGCTTCTGGGCATGTTCGTTCCTTCTTTCCGCAAAATGCAGATGGAAGGGGAGAGCGGCCGCCGGAAGATGAACCAGATCACCCGTTACCTCACCGTGGCCATCCTGGCCATCCAGGGTCCCGCCTATGTGGCCGGTATGGTTCCCGCCGCCGCCCGCACCGTGACCTGGAGCCCGTTCGTATTCAACCTGGTGTCCACCATCATCCTTATGGCCGGCTCCATGTTCGTAATGTGGCTGGGTGAACGTATCACCGACCGTGGTATCGGTAACGGTATCTCCCTCATCATCATGATTGGTATCGTGGCTCGTCTGCCTTACGCCCTCGTAGCAGAATTCGGTCAGAAATTCACTGCCGGCGGCGTAGGTGGCCCTATCATGCTCATCGTGGAGATGGTCATCTGGGTGCTCGTCATCCTGGCTGCCATCGCCCTGGTGCAGGCCGTCCGCAGAGTGCCCGTGCAGTATGCCAAGCGTGTGATCGGCAACAAGCAGTACGGTGGTGTACGCCAGTACATCCCCCTCAAGATCAACGCCGCCGGCGTTATGCCTATCATCTTCGCACAGGCTCTCATGATGTTCCCTATGCTGCTGGGCCAGTACGATGCCACCCGTGGTATCGCCGCTGCTTTCTCCAGCTACACTACCGTCTGGTATAACGTCGTGTTCTTCCTCCTGGTGGTTGTATTCACCTACTTCTACACCGCCGTTACCGTGAACCCCACGATGATGTCGGAAGATATGAAGAAGAACGGTGGCTTCATCCCGGGTGTCAAGCCCGGTAAGAAGACGGCCGAGTACCTGGACACCATCATGACCAGAATAACCCTGCCGGGTTCCGTATTCCTGGGCCTCATCGCCTGTCTGCCGGCACTGGCCAATGTACTGGGTGTGAACAACCAGTTCGCTTCCTTCTTCGGTGGCACCTCGCTGCTGATCATGGTGGGCGTAATCCTGGACACCCTGCAGCAGATCGAAAGCTATCTGCTGATGCGCCACTACGACGGACTCATGAAGACGGGTCGTCTTACCGGACGTTCCGGCATGTAAGTTTGAATGTCAGTAGAACTTTGACAATATGTTCAGGCCCAAGACCGAAGAAGAAATCGAACTGCTCCGCATCAATGGAGAGCTGGTGTCCAAGACACTGGCAGAGGTCGGTAAGCTGGTCGCCCCTGGTGTGACAACTGCGAAGTTGAACGAGGTGGCCGAGACCTTTATCCGCGATCACGGTGCTGTCCCTTCCTTCAAAGGTTTTGACGGCTTCCCTGCAGCGCTTTGCATGAGCGTGAACGATGTAGTGGTACACGGTTTTCCGTCGGACCGCCCCTTGGAAGAGGGTGACATCGTCTCCGTGGATTGCGGAACCCTGTACAAAGGATACAACGGTGATTCGGCCTTCACCTTCCCGGTTGGGGAGGTGGACGCCGAAACCCGCCGGCTCCTGGATGTCACCAAGGCATCGCTGTACAAGGGAATCGAGGCGGCCATTGCAGGCAATCGCACCGGCGATATCGGATACGCGGTGCAATCGTATGCGGAAAGTTATGGTTTTTCCGTTGTCCGTGAGCTGGAAGGCCACGGCGTCGGCAAGGAAATGCACGAAGAACCGGGTATTCCCAATTACGGGAGAAGGGGACACGGCGCACGTCTTGTAGACGGAATGACCATCTGTATCGAGCCGATGATTTGTGCAGGCGGCAGAGGTGTGTATCTTGCAAGAAATGGTTGGGCAGTTCACACCGCCGATCACAAGAATGCGGCCCATTACGAGCTTACGGTTGTTGTCCGAAAAGGCCAGGCCCAGCAGCTGTCGACGTTCGACTACATTGAGAAAGATGGTTCCATTAATATCTAAAGTGAGTTTAAGACTATGTCCAAACAAGTAGCTATCGAGCAGGATGGTACGGTGATCGAAACCCTCCCCAATGCGATGTTCCGCGTGGAGCTGGAAAATGGTCATGTCCTCCTCTGCAACATTTCAGGTAAGATGAGGATGAACTTTATCCATATCCTTCTCGGTGACCGGGTCAAAGTGGAAATCTCACCTTACGATTTAACCAAAGGAAGAATTTCTTTCAGATACAAATAAAAACTAGATAACGATGAAAGTCAAGACCTCCATCAAGAAACGCAGTGAAGACTGCAAGATTGTCCGGCGTAAAGGCCGCCTGTACGTTATCTGCAAGAAGAACCCCAAGTTCAAGATGCGCCAGGGTTAATAAGTGTAACTAATAAAAAGTACAGATAGAATATGGCAAGAATAGCCGGTGTTGATTTACCGAACAACAAACACGGAGAAATAGGCCTGACCTATATCTTCGGAATCGGCCGCAGCAGCGCCAGAAAGATTCTGGACACCTGTGGCATCGACCGCACTATCAAAGTCGGAGACTGGAACGACGAGCAGATCGCCGCTATCCGTACCCTCATCAACAACGAGTACAAGATTGAGGGTGAACTCCGTTCTTCTGTCCAGATGGACATCAAGCGCCTCATGGATATCGGTTGCTACAGAGGCATCCGTCACCGTGCAGGTCTGCCCGTCCGCGGCCAGAGCACTAAGAACAACGCCCGTACCCGCAAGGGTAAGAAGAAGACAGTTGCCAACAAGAAGAAAGCAACCAAGTAAAGTCTGAGAAGTTATGGCAAAGAAAACTACAACTACCAAGAAAAGAGTTGTCAAGGTTGAAGCTTATGGCGAAGCCCATATCTCCTCGACCTTCAACAACGTCATCGTGTCCCTGTGCAACGCCCAGGGTCAGGTGATCAGCTGGTCCTCCGCCGGTAAGTGCGGTTTCCGTGGTTCCAAGAAGAACACTCCGTACGCCGCCCAGATGGCCGCAGAAGATGCGTCCAAGACCGCTTTCGACGCGGGCCTGAGAAAAGTCAAGTGCTATGTGAAGGGCCCGGGTGCCGGTCGTGAGAGCGCCATCCGTACCATCAACAATGCTGGTATCGTGGTAACCGAGATTATCGACGTCACCCCTATGCCGCACAATGGTTGCCGTCCTAAGGGCCGCCGTAAAGTTTAATTTTAAAGAAGTAAAACTATGGCAAGATATACTGGTCCTACCACTCGCATCGCCCGTAAATTCGGCGAGCCCATCTATGGCCCTGACAAGACCTTCGAAAAGAGAAACACCCCTCCGGGACAACATGGTCTGGCTGCCAAGCGTAAAAAGCAGAAAGAATACGGCACCCAGCTCAAGGAGAAGCAGAAAGTCAAGTACATGTACGGTGTGCTGGAGCGTCAGTTCCGTAACACCTACGCCCGTGCTGCCCGCATGAAGGGTCAGACCGGTGAGAACCTCGTTCTCCTGCTTGAGGCCCGTCTGGACAACCTGGTGTACCGCCTGGGCTTCGCTCCCAGCCGCGCCGCTGCCCGTCAGCTGGTCCTCCACCGCCACATCACCCTGGATGGTGTAATCTGCAACATTCCTTCCTGCCAGGTGAAGCCCGGTCAGGTAATCGCTGTCCGCGAGCGCTCCAAGAGCCTTGAGGTTATCCAGAACAGCCTGGCCGCAGCCACCAAGTATTCCTGGCTGGAGCTGGATGCTGCCAACCTCTGCGGCAAGTTCCTGAACGTTCCCGCCCGCGAGGAAATCCCCGAGAACATCAACGAGCAGCTTATCGTTGACCTCTACTCCAAGTAACAGATTTAACACCGTATAAAATTATGGCAATCTTAGCATTTCAGAAACCGGACAAGGTGATCATGCTCGAAGGCACCGAGACCGTGGGACGTTTCGAGTTCAGGCCCCTTGAGCCTGGCTACGGACAGACCATCGGCAACGCCCTCCGTCGCATCCTTCTCAACTCTCTCGAAGGTTTCGCTATCTCTCAGATCCAGATCGCGGGTGTTCAGGACGAGTTCCAGACCATCCCCGGCGTGATTGAGGGAATGCAGGACATCATCCTGAACCTGAAGCAGGTACGCTTCCGTCGGATGGTGGACACTGTAGACTCCGAGGTGGCGAATATCACAATCAGCGGCAAGCAGGAGTTTACCGCTGAGGACATCTCCAAAGGATTGTCTTCTTTCAAGGTGTTGAATCCCGAGCTGCACATCTGCTCGCTGGAGCCCTCCGTCAAGATTACCATCTCCCTGACCATCACCAAGGGCCGCGGCTTCGTTCCCGCTGAGGAACTCCGCGACGAGAACACGCCCATCGGCACACTGCCCGTGGACGCCATCTACACGCCTATCCGTAAAGTCAACTGGACCGTGGAAAACTACCGCGTGGAACAGAAGACGGACTACGAGAAGCTCAACCTTGAGATTGTCACAGACGGTTCCATCTCTCCGGAAGCCGCCCTGCAGGATGCAGCCAACATCCTCATCTATCACTTCAAGCTCTTCACCGACGACAAGAAAATCGCCATCGAATCGGCCGTAGAGACCGAGAGCAAAGAGCTTGACGAGGAGTCCCTGAGAATGCGTCATCTTCTGCTCACCAAGCTTTCCGACATGGGCCTTTCCGTAAGAGCCTTCAACTGCCTGAAAGCGGCCGATATCGACACGTTCGCAGACCTTGTGTCCTATAGCCGCAGCGAACTCATGAAGTTCCGCAACTTTGGCCGCAAGTCCCTGAACGAGATCGACCTCCTGGTGGAGAAGATGAAGCTTTCCTTCGGAATGGATGTCACCAAGTACAATATTGAACCTAAGAAAAAGATCGTTTAACAATGAGACACAATAGAGCAGTCAATCATCTTGGTCGCAAGAGCGGTCACCGCAAGGCGATGCTCGCCAACATGGCATCCTCCCTCATCCTGAAGAAGAGGATCACCACTACCGAGGCCAAGGCAAAGGCCCTGAAGCCTTATGTAGAGCCCCTCATCACCAAGTCCAAGGAAGACACTACGCACTCCCGCCGCGTTGTTTTCAGCTACCTGAAAGACAAAGAGGCAACGGCCGAACTTTTCCGCACCATCGCCCCTAAGGTGGCAGACCGTCCCGGTGGATACCTCCGTATCCTCCACACCGGTTTCCGCAGCGGTGACGCCGCAGAAATGGTTCTGGTAGAGTTCGTGGACTTCAACGAGGCCGCCCTGGCTTCCACCAAGAAAGAGGCCAAGAAAACCACCCGTCGCAGCCGCGCCAAGAAGGCCGAAGCCGCTCCTGCAGAGGAAGCCGCTCCCGCCGCCGAAGCTCCGGCAGCCGAGTAAGAGTTTTCACTCGCCCTTACAAAAATGCCCAGCCATTCCAGATGGTTGGGCGTTTTTTTTGTACCCCGGGGTACAAGTCCGTAAAAAAATTAGTATATTTGGGAACTGTAACCACTTGAAAAGACAAAACTAATTCATAAAACCACAAAACCATGTCAAAAAAAGGTAACAGCAGCATTATTGCTATTATAGCGATGATCTTCCTGTTCGGTATGATCTCGTTTGTGACCAACCTGGCCGCTCCCATTGGCAATATCTGGAAGATGCAGCCCGGCATCGAGGGCTCCAACTTCTGGGGCATGATGGGTAACATGATGAACTTCCTGGCCTATGCCATTATGGGTATCCCGGCCGGTAGAATGCTCACCAAGTTCGGCTACAAGAAAACAGCCCTCATCGCCATCGCAGTAGGCTTCATTGGCGTTTTCGTCCAGTATCTTTCCGGTATCGTGGGCGTAGGCGGCAAGCTCCTCGGCCTTCCTGCCAACTTCTTCGTGTATCTGCTGGGCGCCTTCGTGGCCGGCTTCTCCATGTGCATGCTCAACACCGTGGTGAACCCCATGCTCAAGCTCCTGGGCGGTGCTCGTTCCAACCAGTACATCCAGATTGGCGGCTCCTTCAACTCCCTCATGGGTACCCTTACTCCCATGCTGGTGGGCGCCCTCATCGGCACCCTCACCAAGGACACCCTGATTGCCGATGTGAACCCCGTGCTGTTCCTGGCCCTGGGCGTGTTCGCCTTCGCGTTCATCGTGCTCCTGTTCGTGGACATCAAGGATCCGGAAGCTGTGAAGGATTCTTCCAACGCCGTGAGCCCCATGAAGTTCAAGCACTTCGTGATGGGCGTAGTTGCCATCTTCGTGTATGTGGGTGTTGAGGTCGGTATCCCCGGAACCCTCAACTTCTATCTGTCCGATCCTGTGAAGGGTGCCGGTATGGATCCTTCCACCGCTGTTGCCATCGCCGGTTTCGTGGCTGGTACCTATTGGTTCCTCATGCTCATCGGCCGTCTCACCTCTTCCGTGATTTCCGGTAAGGTAAGCGCCCGCGCTCAGCTCACCACTGCCAGCGCCGTGGCTCTCATCCTCATCGTCCTGGCCATCATCCTGGGCAACAGCTCCATGGTTTCCATGCCTGTGTTCAAGGGACAGGGCTTCGGCATGGTGCAGGTTCCCATCGCAGCCCTGCTGCTGGTTATCTGCGGTCTCTGCACTTCCGTGATGTGGGGCACCATCTTCGACCTCGCCTGCGAAGGTCTGGGCGCTTCCACCAACCAGGCTTCCGGTATCTTCATGGCCATGGTAGTGGGTGGCGGTATCGTTCCGCTCATCCAGAACGCCATCGCCGATGCCATCGGCTACATGCCCAGCTACTGGCTCCTGGCCGCCTGCGTGGGCTTCATCCTGTACTTCGCCGCTATCGGCTCCAAAGTGAAAAAAGCTTAATTAATTATGGCACAAGACTTAGTAATTGGTATCGACGTTGGAGGACAGACCTCCAAATGCGGCATCGTGGATGCCCGTGGTACTGTTGTGGAACAGACGGTTATCCGTACGGATACCCATGATACTGTAGAAACTTTCATCGCAGAGCTGGCAGAGGCCCTGAACCGCATCATCGCGGCGGCCAAGGCAGAAGGCCGCATCCGTGGCATCGGCGTAGGCGCCCCCAACGGCAACTACTACACCGGCTGCATCGAGAATGCTCCCAACCTCAAGTGGGCCCATGAACGGGTAGAATTCGCCAAGCTCCTGAGCGAGCAGATGAACGGCATTCCCGTGTCCCTGACCAATGATGCCAATGCCGCCGCCGTGGGCGAAATGACCTATGGCGCCGCCCGTGGTATGAAGAACTTCATCATGATCACCCTGGGCACCGGCGTGGGTTCCGGTATCGTGATTAACGGAGAGGTGGTCTATGGCCACGACGGCTTTGCCGGCGAACTGGGTCACACCTGCGCCGTGCGTCACAACGGCCGTCAGTGCGGCTGCGGAAAGCATGGTTGCCTGGAGGCCTATTGCAGCGCTATGGGTGTTGCCCGTACCGCCCGCGAATGGCTGGAGATGAGCGACGAACCTTCCGAGCTCCGCTCCCTGGACCGCATCACTTCCAAGGACGTGTATGAGGCTGCCAAGGATGGTGACAAGATGGCTCTCAAGATCTTCGAGTTCACCGGTCGTATCCTCGGCGAAAAACTGGCCGATTTCATTGAGTTCTCCGCTCCGGAAGCCATCGTGCTCTTCGGCGGTCTGGCCCGTTCCAAGGAGTTCCTCACGGAGCCCATCCTTACGGCCATGAATGCCAACGTGCTTCCTCTGTGGCGCGACAAGGTAAAGCTCATTTACTCTTCTCTCAAGGAGTCCGATGCCGCTATCCTGGGTGCATCGGCCCTGGCCTGGGAACTGTAATGCGAGGCAAAATTCAACGTTTGATGGGGGCGCTGGCGATAGCCGGCGCCTTCCTTGTGTCCTGCACGCTGGCACCTCGTGTCGATGAGGCGCTGGTGGAAAAGGAACTCGCGCAGATGACCCTGCGGGAGAAGGTGGGCCAGTTGTTCTTCCTTCGGGCGGAGTCCCTGGACACCACCATCCATTATGTCGCCAGTGACGAGTTGCCGGCCTTTGCGCTACAGGCGGTGAATGACCAGATGCGCGCCCTGACGGCGGAGTATCCCGTGGGCGGCATCACGCTCTTCGCGCATAACATCAAGGATCCGGAGCAGTTGAGGGCCTTCGTAGAGGAGCTTCACGCCTTGCCCGGCCATCCGATGTTGAGTATCGATGAAGAAGGGGGACGCGTGGCCCGGCTGGCCAAGAACCCGGCCTTCGGCCTGCCGCAGTACGAGAGCATGGCGGCGCTGTCCGACCCGCAGGCGGCAGGGGAGGCGGCCTGCACCATCGGCACGTATCTGGCCGAATACGACCTTGACATCGACTTTGCGCCTGTGGCCGATGTGAACACCAACCCGGAAAATATCGTCATTGGTACGCGTGCTTTTTCCGATGACCCGAAGGTGGCGGCCAAATGCGTATCGGCCTATGTGAAAGGCATGCAGAAGGCGGGCATCCTGAGTTGCCTGAAGCATTTCCCGGGACATGGGGATACCCGTGCCGATACCCACTTCGGCTATGCCGTGAGCGGCAAGTCCTGGAAGGAGCTCAAGTCCTGCGAGATGGTGCCTTTCAAGGCGGGTATTAAGGCCGGCGCTATGCTGGTGATGACGGCCCATATTGCGCTTCCGGCCGTTACCGGCACTGACTTGCCTTCTACGCTGAGCTCGGTGGTGCTGCAGGACAAGCTGCGCGGCGAACTGGGTTATAAGGGCGTGATTATCTCCGACGCCATGGAGATGGGGGCGATTGCCCGGCAGTTCCCGGTGCCCGAGGCTTGCGTCCTGGCCCTGGAGGCCGGCGTGGATGTGTTGCTTTGCGTAAAAGATTACCCGGCCTGCTTCAATGCGGTGTTAAACGCCGTAGAGCAGGGGAGACTGACGGAAGCCCGTATAGATGAGAGCGTTAGACGTGTTTTGCGCCTCCGCCAGCTTTCCGCCGGCTACAAAGAAAAGTAAAAAACTTGTAAAATTTTTTGCAAGTTCAAAAAATTGCCGTATATTTGCAATCCCGTTTGACACGGGAGCTCATTACAGCACTGCGGAAATAGCTCAGTTGGTAGAGCACGACCTTGCCAAGGTCGGGGTCGCGAGTTCGAGTCTCGTTTTCCGCTCACAGAAAGCAGCCTTTTCGAAGGCTGCTTTTTTTGTGAGCGTACGAGACCTTTGTTTGTGGTCAATACTCCCTCGCCAACCAAATCCCCAGCAGCCGGTTCGTGACAGAGTAACTGTTCCCGTCCTTCCTGACGATTCCCTTGTCGTGGAGAACCCTCAAGGCGCTTTGCACGGTGCTTGGGCTTTTCATTGAATGTTTCTTGCAGAAAGCGACAGATGTAACCTGCTGTGCATGTCCATCCTTGGCAATGGCAATCAAAAGTTGCTTTTGCGCTTCCGGATATGAACTCATCTGCTCTTGGAATGTGCGGGCATATGTCTTGATTACAAAAGTAAGCGCATCGGACGCCATCTGAGCATCGGCCACTTCTCCG